>NZ_JBIAVS010000042.1:0-52750 GCF_042894545.1 Streptomyces sp. NPDC001530
ATGTTTTCGGGGGATCGGCGGCGGCCAGCCGCGCGGGATTGGTCACCAGTAGTGGCGTCGTCCGGCGACGGCGTGTCCCATCGTGCCGAGGACCCACAGGATCGCTCCGATGACCGCCAGGACGATTCCGATGGTCCACAGGATGGATATCCCGGTGACGAAGCCGACGACGAGCAGAATGACACCCAGGATGATCATGGTCTCTCCCTTGGGGAGTAGCGCCGGTTCCCCTGTGAACTGCCAAAGGGCGCAAGGGGGGACCCGGGAAGGGGCGGTTTCTCCTTACTCCGCGCGGTGGGGTTTGTGGCGAGCGACCTGGAGGCGGGCCTCGGTGGGCATGGGAGGGGAGCCGGTGGACCGACTGGCGGTGCGGAGCGGGCCTTCGCAGAGGGCATCGAGGGCGGCGCCGGGTGCCGCCTGAGGGGTGAGAGTGAGCCTGACGTGGGTGCGGGGGTGGGCAGGCCGGCTGGCGATGTGTACGGCCGCATTCTCGATCCCCGGCAGGGCATCGGCTTCGGTGGCGATCGCGTCGCTGAGCGCGAGGTCGCGAAGTTCGACGCCTTCCTGCGGGGGTGTGCCGCCGACGGGCAAAGCTCCGGGGCGGCGTCGGCGCAGTTGGGCGAGCAGCCACCACAGGGCGAGCAGGGCGACGAGGGCGAGGGCGGCGATGACCGCGGGCCACCACCACCAGCCCTGACTGCTCCAGCGGGCCCGGTCGGCGGAGCTGAGGAGGACGTCGTCCGGGGTGGTCAGGGGCCAGCCGACGGGCGGGACCAAGTCGTATCGCTGGTAGATGTCGAGCCCGGCGAAGAGGATCAGCAGACCGCCGCCGAGCAGTACCAGTCCGGCGAGGGCCAGCAGACTGCGGTTGAGTACAGGTCGCGGCGTCATGGTGCGGGCTCCGGTGCTGGGGGGTCGGTCAGTCGGTGCGTTGCCGCACTCGTATGACGATTCGGGGAGGGCGGGCGAGGGCTAGCCCGTCGCGTTCCTCGTCGAGGACGGCGGTGAGGTCGTCCTTCACCTGGCGGGGGTCGCGGAAGCGGACGTCAGCGCGGGCTTTGACGCGGTGGCGTCGCACCCGGATGCGAGCCCTGCTCACTCCGGGAACCCGCATGGCGGCGTCGCGCAGCAAGTCGGCGGCGCCGTCGCGGTCCAGGTAGGCCCGCAGCCCGGGCGCGGGGGAGCGCAGGGGCAGCCAGTGGCGTAGGCCAGGGGTGAGGGCCAGGACGATCAACCAGATGCCAGCGGCAGCGGCCACGGCGGCTCCCGTGAGCATCCACACGTCGTCCACGGGGCGGGTGGCCAGTTCGTCGGCCAGGTTCCGTCGCCAGGCTGCCGCTGCGCGTCCCGCTCGCACGGCGACGACGTCGAACAGTGCCGCGCCCGCCGCAACAAGTACCACAGAGGCGACCAGCGCGGCCGGGAGCCGGCGCGCGGACCACGGGCGGTGGGTCGGGTGCTGTCTGTCGTGCTCGCCGGCTGCCAGTTCCGGCGGAGGGGGAGCGTCGTGTTCGGGCGGACCGGGCTCTGTCAGCTCCCTCGGCTCCTTGGGCTCCTTCGTCAGCGGCACTGTGGCGTGGCGCGCGGATGGCGCGGAGCTGCGGGCGGGAGGGGCCGGGTCGGGTGTCATTCCGGTCCTCCTTCCTGCGTGGGGTGCCGGCGTACCGGGCCGTGTGGCATGCCTGCGCGGCGTGCCGGGCTGTGTGGCGGCTCACCGGACCCGTCCCCGGTTCGTGCCGGCGGCGGTCACCAGTCGCCGGACGGTGAGGGTGACCTCTCCCACCTCCAAGCCGGTCAGCTGAGCCACCTGTTCGGCGACGTCACGCTGGATCCGCTTGCAGACGTAGGGGATGTCGGTGGGGTAGGGCAGGTCCATGCTCAGGTGCAGGCGCACCGATCCGGTACGTATGGCGGCGGAAGCGCTGGGTGCCGCCGGTCCGCTCCGGTCGGGCGGTATGGCTGCGCGCCGGGACTGGGCCGTGCGTGCGGCCTGGGCGGCGATACGGGCGACCACCCTGTCCGGGATGACGGTGGCGCCCCGCTCGGCCGGAGGCGGCAGGCCGCCGGATCGCCCCGGTGGGCCGGGCCGTTCGCCAAGGGGTGGGGAACCGGGGCGGGTATTCACCGCTGCCTCCGTGTGCGGAGGTCGAGGTCGCCCTGCACGACGAGGCCGACGATCAGCCCCGCCGTACCCAGGACCAGTACCAGCAGGAATGCCCAGAAGCCGCCGAAGTAACCGGCGAAGCCCAGGGCCATGCCGGCCGCGAGGCCTGTCGCCGCTGCGTTCATCATTCACTCACCCGTCTCGCGAGCGTCTTCGTCCGTGTGATCACCCGCTCGTGCCCGGGGACACGGCGGCGGTCACGGCAGAGGGTCACCTCACGCGGCCCTCGCCCGGTTCGGACTCTTCCTCCTCGTCGGGAAGGTGGACGTCGTCGACAGCGATGTTCACCTCGACGACCTCCAGTCCCGTCATCCGCTCCACGGCGCTGATCACGTTGGTGCGCACGTCGCCGGCGACATCGACGATGGAGACGCCGTACTCGACGACGACGTCCAGGTCCACCGCGGCCTGGCGCTCGCCGACCTCGACCTTCACTCCTTGGGTGACGCCGCTGCCTCCGCCTCCGCCGGGGATGCGTTCCCGCATGGCGCCGAAGGCGCGGGCCATGCCCGCCCCGAGGTTGTGGATGCCCGGTACTTCGCGGGCGGCCATGCCCGCGATCTTGGCCACCACGCCGTCCGCGATGGTGGTCTTCCCCCGTGTCTCGGCCGGAGCCCCGGCCCCGGTACGGCCCTTCAGCGCGCTCACGCCCGCATCGGGCCGGCTGCCCCCGCCGACGCTGGTGATGTTCTCCGTCATGGCGGTCGCCTCGATCGGTCGGTCGGGCACCGGCGTGATGCCCATCGAAAAGTTGGACATATGGGGCGGCGCACTTCTCACACACATGGAATGTGATGTGCATCACATGTACGTGCCGGGGTACACGCTCGTTCCAGGCCCTGCGCGGGAGCGTCATGATCGAACGCGCTGCTTCCCCACGGCTGGGATGCGACCTGCCGGACGGACTGCTGGCCGTACGGGCGGCCGAGGGAGACGAGGACTCCTTCGCCGTCCTCGTCCAGCGGCACAGCCGGTCCCTCCTGGCCCTGGCCCGTTGCATGCTCGGCAACCCCCAGGACGCGGAGGAGGCCGTTCAGGACGCCTTCGTCAGCGCCTGGCGACGACTGCCGGAATACCGCCACGGTGCGGAGTTCCGTACCTGGATGTACCGGATCACCGTCAACCGCTGTCTGACCATGCGCCGCCGTCGACCGCCGCCCCTCCCCCTGGACAGCATCGTCGAACCCGAGACGGGCAACGCGTGGAGCCAGCCCGCCCGGACCGCCGAGCAGGACGCGGCCACGGCCGCCCTGGCCCGCGCGCTCGCCGAGCTGGACGCCGGACAGCGGGTCTGCTGGATCCTGCGGGAACTGCAGGGCCTGTCTTACAAGGAGATCGCCCACGTGACACGGACGAGTGAGCAGACGGTGCGCGGCAGACTGTTCAGGGCACGCCGATCCCTGCAGGAGGCGATGGGCCCATGGCGCTAGACGACCCGCACGCGCGGCCTTCCGAACCGCCCGGAACCGACGAGCCCCGCAACGGCCGAGCCGCCGCCGACGTGCTCCCGTTCGAGGGGGATGAGGTACTGCCCTGCTCCCGTCTGCTCAGCCGGGTCTGGGAACAGGCGCAGGACGCGGCTCCGGCCGCGGACCCGCACACCGCGTCCTGTCCCCACTGCCGCGAGGCCGTCGAGGGACTGGCCACGGTGAGCGCGGCCACCCGGGCGCTGCGCGCCGAGGACTCTTCCGGCCTGCACGCACTCGCCGACCGCGTCATGAACGTCGTCAGGGCCGAGGTCCGGCTCGGACGGCTGCTGCCACTGGCCGACCCGGACCGGGACCTGCGGATCGCCGAGAGTGCCGCGGCGAAGGTACTGCGGCAGGCCGCGGACACGGTCCCCGGTGCGAGGGCCGCGACCTGCCGGCTCGTACCCGCGGGCGAGGGCACCGACGTGCGGGTGACCATGACCCTGGCCGCCGCCCTCGACCGCCCGCTGCCCGACACGGTCCGTCAGGTACGCCGATCGGTCCTCCACTCGGCCGGACAGGACCTGGGGCTCGCCGTGACGACTGTCGACATCACCGTGGTCGACGTAATGGAGCCGTGGCCGCCCCTCGGCTCCTCGGGCCCCGGCCACCCCACAGGTGGTGGCACGTGATGACCGCCACCGGCACGACCACGCTCCTCGGCGTCGCGGCCGAGGCAGCCCTCGCGGTTCCCGGCGTGGCCGGCCTGCAACCCCGCCTCGCCCACCGCCTCGCGGCAGCCGCCGCGCCTACCCGGAAGGACACCACGCCTCACCGCACGCCGCCCGAGGCAGGCATCCGCGCCGACCGGGCGCCGGACGGTTCGGGATGGCACATCGAGGTGCGCTGCGTCCTGGCCGAGGGCCACCGAACGCTGGACACCGCCAGGAACGTCCACGACCGGGTACGGACCGCCGTCATCTCCCACCTCGCCACCCACGGTGTCGCGGAGCCGGTCACCATCGCGGTCACGGTGACCCGTATCGCCGCCCGGCAGGACACCGCATGAACGCCGAAGCCGCCGGCCCCACGAACCGTCACCGCATGGAAGACCTTCGCGATGATGGGCGTGCTCCTGGCGATGATCGCCAGACCTCCTGCTGCGGCTGACCGAATGGTGCCTTCCCCGGCGGCCTCCGACTGCCGCCGGGGCGTCATCCGAACCAGCGATACCGCCACACCTGTTGCACCTGCTAGCGTCAACCAAACCGGCACTGAGCTGCGCAAAGCCCTATCGGCTTGCCTCGCGCCACAGTTGCTGCCCGAGAGAACCACTGATGTCCCCGTGGTCGGCGCTGTCCTGCCGTCTGACGGTCACGATGTCGCCGTCGCAGATCGCGGCGTCGATCATGGAGTCGCCGGACACCGTAAGGGCGAACAGGTCCCCGTCGCCCACGACTTGGCGGGGCATGGAGAAGACGTCCTCGACCATCTCCTCGGCGAGCAGGGGCGCGCCGGCGGCGATCCGAACAACGAGCGGCACGTCGACCGGCGCCTCGCTCCTGTTGCCCAGATCAGGTGCCCACGAAGGGCGGATACGGTAGGCCCGGGGCCGGTACGGGTCGCGGTATAGAACGCCTTTGCGCTCGAGGGCCACCATCTGGTGGGCGACCGACGACGTGCTGGCGAGGTCCACGGCTTGGCCGATCTCCCGCATCGACGGCGGGTAGCCCCGCCGTTCGACCGACTCCGTGATGTAGCGGACGATGGCCGACTGGCGGCTCGTAAGCTCCCCCTCGGCGGTACGGGAACCCGGGGGACGGCCCCGGCGGGCGGGCGCTGCGTACTCCATCCGGGGCACCTCCGTACAAGATCGTCCGGAACGACCCTGACCCTCTACCCGCCGCAAATGGAACACCCTGTCGAATACCTGGCGCGTTGGGAGACGGGCCTCGGCCTTCCCTCCCGGCGGCTGGGCAGCGCAGCCGGGGGCCGGGTCAAAACGATCCCTCGCAGAGGAGAGCCACGATTCTTTGCGCACCGTGCGACGAAGTCGTCGTCAGCCGGGCCCACGACCCATCCCGGAAGGAGATCTTGAAGTCGGCCTCGTCCATGCTGAACCGCTTGATCTCCGCGCCGACGATTTCCTTCCGAGGTACCTCCCAGAGGATGGCCTCGGATCCCGGAACCTTCTCGCCGCCGCCCCATGCGAGGAACCGACTGCCCCGCGCCGTGTCCTCGTAGGACGTAATGCGCACGAGCCCATCAGACTCGGCCAGTTCGATCTCGGTCACCATTCGCCACGACCGGCGGGAGGGATCGAGCTGCCAGGGCAGCGTACGAGCCGTCTCGCCCACGCCCGCCCACATGACGGGGAAGTCGTCGACCTCGTTCTCACGCTCCTCCAGCTTCCCCCGCCTGTCGGGCGACGCGGGACTGCCGAGGGCGCTGGCGATGATGTACAGCGGCAACATCAGGAGCCCGGTGACGACAGTATGGACGTGTCGGCCGAGCTCGCCGAAGAAACCCCGCACAGCGAAGGCCTGTCCAGGGGGCCAGCCGGGCAGGTCGGGTTCGATGTCGTTGCGCTCGTGGTCGCGGAAGGAGCGTCGCTTCTCCACCGAGGCGGCAGTACCGCTCGCGAACTCGACCTGGTAGCGCTCCGGTTCCTCGTCCATGCCCCTTCCTTTCCTGCAGCCCTGTTGGCGGGGTCAACTATGCCAAGTGAGGTCACAGCACCCGCACCCCGGACCTGGCCGGCGCCACCACTGCCGATGTGAAGCTGGATCGAGAGCCTTGGCCCCTTCTACCGCGAAGCCGGACCGGCGGACGCGCCCGCCCTGCTGCTCCTGCACGGATTCCCGTCCTCGTCGCGGATGTTCGAACCGCTCCTGCAGCGTCTGGCCGACCGGTGGCGGCTGATCGCGCCCGACCATCCCGGGTTCGGGCACAGCAGCGCTCCGGCGCCGGCCGAGTTCGCGTACACCTTCGACCACGTAGCGGAGGTGATGAACGGCTTCGTGGAGGCGCTCGGCGTCGACCGCTACACGCTCGTCGTGCAGGACTACGGCAGGCCGGTGGGGTTCCGGATGGCCATGGCGCACCCGGAGCGGCTGGAGGCGCTGATCATCCAGAATGCGGTGGCCCACGACAGCGGGCTCGGGCCGTTGTGGCAGACGCGACGCGCCTTCTGGGCCGAACGAGCCGCCCACGAGGCGGCACTGCGGGAGAACTTCCTTTCCCTGGCCGCCACGCGCGCACGACACCTCGGGAATGACCCGGCGACCGACCGCTACGACCCCGACCTGTGGACCGACGAATTCGCCTTTCTCAACCGGCCAGGGCAGGCGGAGATCCAGGTGGAGTTGTTCTACGACTACCGCACGAACGTCGCCGCGTACCCGGCCTGGCAGCAGTGGCTGCGCCGGCACCAGCCCCGCACGCTGGTGCTCTGGGGACGGGACGACGCGTCGTTCCAGACGCAGGAGGCCGACTCGTACCACGCCGACCTGCCCGATGCGGAGGTCCACCTGCTCGACGGCGGCCACTTCGTCATGGACACCTGCGCCGACGTGGCCGCCCAGCGGATCCGAGCCTTCCTGACGCCGACGAGGACAGGCGGCTGAGCCCGTGGTGGCCGGACGCCGTCCCTGCCGACGGGGTTTGGGCCGTCCTCCCCACCGCACGCAGCGCACACGCCGCGCAGCAGCCTCAGTACAGGGTGGCGACGGCGGTCCGGTACAGGACTTCCTCGGCTCTGTCCCACGACCAGCCGTCCTCGACCACCAACGTTCGCCAGCCACTCGGGCCGAACCAGAACCACAGCAGGTCCGCTGTCTCCTCCACCGTGTAGCGGGGCGGTGGAGTCAGAGTGTGGAGGTGACGGGCAGCGGCGTGGAGTGCGCCACGGTAGTCCGCGGTCGCACGTTCCCACAGCGCCTCGCCGTGCTCGTGGGACGGCAGGGCCTTGCGGATCGCCTCGTGCACGGTGAACTGCCCCTCGTTGCCCAACCGCGTTCCGCGAGCGAGGGCTTCGAGGATCGCCTCGGGCGTCCGCCGGCCGAGCACCTGCTCCATGGCGCGCTCGTAGCCAGACGCGGCAACGCCCTCGTCGACGATCCGGTCCAGGATGTCGCGCTTGCTTCCCACGCTCGCGAAGACGGTCTTCGATGCGACCCCGGCCGCCGCCGCGATGTCCGCGACGGTCACTCGCCCGTAACCGCGGTCGGCGAACAACTCGGTGGCCTGCTGCAGGATCAGCGCGCGCGTCTGAGCCGCGGACTTCTCACGCAAGGGCGAGGAGTACGCGCGCTTGGAGGCCATGGGGCCATCCTACCGATGAGCGTTTGACGTATTGAATAGGTCATCTATAACTTCAATCTCGCAAGCCCGGTGCGACCGAACGGAAGCCGTCACGGCAGCCGAGGCAGCGTCCTCCAGCAGCGAGGGACCGCACAGCGGAGAGGTGGAAACGATGGCACTGGACACCGCCGAACTGGCGCACGGGCTCTTCCGGATACTCGAGACGGGCGACCCGGCTCTGGCTGTCGACGTCGTGGGCGAGGACAACTACAACCGCGAGGCCGCTGTCGCACCCCCGGCCTGCGCCATTCCGGGACCGGCGGGCACTCTGGCCTCAGGGGCGTGGTTGCGTTCGGCCTTCAGCGACCTGCGCTTCCCGGTTCTCGGCATGGCCCGAAACGACGATCAGGTCTGGATCCAGCTGCGCATGCAGGGCCGACACACCGGCCCGTTCGTGCGTTTCCGGGACGGTGCGCTCGACCAGGCCATCCCACCGACCGGACGCGAGATCGATTTCGCACAGATCCACCTGCTCGACGTCCGCGACGGGAAGGTGGTCCGGCACGAGGCACTGCGGGACGACATCGCCATGCTCGGCCAGCTGGGCGTCTTCCCCCCGACCCCGGCCACCGCCTTGCGCATGCTCGCCTGGCGAGCGTCCGGACGGGCCGCCCGGGCGGCCACCGAGGTGGCGAACCTGGCCGCCGACGCCGCCGGCATCCTGGCGGACACCTCGCGTCCGGCGGCGCGGAGCAACTGACGACCCGCCTGGACGCGACGCCGATCAGCCCTCCGCGGACGCCTGGCTGGCGGTCGTCGCCCAAAAGCCGTCGCACCGTGCGCCGACGGGGCATGTCGCCTGAGGCCCACGCACCGCGCAAACCTTGTGGGCGCAGTTCAGGTACAGGGAGGCCAGGTCGGCATCCGACAGCCTGGCCGCCAGATCCTCCGGAGACTCTCCGGTCAGGGCTGCGGCGCTCAGCAGCATCATCGCGAGTTCGTCGATCGGGGTCTCTTCCATGAAGGACCCGGCACAGGGCCCCCAAGCATCGGAGACGCGACCCTGTCCCCTTGGGTACACGGATCCCCACATCTGATCAGTGGTCACGGCAACGCTCCTTCCGAAGCACGTCCTGGCTTACCGGGTAGGAGGTCGCGGTCTCCGCGACCCGTGCCCGCATCATCGCTCCCGGGGTCGACGCGCGGCCCGTGGGCCACAGCGTTGAACCAGCGATGCGGCTCGTCAGGCCTGTTGAGCAGGTGGTGGGCGAGATCGTCAAGGTGCATATGCTCCGCATCGGAGAACACGAAGGAGAAGGCGATGTCGGCCAGGTTGTCTCCGTCGTTTTCGATGTGAGGATCCGCTGGCGCGGGCCCGGATTATTGATGCCCAGCACTGAGAACCGGCGACCCGCTTCCGGACCCTGCGGAAGGAACTACACGGCGGCGCACGGCGATCGAGGCAGTTGGCAGGTCTCGTTCGGGGGAGCCGGGGCGATGGCAAGGCTGTTGAGGTGGTCCGTGACCGTGTGAACGGGCGGAAGGGACGGCGTCCCGAGCGAACTGCGTCGGCCAGCAGGGGCGGTGACGGACAAGGCGGAACTTCAAGTCCGATCAGGTTCTGCACCGATGCGCCGCGACGCCCGGTCCTCGAGAAGCGCCCACCCCTGGTCTACCGGAAGGAGCTGGTGCGACACCGCGCGGGTCACGCCGCACCGCCGCCGGGTGGCGGGGCGGTCGAGTTGCGTATCACGAGATTGGTGCCCACCTCCATGTGCTCCATGAGCAACCGCTGCCCATCGATGACGGACAGCAGCGCGCGGGCTGCCTTCTGTCCCATGTCGTGCAGCGGCTGACGCACGGTGGTCAGACCCGGAAAGCTCTGCGCCGCTTGCGGGAGGTCGTCGAAGCCGACGACTGAGAAGTCCGTGGGCACATTGAGGCCGGACGCCCGTGCGGCATCGATGGCGCCGAGCGCCATCAGATCGGCACCGGCGACGATCGCCGTCGGATGGTGATCGGCGATCAGGTGAGAGGCGGCGCGAAAGCCGCTGGCATAGGAGAAGTCGCACGAGGCGACCAGCTGTTTGTCGACTTCCAGCCCGGCCAGCCGCATCGCGTCCTCGAAGCCCTGGAAGCGGATGGACGTGCTCTCGAGGTCCTCCTCGCCGCGGAGGTAGGCGATCCGGGTGTGCCCCAGGTCGATCAGGTGCTGTGTGCCCTCGCGCATCCCGTGGTAGTTGTCGACGCTCAGCCGGGGCAGTGGTACGTCAAGGCGTCGAGGATCGATGATGACGCAGGGCAGTTTCTGCCTGCGCAGCAGCTCGACCGTCTCGTCCTCCAGGACGGGTGCGATCATGAGTACACCGTCGACGAGGCCACGTGCCAGGAACTCGATCCGGTCCTTCTCCCGCATCGCGTCGTGGTAGGAGGCGTTGACGAGCAGCTCCTGCTCGGCGCTGGCCAGCTCGTCGGCGACGCCGCGGAGGATCTCCAGTCCGTACTGGCTGGTCAGATCCAGGGCAATGAGGCCGACGAGTCCGCTGCGGCCGGCCTTGAGGTTGCGGGCCGAGACGTTTGGCCGGTACCCGAGTCGCCCGGCCACCTCCATGACGCGGCGTCGGGTCTCCTCGGAGGCCCCCGGCTTGCCGTTCACGACATTGGACACGGTCATCGCGGAGACGCCGGCCTCCTCGGCCACCTGCGCGATGGTCACCCGCCCTGCCACCCCAACTCCTTCTGCCTGCCGGCTTCGGTCGAACCGAATCCGGTCATCAAATCCCTGGGCGAGGTGCCGCCTTGTCGAGCCGCGCGCGGCCGCCCGGCACGCGAAGACCTTAGAGCCTGCCCTTCCTCACCTTCGCCACATACCCAAGAAAACTTTAACGATAAGTTGCATGGAGTGTCAACGAAGCCATCCGTGGGGTGAGTCTCACCCCTGCGTACGCGGCGTGCGTGCGGGTCTCGCCCTGTGGAGCCCGGATAGGTGGGGCAACCTCAACCGGGCGAGTCGGCCACGGAAAGTTACGTATAGATGTCCTCTAAGTTTTGCGTTACAGTCCCCGACACCGGCGCGTAAAGCTCGCCGCAACTCGGGTCGACCGGACCCTTTCCGTACGTATCAGCTCTGCACCCACGCGGCACAGGCTGATCGATTCAAATCCCCTTCAGACATGACAAGTCGGTTCGTACCGACGATGGGTGAGGTGTGCAATGAAGCGCTCTGGGAGACGTCTCGCGGTCGCCACCACGGTCGCTGCCATGGCGATATCGCTGGCCGCGTGCGGAGGCGGGTCGTCCAGTGCCTCCAGCGACGGAACGGTGACCATCCACGTGGAGGCCTGGAAGGGCGGCGGCGCGGAGCCGGCGAACGTCGCGGAGATCAACAAGGCGTTCGAGAAGGCCCACCCCAAGATCAAGGTCGACTTCGAGTACATCACCGCGAACGACACCTACGTCCAGAAGCTCCAGCCCGAGCTGCTCGGCGGCAAGGCCGGAGACGTGATCATGGTCGACACGGACAAGATGAAGAAGTGGGGTGCCTCGGGCTACCTGGCCGACCTGTCGGGGGAGTCCTGGGCGAGCCACATCGCTCCCGACGCCAAGCCCTTCGCGCAGTCCGACGGCAAGACGCTCGCCATGCCGATGGAGCTGATCGGCATCGGCCTGTACGCCAACATGGACCTGCTGAAGAAGGCGGGCATCACCGAAGTCCCCGCCGACTGGCCGACGTTCCTCGCGGACCTCGCCAAGGTCAAGAAGGCCGGCATCAACCCCATCGCACTGCCCGACAAGAGCGGCTGGACCGGCAGCTCCGTCTTCCAGGCCGCCGGATCGACCCTGGTCTACCAGAAGAGCAAGCAGTGGGACTCCGACTTCCTGGCCGGCAAGGCCTCCTTCGACCCCGACTGGAAGACGTCGCTGGAACAGTTGAAGACCCTTGAGGACAAGGGGTACGTCAACTGGAAGAACCAGCTCGGCATCGACGAGTGGGCTCAGGGCCCGCAGGACTTCAGCGCCGGCAAGAGCGCGTTCTGGTACCAGGGCGCCTGGCAGGTCTCCAACGTCAAGAAGGCAGGTTTCCCGGTCTCCTTCGCGCCCTGGCCGGGCGGCGCCGAAGGCACCAAGCCCAACGGCATGCTCTTCTCCGGCACGATGTGGGCCGTCAACTCCCAGTCCAAGCAGGGCGACGCGGCACGTGAGTACGTCAAGTTCTGGTCGCAGACCGCGAACCTCGCCAAGTACCTGGAGGCCGAGCACGCGGAGTCGCCCTTCACGGGCGGCACGACGCCGGAGAGCACCGAGACGACGGCCTTCACCACGGCCTTCAAGGACGGCCGTTACCGGATCCTCCCCTCCAACTCCTGGTACGCCGCGGCCGCCGAGACCGCGACCGGCTCCAAGATCCAGGCCTATCTGCTGGGCAAGGCGTCCGCCGCGCAGACGCTGAAGGACATCCAGACCGCGGCGTCCGCGAAGTAACCCGGCCACCCCTGGTCAGCCGTGGTGGGGGCGCGATGAACGGCTCCTGACCGTCCCCGCCACGGCCATCCGGGCAAGAGGAGGATCCCGTGTTCCACCGACGGCGTGCCACCATGGCCGCCTTCCTGCTTCCGGCGATCGTCGTGTACGGCGTGTTCATGCTGTATCCGCTGGCCCGAGGCGTCTATCTGAGCATGACCGACAGCCTCGGCGGCCCGATCGCGAACTTCGTCGGCACCCAGCAGTACCGTGCCATGGCCGACGACCCGACCGTCACCGACGCCCTGTGGCACACCGTGCTGTACGCGGCGGTCGTCGTGGTCGTGCAGAACGGCCTCGGGCTGCTCTTCGCGAGCATGCTGTTCCGCCGCCCCAGGGTCCGCAAAGTGCTCAGCGTCGTGCTGCTCACACCGACGCTGATCTCACCGGTGATGGCCGCCTTCATCTGGTCGTACCTGTTCGCCCCGACCGGCGGCATCAACACGCTCCTCGACCTGGTCGGCCTGCACAGCCTGAACCACGTCTGGCTCGGCGACACCTCCACCGCGCTGTACTCGGTGGCCGCCGTCAACATCTGGATGTTCACCGGCTACTCCTGCGCGATCTTCCTCGCCAGCTACATGAGCATGCCGACCGAACTGCTCGAGGCGGCCGCGCTGGACGGCGCGAGCGGCTGGCGGCGCTTCCTCAGCATCGAATGGCCGCTGCTCGCCCCGGCGCTCACCGTCAACGTGACGCTCAGCCTGATCGGCTCGCTGAAGGTCTTCGAGTTCCCCCTGGTGCTGACCAACGGCGGTCCCGCCGGCGCCACGGACACGCTGACGGTGCTGGTGTACCGGAACGTCTTCGGCGGCGGGAAGTTCGCCTATGGCGTCGCGCTGTCGGTCGTCCTCCTCGTGACCGTGGTCGTCCTGTCCAGCGCCACCTCCTCCCTGCTCCGGCTCCGCGAGCGACGAATCTGACGGAAGCTGACGGATCGCCACCATGACTTCAGACATCTCCTCGCCGCCGGTCGAGACCCGACCCTCCCCGGTCGGCAAGCACCGGGTCCCCACCCGCCCCCGTACGGCATCCGGGACATCCCGCAGCCCGCTGCGCCGTCTGACCGGCGGCTTCGGCACCGTCCTGCTCTGCCTGGGCACGCTGCTGTTCGTCCTGCCGTTCCTCTTCACGGTCGTCACCTCGCTGCGCACGGCGGCGGACGTGGCGCGCTCCCCGCTGGGCATCCCGCACTCGCTGACCCTGAAGAACTTCTTCGACGCCTTCAGCCAGATCCATTACGGTCCCAGCACCCTCAACACCCTGCTCGTCACCAGCCTTTCGTGCGTGGCGATCACCGTGATCGGCTCGCTCGCCGCCTATCCGCTCGCCCGGATCACCCAGCACTGGTCCACCGCGGTGTACCGGCTGTTCATCCTCGGCACGTCTGTCCCCGTGTTCGTCGTGGTGGCTCCGCTGTACCTGCTGATGCGCGACCTGAACCTGCTGGACAGCTACGCGGGCGTCGTCCTTATCTACACGGCTCTGAACCTTCCGGTCGCCGTGTTCTTCTACACCAGCTTCATCCGCTCGATCCCGGCCGACCTGGAGGAGGCGGCGGCACTCGACGGTTGCGGCGCCTTCCGTACGTTCTTCACGATCATCCTGCCGCTGCTGCGGCCGGTCACCAGCACGCTCCTGACCTTCGTCTCCCTGCAGATCTGGAACGACCTGCTGGTCCCGCTGGTCTTCCTGCAGGACCCGGGCAAGCGGACCGTCATGGTGAACGCGTACTCCTTTATCGACCCGCACACCGTGCAGCCGACCACCCTGTTCCCGGCCGCGCTGCTCGGCGTCCTGCCGCTGCTGGTCATCTTCGTCTTCTTCCAGCGCCAGGTGGTCGCCGGCATGTCCGCCGGGGCGGTCAAGTCATGAACCCGTGCCCGTCCATGTCCATTGGACGGCGGTCGAGACACAGCCGGGCCATGGCCGCCCGCCGGTCCGACGAGCCCAGGGGTCTGGGCAACTCGCCCAGGGAGCCGCGGTCCTGAACTCGGCGGGCCGGGATCACACCGGGCACCGCAGGTACCTCCGCCCTCCGCCACGGATGGCCGGACCGGCATTCCGCCCGGATCGGTCTGCACTCGGTGGGAGCAGTACACGCCTGTGCCACCCGACACCCGGCCGAACCATGCGCGGGCGACCCGGAGAACCAGCCATTGAGAAGAGCGGCTCCGCTCCGCGGCCCGCGTCCTCAATACCCGGCCCCTCAACCGGCCTGTCCGACCGCACCCGTTCCCTCGGTCATCCACGCGCCTGCCTGGTGATCCGCGGCCTCCAAGGCACACGACGACCTCACCGTCCAGGGGCGCCCCCTGCCCCGATGTCCCGGAAGGACCATCCTCCGATGTACGTGGTCTCCTACTTCACCAACGCCGACGAGGCGCTACACCTGGCCTACAGCCACGACGGCGAGGATTTCGCGACGGTGAACGGCGGTCGGCCCGTCCTGCGGGGCACGGTCGGCACCGGCAGACTGCGGGATCCGTTCATCGGGGTGGGCCCCGACGGCCTGTTCCATCTGCTGGCCACCGATGGCTGGACGAGCCCCCGCATCGTCCACGCCACCTCCTTTGACCTTCTCAACTGGTCGGCTCAGGAACTCCTCCCGGTCATGGTCGGCGTGGAGGGAGCACTCAACGCCTGGGCGCCGGAGTTCTTCCTGGATCGCAGGACCGGGCTGTACCACCTCATCTGGTCATCGGTCGTCGAGGCAGGGAGCACGGCCGAGGGCCGCGACTTCGAGCACGTCGGCCAGAACCACCGCATCTGGCACTGCACCACCGAGGACTTCAGAACGTTCTCGGCCCCCGATGTCTTCTTCGACCCCGGCCACTCGGTCATCGACGCCACCGTGCAGGAGCTGGACGGCGGCGGATTCCTCATGGCCTACAAGGACGAACGCGGCACCAATGACCTCGCCACCGCCCACAAGGACATCCACCTGATCACCTTCGACACCCCTGGCGGTCCGTGCACCTCCTCCGTAGGACCGGTCACTCCCTCAGTGGTGGAAGGACCGTCGATCTTCCGCCGCGGAGACGAGTTGGTCATGATCTTCGACCATTTCCTCGAAGGGAGGTACGGAGCGGCCCACAGCAAGGATGGCGTGGACTGGGAGCCCGTCTCCCTGGTTCTGCCGCCGGGCATGCGACACGCCTCCGTCCTCGAAGCGCCTCTTCTGGCATCACTCCCACCGCAGTGAGACGACCGCTCATGGCGGTCGGGCGAGTCCTGCACGGTCTGCCGGGGCTCAGCCCCTGTCTCCTGAACCGCTCGCGCATGGCCGAGCACCGTGACCGCCCCGCCACAGACCCCGGGCGTATCCGCGTCGGCCGGTCCGCCCGGTGCAGGAAGATCCGCGTCGCATCCCGCGGCGCGGATTACACCATCACCCACCAAGGAGCGTCGCAATGAAGCGTCGCAGATCGGACCGCCCGGGAGTCCGGGCGTCCCGCATCCTCACCCTGCTCGCGATGTTGGCGGGCGCCCTCCTCCTCCCGGCCCACACCGCCCTGGCGGCGGGCACCACCTACTACGTCAACTGCTCGGCCGCCACCAACGGAAGCGGCACCCAGGCCAGCCCCTGGAACTCGGTCAGCAGCGTCAACGGCACCACCTTCGCCGCCGGCGACAGCATCCTCTTCGCCGCCGGCACCACCTGCACCGGCCAGCTCACCCCCGGCGGCTTGGGCGCCTCCGGCAGCCCCATCACCATGGGCGCGTACGGCACCGGCGCCAAGCCGGCGATCGACGCGAACGGCGCCACCGGCCCCGTCATCCACCTGCTCAACCAGCAGTACTGGGAGATCGGCGGCCTGGAGCTGACCAACGCGGCGTCCTCGCCCGCGTACCGCTCCGGCGTCCTCGCGGAGAACAGCGCGGGCGGCGTCCTGCACCACATCCGGGTGCACGACATGAACATCCACCACATCAGCGGCTGGGCAGGCGGCTGGTACTCCACCAACGCGGGCGTCGGCGTCCAGACCGACCACGCCACACCGGTCTCCACCTGGGACGACGTGGTGGTCGAGAACAACACCTTCGACCACGTCGACCGCATCGCCGTCGCCGTCACCCCGGACGGAGACGGCCAGGGCACCGGCCTGACCACCGGCACGGTCATCCGCAACAACACCATGACCTACGACGGCGCCGACGACATCCTCGTGGTCAAGAACGACGGCGCCCTCATCGACGGCAACAAGGCCGGCTACGGCGGCGCGAAGAACACCTGCCCGCCCTCCGGCCAGTACTGCAACGGCGCCTCGGCCGGCATCTGGATGTCCGGCAGCTCCAACACCGTGGTCCAGAACAACGAGGTCTACTGCCACGTCAACGGCGCCGACGGCACCGGCTACGACGTGGACTGGGGCAACCACAACACCACGTTCCAGTACAACTACAGCCACCAGAACCTCGGCGGCTTCATGCTGGTGATGCCGCCGTTCACCATCGCCAACGAGCCCACCTCGACCGTCCCCAGCGACGGCACGGTGATCCGCTACAACATCAGCGAGAACGACGGCACGAACTCCGGCTGCCCCGCCGCCGGCACTCCGACCCACGGCACGGGCGTCTTCCACTTCGTGGGCAACATCCCCAATCAGAGCGGCAGTTCCGTCGCCGTCCCGCTCATCTACAACAACAGCGTCTACGTCAACAAGAGCGGCCTGAACACCCCGATCCTGTACTCGCGCCGGGGCAGCAGCGTCACGGGAACCCTCTCCTTCCGCAACAACGCGGTCTTCAACTACGGCACCGGCGGCTACTTCACCACCAGCTCCGGTTCCATCTACTCCAACAACCTCTTCTACGGCGCCCACCCGTCCTCCGAGCCCGCCGACTCGGCGAAGGTCGTGACCGACCCCGAGGTCCGCAACCCCGGCAACGCGAACACTTCCTCCTCGTTCACTGGCATCAACGCCTACCAGGTCCACCCGTCCTCCCCGGTGATCCGGGCCGGGACCGTCATCAGCAACAACGGCGGCAAGGACGCCTTCGGCAACGCGGTCTCCGCCACAGCCGCGCCCAACATCGGCGCCTACAACGGCACCGGCGGCAACCTCGTCTCCAACGCCGGCTTCGAGTCGGGCTCGATGAGCCCCTGGGTGAACAGCGGTGCTGCCCCGTCCGTCACCTCATCGGACGCCCGCACCGGAGGCTACGCGCTGACCACCCAGGCCAGCGGCAGCGGCGCCAACCAGACCCTGACCGGGCTGAGCCCCAACACCACCTACCTGCTGACCGGCTGGGCCAAGGTGGCGAACGCCGGGGAGACCCTCGCCATCGGCGTCAAGAACTACGGCGGCACGGAGACGTTCACCAACGTCGCCACGACCTCCTACTCCCAGTCCGCAGTACTGTTCACCACCGGATCCTCCAACACCGTGGCCACCGTGTACTGCTGGAAGAACACCGGCGGCAGCGGCGCGGGTTACTGCGACGACCTCGCGGTGGAAGCCGTGTCGTCTGCCACCAACGCCGTCACCAACCCGGGCTTCGAGGCCGGTGCCCTGACGCCCTGGGTCCAAAGCACGGGTACGGCGTCCAGTGCGGTCGCGTCCAACGCCCGCTCCGACACGTACTCCCTGCAGACCGGGGTCAGCGCCAGCGGCGCCATCCAGACGGTCAGCGGCCTCACCTCCAGTGGCACCTATCTGCTGGCCGCCTGGGCCAAGGTGGCCACCGCCGGTGAGGAGGTGGCGATCGGCGTGAAGAGCTTCGGCGGCACGGAGACGTATCTGCGGACCTCGACGACGTCCTACGCCCAGCAGCCCATCGGCAAAGGTGGGCGGGTCGGAGCGTTCGACCCGCCCACGGGCCGTCCGACGGCTGACACCCGGGCCGTTCGCCGCTGCCGCGTCCAGGAAGAGCGCCCAAAGGGCATCTGCCCCAGGTGGGCCCCGGGGAGGTGCCCCTGTGTCTTTGGTCAAGTTGGACGGGTGGTCGTTCAGGGCGTCTGGAACGATGTGCTCGTGCATGCTGATGATCAGGTTGGCGAGGGTGTTCCTGCGGAACTCGCGGTGTTCCTCCGGGGCGCTGTCGACGGCCGCCCGGCGAAGATCGCTCCTTCCGTCTGTGAGGGGTGCGGTGGCCGGGTGTTCTTCGTGCTGGTCAATGCCTCTGGAGCGGAACGGGAGTGTTCTGGCTGCGGCAGCCGTGCGTTCATCGCGGACAGCGAGGAGTACTGGAACGAGGAGTCCTGGGAGGACGACGAGCCTGGTGCGGCCGGCTGCCCGTGTGGGAGCGAGGAGTTCGAGGCTGCGGTCGCGTTCTCACTCGGCGACGACGGATCGGTCCGCTGGGTGACCGTGGGCCTGCGGTGTATCAAGGACGGATTCTCCGGGGTCTATGCCGACTGGAAGATCGACTACGGCCCCACGGATCACCTCCTGACCATGGTCTAGGTCTGCTGGGCGACGGCCTGGACGGGCTGGGGTAGTACCTGGCTGCGCAGTCCCGCCAACTGTGCCTCGGCGACGCTCATGAAGCGGGTGAACGCAGCGCTCAGCAAGTGACCCGGTTGGCCTTCGTCTTGGAAGCGATGGTCCGCAGAGCGGGCAGTGAACGCACTGCCCTGCGCAACCGGTCTGGTCCGGCGGGCGGCGGATCGGCAAACGCATCCATACCCGGTCCTGGGCGCTTGTCGCCATGACCGCACGGCTCAGCCTCGGTCCGCCTCTGAGCCCCACCACGTCCCGCGGGGACACAGCCCGAATCCGCGGATCAGGCAATGGCGCCCCGGGGCACCCCGTGCCGTGGCGAGACGATGCCCGACCCGGCCATCGACCCTACGGTGATGGCATGACGGTGCTCAGCAGTTGGAGGCGGCAAGGGCGAGCCCGGATCCGCGCGGTCGACGCCTTGGGCGTGGCTGTGCTGTGCGTGCTCTCGGTCGTGGCTGCCTCGGTCGACCCGCACCAGCACCAGTTCCTGTTGCGCTGGCCCGCCGTGGTGCTGGCTGCCGTCGGCTGCTCCGCGTTGCTCTGGCGGCGTCGCCACCCGTTCGGCGTACTGGCCGTCGCCGTTGGCTGCGGGGTGGTTTTTCCGGTGCTCGGGTTTCGGGAGAGTCCACTGGTGACAAGCCCGGTTCTGGTGTCCGTCTACAACGTCGCCGTGCGGACCGACCGGCGCACCGCCTGGACCGCGGCAGCTGTCTCGGCCGCCGTCATGGTGGGCGCTGTCGCGGTGTGGTCCTCGAACTCGTGGCTGGACCCGGACAATGTCGCGACGCTGGCCTGGACGGCTCTGCCGGCCGCCGTCGGGGACGGGCTGCGCTCACGGCGCGCCTATGTGGCGGCCGTGGAGGAACGGGCGGAGCACGCCGAGCGCACCCGCGAGCAGGAAGCACAGCAGCGAGTGGCGGCCGAACGCGTCCGGATCGCACGCGAGCTGCACGACATCGTCGCGCACCACATCGCCTTGATCAACGCTCAGGCAGGCGTCGCCGTCCATCTGGTGGACCAGCGCCCGGAACAGATCCTGACGGCTCTGGAGAACATCCGGGACACCAGCCGTTCCGCGCTGGACGAACTACGGGTGACCGTAGGCCTGCTGCGGCAGTCCGACGAGCCGGTGGCGCCCCGCGACCCGATGCCGGGCCTTGCGCAAGTACCAGCACTTCTGGCGTCGTTCGAACGCGCCGGGCTGGCCGTGAGCCACACGCGGCGGGGCACCACCGAACCGCTGGAGCCGGCGGTCGACCTGGCCGCGTACCGCATCGTGCAGGAGTCCTTGACCAATGTGCGCAAGCACGCCGGGGCCGACCATGCCCGGCTGTTCCTGCACTACGACCGTGAACGGCTGACGATCACCGTCGAGGACGACGGGTGCGCCGGACCGCACCATCCTCACCCGGGGGCCGGTCACGGGCTGATCGGGATGCGTGAGCGGGCGACCACGATCGGGGGCACGCTGAATGCGGGACCGCGCCCCGAGGGCGGTTTCACCGTGACCGCCGAACTGCCGCTGCGCCCCAGCTCGGCACGGGATCGGAGAGATGAGCGTGACGATTCGCGTACTGCTTGCCGATGACCAGGCCCTGCTGCGGGGCACCTTCCGCATGCTGTTCGACGCCACGGATGACATGGAGACCGTGGCCGAGGCGTCCAACGGCCGCGAGGCAGTCGAGCTGGCCGGCGCACAGCGCCCCGATGTGGTCCTGATGGACATCCGCATGCCGGAGATGGACGGCCTCGAGGCGACACGGCTCATCAGCGAGTGTGAGGACCTCGCAGGTGTGAAAGTGCTCATCCTGACCACCTTCGAAGATGACGAGCACGTCGCCGAGGCACTGCGTGCGGGTGCGAGCGGCTTTCTCGGCAAGGGCGCGCGACCCGAGGAACTCCTCGATGCCGTCCGCACGGTCGCAGACGGTGAGGCGCTGCTGTCCCCGTCAGCGACGCGAGCGTTGATCACTCGTTTTCTGGCCCAGCCGGATCCGTGCCCGGTGGCCGTACATGAGCGGCTGAAGAGCCTGACGCCGCGGGAACGTGACGTCACGAGCCTCGTCGCACTGGGCCTGTCCAACGACGAGATCGCCGAGCGCCTGTTCGTCAGCCCGCTGACCGCCAAGACCCACATCAACCGGGCCATGACCAAGCTGGCAGCTCGTGACCGCGCCCAGCTCGTGGTCATCGCCTACCAGTGCGGGCTGGTCAGTCCGGCTACGGAACCAGATCGCTCCCAGCACCCCGCATAATCGCCGGCACAGTGCGTCCGTCTTCTGTCCCAGCCGTAGCCCGACGTACCGCATACCGCAGCCGTGGTAGTCGGAAGTCGCTGCGCGGGGACGACGCGCTGAGGGCAGTTCCTGGGCGAAGGTGAAACCCTGAACGGAGGTTTCGCCATGACCAAAGTCCACTGCCTGACCAAGAAGTCCGACGAGAAGTCGACCGTCGAGGAATGCCGCACGATCCGTGAACTACTGGCCGGACACGAACTCAAGACCCTCGCACTCGATGAGGCAAGCGCGGTGCGGGCTCACCTGGCAACCTGCAACACATGCCGGGACGAGTACGACTGCCTCACAGCCCTGCCCGCACACCTCTCTCTTCTGCGCGACGCCCTGGCCTGCGGCAAAGTCCCCAACACGCGGACGCATGCGGGCACCCGGGCCGACAGCAGCCACGCGTCACCCCGTCACCGCAGGCCGCACCGAGCGACCCTGACCATGCAGCTCACGCTGTCTCAGTGGGTCACCAAGACCACGTCGCCCATCAGGTGAGCGGACCTCGCGGAAGCGACGACGTGCCTGGGGCGGACGGCAGCGAGGCCCTTCTGCGGCGTCTCACCGGCGACCGGCGCAGAGCACTCGTACGGTTGATGAAGAGACGGATGGTGGAGGGGCCCACCGCCCACCGCGGCATCACGTGCCGCCAACGGTGCCTACCGAAAGGTAGGGGACCACGATGTCCTCATCCGCATCGCACGAGCGGCCGCACCGGCTCCTCGACCGGCTCGCCGCGGCCGGTGCCGACCAGCCGGACGGCCGCCGCTTCCTCGCCGCCCTGCGCGACCAGCTGGACCAGAACCGCTTCCGCGTCCTGGTCACCGTCGAGGCCAAACGTGGCAAGTGCACACTCCTCAACGCGCTCCTCGGACGCGACGTCCTGCCCACCGGAGCCGTACCGGTCACCGCGCTCGCCACCACGCTGCGGGAGGGCGAACCCGAGGTACTCACGGTGCCGTTCGCGGACGGCCGCAGGGAGGAACGCACCTCGGAGGCGCTCGGAGACTACGTCACGCAGGCCGCCAACCCGGGCCACAGGCTGGGCGTGACGGACGTGGTCCTGCGACGGCGCGCCCCGCTGCTGTCCGACGGCGTCGAATTCGTCGACACCCCGGCCACCGGATCCGTCCACGGCCAGGACACCGACGAGGCCCTGGCACCCCTGCGCACGATGGACGCCGCACTGTTCGTGCTGACCGCCGACCCACCGATCTCCGCCGCCGAGCACGACCTGCTACGCCTGGCCGCCCGCGCGTCCGTCCACACCATCGTCGTCCTGAACAGGGCCGACCTGATCCGCAGCTACGCCCAGGACCTGCGCGAGCACCTGAACGCGCTCGGCGACCGCCGCACCGAGGCCCTCGACCTCGTACGTACTCAAGGGCGACGGACCCTCCAGGACCTCAACGCCCGTGCACAGCAGGCGACTTCCGCCCTCACAAGGCAAGTCGCCGAGGAATGGAGCGGTGGAGGGGAGGCCCACGGCGGCGAGTAGAGCGCCCCGCGAGCGGGAGGCCGACGGCAGGAACCAGCTCGTGGCTCTCACTCACGCCACCGTCGCCCCCTGGCGAGCCGACCAGGAGCGGCAGGTCACGGAGCAGCTCCAAACCCATACTGAGTCGATTCAAGGTGAACATGGGTGAACAGGGAGATACTGAGCACAGCAACGCGGGCCTGAACCAGCACCGGCAGGTGGAGCTGTGACGGCGGGCGGAGGGAGTGCCCGGGATGAGTGCAACGAAACCTTTCCGGGACGGACCCGGCGGGGCTGGGACTCCCTCGACGCCTGGTGGCCTACTGGACGCGTTGAAGGTGGCCGCTGTCGTGCTGGACGCGGACGGGCGGATCGTGTTGTGGAGTCCGCAGGCTGAGGAGTTGTTCGGTTACAGCGCCGAGGAGGCCCTGGGGCAGCTGGCTGGTCGGCTCCTGGTTCACGAGCAGCACCTGGATCTGGTGATCGAGCTGTTTGCCCATGTCATGGAGGGCGGGGAGAACTGGGGCGGTGTCTTCCCGGTCCGCCACAAGGACGGCAGTACCCGGTTGCTGGAATTCCGCAACATGCGGCTGACCGATGACCGCAAGATTCTGTATGCGCTGGGCCTGGCCACCGACCAGGCGACCTTGAAGGAGGTGGAGCGGGATCTCGCCCTGTCCACGCGTTTGATCTCCCAGGCGCCGATCGGGCTGGCGATTCTGGACACCGACCTGCGGTACGTCCTCATCAATCCGGCGCTGGAACGCATCAACGGGTTGCCCGCCGACAAGCACATCGGCCGACACGTCCACGAAGCCCTGCCATTCCTCGACGTCGAGGTGATCGAATCCTCCATGCGTCAGGTCCTCGCCACCGGCATCCCCCTTCTCGACCAGTACGTGCTTGGCCGTACCCCCGCCGATCCCAGCAGCGATCACGCATGGTCCGTCTCCTACTACCGGCTGGAAGCCCCCAAAGGCACGGTCCTGGGGCTGGCCGTCACCGTGATCGATGTCACCGAGCGGCACCGCGCCATCACCGAAGCCCACCAATCACGACAACGCCTCGCCGTCATCGCGGAAGCCTCCGTGCTGGTCGGCACCACGCTCGACCTCGATCAGACGGCTCGCGAACTGGCCGACATCGTCGTGCCCGACCTTGCTGACCTGGCCGCAGTCGACATCCTCGACACAGTCCTCAGCGGCCGCGGCACATGCACGGCCCCGACTGAGGGGCCTGCTGTCTTCCGCGCCCTGGCAGTGAAGGCGGCCCATCCCTCCGAGGCCGTCCGAGCGGCCGACCGCGTGGGCGAGCTAGCCCAGTACGATGCGGGCCGTCTGGTGACTCAGTGCGTGACCTCGGGCAACCCCGTCTTCGTGCCGCAGGTCAACGACCGTGATGTGCAGGCCATCGCCCGGGATGCCGAGGCAGCGGCCATCCTCACCCGGGCCGGCCTCCATTCCTATTTGGCCGTACCTCTCGTTGCCCGCGGCAACGTGCTCGGTGTGCTCGACCTCAAACGCATCCGTAACCCGCTGCCCTTCGACGGCGACGACCTCGTCCTGGCCCGTGAGCTGGCCGCGCGTGCCGCGGTGTCCATCGACAACGCCCGCTGGTACCAGCACGAGCGTGACGCCGCACTCACCCTCCAGCGTTCTCTCCTGCCCCAGCAGCCCCCGGACCGGCCCGGTCTGGAGATCGCCTACCGCTATCAGCCCGCGGGGGCTGCCAGCGAAGTCGGCGGCGACTGGTTCGACGTCATCCCCCTCACCGCCGACAAGACCGCCCTCGTCGTCGGCGACGTCATGGGCAGCGGCATCCCGGCCGCGGCAACGATGGGCCAGCTGAGCAACGCCGCACGCGCACTGGCCGACCTGGACCTCGACCCGGCCGAGGTCCTGCAACACCTCGACCACAGCGCGACCAGCCTCGTCCAGTCCATAGCCACCTGCCTCTACGCCGTATACGACCCGCATCGCGGTGAATGCCGTATCTCCCTCGCCGGCCACCTGCCGCCAGCCCTGCGGCGCTCCGGCCGCGCCCCGGAACTGCTGGACCTGCCCACCGGCGTACCGCTGGGCGTCGGCGGCGTCCCCTTCACCACGACACGCGTCAAGCTGTTCCCTCGCGACCAGCTCGTCCTCTATACGGACGGCCTCGTCGAAACCCGCGACCAGCCCATCGACGCACGCCTCGACGCCCTCCTCGACTGCCTCGACCAACCCGAGCAACCACTGGAAGCAACCTGCGACCACCTCCTCCAGACGCTGCGCGACCCGAACGACGACGATGACGTCGTCCTGCTCATCGCCCGCATTCAGCACCACCCACCAGCCGAGCAGTCCCACCCTGCTGCCGGGCAGTCCCGCAGCGGCGGACCAGCCTGAAGGCACCATGCAGCGCTGGCGTGTCGGTGACAGTAGCGGGTTGGAGGCTCTCCTTGAATCCGGAACTGGCCGGCGATCGTGTACTGCTGGGGTTGGCCGTGCGCACGAGCTCCAGGTGGCGGCCCGCCTGGAGCCGCGCCCAGCAGAGTGATTGATGTATGCCGGTCGGGTACCGGTGAAACGTGCCGCGGCAGGTCTGGCGCGGTTCCTCGCTGCCGTCCAGGAACATCGGCCAATGGCCCTGTCTTTTCCATGCACCCGATAATGAGGAGTTGACGTTCATGGCCGTGTGCGAGGTCTGCAGCAACGACTACGAGATGGCGTTCGAGGTTCATGCCGCAGGAGCTGTTCACACCTTCGACAGCATCGAGTGCGCCGCCCAGCGGTTGGCGCCGATCTGCGAGAACTGCCAGTGCCGCATCCTCGGCCACGGCCTTCAGGCGGACGGCCAGTTCTTCTGCTGCGCTCATTGCGCGCGTCAGAAGGGCTTCGCGCAACTCGTGGATCACAGCTGAGCCCACCGACTGGATCCCCACCTTGCCGATCGTGGTCCACCAGCGGCACTGAGATCCACTTGGCTCGGTGCTCGACGCGCCATGGCTGCCGCAGACGCTGCTGCTGCCGACTCGCCGCCGCGGCTTCACTCCGGGAAATGGCTGGTCGGCACCCATGGCGCGGCCAGAGCGGCGGGTCATTCCCGGTCTCTCACGCGGGCGTCCCCAGCGGGGTTCGTGCCGCGGGTAGGCGCCAGGGCTGGACATGGGCGCGGAAGGGCCGGGGCTGCTCTGCCCAGATGGTCTTTCCGGTGAGTGTGTGGCGGGTGCCCCAACGCTCGCTGAGCTGGCCGACAAGGAACAGGCCGCGGCCGCCCTCGTCGAGGTCACGCGCTCGGCGCGGGTGCGGTGAAGTGCTGCTGGAGTCGGAGACCTCGCAGATCAGGGCGGCGTTGCGGATGAGGCGCAGCTGGATGGGGGCGCTGGCGTGGCGGATGGCGTTGGTGACCAGTTCGCTGACGATCAGCTCTGTGGTGGGTGCGGCCTCCTGCAGACCCCATGTCATGAGCTGGTCGGCGGCACGCCGACGCGCGTCGGCCACGACGGCCGGGTCGGCGGGCAGGTCCCAGGAGGCCACGTGGGAGGGACCCAGCGCGTGCGTGCGGGCGATGAGGAGGGCGACATCGTCATCCGGTCGCCCGGACAGCAGCTCCCTGAGGATGCTGTCGCAGGTCGTCTCCAATACAGGGGCAGGTCCGGCCAGCACATGCAGAAGCGTCCGCAGTCCGGAGTCGATGTCGCGGTCGCGGGCTTCGACCAGTCCGTTGGTGTACAGAACGAGCAGGCTGCCTTCGGGCAGCTGGGCATCGGTGGCTTCGAACGGCAGGCCGCCCACGCCCAGCGGGGGTCCTGGTGTCACGGGGAGGAAGTCGACGGAGCCGTCCGGAGTGACGGCTGCGGGGACGAGATGGCCGGCGCTGGCCAGCGTGCAGTGGCGGGAGACCGGGTCGTAGACCACGTAGAGGCAGGTTGCGCCCACCTCGCCGACCGATTCGATCCCTTCTTCGATCTCTTCCAGGATGAGATCGTCGAGCTGGGTCAGCAGCTCGTCGGGGGGGAGGTCGACATCCGCGAGGGTGCGCACCGCGGTGCGCAGACGTCCCATGGTGGCGGAGGCATGAACGCCGTGGCCCACGACGTCGCCGACGACCAGAGCCACGCGGGCGCCCGAGAGAGGGATGACATCGAACCAGTCGCCGCCGACACCGGCCTGAGGATCCGCCGGCAGATAACGCGACGCCGTCTCGACCGCCAGCTGGACGGGTCGGTGGTGCGGGAGCAGGCTGTGTTGCAGTGCCAGGTCGATCGCGTCGCCCTCCTGCGGAATGGCGGCCTGGAGAAACCAGTGGACCTGCTTCTCGGCGTCCATCAGTGGGCAGGCCCGCAGATCGGCTTCCACCGGACGACCCGCCTGGCTACGCAGTGCCACCCGTCCGAGCCACGATTCCCGCCGCGCGAGGCTCCGAAAGGCCGAATCCGGAAGGCCAACGGCCAGTAGATCCGACGCCGGTCGCCCTACGACGTCCCCTGGTGCGTATCCCAGAAGCAGCCGGGCACCACGACTCCATGCGGTCACGACACCCTGCGCGTCAACGGCAGCGGCCGCTACCTCTGCCCCTGGGGTGGTGCCATATGTACGCATCGTTCTCTTCCCGCATCTGCTCCTTCCGGCCGCGTACCGCCGGACCCGTCGTGCTGCGTTCGGCCGAGGACGACGCGCGCCGCTCAGGTTCGCCAGCGGCGCAAGCCGCACCGAGACGCGTAGAACTTGTCTCCGCAAGCTCATGTGGGCACCTGGCTGCCCTTGGCGACCACACGCCAAACGCCTCCGTATTTTTCTGTCTGTGACAGATTGCTGCAGCGCTGGAATCTCACGCCGCATTTCCCCTGAAGGCGGGTTGAAATCCAACCGCATGCTCTAATGATTTATTCCTTCCATATTCCATTTTCCCACACCCTCCAGGCTGGCTCAGGTCTTCCAAGATGGGTTGAAGACCATTGGAGCGGGCGTTACCGAGGAGAGTCGGGCCAGCGCGATAGGGGAGCTGAGTAAGTGGCGCGACGCTGTGGTCGGAGAAGATCGACTGTCTGGCATACCCGCTCCGCACAGGCTGCGGTGGCGGCCTGCGCGGGCACGAATCGCCGCGCCTGGTCCCTTCCTCCCCGCGAAACTGAGCGGCCACCATGGCCAACTACCGCGCCGAGTAAGGCCAACTGAGGGGTTGTGACCGCGCTTCCGTGATGGATACGCCGGACTCTGGCTACTCGCGGTTGCGTCCTGAGAAGCCAGGGGGAACGGTGTGCCGGTGAGTTCCTCGGACATCGTCCAAAGGCGCTTGGCGGCTTCAGGGTCGCTGGCCGCGGGGGTGCGACCGATCAGGGTCGGGGCGCCGCGCAGCTCGCCAAAGCCCTTCGGGCCGACGTAGGACGCGCCGGGCAGATCCTGGATGGCGGCGTACAGGGTCGGCAGCGCGCCGGCCTTGGGGTCCTGGGCCAGCAGCTTGTTGCCGAGGAGCATGGACAGCCGAGCCAGCGGGTTGCCGACGTGACTTTGCAGGTTGGTCGAGGCCCAGCCGGGGTGTGCGGCCAGGGCGCGTAAGGGGGATCCGGCAAGGTTGAGACGGCGCTGGAGTTCCAGGGTGAACAGCAGATTGGCCAGCTTGGACTGGGCGTATGCGCGCGGCGGGTCGTAGTCACGGGTGTGGACGTGATGCAGACCCGCAAGCACGACCCGGACGCCCCGGAGGAGCTGACCGCGGCGCTCGACCGCATCATGGCGGCCTTTCTGCGGATGATCGCGGACGGGCAGGGCCGGGGCGAAGTGATCCCGGGGAATCCCGCCCGGGTCTCGCTCGTCGTGGTCGCCGCCCTGCAGGGAATCGCGACTCTCGTGGCACACCGCTCATTCCCGGACGCCGCCGTGGAGGGCCTCGACGAGGTCGTCCATCACCTGGTCCACGGTCTGGCCCCCCGCTGAAGTCCCCTCCGGGCCGGCAGGGCCTGGGACTGCAGGACCGTTCCACCAGGGGATCCCTCAGTCATGCGAGTGGAGACGCTGGAGGATGTCCTTTGCCGGGCACGAATCTCAACATGCGGCAGCTGATGACCGTCGATTGCCACGTGGTGGTCGATGCGGCGGGCTGCGGGCCACCGGGGGCTGTCCACAGTGGTGCGAGCACCCTGCGTCGCGGGTTCACAGCCGATATTGGCGTAGCCGAGTCATCGCGAGACCAGCTCGGTTGCCGGCTGGCTCCACGAGCACCCGATGCTGAGATCGTGTGCCGTGACCGCTGATGGCTGATCGTCGGCATCTGCTGCGAAACCTCTCGACGGCCTGGAGGAAACGTCCCGTCGACACCGGGCGCGACCACGGACGCCGGATGGGGCTGTTCCTCGGTGCGGCCGTCGTCGCATCACCGGGTTCGAGTGCGGAAGCCGGTTGCGGTGGACGAAGGCGGGCGGACGTCCAGCGCGGAATGCGGCCCCCGGCTCCCCATGACGGCTAAGGTCGCCGCCCCCGCGCTCGCACGTTGGGAGAGCCCTATCAGCGGCCCCGACCCGCGCCCGGGCACTACGTGGCGACTGGGGATCGCATGGCACTCGCAGGGCCGCCGGTCCGAACGTCGATCGCGGTCCGGCAGCTCGCTGCGACCACATGGGCGAGTCGGTATGTCGGGGATTCCGTCACCGGCCCGGCAGCCGCGTCGTGATCTCTTGCAGCACCCAGCCGTTGCCGTCCGGGTCGCTGAACGAAGCGAACGAGGCGTAGGTGCGGCGTTCCGGGTCCGGGCCGGGCACCCGGCCCTCGGTCCCGGCGCGATGGAACACCCCGTCGGCGTCGTGGAACACCTCGCTCACCTCGATGCCGCGGTCGGCGATCTCGGCCCGGGCCGCCTCGATGTCGGAGACGGCGAGGTGCAGGCCCTCAACAGAGCCGGGTGCAGCCGAGGTGACTCCGGTGCCGAAGATGACCGAGGCGGGCGAACCCGGCGGGGTCAACTGCACGACCCGGAAGTCCTGACCATTGGCGAAGTCGGCGTCGAGCCGCCACCCCAGCTTCTCGTAGAAATTCTTGGCCCGGTCGACGTCGGCGACCGGCACCACCACGACCTCAAGTTTCATGTCCACGATGGCTTGCTCCTGTTTGTTGATGACGAGCGATCTCTGGCCATTGATTTCGTTCGATCTCTGGCCATCGCACCGGGTGCTGCCTCTGGCACCTGCAGCCATACCCGGTGGGGCTGGCCGGCGGTCGGCGCTAGCCCGAATGCCGCGCTGGCACGGCGACGCCGACGTGTTGGGTCTGTGTCCGGTGGTGTGGCGGGGTGATCAGGCGGCCTTGAGCCGCGAGGCGATCTTCACTGCGCGCTCAGCTTGATGCCGGGCCCCGGCGCGGATGGTGTCGTCCACCGGGTTGGTGCCCTGCCCGTCCACGTGCGAGGTCACGCGGATCGAAGTCGGGGCCGGCTAGCGGCGGTCGAAGCCGTCCGCTTCAACGACGGCTTCGGCGTAGGCCTCAGGGGCTTCCTGCGGCACGTTGTGGCCAATGCCCTTCAGGGTCCGGTGCGCGTACGGGCCGGAGAACTTGTCGCGATAGGACGAGCCCTCCCCGGCAGGGGTGAACGGATCCTTCTCCCCGTCGAGGGTCACCGTGGGCACACCGATCACTGGTCCGGCGGCAAGTTGCTTCTCGAGGCGGTCGTAGCGCGGATCGCCTTCGGCCAGGCCCAGCCGCCAGCGGTAGGGTGGATCACGATGACGACGTAGTCCGGATTGTCGAAAGCCGTCGCGGTGCGCTCGAACGTGGCGTCGTCGAAGTGCCAGGTCGGGGAGTTGAACGTCCAGATGAGCCGCGCCAGATCGCGCTTGTTGTCGTGCAGCCCCTGTCGACCCCGTTCCGTGGCGAAGGAGTACTGGTACCACCACGCCCACTCGGCCTTGGCCGGGAACGGCTGCCGCTGGCGCTCGCGGTTGGTGATCAGATAGCCGGTCACGGAGACCAGGGCCTTGCAGCGCGCCGGCCAGAGTGCGGCGATGATGTCGGCCGTCCGTGATCCCCAGTCGAACCCGGCAAGGACCGCCTTGTCGATCCTCAGCGCGTCCATCAGCGCGATGATGTCGAGTGCCACCACCGACTGCTGGGCATTGCGGAACGTGTCGCTCGACAGGAACGTCGTCGTGCCGTGGCCACGCAGGTGCGGCACGATCACGCGATAGCCCCGCGCCGCCAGCAGCGGAGCGACGTCGGCGAAGCTGTGGATGTCGTACGGCCAGCCGTGCAGCAAGATGACCGCGGGGCCGCGGGAGGGGCCGGCCTCCGCCTAGCCGACGTTGAGCTCACCGGCGCGGATCTGCTTCAGCGGTCCGAAGGACGTGCGCCCCGGCGTCGCCGCCGACGGAGCCGCCGACTGCGTACCGTCCGATGCCGCCGCTGGGGCCGCCGCCGAGATGGTGGGCACACCGGCCAGCGACGCGCCGGCCGCACCCGCGCCCATGATCTTGCCGAAACTCCGCCTGTCGAACATCTCAACCCTTCCCTTCGCCGCCGCTTCGCCGTCCATGCGCGTTCGGGTCGACCTGCCCGCTCCGTGCTGCGGAACGCCGTCCGCGCCATGGCTCAGCTGCAAACTGACCCTCGCATGGTGGCGTCACCTGTCAAACCGGTGACGCACGTCGGCGGTGGCTGTCCAGCCGGGTGAGGCGGGATGGCGCTGGCTGCTACCCGGTCGTGGGAGACGGCAATGACCCGCAGCCGTCGGCGGTGGCCGGGAAGTGTGTGCTCCTGATGCACCGTCAACTCACTGGGGGCGTCGGTGTCGACGCCCAGGATGTGGTGCCGGCCGGCGCGCGGCCGCTCACTCGGCGGGCCGGCAGGTCGGTGGGCAACTGCCGCAGGTGGGTGGCCTTGTCCGGGTCGAGGATGTGGGCGGGTGACGTCACGGCGCACCCCGGCTGGTGGGGTTCTGGCCGTAACAGGTGGCGCGGAGCAGGTCCTGGGCACTACACAGGAGCGCGACAGCCCCGGCTGAGCCTGTCGTTCGGGATCGGCCCGGGCCCTCACTGTGCCCGCTCCTGACTGATGGCGCTCTTCCAGCCGCCATGCGTGGAGTGTGCCGAAGCGGCCCGAGTCGTGGCCGCGACGCATGTGTCAACGAGGGGCGGGTGCCTGTGCCTGCTTCTTGCGGGCGCGGTAGGCCGCAGCCTTGAGTTTGTTCCCGCACGACTCGCACCACTGTCGGCGCATGCCTCGCGACCGGTCGATGTAGACGCGGGTGCATTCAGGGTTGCCGCACTCCTTGAGGAGCGGAACATCAGGCCCGCTCAGGAGTTCGACGGCGTGGCGTGCCACAGTGGCCAGCGCTTCTTCGGGCGTTGCGTCCGTCCATCGCCCCGTCGCGGTGAGCTGTGGTGTCGCAGATGGCCTGCGGGCCGCGTGGTTCACCTCGGCGAGCGCCTCATCGCCATAAGCCTCGCCGAGACGCCGGGCGGTGACCAGATCGTAGATGGCTTCCCGTATGGCGATTGCCTGTTCGACGTCCGCCTCCTGGCTGGGGGAGATGGCGTCAACGACTCCGGACTCGAGATACCAGGTCCAGCCGGTCCGGGGATGCGAACATCTCGAACCGGAGCGAGCGGCGAGCGCGGAGTGTGGCAACAAAGTCGAGAGCGGGATTTCCGCACAGAAAGACGTGATCCAGATTCACGTCACCATCTTGACGGGTGACATTGAATCGTGCAAGGGTCGTCACTGATCAGGCAAGTGACGGGCAAGGCCGGTCACTGGTCAGGCAAGTGACGGGCCTTGCGCGGTCGGGGTCGGCACGACGGACTTCCCGGAGAGAACGGCATGTCAGAGCGCGTCTACGCCGCTCACCTTCCACCCGTCGGCCGTACGGGTCAGCGTCATCCGCACCCGGTTCAGGTCGACGCGGGAGCCCGAGACCTGAGTGCTCGTGGTCACCTGGTTGACGAAGAGGAGGACCACGGCCCGGTCCGCCGAGGCTGAGACCACGGACGCCGCCGGAGAGCCACTGGTGGGCTCCGCCACCGTCGCCTTCACCACCCCGTGGTACTTCCTGGCCGTCGGCCCGACCACCGTCGTGGTCGTCTTGTGGTACTCGTCGCGGAAGTGCCCGGTGAGCCTGGCGCGCGCCGCGCCGAAGTCGCGGTCCAGATGCCGGTAGTCGTACGACAGCACGACGGGCGCCGCCTGCCGTGCGGCCGTGAGCGCCTGCCCTCGAGCCTGCTCGGCCCGCACCCCCTCCCGGTACCGCCACCCGAGCACGGCCACCGCGACCACGCCGGCCACGAGCAGGACGCACAGGACGGCGATGAGCAGCCGACGGCGACCGCGCCGCGGCGCGGTAGCGGGGCCGGGCTCGTCCTCCTCCTGCGGTGCGTCCGCATCGAAGGACTCCGGCGAGGGCTCCGGCGGGTCGTCCCAGCCGTTCTCGTTCTCGGCCTCGATGAGCACGGTGCGTCCGGAGCGGTGTTCCTCGGGCCGCCCCGGGGCCTCCTCGTCGGTGGCAGCCGGGCGGCCGGGCTCGCGGTGGCCGCGCTCCGTGCGCTTGGCCGCCGCTCGGGCGGCCGCGGTCATGGTGCGCCGGGTGCCGGGACCGGAGCCTCGGCCTCGGGTGGTCGTCTTCGCCACGGTCTTACTCCTCATGGGTGGTACGGCGGGGAGGGTGCGGTCAGCCGACGAACTCGACGTCGGAGGTCAGCCAGCGGCCGTCCCGGTACGCCAGGTCGAGCTGCAGCCGATAGGTGCGCGCCTCGCCCTTGGGTACGGCGGTGTTGGTCACCTTGCTGTCGGCGACCACCAGGACGCGGGCGGAGTGCTCGTCGGAGCGGACGATGCCCGCTTCGAGGATCTGGCCCTCGGACACGGACTTGTTCACGGCGACCAGCTTGGTCAGCTCCTCGGTCTGCGCGGCGAACTGCTTCTTGAAGTCGCCGGTGGCGTCCTCGAGGACGTTCGCGCTGTCCCGGTCGTAGTGCCGGTAGTCGAGCGAGGTGAAGTTCAGCGCCGACTGGCGGGCCGCGGCCAGGATGTCCTGGCGCCGCTGCTCCGCCTCGCGCCGATCGTTGAGGCCAAGGCTCAGCCAGATCGTCAGCGCGGTCGTGAGGACGGTCGCCACGACCAGCCCCACCGTGAGCGCCCTGGAGTTCCCCGCGCGCGCGAGGGGGCGTCCGCGCCTGACGGGCACGCTTGCGCTCATGCCATCGGTCCGACGAGCAGCCATTGCCACGACTCCTTTCCGAACACGGCCTGTTGGCCGCCCGTCGAGCCGATCTCGACGGCCCTTCCGTCCGGGCCGGTGGCGGTGCCGGTCTCCGGGTCGTACGGCGTGATGTACGCCGTCTGGTTCGCACCGCCGGCAGCGCCCTGCGCGCCGGGGGCGTTCTGCGCACCCCGCACCGACGTCTTGCTCCCGCGCGGGGCGGTGCAGCGCGCGTCGGTGTTCGCCTCGCGCGTGCCGGTGTCCGCCGGGTCGCGCCGTGCGGTGCCGTAGCCCTGGGTGCACGGCGGCGGGTCGTCGGCGTTCACCACCAGGCCGAAGTGGGTGGTGCCGTCGCCCGGGACGACCGTGTAGCTGCCCGCGACCAGCGCCGGGAAGGTGACCAGGGCCTGCTCCACGCCCGGCAGGCGGGCCAGCGTGACCTGGCCGCCGCTGATCAGATTGGCCAGCAGGACCGACAGCCGTGGCCCGGTCGACTTCAGCAGCGAGTTCACCTGCTGCGCGGCCGGCGTCGCGTTGCCGATCAGCTTGCGCAGGTCCCCGTCGCTCGACTTCAGCTGTGCGGTGAGCGCCGCCAGGTCGTGCGCGAACGACTTGATGGACGAGCCCTGGTCGGCCTGTGTCTTGAGGACCTTCCGCGAGTCCTCGATCAGCGAGATCGTCTGGGGCAGCGAGTCGGATGCCGACTCGACGAGCGCGTTGCCCGAGTCCACCAGTCGGCTCAGGTTCGGCCCCGTGCCGGAGAAGGCCTTGCCCAACTCGTCGACGGTGACTCGCAGATCGTCCTTGCCGACCGAGTTCACCAGCCGGTCCAGGCTGAGGACCAGGTCCGTCGTGGGCAGCGGCACGCGCGTGCTGTCGCGCGGGATGGCGCTGCCATCGAGCAGATACGGACCGCCCGCCCTGCGCGGCTGCAGATCGACGTACTGCTCGCCCACCGCCGAACGGTTCGCCACCACGGCGAGGGTGTCCGCCGGGATGCGCGGCGCACCGTCCTTGATGTCGAGGGAGACCGAGACCCCGTCGGAGCCGGTCAGCTGCAGCGCGCCGACGCGGCCCACCGGCACCCCGCGGTAGGTGACCTCGGCGCCGGGGAAGATGCCCCCGGAGTCGGCGAAGTCCGCCTGCACGGTGTAACCGCGGCCCAGGACGTCGTCCACCAGGCCGGTGTACTCGGCGCCGACGTACGACACCCCGACGGCGGTGACGGTGGCGAAGGCGAGTAGCTGGGCCTTGACCGTACGTGTGATCACGGCTGAACCCCCTTCAGCATCAGCTCTGCGAGCGCGAGGTCGATCCCCTCGGGCAGGCCCCTTTCGGTGGTGTAGCTGCTGGTGCACACCGGCGGGCACAGCGGACCGCCGCCGCCCGAGGGAGCCGACGGCACCGAGGGGGACGACGGCAGGCTCGGTGTGCTGGGCAGCGCGGTGGGGGTCGGGACGCTCGGCAGGTCCGGGAGATCGGGTACGTCAGGGGTGTCGGGCTCCTGGGATTCACCGTTGCCGGCCTTGCCGGATCCGCCCGTCAGGTTCCCGTAGAGGTCCGACAGATCGAGGTCGGCGGTGATGTCGAGGTTGACGTAGTCGCCCTTGACGGCGTCGACCGCGTTGCGTGGGAACGGGTAAGTGGTCAGCAATTCAAGGGAGTTGGGCAGATCGTCGCCCGCCTTGTTCAGCTGCTGCAGGATCGGCCGCAGCTGTCTGAGGTTTGCGACCGTGTCGTCGTGCGAGGCGGTGACCACCTTGGTGCCCGTCTTGCCCAGCTTCGACAGGGCGGTGAGCATCTTCGTCAGGTCGCGCCGCTGGTCGGCGAGGACCTTCAGGGCGGGCGGCATCGTGTCGACGGCCTGGGCGATGGTCTTCTTCTCCTTTCCGAGCCGCCCCGCGAGCCGGTCGACGGCCTTGAGGGCGCGGACGATGTCTTTGCGCTGGTCGTCCAGACCGCCGATGAACGTGTTCAGTTCCTTGAGTAGCGACCTGACCCGGTTCTCCCGGCCGTCCAGGGCCTTGTTCAGTTCCACGGTGATCGTCTTGAGCTGGGCCACTCCGCCGCCGTTGAGCAGTGCGGACAGCGCGGACAGCACCTCCTCGATCTCCGGGTTGCGGCCGCTGCGGGACAGCGGGATGCGGTCGCCGTCGCCGAGCCGGCCCACGGGGGCCGTGCCGGAGGGGGCGGAGAGTGCGACGTACTTCTCGCCGAGCATGCTGGTCTGCCGCAGTTCGGCGACCGCGTTGGCGGGCAGCTTCACCGAGTCGGCGACCCGCAGCCGTACGCGCGCGTGCCAGCCGTCGAGTTCCACCTTCTCGACCGCGCCCACGGTGACGTTGTTGACCTTCACCGCCGACTGCGGCACCAGGTCGAGGACGTCGCGGAACTCGACGGTGACGTGGTAAGCGTGGCCGTCGGCGGCGGCTCCGCCGGGCAGCTGGACGTCGTACCAGCCGTTGAACTCGCAGCCGGACAGCAGCAACGTGCCGACGGCCGCCCAGGCGAGGGCCCCGCCCTTGCGCAGTGCGCTCATGCGCTCGCCCCCAGGATTCCGCCGAGCGTCCGGTCGGCCGTTCCCGTCACCGCGGAGCCCTGAGGCACCTTCGGCAGGGAGTCGAAGAGCTCCTTCAGCTCCTTGCAGTCGGGGTTCTTGCCGCCTTCGTCGCCGGTCGTCCTCAGGACGGAGCACAGCAGCGAGGCCGGATCCTGTGGCTGGTCGGGGTTGTTGCGGGTGTCGAGGGTGCCCGCGGACGGGTTGTAGGCGTTGTTCAGGTTCGACAGGCCCGTGGGGGCGACCTCCAACAGCTCCTCCATCGCGGCTCGTTGGGTGACCAGCACCTTGGTCACCTTGCTCAGGCCCTTCACGTCCGAGGTCAGCGACTTCTTGTTGTTCTTCACGAAGTCCGACACATCGCCGAGCGCCGTCCCCAGGTTCTTGAGGGCGTCCGCGAGGTCCTTGCGCTCGCCCGCGAGCTGCCCGGCGACCTTGGCGAGGCTGGTGTTGAACGACCGCACGCTCGTGTCGTCGGCGGCCAGCGCCGCCGTGAACACCTGCAGGTTCCGGACCGTGCCGAACAGGTCCGTGCGGCCGTCGGACAGTGTGGTGACCGCCTGCGAGAGGTCTTCGACCGTCTGGTTGAGGTTCTCGCCCTGGCCGTCGAGGTTGTCCGCGCTCACCCCGAGCAGCCGCGACAGCGAGCCGTCCTTGTTGGCGCCCTTGGGGCCGAGCGCGTCGGCCGTCGTGTGCAGACTGTCGAAGATGCGGTCCAGCTCGACCGGTACGGCCGTCCGCGTCTCGGGGATGACGTCACCGTCCCGCATCGCCGGCCCGCTGCGGTACACCGGCAGCAGCTGCACGTAACGGTCGCTGACCACCGAGGAGTTGATGATCGCGGCCTTGGCGTCGGCCGGGACCTTGCGGCCCGCGTCGTACTCCAGCTCCACCCGCACCCGGTCGCCCTGCGGTTTGATCTTCTTGACCTCGCCGATGCGGACGCCGAGGACGCGGACGTCCGAGCCCGGATAGATGCCGACGGTGCGCGGGAAGTACGCGGTGACGTGCACAGGTTCGGAGCGCGGCCACAGCACGTAGGTGAGCGCGGCGACGAGGGCGAGTGTGGTGAGCATGGCCACGCGCCTCTTCAGGTTGTTCACTGCGCGCCTCCCGTGCGCGGCACCACCGGAGCGGCGACCAGGTTCTGGACGTAGCTGTCGAACCAGCGGCCGTTGCCGAGGGTGTTGCTGAAGAGCCGGACGTACGGCGCGAGCAGCTTGACGCTCCGGTCGAGGCTCGACTGATTGCTTTCGAGCATCTCGACCACGCGGCCCAGGCCCTTGAGCGCGGGCCCGATCTCCTTGTCGTTGTCCTCGACCAGGCCGGACAGCTCGATGCCCAGCGCGGCGGAGCTCTTGAGCAGCTTGTGGATCGCCTTGCGCCGCTTGCTGATCTCCTTGAACAGCTTGTCGCCGTCCTTGACCAGCGCGGAGAAGTCCCCGGAGTGCTCGGCCAGCACGCCCGTGACACCGTTCGCGTGGTCGAGGAGCTCGCCCAGCGCCTTGTCGCGCGAGGCCACCGTCCGGGAGATCTTCGACAGGCCCTTGATGGACGCCCGTACCTCGGCGGGCGAGTCCTGGAAGGTCGTGGAGATGGTGTCCAGAGCCTTCGCCAGCTGGTCGGTGTCGACCTTCTCCGTCGTGGTGGTGAGATCGCTGAACGCCTGCACGACGTCGTACGCGGGAACGGTCCGTTTCTGCGGGATCTCACTGCCGGGCTTCAACTGCCCTGGTCCCTTGGGATGCAGAGCGAGGTACTTCGCACCGAGGATGGTCTTGACCCGGATCGAGGCGCCGGTCTCCGTGCCGAACCCCGGATCCCCCTTGATCTTGAAGGTGACCTTGACGTGGTCACCGTCCAGATCGACGTCCTCGACCTTGCCGACCTTGACCCCGGCGATCCGCACCTCGTCGCCGGGCTTGAGGCCGCCCGCCTCCGAGAAGGCCGCGCTGTACGTCTTGCCGTCGCCGATCAGCGGCAGGCTGTCGGCGTTGAACGCGGCCACGGCCAGCAGCGCGAGGACCGTGAGACCGACGGCCCCGATCACCACGGGGTTGCGCTCGCGGAACGGGATCAGGCGCGGGCGGCGTATCCGTATACGGGGCAGCTTCGGCGGGTCGACGCGCACCTTCACCAGGGGTTCCGGGCGGCGGGGGCGTGGTGCCCGGCGCGGAAGCAGCCGTACTTTCGGCAGCTTCGGCGGGTCGATGCGGACTTTCACCAGGGGTTCCGGGCGGCGGGGGCGCGGTGCCCGGCGTGGCAGGAGCCGTATCTTCGGCAGCTTCGGCGGGTCGATGCGGACCTTGACCAGCGGCTCCGGGCGGCGCTGACGGGAGCGCTTCATCATGCGCCGCACCTCGCCCTCGCCACGTGCAGCTCGGGAGTGAGCACCTGTTTCGTCTTCGGCAGCACGATCCGGCCGTCGAAGTCGCAGAGGTAGAAGTTGAACCAGGAGCCGTAGGACGCCGTCCCCGTCAGTGCGTTGAGCTTGTTCGGCAGCCGCTTCAGGACGCCCTCCACGGTGTTCTCGTTCTTGTTCAGCGTTCCGGTGAGATCGGTCAGCTCGGCGATGTCGTCCTTCAGGGGCGGACGCGCGTCCTTGAGCAGCCCCGAGGTGGCGTCCGTCAGGTCGCCGATGCTCACCAGCGACTCTCCGATGGGCTTGCGGTCGGCGGACAGCCCCGAAACCAGCCGCCGCAACTGCTTGAGCAGCCCGGAGAAGCGGGCGCCGCGCTTGTCCAGGGTCTCCAGCACGGTGTTGAGGTTGTCGATCACCGACCCGATCAGCTTGTCGCGGCCGGCCAGCGTCGTGGTGAGTGAAGCCGTGTGCATGAGCAGGCTGTTGACGGTGCCGCCCTCGCCCTGCAGTGTCCGGATGATCTCGGTGGCGAGCTGGTTGACGTCCTGCGGACTGAGCGCCGCGAACAGTGGCTTGAAGCCGTTCAGCAGCGCGTTGAGGTCCAGCGCGGGCTGCGTGCGCGACAGCGGGATCGTGGTGCCGGGTTTCATTCGGGTACCGTCGCCCGCGCCCTCGGTCAGGGCGACGTACCGCTGTCCGACCAGGTTGCGGTAGCGGATGACGGCGCCGGTGCTGTTCAGCAGCGGACGGTCCGCGCCGACCGTGAAGGTGACCTCCGCCAGCGTCCGGTCCTTGATCCTGATGCCCTCGACCTCGCCGACGCGTACTCCGGCCACCCGGATGTCGTCGCCCTTCTCCAGGCCCGTCACGTCGCTGAACACCGCGCGATACGTGAGCTCGGGGGTGAGGGAGATGTTGACGATGGTGGCGGCGAGCAGGGCCGTCGCCAGGATCGTCACCAGGGCGAAGAGACTGAACTTGATCAGCGGGGCAGCGGCCCGCCGGGCTCCTGTGGTCCTCATGCGACGCTCACCGCCGTCCCGCGGGCCATCGGTCCGAACAGCAGGGTCGCGACCGGCGGCACCTCGTCGGCGGAGACGCCCATGACGGGCGCCACGAGCGAGCCGACGGCGCGCTGCTCGGCCCGGGTGGCGGACACGCCGACCGGACTGGACGAACTTCCCTTCTTCGAACCGTCGTTGAGGTGGACCCCGGGCGCGGGCACCGGGGGGTGGGGCAGGTCGCGGCAGTCGGGACCCGACCGCTCGCCGTAGCGGGGGTACTCGCCGGGTTCGTACGCCCCCTGCTGGCGGACGACTTCGAGTGTGATGTGCATCTTGCCGCCCCGGAACGCCTGCTCGGAGGCCTGCTCCTCGCGGACCAGGCCGGCGAGGAGGCAGGGGTACTCGGGGGAGTAGCGGGCGAAGAGTTCGAGCGTGGGGCGGGAGACCCGGCCGAGAGTGATCAGCCGCTGGCCGTTCGCGTCGAGGAAGTCGTCCGCGGTGCCCGCTGCCGTGGCCGTCGTGGTGAGTGCGGAGGCGAGCCGTTCCCGCTGCTCGACCAGGGTGCGACTCGTGGTGACGGTGTTGCGCAGGATCTCCATCAGGTCGGGGGCCGCGTCGCCGTACACCTCGGCGACATCGGCCAGGCGTGCGAAGTCCTCGGTGAGGGACGGCAGGTGAGGGTTGAGCCGGTGCAGATAGTCCTCCACGCGCGTGAGGTTGTCGCCGATCCGGTCGCCGCGCCCTTCGAGGGCGGTGGCGAACGCGGAGAGCGTGGCGTTGAGCTTGCCGGGCTGCACGGTGCGCAGCAGCGGCAGCAGGTCGTTCATCAGCTGCTGGAGTTCGATGCCGACGCGGGTGCGGTCCTGGGTGATGACGTCTCCCGCTCGGATGGGGCGGGCGGGGGAGTGCGCGGGCGCGACCAGGTCGACGTACTTCTCGCCGAACAGCGTCTTGGGAAGCAGCCGCGCGTGCACGTCGGAGGGGATGGACGCGACGTACTCCGGCTTGAGTGCGATGTCGAGCGTCGCCTTCGTCCCGTCCGCGTGCACCGCGCGCACCTCGCCGACCAGCAGCCCGCGCAGCTTCACGTCGGCCCGCGGATCGAGCTGGTTGCCCAGGCTGTCGGCCTCGAGCTTGATCCGTACCGCCGGGGTGAACACCTGCTGGTAGACGGCGACGGACAGGGACAGCAGCAGAGCGAGCACGGCGAGGAACACCACGCCGTACAACCGCAGTCTCAGCACCCTCATACGGCTCACCCCGCAATCCGTACGGTCGTGTTGGCGCCCCAGATCGCGAGCGACAGGAAGAAGTCCAGGACGTTGATCGCGACGATCGAGGTCCGCACGGCGCGGCCCACGGCGACGCCGACGCCCGCCGGGCCGCCGCTGGCGTAGTAGCCGTAGAAGCAGTGCACCAGGATGATCAGCACGGCGAAGACGAGCACCTTCCCGAAGGACCACAGCACGTCGACGGGCGGCAGGTACTGCTGGAAGTAGTGGTCGTAAGTGCCGGCCGACTGCCCGTAGTAGCCGGTGGTGATGGTGCGGGCGGCGAGGTACGAGGACAGCAGCCCGATCACATACAGCGGGACGACGGCGACGAACCCGGCGATCATCCGGGTGGTCACGAGGAACGGCAGCGAGGGCACGCCCATCACTTCGAGGGCGTCCGTCTCCTCGCTGATCCGCATTGCGCCCAGCTGCGCCGTGAACCCGGCGCCGACCGTCGCGGACAGCGCGAGCCCGGCCACCAGGGGCGCGATCTCCCGGGTGTTGAAGTACGCCGAGAGGAACGCCACGAAGTTGGAGGTGCCGAGCTGGTTGAGCGCGGCGTACCCCTGCAGGCCCACCTCCGTGCCGGTGAAGAACGACAGGAAGGCGATGACGCCGACCGTGCCGCCCACGACGGCGAGGGCGCCGCGGCCGAAGCTCACCTCGGCGAGCAGCCGCAGGATCTCTTTCTTGTAGCGGCGCAGGGTGCGGCCGGTCCAGGCCAACGAGCGGCCGTAGAAGGAGAGTTGGGTGCCGAGCTCTTCGAGAGAGCGCAGTGGTCGCTGGAGAAGTCGCATCGGCTAACCCCTCTGCGGGACGACTTGGAAGTACACCGCGGTCATCACGAAGTTCGTCACGAACAGCAACATGAAGGTGATCACCACCGACTGGTTCACGGCATCGCCCACGCCCTTCGGTCCGCCTTTCGCCGTAAGTCCCTTGTACGAGGCGACGATTGCCGCGATCGCCCCGAACACCAGCGCCTTGATCTCGGCCGCCCACAGATCGGAGAGCTGCGCGAGCGTGGTGAACGAGGCGAGATAGGCGCCCGGTGTGCCGTTCTGGAGGATGACGTTGAAGAAGTAGCCGCCTGCCACACCGACCACCGACACCAGGCCGTTGAGCAACACCGCCACGACCATCGACGCCAGGACCCGCGGGACGACCAGGCGGTGGATGGGGTCGATGCCCAGGACCTGCATCGCGTCGATCTCCTCGCGGATCTTCCGCGCCCCGAGGTCCGCGCAGATGGCCGTGCCGCCGGCGCCCGCGATCAACAGCGCGGTGACGATCGGCGAGGCCTCCCGCAGCACCGCGAGCACCGAGGCGGCCCCCGAGAAGGACTGGGCGCCGAGCTGCCGGGTCAGGCTGCCGATCTGCAGCGCGATGACCGCGCCGAACGGGATGGACACGAGGGCCGTCGGCAAGATCGTGACGCTCGCCACGAACCACGCCTGCTGGATGAACTCCCGCGCCTGGAACGGCCGTCGGGGTATGGTCCGGACGACGTCCAGGGCCATGGCGAAGAGGTGCCCCGAGTGCCTGAGCGCTCCGGTCGGTGACAGGCTCATACGTCCGCCACCTCCTTCCGGTGCAGCTCCGCCTCACGTCTCGCGATCGCCTCCCAGCGGGGTGGGCGGGTGATGCCTGGACCCGGCAGCAGGCGGGGAGTCAGAGCCTGACTGCCGGGAGACTGTGCGTGCTCCCCGTCGCCGAGCGCCGCCAGCTCCTGCTCGACCTGGGCGGCGTCCTTCTCCTCCGCCATGCCGATCGGCCCCTGCATCCGGCCGTTCAGGAACTGCCGTACGACCGGCTCGTCGCTGGTCAGCAGCTGCTCGCGCGGCCCGAACATGACCAGCTCGCGGCGGAACAGCAGGCCGATGTTGTCCGGCACTTGGCGGGCTGAGGCGATGTCGTGCGTGACGATCAGGAAGGTCGCGTCGATCTGCGCGTTGAGGTCGACGATCAGCTGGTTGAGATAGGCGACGCGCACGGGGTCGAGGCCCGAGTCCGGCTCGTCGAAGAGGATGATCTCCGGGTCGAGGACCAGGGCCCGCGCCAGACCGGCGCGCTTGCGCATGCCGCCGGAGATCTCGCCGGGCAGCTTCCCCTCCGACCCGATCAGCCCGACCATGTCCATCTTCTCCAGGACGATGCGCCGGATCTGGCTCTCGGACTTGCGGGTGTGTTCGCGCAGCGGGAACGCGATGTTGTCGTACAGGTTCATCGAGCCGAACAACGCGCCGTCCTGGAACAGCACGCCGAAGAGCTTGCGCACCTCGTAGAGCTCGTGTTCGCGCAGCCTGGTGATGTCACGACCCGCGACTTTCACGGAACCGCGTTCCGGCTTCAGCAGTCCGACGAGCGTCTTGAGGAACACGGACTTGCCCGTGCCCGAGGGGCCGAGCATGACCGAGACCTCCCCGGCGGGCAGCGTCAGCGAGACGTCCTGCCAGATGACCTGGTGACCGAAGGACTTGGTCAGCCCTTCCACACAGATCTCGACACCCATCCGGTCCACCCTTCGGCCGTGAAGCAGCTCCGACATCTGCTCTACGGGGAGGGGCGGGGCGTCCGTCGCGGCCGAGGCGGATTTTTTTCGGGGTGCTTACGGCGGTGTACCGGCGGTACTACGGCAGCGCCTTTTTCGGCGGTGCTACGGCAACGCGGCCGGTGTCGGTACGTCGACCGGGATGGAGGGCGTGGCCGGAGTGTCCGGGAGGTCGGGAAGTGCCGTCGGTACCGTGGACGCGGCCGGCAGATCGGGGACGCCGGGCACGCTCGGCAGGTCGGACACGCCGGGGACGTCGGGGACGGACGGCACCGGTGAAAGCGAGGCCTCCGGCAGCGGCGGCACCGACAGCGGCAGCAGCGACTGGTGGTGATCGCCGGGCGGCACAGCCGGCGTCGCTCCGGGAGACGTCGAGGCGGCCGACAGATCGCGGGCGTTCGGGGTGGCTGCCAGGCCGGCGCCGTCGGGTCGGACGCTCTGCGTGGTCGCCTGGACCATACGCGACACGGAGGGACGGGGAGCCGTGCCCTGCCCGTCCCCGTCGTGGACGTACGGCAGCACGAACCCGGCCACCACCAGGGTTGCCGCCGTCGAGGCCACCGCCACGGCCTGCGCGTGCCCGCCCGCGCGCAGCTTGCCGCGCCCCCACAGGAACAGGGCGAGGCCCAGCGTTCCGGCCAGCGAGTTGCGCAGCGTGCGCCGGGCCCGGGCCAGCAGCGACTCGACGGTCCGGTAGCTCAGCCCCATGCGCACGGCGACCTGGCCGACATCGAGGTCCTCGGACTTCAGCCGGAGCGCCTCGGCCTGGCGCGCGGGCAGCTCCCCGCTGCGCACGGCCAGCCACCTGGCCTCGGCCCGGTCGCACACCGCCTCCTCGACGGGCACGGGACCCGGCGCGGTGAGCCTGGGGCTGTCGCGCACCTCGGCCTCGCGGTTGACCTGGCGGTACCGGTCGACGCACAGCCGCATGGTCACGGTCGTCAGCCAGGCGCCGAGGCGTTCGTCGTCCAGGTCGGGGCGCTCCGCGGCGCGCAGCATCGCCTCGTGCACCGCGTCCTCGGCGTCCTCCAGGCTCATCGACCTGCGCCGCGCCACCTTGAGTAGCTGCTCGCGGTGGCTCCACATGCGCTGCCAACGGTCGTGGGCCGCCTGTATCTCCGCAGGCATGTCCGGCATGTCAGTCGCCATGAGGGCCCCTTTGCGCTCATCCGCCGGCCCCGTGCCGTCCGGCGGGTGGCGACATTACCGCCCAGTATCCGCGGTTGTGGAGGGGGTGGAGCCCATCGAGTCCGCACCGTTGCTGGTCAGCGGACCGCCGCTGGGCAGCAGGTCGTCGCCAGGCAGTTCGATGTCCGCGCCGGGCGTGGGGAGTTGGGGCTCCTCCGTCTCCTCGGCCCCGGTTGCCGGACGGGAGCTGGTGGGGACCGGCGAGGCGGGTGTGGATGGTGTCCGGGACGGGGAGGCGCTGGTGCGGGGGGACGGTGTCTGCTTCGGCGTGGGTTTCGGCCGCGACGGTTCGGGGCGCGCCGAGGACCCTGCCGGGCCGTCCGGCACCACCCGGTGCCCTTCCAGGAAGTACGCGTACCAGGCCCTGACCGTGCGCAGATACGCCTCCGAATGGTTGTAGCCGAGGATCGCCCGGTCCAGTCCGGCCGGGTCAGAGAGGTCCCGCCCGCCCGCGCACAGGTAGCGCCCGGCGGCGAGCGCCGCGTCGAAGACGTTGGCCGGGTCGGCCCGCCCGTCGCCGTTGCCGTCCGTGCCCCAGCGGTCCCAGGTCGACGGGATGAACTGCATCGGTCCGACCGCCCGATCGTAGGCCGGGTCCCCGTCGTAGGCGCCGCCGTCGGTGTCCCGCACGACGGCGAAGGCGCCGCCGTCCAGCCGCGGCCCGAGGATCGGCGCCAGGGTCGTACCGTCCGCCGTCACCCGACCGCCCCGCGCCTGTCCGGACTCCACCTGGCCGATCGCGGCCAGCAGCTGCCATCGCAGCCGGCATGCGGGAGCGGTGCGCGCGAGCTCCGCCTCGGCGTGCCGGTAGGCGGCGAACACGCTCGCCGGCAGCGCGGCGCCCGCCACCGGTGCCCCTTGCTCGCGTTCCCGGGTCCGCAGGGGCGGGAGGTCGGTGCGGTACGGGGTGTCGCCCGACACGCTCGGCCCGTGCTCGGCGGGCGACACCCGTGGAGGTACGGAGGCCCGTGCCGGGACAGACCCCGGCGCCTGTGAGGCGGTCAGCGCCGCCATGGCCGCCGTCGCGATCGCCGCACCCCTGGTGCCTCTGACTCTGTGCCCTGCCACGTCGCAGTCCCCTCCCTGTGAGCTGATGTCGTCTGCTCTACGGGGAAGGGCGGCGCGTCCGTCGCGCGGAGCGGGACAATTTCGGGAAGCGGGGTCCTCGCGCGTGAAGCGTTGGCAGTAGCCCTCCGACTTGCACGCCCCGACCTTCCAGCCAGGCCGGCACCGGCCGCACGACCGCCCACTCCGTGTCCGTCATGTCCGACGGGTACCGCCGCACCCGCCCCGGCCGGTCGGCCGCGTTCCCGTATCCGTGCGCGAGGCAATCACTCGCCGAAACAAGCGAGTTGCGGACACGAGCGCGTACAACAGCGGCAACAGGGCCTTGTGGCACTCGGATTGGGATCGCAACCCGAGACACCAAGACGTCCTGCTTTCAAGCGCCGACCCGGGTCTGCCCGCCCTCATCGCGAACCTGGGGGAGACGGTGAGGCACGCCGCGCGATGGGTCACACAAACCGCTTGATCTCTTCGGTGCGGGTCAGCATTTGGCGTCGGTGAATGCCGCACGCCGGTATTTGGTAACCAAAAAACCCGGACTGCGGATGGTCGGGCAACGCCGACCACAGCGCAGCCCGGAACATCTTGCACCTGTACCGGATCGGCCACGTGGCGATCCCGGCTGCCGGAAGGCGCAGTCGTCAGGCGCGGAGACGCGTCAAGCCCGCCACCGCAAGGTAGGTAGGAATCTCTCTCGCTTACGAGGGAGAGAACTTCAAGCTGCCTGTGACTCCGAGAGTGTGCTCGATCCTTTTCGTCAAGGGGATCACCTCCGCCGCGCCCCGCTCCTCGCGCCGGGCATCGAGCGGTCGGTCAGTTGCGGATACAGCGCCTCCGGGCCCGCGGCCAGCGCTGCCGGACCTGCTTGCTGACGTCGTCGGCGAGCCTCGTGCAGGCCGGCCTCGACACCGTCGAGGGTCGCGCGGGCCACCGCGGCGGGATCGGACTGCGTAACGGTCACATTCGCGGCCATGTCCTGGCAATTGGCTGACGTGCAGGGCGGTGACCTGCGTGCCCTGTTCCGCAAGGGCCACATACACAAGGCGTTGGTCACCGACCATTCGGCGGCCTTGGCCGCGGCATATCCGGCGCTGGCCGGGATCGCCCCGGGCACGGTGACCTTTCTTGCTGCCCCTGCTCGACGGTATTGCCGCGGTCGCCGGCGTGATCGGCCGCCCCCATGGTCGGCCGCCCTACGCGCTGCTCGCGGACCGCGGCTACGACCACAACACGCACCGGCGCCTGGCCCGGCAGCGCGGCATTCGCCTGGCATTGCCGAAGGGGGCCAGGAGCATCGCTCTGGTCCGCCCATCCGCTGCCGCCGCGGACGAGGCGTCGACGACCGGCCAAGCTCCGCGGCGACAAGGGCTACGACCACGACCACCTGCGGCGATGGTTACGCAACCGCGGAATCACACCGCGGATCCCTCGCAAGGGTACCGACTCCAGTCATCGACAGTGAGATGACCTGCAAAAGCCTCCCGTTAGGTGCAACGGTGAGGGCCGCCACCTGGAAACGTGCAGGTGGCGGCCCTCAGCCATGCTCCGTCGTACCGCCTTCAGCCCACCACGATCACTATGACGGGAACGTTGTCGAAGTTGGTGCGGTAGAAGTCTCCACGATCGCCCCGGTGGCCGTAGCCATAGCCGTAGTCGTAGTCGTAGTCGCAGTCGTTCCACCAGCCACCGTAACCACAGTTACGGTGGAAATCGTTGGAAACCTGGGTCGGGACGGCTGCCGAGGCCGTACCTGCTGCGCCGATCGCGGTACCGCCGGCCATGAGAACGCCGACCGCGGACACCGCGACGAGACGCCTCGCGCGTTGTGCATTCATGGACATACCTTCCTTCCACCCCCCACGTGCCGCTTTCGAGGCACGAGACGGATGGCCGCGGCCGCAGGGCGAAAAGTCCGGCGCGGTCGTAGGTGTTGCCGCCTGAGTACAAGAAGCGGGGCTGTCGGTTCCCTGGTCAACAGGGATGACGCCTACGGAGGGCGTACCCCACATTGCGGCCCTCACCAGTAGATGCTAGTCGCCCATCGACCGCGCAGCATCCTGGACGAAACGCGGTACCGGGGCGCCTCGATCTGCAGGATTCGGGCCTGTCAGGTCCCCCTTTTTCAGTGCCCGCATGTTCGCCGAGTCGATCGCGCACCTCGTCCAGTCCAGCTCTCCGCGAGATCCCAGCTCGTCGAGCCGCGCGATGCGCACGCCGATGTGTCTGCCCCGGAGCCCTTTACGCAGGTGAGGGACGTCGTAGGCTTTATCGGCGTGAAGGTGTCGGGGCTTGGCGTGCCGGCCTCGCTGGGGATCGTGTCTCCTTACCAACCTTCACGCTCAGCAGGGCTACCCCAGCGCCATGTGACCATGGCCGGGCCAACCACAAGACTCAGGGCTTGTTCGCGCCGTCCTGAGGGGGCTACCGAGTAGCGGAGGAGGACCCGATGTCAACCACTCGTGCCCACGCGGGCGGTGAGTCCGGAACGTAATCGGGATCGTCCTCGTCCCACGACCGGGCCGCGTGCTGCCGAGGGAACAGACCCACCACCGTCCGGCACGGTGGTCGTATGCCCGGCCAGCGCGTCTGGCCGTCGGTCAGGACCACGATGACATCGGGGCGGGGCTGCGCTCGGAGGGCCCTGGCGAAGCCCGTACGCAGATCCGTACCCCCGCCACCCACCAGCGGTATTCCCTCGGCACGGCACAGCGGGTGCACGATCCGCGCCGCCGCGTCGCACGGCAGCACGGTGACCAGGTCGCGACGGCCGCCCACGGCACGGGAGATCGCGGCAACCTCCAGGAGCGCGCTGCCCAGTTCGGCGTCACTGACCGAGCCGGAGGTGTCGATGACCACGGAGACCCGAGGCGGTCTGCGCCGCAGGCTCGGCAGAACAGCGCCGGGCACCCCGGCCGAGCGACGTGACGGCCGGCCGTAGGTGTAGTCCTCGCCCGCGCCGGGGCCGGAGGCTGCCGAGCGGACCGCCGCTCCCAGCAACTCCCGCCACGGCTGCGGCGGGTGGAACGCCTCCTCCGCCCACCGCTGCCACCCCTTCGAGGTGTTCCCCGGACGGGCGGTGATGCCTTGCGCCACCCGGAACCGGACCGCGTCCCGTTCCTGCTCGCTGAGGCCGTGCGCGCCGTCCGGTCCCAGGTCCCACTCCCTGTCCAGTCCGTCGGCGCCGCTGCCGCAGTCCAGCCAGGCCGCGCCCTGCATACGCGGCCCGAGCCGGAACTGGCGCAGGTAGTCCTCCATGAGCTCCCCCTCGGGCAGCCCCAAGGACGCCGGCTCGACCACACCTTCGGGCCGGACCAGCCCGTCACCGAACACGTCGTCGTTGATCTCGCAGTCTGCGGCGATGTTCATCCGCAGCCGTTCGCCGGGGCCGGTCAGCCCGCGCTCCCGCGCGACCCGGTCACTGCGCCCGTGGTGGTCGCGCAGCAGGTGCGACACCTCGTGCACCCATACCCCGGCCAGTTCCTCCACCGGCGTACGGTCCACGAAGGCCGGCGAGACGTAGCACCGCCAGTACCGGTCGACGGCCATCGTCGGGACCCGCCGCGACTCGACGGTGTGGAGGGCGAACAGGGCCGTCGCCAAGTAGGGCCGGACCCGAGCGGCGTGCAGCCGGGCGGCGAAGAGCTTGCCGAGGTCCAGTGTCCCCGGTGTGTCCGGGCTCATCGGCCGGCCTTCGTGGCGACCGCGGCCCGGGCCGCCGCGTGGTCCGCTCGCCGGGACAGGGACACCACTCCGGCGAGCTGTTCGATCGATGCCGGAACGTCCCAGTCCTCCTGACGCAGTGAGGCGAGGGTGGTCGCGGGGACGACCACCAGATCCGGGGCTCCGGTCTCCACCGCCCGGACCAGGAGCGCCCACGCCGCGTCCCAGCGGGACTTCTCCGGCCGCTTGCGGACCGCGTCCACCACACCGTCCAGCACGGCCTGGCGCAGGTCCCCGCGCTCGGGCAGGGCGGCCCCCGCGGGGTCGGCGAGAAGCACCTCGGGGTCCGGGAGGTCCATCCGGTCCAGGCTCGCCAGCAGTTCCAGCCCCGGACCGTCTCCCACGGTGCCCCTGACCAGTAGGGAAAGTACGTCGCGGGAGGAGCCGGCCGCGGTCGCGAAGGCGATGAGGCACAGGGCCTTCTCCCAGCTTCGGGGTGACGGCCAAGGGCCACCCCGGCGCGCTTCATTGCTGGGCAGTTGGTGCACGAGCTTGGGGCGACCGGTGAGGAGCCCGCACACCGCACGCCGAGCGAAGTGCACCGCCTCCGACAACTTCTCCGGGGCGAGCCGCGGCAGGGTTGCCCGGGGCCAGGTCCCACCGAGGCCGCGTACGACGACCTCGTGGTCGTGGGTCCACTGAAGATGAACGAACCGGTTGGCCAGCGGCGGGCTCAGCTCCCAGCCGTCGGCCGCCGAGGATCGCGGGTTGGCGGCAGCCACGATCCGGACCCCGGGCGGCAGCTGCAGGGCGCCGATTCGCCGCTCGAGCACGAGGCGGAGCAGGGCGGCTTGAACGGCTGGTGGTGCGGTGGACAGCTCGTCCAGGAACAGCAGCCCTCGGCCGGCCCGTACCAGCCGCACGGCCCAGTCCGGCGGGGCCATCGGGACACCGTGCTCCGCGGGATCGTCCCCGATGATCGGCAGGCCCGAGAAGTCGGACGGCTCGTGCACACTGGCGATCACTGTGGTCAGCGGAAGGTCCAGGGCGGAGGCAAGCTGTGTCAGGGCGGCAGTCTTGCCGATCCCCGGCTCACCCCACAGGAGTACCGGCAGGTCGGCTGCTACGGCCAGCGTCAGGGCCTCCAGTTGTGTGTCGGGACGCGGTTCGGTGGTGACGTCGCGCAGCAGGGCCAACAGTTCGCCGGAGACATCGAGTTGGGAGGCGTGGGCCAGGTCGGAGGTGGTGCCGGTTGCGGCGAAAGGGGTGCGTGAAGGCATGGTTGATCACCTTTGGGTTCGTGGTGAGCCGAGTGGGAGGGGACGGAGGTCCCTTGGTCAGCGAGAGGTCGCGTGGCGCGGGTGCGTGCGGCGGTCACGGGTACGGCGACGATCCGGTCGGTAGCGGCCGGGGCCAGGTCCGATCAGCCCCGACCTGTACAGCCCGTAGGTGATCCGCCGCAGCGTGGCCGCCTCCAGTTCGTCCCGCAGCGCGCCGTCGCGCAGCAGTGCGTTGGGGCCCAGCAGACCCTCGACGACGGCGAGCGCACCGGCGATGTCGCCGTGGACCAGGCGTTCGCGGACGCCGGTGAGGCAGTCAGGATGTCGGTGCGCCTCGTCGATGGCCCGCAGGCAGGGAAGCGGAGTGCCGGTCAGCGCGGCCAGCAGCTCCTCGCGCCGGAGCTCGGCCGGGTCGTGGTCCAGCGGGGCCAAGACCCCGTTGACCAGGCCGATCCGGTGCTGAGCTCCGCGGCACTCCACGAGACGCGGTTGTCCTGCCTGGTCCGGAGTCCGGGAAGGAGCGGCCGGCGAATGATCCGGTACCAGTGCCGAGGCGACCAGCGGGTGCAGCCGATCGGCCTCGATCGAACCGGTGCGGATCAGTTCGAGGTCGGGCAGCACCCAGGTCGCCGCGTCGGGCAGGACGGGCAGCGTGGAGGCGTCGCCATCTGTGGAGGCCGCCGCGATCCGCAGTGCGGGCGGCGCTACGCCGTTCTTGTCCGCGACCTGGTCCAAGACCAGCCGTTGCCGGGCCCCGAACCGCACGGAGACGGTACCGGTGGACCGCCCTTCGGCGTGGAGCAGAATCCCCGCCTCGGCCGCCCACCGGTCGACGGCGCAGCGGTGCCCCTGCGGCACCATCGCCAGCAGCTCCGGGGCCGGCACAGGGCGGCCGTCGGCGGCCGGCCGATCGGCCCCCGACCGGATCCGCAGCTCGTCGGACCTGCGCGCATCCCACAGGTGGCGGTGCAGGTCGAGGCGGAAGCGCCGGTTGGGATGGGGATGCGGATGACGGCAGGCGCCGGGCTCGGAGTGGGATCCGTCCCACAGCGCGAGGCTGATCCGCTGACCGGCATCCGCCCAAGCCGGGGGAGTCCGGGCCACGAGGTGCACTGGGCATGCGCCGTCACGTCCCGCAGCGTCGTACCGAGCCAGAGTGATGGTCAGACCTGGGCGCAGGAGCCCGTCAGGAGCGATCCTCGGCATGTGCCAGCGCAGCAGGTCAGGCGCCAGATGGCGGAGATCGGCCCGGATGTGGGTTGCGAGTTCCTGGCCATGCGTACGCGCCACGGAACGCAGATTGAGGTCGACATCGATGCCTGCGGCGGCGCTCGCCCCCGCCCAGTCCCCGACACGGCGGCGGGCGGTCGCAGTCTCGATCATGGAGGGTGGCACGGCGAACTCACGCACGCGCAGCCAGAAGGAAAGGCGGGAATCCCTGTTCGCGGTCTGAGTGAGCATCAGCACTCACCTTGCGCGGATGGGACCCCCAATCTGTCAACAGAATGAGTCATCATCACGGGTGATCGTAGCGTTCATCACCTCGATCTGTCAGGTGCCTCGGTTGGAGCGCCGCCCGTGGCCTGAGGGTGGACGCGGCGCGCAAGGACTGCGAGTTGAACACGGCGACCGTCGGCTCCGTTCGGGCCCGAAGACGACTTCACCCCCGTGGCTTGTCGTTTGTCCATCTCGACCAAGGAACTGGCGGGACGCGGTCGAGGTTCTGCGTCCCATCCGCGGGCAACTCGACGCCCGCGGATTCGACCGGCAGGCAGGCAAGGTCCACCTCCACCTGGCCCACGCCCTTCGCCCACCTCAGTGAAGGCGCCGAGGCCGCTGTCGAATACCACACCGTGCTCACGCTCGAAGGCCGTATCCCGTCCGAGATGGTGGAAGAGGCCCATGCGGGTCTCAACGCCCTTGCCGCCGGCCGGCCGTCTCCACCGACGCGCTTCGTTCCGTGATGGCCGGCGACGGTTCACATTCGGGCTGGGGGAGGGATAGCGACACCTCAAACGCTTTCGGTAGTGCGCCGTTCACCG
>NZ_JBIAVS010000043.1:0-41101 GCF_042894545.1 Streptomyces sp. NPDC001530
CCCGCTCACTGGTCGCTGTCCTGCGCACAGGCAGCGTTCCGGAGGCCAGCAGTGGGCTCCGGGCTGTACTCCGCTAGGAGCGCCGAAAGTTGTGTCCTGTCCTGGCTCAACCGCTCTCGCTGACTTCAGCGTTCTCGGTCGCGCGGTTCCACGCCTCGCTGTAGACCCGCAGCTTTTCCTCGTTGTGTAGCACCGTCCGCTCACCTGGGTGTGTCCCCGGGACAGATATCGCTCGATGGCCGTGGCGTCCGCGCCCTGACCGCTTTTCCGATCGGCTTCCGGCGCAAGGCACTTCACAGGCTTTGGCATCCTGAGCGTGCAGACAGCCCTCCACTACTACGACGGACTGTCCCACGCACGGGGTTCGCGTGCGTCGGCCCGAAGCAGGCCGACGCACGCGATCTCTGTTGTGCCCTACGCCCGGGTCCGCAGGACGAAGTCACGGACCGCTGCCGCGAACACCTCGGGCTCCTCGACGTGCCCCATGTGCCCGCTGTTCTCCAGCACCAGCAACTGTGAGTCGGGGATCAGCTCGTCCAGTTCGAAGGCCCAGCGGGGCCCGCAGATCACATCGTGACGGCCCACGATCACCAGCGCGGGCGGCTCCAGCCCCTTGAGGGCGGCGCGATCGTCGATGACTTCGGGGACGAGGTCCTCGTCCAAGCCCGAGATGTAGGTCGCCCGGACCGCGTCACGGAAGGGGGCCAGCCGCTCCTCGTTGCCCCAGTAGTCGGCGAAGTAGGAGGGCAGCACGCCCCGTGCGACCGCCAGGGTCTGCTCGTCGCTGGAGATGTCGGCCATGGCACCGAACGCGGCCAGGACACCGGGCAGTCCGGGGTGGCCCGCGTGCTTGGCGACGAACGCCTCCACCATGCGGCTCGCCTCGGCGCCGTGCTCGGCTCCGGTGACGGGGGCGCCTTCGTACAGCACGACGCCCGCCACCTGCTCGGGGCGGTGCAGGGCGTGATAGGCGGCCACGAAGGCGCCGTGCGAATGCCCCAGCAGATGCACCTTGGACACGCCGAGCCGGTTGATCAGTACCTGGAGGAAGCGGCTGTAGCGCTCGCGGGTGTAGCCGTGCGGATGTGAGGGCAGCCGGCTGTCCTCGGCGGTGCCGACGGGTTCGACGTAGACCATCGTCAGGTGCTCTTCGAGGGCGGGCATGCGCAGGTAGTCGTAGATGATGCCGGGACCACCGGAGTGCGCCACGCACACCGGGCCGCGGCCGTGGACGTGATAGCGCTGGACGATTCCGCCCGTCCGGTAGGAATGGGTGCCGGGGGCGAGAGGGTCGGTGTGGGCGGTGGATGTTCTCATCGGGATCTCCGTAGGTCCGCAGGGGCAGTGACACCGACAAGACGCTCCGGAATCCGAGAAGTTTTATCGCCGTAATGTGATCTGGGTCATGTTGGCGGGGTGTGGAGCTCGCCCCGGGACTCAGCCGCGGCAGGCGCAGGCGCAGGCGCAGGCGCAGGCGTCGGCTTCGGGCGTGCCGCATGGTAGAGGGAGACCCGGTCGAAGCGGCCGCCGTCCAGCGACATGATCCAGGCGACACCGGGCGGGCAGTGATCCGGGTCGTCGGGCGGGCTGACCAGCTCCATCTCCCAGACGACCAGCGACCGCCCGGCCACGACGTGCAACGGACGCTGGCGCACCCCCGCCGAGAGATCCCCGTCCATCCCCGCCAGCAAGAGGCCGGCGCCGCCGAGCCGTTGGCCTCCGGCCAGCAGCGAGACCTCGGGGGAGTAGCGGTCCTTGACGACCTTGTCGAACTCGCCGCGCTCGGCGGCCGCGAGCGTCTCGCGCGCCTCCTGCCAACTGGCTTCGGTACGACGTGACACGTCGTCGTGGGCCGAGGCCGCGGTGGCGGTGAGGGCCTGAGCGAGGGCGCCGCGCGCCTGGCTCAGCCGGCTGCGCACCGTGCTCACCGGAACCGCGCAGGCCTCGGCGATCTGCTGGTAGGAGGTGACCCCAGTGGAGAAGTACCGCAGGACGAGCGGCAGACGCAGCGTCGGCGACAACGCCTCGACGGCCTCCCACACCCAGTCCCGCAACGCATGGCTCAGCAGGACCTGTTCGGGCGTGGCGCCGGAAGCAGGCAGGGGGACCGCCTCCATGGGCTCGACCCGCCGGGCGGCCCGCAGCAGTGTGCGGCAGCAGTTGCGTACGACCATGCGCAGCCAGGGCCCCACGGCTTGCGGATCGCGGACGTCCACGATCCGGCGCAGTGCCACCAGCGCCGCCTCCTGCATGACGTCGTCCACGTCCGGGCCCGGCCCCAGCAGACTGAGCGCCACCGCACGCATGCCGGGCCGGTGCCGCTCCAGCAGCAGGGCCAGCGCCGACACGTCGCCCGACTGCGCCGCCCGGGTCAGAGCCGCGTCCTCCGCCAGCCCGGCGTCTGCGGGTATCCCGTTCATACCTTGTCCTCCCGGCCACGACACGTGTCTTCGACCCCAACCGCTGCGCGGGACCGGGGCTCAGTACCAGTGGTTGGCCTGCCAGAACGCCCACGCCTCGCACGGGCTTCCGTACACACCGTTCATGTAGTTGAGGCCCCACTTGATCTGGGTGGCCGGGTTGGTCTGCCAGTCGGCACCGGCCGAGGACAACTTGGAGCCGGGCAGCGCCTGGAAGAGGCCGTAGGCGCCGGAGGAGGCGTTGACGGCCTGGTAGTTCCAGCTGGACTCGTGGTCCACGATGTTGCTGAAGCACTGGAACTGGCCGCTCGGCACCATCTGAGCCGCCATCTCCTGGATCTGCGCGACGGTGTAGGAGCTCTGCACGGGGAAGCTGGAGGAGTCCCGGGAGGCCGCTGCCTTGGCCTCGGCACGCTCCTTGGCTTCCTGCGCGGCCTTTTCAGCGGCTTCCTTCTTCTCGATCGCCGACTTGGCGGCCGCCTTGCGAGCCGATTCCTCGGCGCCCTTCTTGGCACTCGCGTCGGCCTGGATGGCCTGGACGTTGGCCTGCTGCGTCAGGGACGCAGTCTGCACCTGGGCCTGCCAGCCCGCGGGTATGTCCGCGAGGAGCGTCGAATCGGCTGCTGCCGCCTCAGCATCGCTCGTCTGCGCAGCGCTGCCCGAGGCGACGCCGACGACGCTTCCGACAGCGGTGACCGCGGTGGCGGAGGCCACTGCGAATCCCCGGACCGACATGAGGCTCACGCGTTTTCCTTCCGATGCGTCCGTGGGGGAGTACCGCGACTGTGGCGGACAGACTCGTCTGCCCGGCCTGGCAGTTGGAACACTCTGTCGTCCTCGGGCAGGCCGCGCAAACGTTTGAGCAGGTGTGAATGCTCACACGCCTGATATCGGCCGAGCGGCCCAAAAGACTGAACCTTCCGACCGGCTCGACACGTGTACGGACAGGCCCCACCCACCTCGGTCGGCGGCCGTGACGCGGAAAGGCTGGTCCTCTGACATGTCCAAGGTATTCACGAAATCCTTCGAAGTCCGTTGGGACGACGTGGACGCCAACGGCCATCTGCGCAACACGAGATACCTGGAGTACGCCGCCTCGGCCAGGCTCGGGCTCCTGATGGAGGCGGGCTGGAGCCCACGGGTCGTACACCAGGCAGGTCTCGCCCCCGTGTCGCTCGGTGACGAGGTCCGCTATCTGCGCGAGGTCTTCCCGGCCGAAGTGGTCACCGTGGCGACCCGCGTCATCGGGCTGAGCGAGGACGGATCACGCTGGCGGTTCGAGCACATCCTGACGCGCCAGAACGGTGAAAGGGCCGCCGAGGTGCGCACCTTGGGCGCCTGGATCGACCTCGACGCCCGCAAGATCATCGCACCCCCGGCCGACCTGCGGGCCCTCCTCGAATCCGCCCGCACCCCCGACTGCCAGAACCTCACCTCCAGGTCCTGACGATCCGCTGTGGGTGGGGCGGCCGCCCTCATGTCGGGGAAGAGCAGGAGGATCACCACCCCGTCCTGCGCCCAGGCCAGCCAATGAACACCCTGGCGCAGGAGTTCTTCTCTGGGGCAACGAGGCCGAGGGCACGACAGGTTCACAGGGAAGAGAGGCAATCGGCCTCGACGGCTTGTTTCCACACTGTTTGTCCCCTACGACCTCACGCAGACCGGAGTACCGCTGACGAACGACCCGACGACGCCTGGTTCAGCACCGCTCGCGGCACCACTCCCGGACACCGCCCGACAGCGTCGGCACGTGGAGTTCCTCGCCGCCGAGCCGCGCAGTCGGCTGCGCGCGCCTTCGGGCATGGAGCGCGCCGAGGCGTACGTCCATGACGAACTGACCGCCGCGGGCTGGCTGGTGGAGCGGCGGCCGTTCGACGTGCGCTGGCAGATCGGTTCGACCGACCGGCACGGCCACCGCACGCTCGCCCTCAAACCACGCCTCCACCGGCGCCTGCGCGGAGCGAACCTCATCGCCTCGCTGCCCGGGACCGGCACCGGCCCGGGCGTGGTGGTCGGCGCCCATCTGGACAGCGTCAGCGGCAGTCCGGGCGCCGACGACAACGCCTCCGGCGTGGCAGTTCTCCTGGAGACGGCCCGCCTGCTGGCCGAGGCGCCCGTGCCTGCGCGCGTCGTCCTGGCCGTGTTCGACATGGAGGAACTCGGACTGATCGGGGCCCGTCAGGCAGCCCGCGAACTGGGCCGGGACGGCGGCGTACGGGGAATGATCTGCCTAGAGTCCGTCGGCTACTTCGCGGACGCCGCCGGCACGCAGAAACTGCCCGTCGGCTTCGAGCGAGTGTTCCCCGAGGCGTCCGCCGCGGTGCGGGCGGGCGGCCACCGAGGTGACTTCACCCTCGTGGTGCACCGGCGCTCCTCGACCGCGGCGGCGCGGACATGGCAGCGGGCCGCCGCGGCGGCCTCCCCGTCGCTCCCGGCCCTGCTGCTGCGGGACCCACGGCCCGACGGCCTGCTCGGACTGCTCATCGGGCTGGCCGTACCACCCGCCAACCACCTGGGACGCAGCGACCAGGCCCCGTTCTGGAACCGTGGGATTCCCGCGCTGATGCTCACGGACACCGCGAACTCCCGCAATCCGCACTACCACCGGTCGACGGACGTGCCGAGGACCCTCGACTACGACCGCCTGACCGCTGTCACCGAGGCCACCGCCCTGACCGCCGCGTCGTGGCCCGAGGCCGGACGCATGACACGCTCCAGGCGCCGGCGCTGAACGCGATCAGTCGCAGTGGGCCCGCGGCCCCTGGAGCAGACCCGCGGTCGCGGCGTTCCAGTCGATCTCGCTGAGCTCGTCACCGGCGGGCACCAGCTCATACGTGTAAGCCAGCCACTCCGCCAGCGGCGGTACGGACAGCTCGAACAGGGCCGCCGTGTCCCGGGAGGTCAGCTGCAGCCGCGCGGTGGCACGGTCCGCGGAGTGTGACGGCCAGATCCGGACGTCACCGAGACCGCTCACTGAGGAGAGCCCTTGGTGGAGAAGATCGCGGCCGATCCGCCACAGGACGCGTGGGCCGCCTTCGATGGCCAGCTCCACGGACACGACCCAGGGAGCATCCGGGTCGAACCGGAACTTCGCCCGGACGGCCTGCCGGGTGGCGAGGTCCAGCACGCGCTCGATGTCCAGGACCAGCTCAGGGCGACCGTCCGAGGCGATTCGGCGGGCCTGTCGATCTGGTTGGTTGCCGCTCATGACGAGTGGATCCCTCTCTGTGGCAGAAGCTGGCCCGATCCACTGTCGTCGCCGTAGGAGCGACGTACATAAGTAACTTGACCGGCCAACTTCACCGACTTCGGCGCCGAGCGCGGTGCCGGGCGGTCCTCGGGCGCTACTCCAGACGGAGCCGTGTCCACTTGATGGCGGCCTGGCCGGGCGCCCCGCCCCGGGCTGTCCGGCTCTGCCAGACGCCCCGGGCCATGAACATTAAGTCATTCGACTGTCGCCCCTGACCTGCGCCTGAACGATCCTGAAACGGTCGCCCGTGTGCCGGTGCCGGGTGGTCGTCGTGCTCGGAGGAAGCAGCCGTGAACCGTACACCCGTCGTCTTCATCCATGGCGCGTGGCTGCACGCGCTGTCCTGGGAGTCGTGGGCGGAGCGTTTCGCGAGCCGGGGCTTTCTCGCCCTAACGCCGGGCTGGCCGGGGGAACTGCTCACCGTGGGGGAGATGCGGAAGTCCTCCGACAAGCTCACCGACGTCGGCCTGGACCTGCTGACGGACCACTACGCCAAAATCGTAGAATCGTTCGATATTGCGCCGGTGGTCATCGGCCACTCGGTCGGCGGACTCATTGCCCAGCACCTCATTGGCGCCAACATCGGCCAGGCCGCGGTGGCCATCGCCCCCGCCCCGGTCAACGACATCGCGGTGCCCGCCCCGCCGACCGGGCTGTGGCTCCCCGGCCAGGCGGACGACGGCGATCCCTCGGTGTCCGATCCCTTGGTGTCTCTGTCCTCGGAGCAGTTCCACCGCTTCTTCGCGAACACGGTCACCGCGCAGGAGTCCGCCCGGCTCTTCGAACGCTATGTGGTGCCGACGCCCCGACGGCTGCTCGCCGACCTCGGGTGCGCGGGCTCGGCGCGCAGCCCGCGCGCCGTGGCGGACGTCGGCAACGCGGACCGCGGCCCGCTCCTGCTGATCTCGGGACAGGAGGATCTGCTGGTGCCCGACGCCGTCACGCGCGCGGCGTACAAGCAGTACGGCGACTCTCTGGCCGTGACCGACCTGAAGCAGTTCGCGGACCGTGCGCACTCACTGATCATCGACAACGGATGGAGATACGTCGCGGACTACGTGCTCGGCTGGCTCGACGAACGCGGCCTGCGGGCACACCCCCTTTAGGAACCCACTCACACGTTCTGGTCGTCGGGAACCTTGCCCAGTGCGTCGCGCAGGGCGGCGCGTGAGGTGATGCCGAGCTTGGGGAAGACGCGGTACAGGTGTGAGCTGACCGTTCTCGGCGACAGGTGCATGCGTTCGCCGATCTCTTTGTTGGTCAGGCCGCTCGCGGCGAGGTTGGCGATGCGGCGTTCCTGCCAGGTGAGTTCGGCGAGTTGAGTGGTCGCGCGGGTGGCGAGGCCGGAGACGCGCAGTTCGGCGTGGGCGCGTTCGGCCCAGGTGGCCGCGCCGAGGCGTTGGAAGGTCTGGGCGGCGAGGGTGAGTGAGTGCCGGGCGGTTTTGGGGCCGTGGGTGTGGCGTTGGCGGATGCCGTGGGCGAGGTGGATGCGGGCGAGTTCGTAGGGGAAGTGGTGGGCGTGGGGGTGGGTTTGGGCTTGGTGGTAGTAGTGGTCGGCTTGGGTGGGGTCGGGGGTGGTCATGGCGAGGGCGCCGTAGGTGGTCAGCGCGAGGCGGGGGGAGATGTGGGGGAGGCCGGCGTGGTGGGCGGCTTGGGCGTGTTGGTGGGCTTGTTGGGTGCGGCCGGTGTGGAGGGCTGCTTCGACGAGGTCGAGGAGGGTGCGGGGGGCTTGGTGGGCGTAGGGGTGGAAGGTGCCGGGGGGTGTGATGCCGATGGCGTGGAGGTAGGCGGCTTCGTAGTCACCTTCGGTGAGGGCGGCGGTGGTGCCGATGGTGTCGGTGATCTGGGTGAGGAAGCCGATGCCGCGGGGGCGGGCCCAGGCATCGACGGTGGCCTGGAGTTCCCGGGCGGGCTCGACCTGGCCCCGCAACGCCGCCAACAACCCCAGATAGGCATGTGTGTGGTGGACGAACAGCGCGTGATTGTGTGTGGTCGTCAGCTCCAGGCACCGCTGCCCGGTCCGCTCGGCCTCGTCCCACTCACCCACCGCGATCTGGTCCAGCATGATCAGATGCAGCATGGTCATGGCGTCGGCCACGGCGCCCGTCTCGATCTCGCGGTCCACCGTGCGCTGCAGATACGGCCGGTACTGGCTGAGCGTGTCCACGTGATAGGCGGCGACAGCCAGCCGTGTGACGTCCCACGGCTCCAGCGAGTGCAGGTCGGCGAAGGCCCGCTCCAGCCGCTCGTGCACCCCGGCGCCGCGCAGGACCACGTCACCCCACGCGTCCTGGTAGATGCGCGAATGCGAGGGCACCGCGTCGCCCAGGCCGTCCAACAGCTCGTGGACCCGCAGCCACCACGCCTCGTCACTGCCGTACTGGCTGATGGCCAGCAGCAGATCGATCAGCCGCGTGAGCACCTCGTCCGGCCCCCGGACCCCGCGGTCGCGCATGCTCTCGATCGCCGCGAAGACCTGGCGCTGCGAGGACCGGATGTCCCCGTCTTCGAAGAAGGCGACATAGCCCGACGCGACCACCGAGTCCGGGGAGCCGTCGGTGTCCGCGCCGGCTCCCTCGCGGACCAGCTGCCGTGCCTGGTCCAACCGGCCCGAGTGCCCGGCGATGTAGGCCGCGCTGCCCAGCCTGCGGGACCGGTTCTCGCGGCTCTCGCTCAGTTCGGCGGCGCGGGTCAGCCAGGCCACGGCGGCCACCGCGCCGCCGCGCCGGGTCGCGGACTCGGCCGCCGCTTCCAGGGCAGCGGCGACCTCCTCGTCCGGGTCGATGGTCGAGGCCGCCAGATGCGTGGCCCGGCGTTCGACGTCGTCACGGTGCACATCGGCGAGTACGGCATGCGCCGCACGCCGCTCGTTCGGAGTCGCCGTCTGCACCACCGACGAACGCACCAGCGGGTGCCGGAAGACGAAGTCACCGCTCAGCGGATCGACCTCCAGCAGCCCGGCCGTCACCGCCTCCTCGGCGTCCCGCATGCGATAGCGCCCGCCCCTCGCCTGACCGGCCGCCGTACCGGCCCCGACGCCGTCCAGGGCACCGCGCAGCAGCTCCGCGCGGACGGCGTCGCCCAGGGCCTTGATCCGGGCGCCGTATACCTGTTGCAGGCGTTGCGGCAGGGGGATGCCGGTGTATCCGAAGGACTCCTCGGGTGCGCGCCCCGTCCGGTTGCCACGCACATACGAAGGCAGTTCCAGCAGGGCCAGCGGATTGCCCTGAGCTTCCCTAAGGACCAGGTGGCGGACGTGGGCGGCGAGCTCGGGGTGGTGCATGTCCAGCATCTGTTCGGAGGCCTTCTCCGACAGTGTCGTCACTGCCAGCTCCGGCAGCGCGGCGGTGTCGAAGCCCGAGGGCACACCGGCCCGCAGGACGACGACGAGCTTCACCGAGCTGCCGGTGAGCCGACGCCCCACGAAACCGATCACCTCGGTGCTGGAGGCGTCCAGCCACTGGCCGTCGTCGAGCACCAGCAGCAGCGGATGCTGCGAGGCGGCCAGGGCGAGCAGGTCGAGGACGGCGATGCCGAGGGTCATGACCGACGGGGCAGTGCCCTCGCTCCTGCCGAAGACGGCGTCGAAGACCTTGCGGTGGACCTCGTCCAGCCGGTCGATGTAGGACAGCAGTGGATACAGGAACTGGTGCAGACCGGCGAAGGGGAGCTCCGACTCGGCCTCCACTCCGGCCGCCCGGATCACCCTGTGCTGCTGGGACGCCGCGAGCTGCGACACATGCCCCAGCAGCGCGCTCTTGCCCACACCCGAGTCACCCCGCAGCACGAGCGCCCTGCCCCCGGACGCCGCCACGAACGCGGACAGCACCTCCCCCTCGCTGTCGCGTCCGACCATCGCCCCGACCACTGACTCCACCGTCCCCCACTCCCTTCCCCGATGAACCAGCCCGGCCCGAACGCTCTCGCATCCAGGCGCATGGATCACGCCAAAACATGTGTGAGGGTACGTCGTTGTCCCTCCCCGCCGTGGTGGCAGGTGTCCCCGCGGCCGGCCGCCCGGACTCGAGGGCGGTGCGTGCCCGCAAACCGTTGTCGGACGGCTGCGCAGGGGACAGCGCGGCCGGTGGAGGCCCGGCGCCCTCGGTGCGATCACCGCGACAGCGAGCGGCCGTGCCCGTGATACGTCCGACCGTCCGCCCTTCACACCTCACGCAGAAGACTAGAGGGCACGTGGGACTCCGTCATCCGGTATGGCCGAAAAAGTTCTTGTTGTACGGCTGGCCCCACACCCGGAGGTGTCGTCTGTAGGGATAGCCCCACGACCGACAGGTATCCGGACCACACCGGCACCTCACAGGGAGCGGGTGTGTACCTTCTCCCACGAGACATGTTTCGGCGGTGCGACGGCCCCGGACCACGAGGAGGACCACCGACATGAGCCACTCGGCCCGCGCGTTCTGGCTGCGCTCACCGGGCCACGGAGAGATCCGTGACCTACCGCTTTCCGAGCCGGGCGACGGTGAGATCCTGGTGCGCACGCTGTGGTCGGGGATCAGCCGCGGCACCGAGACGCTGGTGTTCCACGGCCAGGTACCCCGCAGCCAGTGGGACGTGATGCGGGCGCCGTTCCAGGACGGCGACTTCCCCGGCCCGGTGAAGTACGGCTACCTCAACGTCGGCGTCGTGGAGGAAGGCCCCGCGCACCTGACCGGACGGCCGGTGTTCTGCCTGTACCCGCATCAGACGCGGTACGTCGTCCCGGCCGCCGCCGTCACCGTCGTACCGGACTTCGTGCCCGCCGAACGCGCGATCCTCGCCGGTACCGTCGAGACCGCCGTGAACGCCCTGTGGGATGCCGCGCCCCTGGTCGGCGACCGGATCGCCGTGGTCGGCGGCGGCATGGTCGGCTGCTCGGTGGCGGCCCTGCTCGCCCGGTTCCCCGGTGTGCGGGTGCAGTTGGTGGACACCGACCCCGCACGGGAGCGCACCGCCGCCGCGCTCGGCATGGAGTTCGCCGCCCCGGGCGACGCACACGGCGGATGCGACCTGGTCGTGCATGCCAGCGCCACCGAACAGGGTCTCGCCCGCTCCCTGGAACTGCTCCGGGCCGAGGGCACGGTGGTCGACCTGAGCTGGTACGGCGACCGGCGCATCACCCTTCCGCTCGGCGAGGGCTTCCACTCCCGCCGCCTCACCCTGCGCAGCAGCCAGGTCGGAACCGTCTCCCCGGCCCGCGCCGACCGTACCTACGCCGACCGGCTCGCGCTCGCCCTCGAACTCCCCGCCGATCCGGCGCTGGACGCCCTGATCACCGGCGAGAGCCGGTTCGAGGAACTCCCCGAAGTGATGCCGGGCCTGGCCGCGGGCGACATCCCCGCGTTGTGCCACCGCATCCGGTACGCGAACTGAACCGGTCGTACGCAGCCCCCCGTCCGGCGCGGCGACTCAGACACATGTGAGCTAGGCTCACACGTATCTACCTGTACATGTGTACGGACGCAAAGGCGGGCCCGATGGGCGCCCGCTGGGGAGCGAGATGACATGGACTGGGCCGACCGAGCGTTGTGCCGGACGCAGCCGGACCGGATGTTCGTCGAAGGCACCGCCCAGAACGAGGCCAAGACCCTGTGCCTTAACTGCCCGGTGCGGCTCGACTGCCTCGCCCACGCCCTCGACCACCGCGAGGAGTACGGCGTGTGGGGCGCGATGACTGAGCGGGAGCGCCGCGCGCTGCTGCGCCGGCGTCCGGCCGTGACGTCGTGGGCGGAGATCTTCCGGACGGCCCGCGAGGACGCCGCGCTGATCAGCCTTCCCCGGCCGGCCGGGGGCCGCAGCGCCTGAACAACCGGTTCACACATGCCAGTGGCGCGGCTCACGTGAACCACGGCCCGTGTCACACACGTCCCAAAGGTGTGTGACACCAGAGCGGGAAGAAGCTGATGCACGATGAAGGACGGCGCGACCGTCTGGCTCCCCTACCACCGAAACAAGATCCCCGGCCTGCCTGACGGCTCTCCTACGCCTACTGGGACGGAACCGGCCCGCTGCCCGGCGACCCCGCACACGTCCGCTTCCTCGTCGGCATCCCGGCGCCCGGTGCCGAACGCGTCCTGCGCCGGCCGGGTGCACGGGGCGGCAAAGCTGCCCGCACTGCTGCCCACGGTGGACGCCGTGGTGCTGTGCGCGCCGCTGACCGACGGCACGCGCGGCATGTTCGGCGCGGACGCCCTGGCTCTGCTGAAGGACGGCGCCCTTCTCGTCAACGTCGCCCGCGGCGAACTCGTCGACACCCGAGCGGTGGTCCGGGAGGTACGGGAAGGACGGCTGCGCGTCGCACTCGACGTCACCGACCCCGAACCCCTGCCCGCCGGACACCCCCTGTGGAGCCTGCCCGGCGCGCTCATCACCCCGCACGTGGCGGCGTTCACCGATGCCTTCCCCACGCTGACCACGGATTTCCTACGACGGCAGCTGCACCGCTACGAGCGCGGCGAGGAACTGCACAACGTCGTCGTCACGACAACCCCGGCCGAAGGAGGCGAGCAGGCTGCCTAGGCCCACGACACCCACCTACGGCGACCACCCACAGCTGCTCGGACCCCACACCCGCCTCGCGCAGGTGTTCGCCACCTTCGAGTCGGCAGGGCACACCGACCCGGCCGGGGCCTGGCAGACCCTGACGGGCACCTGGAACTGGGCCGCGCCCCTGCCGGCCGCCGTGTGCCACACCAAACTTCCCGGGAGCGACCGCCCGACCGACCCCCGGCGGCTTCACGCTTTGCGGACTGTGGCACCTTCCCCCGTACGAGGAAACCGGGCCCTGGCTGACCCTGCCGCTCCCCGTGACGGGGACCGGCGAACCCGACCTCTTCGTCGTCGCCTCGAAGGCGCTGCCCGAGGAAAGCGGGACTGGGACCGTGATCCGCCTTGATGACATGTATGTCCCCGCCGGCTTCGCCACGCACTCGTCGGGCGCACCGCTGCGCGCCGGCGACGCGGCGTTCCTCTGGACGGCGGTCACCGCCCTGGCCCTGGGCACGGCCCGCCGTATCACGGACGTACTGGCCGCCCCGTATGCGGGCGGGGCAGCCAGTACCCCTCATGTACCGGCACCGTACGCCGCCGCGGCCGCCGACGTCGCCGCAGTCCTGCACGACGAGCGGCTGAGCCTGACCGCAACCCTGCGGGACACCCCCTCCGCCCGGCAGGGCCTGCCAGCAGCCACCGAGAAGCGGCTCGCCGCGCACGTCCCACGAGCCGGGAGGGCCGTCCAGCATGTGGTCGCCGCGGCGTACGAACACGCGCTGACGGCAGACTGGAGCGGCGGCCGGCACCCCCTGGTGAGCCTGATCGAAGCCGGTTCACCGACACTTCAGCAGGCGCGCTACACGACGGAGCTTCTGCTGCCCCGCGACAGGACCTCCTCGAGGAAGGCTGAACACGGTGACGACCGCCGCATATCAGGGTGAACCCGGATCCAACTCGGCGACCGCCGCGCGTGCCCTGTTCCCCGAGGGCCGCGAACTGCCATGCACGAGCTTCGAACAGGCTCTGGACGCCGTGACGCTCGGCGCCGCCGACGTCGCCGTGATCCCGGTCGACAACTCCGCGGCCGGACGCGTCGCCGACGTACACCATCTGCTGCCGGAGTCGGGGCTGTTCATCGTCGCCGAGTACTTCCTCGCCATCCGCTTCGACCTGATGGGCGTGCCCGGCGCGACCGTGGACCAGGTGGAGTGCGTACGCAGCCACGTGCACGCGCTGGGACAGTGCCGCAAGATCCTGCGGGAGGGCGGCTGGCGCACCCTCGTCAGTGACGACACGGCGGGAGCCGCCCGCGAGGTGGCCGAGCTCGGTGACCCGCGGCACGCCGCGCTCGCCCCGCCCGCCGCGGCCGAGCTCTACGGCCTCGACGTGCTGCGCCCCGAGGTCGAGGACGACCCGGACAACACCACACGGTTCGTCGTCCTCTCCCGGGACGCCGCCCTGGCCCCGCACACCGGGGAGCCGACGATGACGAGCCTGTTCTTCTGCGTGCGCAACATCCCCAGCGCGCTGTACAAGGCGCTCGGCGGCTTCGCCAGCAGCGGCGTGAACCTCACCAAGATCGAGAGCTACCAGATCGGCGCCGGGCTCAACGCCAGCCGCTTCTACGTCGAGATCGAGGGCCACCCCGACGACGAGCGCGTCGCCCTCGCCCTGCACGAACTGCGCTTCTTCTCCTCCGAGGTACGCATCCTGGGCGTGTACCCGGCGCACCCGCACCGCGCGGAGAGCTGACGACGGGACGGGTTTCCCCGCCGCCGTCGCCATGGGCGTCGGTGAACCCCTCACCGGGACGGCGTAGCTGCCCGCCCCGAAGGTTCACACCCGACACATGTGCCTGGCCGTCGACACCCGCCGAGAGACATGACCTGGTGGAGAGCGGCCCGTGGCCAACCTCCTAAGGTGTGAGTATGACTCAGCACCGCAAGGGCCTCGTCCTCGACTTCGGTGGTGTGCTGACAACACCTCTGCTGCCCGCCGCGCTCGCCTTCGAACGACGCGACGGACTCGCCGAGGGAACCCTGCTCACCGGCCTCTACCTGGACCCCGAAGGGATCCGGCTGACCGAGGAACTGGAGCGCGGCACACTCACGCAGACCCAATGGAACGAGGCGGCGGCCGGACGACTCGGCATCTCGCCGGACAACCTGATGGGCCGTATCTTCGCCGACCTGCGCCCTGAGCCCTCGATGATCGCCGCGGCCGCCGCCGCCCGCCGGGCGGGCATCAAGGTCGGCATCCTCTCCAACTCGGTCGGCCTGACCCCGTGGAACCTGTACGACGGCTACGACGTGGAGAAGCTGTACGACGCCCTGGTGCTGTCCGAGGTCCACGGCACGCGCAAGCCCCAACCGGAGATCTTCCGGCTCATGTTGGAGGAACTCGGCCTGACGGCCGAGGAGTGCGTGTTCGTGGACGACACCGAGCAGTACCTGCCGCCCGCGGCGGAGCTGGGCTTGGCCACCGTCCACGCCGTGGAGCCCGCGAAGACGGTGGCCGCCCTGGAGGCCCTGCTCGGCATCCCGTTGACAGACGAGGACATGAACGAGGAGCCGGACCGGGTCACCCCTTGAGGAGACACTTGTGAAACTCGGCCTGGCCCTGCCGGCCTTCGGCCCCGACGCCCGCCCGGAGGGCATCCTGCGCGTCTGCCGTACCGCGGAGGACATGGGATACGACTCCCTGTGGACCGGCGACCGCGTCCTCGCACCACGGGTGCCGACCGCCCCGTACCCGAGTTCCACCGGCGAGATGCCACGCGCCTACGAGAACCACATGGACCCCTTGGTCGCCCTGACCTTCGCCGCGGCCCACACCACACGGGTCCGACTCGGCACGAGCACGCTGAACGGCCTGTGGCAGCCGCCGCTCATGCTGGCCCGGTCCCTGACCACCCTCGACGTCCTCAGCCAGGGGCGGCTGATCGTGGGCCTCGGCCTGGGCTGGATGCCCGACGAGTACACCGCGGTCTCCGTGCCCTGGAAGGGCCGCGGCGCACGGCTCGACGAGACCCTGGACGTCGTGGAGGAGTACTGGGCCAACGACGTCTTCGCGCACGAGGGACCGCTGTTCACCATCCCGGAGACCGTGGTGGGCCTCAAGCCGAGCCAGCGGCCCGGACCGCCCGTGCTGCTCGCGGCATTCACTTCCGGCGGACTGCGGCGCATCGGACGGCGGCTCGGCGGCTGGCTGCCCGCGGCGATGCCGCTGCCCCATCTCATGGGCATGTGGGACGTCATCCAGAAGGAGGCGGTGCAGGCCGAACGCGACCCGTCCGCCCTGCGTATGGCGCTGCGCGTCAACCCCGAGCTGACCGACACGAAGACCGCCCCGGACCGGATGCCACAAGCGGGCACCCTCGCCCAGTACGTGGACTATGCGCGGGCCGCCGCCGAGGCGGGTGTACACGAACTCTTCGTGGACTTCGGCCAGATACCCGCCACGCTCGCCGAACGCGTCGACCTGGCCGGCCGTTTCCTCGAAGGGGTCCGCCGGGGCTGAACTGCCGCCGTACCGTGGTTTTTACTCGAAAGCGGAATGTGTCGGCCCCCTTCTTGGTTTCCCGGAGCACTCACCCTTCGACCTCTCGACCCCTCGGCGCCGCCCGCACCCAGGGGCCGAGGCACGTCAGACGCACCGTTGGGAGAAACCTTGAAGCGCTCCACCGCCGGGAACGAGCAGCCCCGCCTCCGCCGCGTCCACCTGCCGGGTACCGTGCCGTCGCCCTCCCCGGCGGCCCCGCGCCCACGGGACGCGGAGGAAAAGCGGGAGGCCTCCGAGACAGACACGGCTCGGCAGGTCGTGGAATGAGGTGGGCGGCGGCGTCCTTGTGACACCGCCGCCGTCCGCGCCGACGGCTCTCGGCAACACCTGAAAGAAGGTGTTGCCGAGAGCCGTCGGCGTGTCAGGACGCCCCGAGACCGTTCAGCAGGGTGTCGACGACCACGTCGGCGGCCTGCCCCGGGCTCAGCTCGGGCAGCTGCCGGGACACCAAGTGCATCAGCTGCGGCAGCAGCGCGCTCGCCCACCCGTCCGGCAGGCCGGTGCGCAGGAGGCCCTCGTCGGTGGCGCGCTGCAGGAAGGTGTCGACTTCGTGGATGGAGGCGTCACGGCGTGCGTGGACGCTGTCGTCGGCGAGCATGCGGGTGAGGTCGACGGGCCAGGTCCGGTTGACGGCGATGATGTTCTCGACGTAGCGGTGCAGGGCGACCGCGACAGGGGCCTCACGCAGGCGCGCGTCCTCGATGGCGTGCTCGATGGCCGTGAGGCGGGCTTCGTAGATGGCCACGAGAAGGTCCTCGCGGTTGGCGAAGCGCCGGTAGACGGTACGCCGGTCGACACCTGCCTCGGCGGCGATGCTCGCGATGCTGGCGCCGGGATCGGCGGCGAGCATACGTGCCCCGGTGGTCAGGACGGCTTCCAGATTGCGCGCTGCGTCGGCTCTCACCGGCCCGAGTCTAATGCCGGAATGTGATGCCTGAGACATCTAACGCCTCTCGGGAGTAGAGCCACGCCCAAGAAGTGCTACAGTCAAGTGACAGATAAAGAAATTTCCGTCATTCATCTGTTCCCTTTACGGAAAGGCAACCTTCCATGTCGAAGGCATCCGAGTCCTCATCACCCAAGGTAGGAGGCGGTGTCGCCGCCGCGATGAGCGCGCTGATCCTGGCCGTCCTGCTCGCCGCCCTGGACCAGACGATCGTCTCCACCGCGCTGCCCCGGATAGCGCAGGATCTGAACGGGTTCGACGACATCGCGTGGGTCAGCGCCGCATACCTGCTCGCCTCGACCGCGGTCACCCCGCTGTGGGGCAAGCTCGGTGACATGTTCGGCCGCAAGCGGCTGTACCTGGCCTCGACCTCGATCTTTCTGATCGCCTCGGTGGCCTGCGGTCTGGCCCAGAACCTGCCCGAGCTGATCGGCGCCCGCGTCCTGCAGGGCGTGGGCGGCGGCGGCATGATCGTGCTGACCTTCGCCCTCGTCGGTGACATCGTCGCCCCGAGCGAACGCGGCCGCTACCAGGGCCTGTTCGGTTCCGTCTACGGCGTCGCCAGCATCGTCGGCCCGCTGCTCGGCGGTGTCTTCACCGACCAGCTGTCCTGGCGGTGGGCGTTCCTGGTCAACCTGCCCGTCGGCATCGTCGCCCTGGCCATCGCCGCGCGGGCGCTGCCCGCGGCCGCCCGGGGCGCCAAGGCCCGTATCGACTACCTCGGCGCGACCCTGCTGGCCGCCATCGCCACCGGCCTGGTCCTGGTCACCTCCTTCGGTGAGCGCTGGGGCTGGGGCTCGCCGGCCATCGTCGGCCTGATCGTCGCCACCGTCGCGCTGGCCGTGCTCCTGGTGCCCGTCGAGCGCCGCGTCGCCGCCCCGGTGCTGCCGCCGGCCATGCTCGGCTCCCGGACCGTGGTGTTCTCCTCGCTGATCGGGTTCTTCGCCAACGCCGCCATGTTCGCCGTACTGGTCTATCTGCCGACCTACCTGCAGATCGTCCACGGGGTCTCGGCCACCCTGTCCGGCATCTACATGCTGCCCCTGGTCGCCGGACTGGTCATCAGCCAGTCCCTGGCCGGACGCTGGGCCGCACACGTCGAGCTGCTGCGGAAGATCCTGCTGGGCGGGCTGGCCGCCAACCTCGCCGGGCTGCTCCTGCTGGGCACCATCGGCGCCGCCACCAACACCCTCGTGCTCAGCGTCTACTTCCTGATCACCGGTGTCGGCATCGGCATGGTGCCCATGGTCGTGCTGACCACGGTCCAGAACAGCGTGTCCGCCGCCGATCTCGGCGCCGCCAGCGCCGTGGTCACCTTCGCCCGCTCCATCGGCGCGGCCTTCGGTGTCGCCGTCTTCGGCACCCTCCTCAACACCGGCTTCGCCGACCGCACCCACGCCCTGCCGACCGCAGGCGGCTTCGACGCCGCCCGCCCCGACACCATCGGGCAGCTGCCCGCCGCCCTTCGCGACACCGCCCTGGACGCCTTCGCCCACGCCACCGCCACCGGCTACCTCTGGATCGCCCCCACCCTCGCCGTCGGCATCCTGCTCGCGCTCTTCCTCAAGCCGACCCGCAAGGGCGGCGAAGCGGACCGCACCACCTCCGACACCGCGGCCGCAGACGCCAAGGACGCCGTCCCCGCCGCCTGACCACCGAACCCCACGCGCCCTCGACCGGCCGACGCCCTCACGGGTGCCGGCCGGCGGCGTTCTACGGAGCACTCTCCGAAAGCCTCTTGAGCTGGGCTAGCCACAGGGAGTTCAGACGCTGCGCCCACAGCGGGGACGACACCTGGAGTGACTTGGCGGCGGGACCGCGGACCACGTTCTCCGTCACCACATGTGTGCCGCCCGCGACCGCGGTGAGCAGCCAGGCCTGATACAGCTGCACACCGGCACCAATGCCCGACCAGCCGAGCCGGTGCGGCGGCACATGTTCACCCACGAAGATCTCGAACCAGTGCCGGTGGAACTGCACCTCGTAGGTCCTGGGGAGCGGCCCGGCCCGCACCTCGGTGATGCCCGGGACCCACTCCGGCCACCGGGCCACATCAGTGAGCAGCGCGAAGGCCGTGGCTGGCGGGGCGTGCACGACGGCCTGCGCCTGGCAGAAACTCTGGGCCTGGTCGGGAGAGAAGCCCGACGGCCAGTGGATGTCCGGATGGCTCTCCGACGCGCCGGGCATCCGGATCCCCTCTCGTGGTGCGGGGCGGCCTCAGGAACGGCCACCGTCGAGGACGGACCGGAAGGACGCCTTTCCGCCCCACTCTGCGTGGCGGAGCGACACCTGACATAGGTCATATGACTTGGGGAACGACGAAGCCCCGGTTCCCTATTCGCCGCCATCCTTCGCGTCGAGCTGCGACAGCGCGTCCCGCAGCGCCGCCCGCGAGGTGATGCCCAGCTTGGGATAGATCTGGTACAGGTGAGTGCCGATGGTCCGATGGGACAGCAACAGCCGCTCGGCGATCTGCTTGTTGGTCAGCCCGGTCGCCGCGAGGGTGGCGATCTGCAACTCCTGCGCGGTCAACGCCACCGCGCCCGGACGGATGGCGGCCGGCGAGGACCGGCCACTGGCCCGCAGCTCCGCCGCGGTACGCGCCACCCAGGGCTTGGCACCCAGCCGCTGGAAGGCCTCCAGTGCCGAGGCCAACTGCTGCCGGGACTCCGACGTGGCCCGCAGCCGCCGTAGCCGCTCGCCGTAGAAGAGACGCACCCGCGCCACGTCGAAGGGCCAGCGCTCCGGGTCGGGCAGGGACAGCGCCTGCTCGAAGAGGGCCAGGCCCGCTCGGCCGGGTGTGGTGAGCGCCTCGCAGGCCAGCACCAGCATTTCCAGCCGGGGCGACAGCGCGGCCATCGACGACTCGCGCATCGCGGCCGCGTGCGCCGCGGCCTCCTTCTCCCGTCCGGTGCGGATCGCCGCCTCGACCAGGTCCATCGCGCCCCACATGGCGATCTGGACGTACGGGGCCACGGTCCCGGGCGGACTGAGCGTGCACGCGTGCTGGTAGGCGGTCTCGAAGTCACCGCTGCCGAGTGCGGCCAACGCCCGGGCGTGGCAGGCGAAGAACCGGGCCCCGTACGTCCCGCGCGGCATCGCCCACCGGACGATCTCCTCGGTCAGCGCGGCGCTGGTCTCCGCATCACCCTGCGCCGCGGCCACGGCGGCCTGGATGTACTGGAAGTACCAGGCGAAGAACCGGTAGTCGTGGTCCTCGCACAGGGTGAGCCCCTCGGCGGCCAGCTGGGCGGCGTCCTCCCACCGGCCCAGATGGAAGTAGTCCAGGCCCAGGTGCATCAGCGCACCCAGGTGTCGGCGCACGGGCGCGGTCCCGGCGCGGCCCTGCTCCACCAGCCGGCGCGTGGCCCACCGGAAGTCCCCGAGCCGGTCGGCGAAGACCGAGGCGGTGCCTACGCGGATCACCCGGGTGGGGTCGTAGCCGACCGTGGCGATCATGTCGGTCAGCTGGGGCAGCGCCGCCGCACCGGTGCGGGCCGGGTCGGCGAAGGTCTGGGTGATCACCCAGAGCAGCTCGGGAGGTTCGGGGGTGAGCCGGTCCATGAACGCGAACATCCGCTCCCACAGCTTCGGGTCACCGCCGTACCAGCACAGCAGCACCAGCAGGTGCAGCGCTTCGATGAGCCCCTCGTCCGAGGCGTCGTAGCCGTGCTGGGGCTGCGCGGACTCGATCGCGCCGACCAGCAGCCGGTAGGCGGTGTCGATGTCGCCGTCCCGGTTGATCAGCAGGAACGCGGACGCGGTGGCCGCGTGCAGTGACTGCTGTCCGACGGGGTGGACGAGCCGGGACTCGGCGAGCAGCCGTGTGGCGTCCTCGAGTTCGCCGCCGGAGTCCACGCCGACGTAGGCCGCCACGGCCAGCCGGCGGCTCTCGTCGGACGCGGCCGGGCTGAGCCCAGCGGCCCGGGTCAGCGCCGCCACGGCGCCGAGCGCGTCCCCGCGGCGCAGTCGGCGGCGCGCGGCCTCCTCCAGCAGGGCGGCGACCGTCTCGTCCGGGCCCACCGCCGCCTCTCCCAGATGCCAGGCGCGGCGCTCCGGCTGGTCGCCGAGCACGTCCGCGAGCGCCTGATGGACCTTTCTGCGTTCCGTGGCGGTCGCCAGCTCCACCACCGCGGAGCCGATCAGCGGATGCCGGAAGGACAACCGCCGGTTGTCGGCGGAGATCGTCACCAGCCGGTTCCGCTCGGCGGGAACCAGGTCGTCGACGCAGGCACGGCCCGCCGCGGCGGCCTCGACGGCGGCGAGGTCCCCGGTTCCGTCGAGGGCGGCGATCAGCAGCAACTCCCGGCTGTGCTCGGGCAGTTCCGCCACCCGCGAGGCGAACAGGGCCTGCAACCGCTCGCTCAGCGGCAGCACGGCCGGCACCGCCGCGAGCGTCGCACGCTGCTCGGCGGAGAGCACCGCCGGAAGCTCCACCAGTGCCAGCGGGTTGCCGCGCGCCTCGGCCGCGATACGACGCCGCACTGCAGGGGAGACGTCGGGGTGGGCGAGGGCGAGCAGTTCCGTCGACGACGCGTCGTCCAGCGGCTCAAGCCGGTGCTCGGTCAGACCACTGGACTCGAAGAAGCTGTCGGCGCCCTCACGGGAGGCGGCGAGGAAGCCGATGCGGCTTCCGACGAGCCGCCGGGCCACGAAGCCGAGCACGGCGTTGGTCGCCCGGTCCAGCCACGGCAGGTCGTCGACGACGAGCAGCAGCGGCGTACGGGCCGCGGTCAGCCGGAGCAGCAGCAACACCGCGGTGGAGGTCAGCAGCCGGTCGGGCACCGGCCCGCCCCCGATGCCGACCGCGACCCCCAGCGCGTCACGGTGGACGGGATCGAGGACGTCGAAGTCGTCGAAGAGGGGAACGAGGAGCTGGTTGAGACCGGCGTAGCTGATGTCCGCCTCGAACTGCACACCGGCCGCGTGCAGCACCCGGACGCCGTTGTGCGTGGCGCCGGTCGCCACCGCGTCGAGCACGGCGGTCTTGCCCACCCCCGCCTCGCCCGAGAGCAGCAGGGCCGCGTCCTGGACCTCGGAGTTGCTGAAGAAGGAGTGGATGAAGGCGAGATCCCCGTCGCGTCCGACCAGCCGTGTCGAGGCCGGGCAGACGGTCGAGTCCAGGTCATTCATCGAGCTGCCTCCAACGGCTGACGTGTGGAGGCCCGGTGCTGTCCGCCGACCTGGCTGCGCTGCACCTGGCTCCGTGCGGTCATGCGATCACTGCAGTCTAAAGGGCGTTCACGCCCTCGCCGGTCGGACAGAGGTCCGCTGGGGGCCTCTTTGCGTGAGCGGTACACAGAGCGTAGGGCTCCCCCTATGGTCCGGTCGTGAGGCGGTTCGGCATGCTGAGAGCATGTCCATCAATATCGTCGTCGTCGACGACGACCCTGGGTTCCGCCGCATCGCCGCGACGCTGCTGACGGCACGGGGCCTGCACGTCGTGGCGGAGTCCCAGGACGGCGCCTCGGCCCTGGCCGCGGTGCGGGCACATCGCCCCGACGGGCTGCTGCTCGATCTGCACCTGCCGGATGCGGACGGGCTCACCGTGGCACGCCGGCTCAGCGAGGAGAGCGACCGGCCGCGGATCGTGCTGACCTCCACCGACAAGTCGTTCTGGTCGCCGGAGGAGCTGGAGCGAGCGGGCATCGAGTCCTTCGTGGCGAAGGACAAGCTGTTCGACGCCGACCTTCGCGGTCTGTTCACACCCGCCGCGCCCTGACGGCCCGCCTACTGGCCGAGGTAGCGCAGCACCGCCAGGACCCGCCGGTGCTGCCCGGTGGCCGTCTGGTTGAGGCCCAGCTTCATGAAGATGCCGGTCACATGCCGCTCCACGGCGGCGACGCTCACGAAAAGCTGCTCGGAGATACCGGTGTTGGAGTGGCCCTCCGCCATCAACGCCAGGACCTCCCGCTCCTTCGGCGTCAGCGCGGCCAGCGGGTCCTGCGGACGCTTGCGTCCCAGCAGCGCCGCGATCACATCGGGGTCCAGGGCCGAGTCACGGGCCAGGACGCGCTCGACGGCGTCGATGAGGATCTGCGGGCTGGCCACCTTCTCCTTGAGGAGATAGCCGACCCCGCTCGGATCGTCTCCGACCAGGTCGAGCGCGTAGGAGGCGTCCAGGAACTGGGAGAGGACGATGACGGCGGTCTCCGGCCGGGTGGCGCGGATCTTCTGCGCGGCCCGCAGACCGTCGGCCTCCAGGCCGGGCGGCATCCTGATGTCGGTGATCACCACGTCGGGGCGGTGCTCCTCGGCGGCCCGGACGAGGTCCACCGCGTTGTCGACGGCCTCGACCACGTCGATGCCCGACTTGCGCAGGATGGCCGCGATGCCTTCGCGCATGAACGGCTGGTCTTCTCCGAGCACCGCCCGCAGTGGTTGGCTCATGCTCGGATCCTAACCTGCGGTGTGTCCGCGCCGAGTTGACGAGGAAGGGTGGCCGTCCTGGCGCGTGCGGGGCTCAGCGCGACACGGCGAGAGCGGCCAGGACGTCCTTGGTGGTGCCCGTCTCGGCGATGCGCGGGTAGATCTTGGCGATGGTGTGGTCGTGCGCCGCGCCGTCGGTGTCGGTGACGGCGTCGACCGGGACCGTGACATGGAAGTTCTGCTCGTGTGCGTCACGGACGGTGGACTCCACGCCGCTGCTGGTGGCGATGCCGGTGACGACGACCTGGGTGACGCCCCGCCAGCGCAGCCACTCGTTCAGGCCGGTCTTGGTGAAGGCGCTGCGCGAGTGCTTGGTGATCAGGTGATCGTTCTCGTCGGCGCCCAGCTCAGGGGCGAGTTCAGTCCACTCCGGGTCGGGGTGGGGAAGCTCGCGCCGAGGTCGTTGCGCCCGTCGGGGCCACCGGCGACGTTGACGAGAACGACGGGCAGTCCGCGTCGGCGAAACGCGGCGAGCAGCTCGGCGTTCCGGGCGAGGACATCGGCGGCGGGGTGCGTGAGGATGCCCTTCTGCAGGTCGACGACGATCAGGGCCGTCTTCGGGTCAAGGGCGGTGATCGGCATGGTCACTCCTGGCTGCGGATGGGATTACGACGTGACGAGCACGAATCACGAGGTGACAGGGATGGATGCTGTTCACACCTGTTTCATGTTTCGACGTTAACACGTGTGCGAAGCGGCGCTCGGCCGGTCAACACCTGTGGGTTTCACCTGCTCACGCGGAGGCGCCGGTGGCCTCGACCTCGCGCGCGTACAGGCGGGCCAGCTGGACCCGGGAGCGGACGCCCAGCTTCTCGAAGGCGTGCCGCAGATGGGTGTTCACGGTGTGCGGGGAGACGAACAGCCGTTCCGCTGCCTCGCGGTTGGTGGCGCCGTGCGCGATCAGCCGCACCACGCCGAGCTCCGACCTGGTCGGCCCACGCCATGTCGCGCCGGGCGCGGTGGACGCCGCCACGGGTGTGCCGTCCGCGAGCCGCAGATCGACCGAACGACGGCGCACGGACAGCCGTACCGGCGCCGGCAGCGTGGCGGCGACGGCCTCACGCACCGACGGGTGCACGAAGACGAGGCGTTCCAGTTCGGCCCGCATGAGCCCCGCCGCGAGCACTTCGCGCAGCGGACGCAGCAGCGCCGCCTCCCTGCGGTCCAGCATCCGGGACAGATGCCGCACACTGAGGCTGTCGCCCACCACGGAGGCCGTCAGCACCAGTTCCCTGGCGGGCGACGTCAACTGATCGAGCCGACGCGCGACGACAGCCCCGGCCAACACGTCCTGCCCGGCCCGCCCTTCCTCACTCGCCGCGGCCGTGAGAAGGGCACACGCATGCCGGATCGCCCCCGGCAGCCCGCCCAGCAGCGGCAGGTACGGTTCGGCCTCCCCGGCCCGAGAACCCATGAGGTCCGTCACGAGGAGTCGTACGGAATCCGGGTCCAGGGCCGTGAGCTCGAAGCACTCCGTCCGCTCGGGCGGCAGGTCGCGGCGCAAGGACACGACCGCCGGCACATCGAGGTGGGAGCGCGCGGCGAGCACCCACAGCAGGGGCAGCCCGGCCAGCCGCGCGGTGAGGGTGCGTACCGCGAGCAGCGTCAGATGGTCGCAGTGGTGTACGTCGTCGAGGACGACGAGGACCGGCCGCTCATGGGCGAGTTCCCGCAGACCGTCCTCGACCTGCCGCAGCACCTCGTACGGAGCGCCGGGTTCCCCCGCCCCCGGCACCCGCCGCGCCAGCGCGTCCAGCAGCGGAGCCAGCGGCGGCATGCCACCCCCGGCGCCCCAGCCCGCGGTCAGCGTCACGGCCCCGGCCAGGGCCGCCTTCCCGGCGGCGAAGGCCAGCAGGCAGGACTTCCCGGCGTCGGCGGGGCCTTCGACCCACAGCACTCCGCCCTCGTGACGGTGGACGAGGCGCAGCACCCGCCGATGAAGCCGCTCCCGCTGCGTGCCGTGCCCGCGCGGCGGCGCCTCGGGTACGAGGCGGGCGGCGCCGTTCGCCGTCGGGGGGATGTCGCTCACCCTGGTCAAGGCAGCCTCCAGTGGTCCGTTGGCCGCACGGCCGGCTGGACCAGCACCCATAGCGGCCGTATGCGCACCCCGTCATGGCACTCACACGTGATGTGTCCTCGGTCGACACACATGAGGTGCGCCGTCCGTGACACAGGATGTGTCCTCGCCGCGCCCGGTGGCTGTCAAGGACACCTGAGCCGCGGCAACGGGCCCACCTGACGGACGTTGTGGGGAAAACCCGAGGTCTGCGCGCGCGTTGGCCTGTATCGGGCTCGCCCGCGCCGCTCGACGCCCGGACACCTCCGCAGGTCACCGGGCCTGTGCCCGCCGCAAGGTGGGGTGGGCCCTACAACGGCGTGGGGGAACCCCGAGCAAGGGCGAGGGAGCGCACGACAGACCGGGATGCGGCCCGCTTTGAGACTTGGCGCTTGGATCGGGAGTTCCGGTTGCGGCAAACGCGAGGTGTCGGACAGCCGACACCGCTGGACACCTCTTGAGCCGAACCCCCCACAGAACCCGAGCACCAACGGGTGTCACCGACAGAACGAGAACGCGCCGCGTATGTCGAACACTTGCGGCCGACGAACGGGGAACGGACATGGCTCAACTGGAAACACCTCGGGACGAGGTCCGCGACCGGGTGCGCCAGTCCGTGTATCACCCCATGCATCACCCCGCCCGCCCGGGTGGCGCCCTCACCCGGGTGACGATGCTGGCCGGCTCGCTGGTCTCGGCGGCCGTTGGCGGCCTGCTGATCGTCGTGGCCGTACGCACACCGGCTGCGGCCGGGACGCTGTTCGGGGTGCACATCGCGGTGCAGGGAGTGCTTCAACTGCTGGCCGTGCACCGGTCAATGACCGCCTCGGCGGCCGTCCGGTGGCTGCTGGCCGCGGGCGGCGTCGCCGCGTTGCCGCTGGGCGCGGTCCTCTTCCACGGCTGGGCCGACACGGTGTTCCTGCTTGCGCTGTGGACCGGCTGCGGCTGGCTGCTGCGGGGACTCACCATGGCCATCTCCGTCACCTCGCCCTCGGTGAGCCATGTCTTCGTCTACGACGACGTACTGAACGCGGTGATCGTCTCGGCCGGTCTGTTCATGACCGCTTTCCCTTTCGCGTCGCCGGAGCAGCTGGCCCGTATCGGTGGCTCCGTCCTGGTGGCCACCGCGGCCTTCGAGGCGCTCGCCGCCGCACGCCGGCACGCCCGTACGCTGCGCGCCATCGACTGAGCCCAGCACGACGCAGGAGCACGACAACCCACGTTCCACGCCGGATTACCGGCTGAGGCCCTACTAGGAGGCGACCATGAAGAAGTGCCATCTCGCACTGGAGATCACACACTGGGTGTTCTCCGAGCTCGACCTGCCGCTGCAGTGCGAGTTCTCCTACGACACCCAGGACCCGCTCGCCGTCACTCTGGTCCTCGACGCCGAGGGCGTGCGACCGGTGACCTGGATTCTGTCCCGCGATCTGCTGGCCGACGGCATGACCGCCCGCGTGGGCGAGGGTGACGTGACGCTCTGGCCCGTGCTCGATCACGACGGCGAACCGTCCTCCTTCTGCGTCCGCGTGGGCAGCACCCACAAGGCGGTGTTCGAGATCCCCGCCGAGCCGGTCACGACATGGCTGGCCAGGACCTACGACATGGTGCCGCGGGGCACCGAGTTGGACGGCGTGGACTGGGACGAGCTGGTCCAGCTCGCGGAGTGACATCGGCGGGTTCGGGCCGCCGCAGACAGACGTAGGGAGAGAGAAAGACCGTGGGAAACACACTGCGCCCCTTGCTGACCGACTGGCAGTGGCAGCAACGTGCCGCCTGCCGCGGAATGAGCAGCTCCGTCTTCTTCTCGCCACCGGGCGAGCGGGGCCGGGCGCGCCGCGTCCGCGAGGAGCGGGCCCGCGCTGTCTGCGGCCGGTGCGAGGTCGTCGACATCTGTGCGGCCATGGCCCTGAAGCAGGGGGAGAGTTACGGAGTCTGGGGTGGGCTGTCCGACGATGAGCGTCGACGACTCGGCACGCAAGCCACGCAAGCCACGCAAGCCACGCAAACCACGAGCAGGGCCGAGCCCCACGACTCCGTCACTCGGTGACGGGCGCGGCCCCGACGCCGTCCCCATTGACCCACCCTTCCACCCTTCCTGATCCGCCGTCACCACCGGCCCCGACGGCGGATCAGCCATGTGCCGCGGAAGCCACCTCGGCAGCGGCGGCCGGGGAAGTGACCACCTGGGCTCGGGACAGACCGTCCAGGCGGTGGGTTGTGTACACCAGTAGGGACAGGCTGACGGCTGCAAGGACGGTGTAGACGGTGTCGTCGTCGAAGCTGTCCCAGGCCGTGTGCAGGCCCACCGCGATCGCGTAGACCCGGGCCAGGACCCCGAGGGAGCGGCGCTGCCAGTGGTGGGCCGCGGCCGACCACAGTGCGGCGCTGGTCAGCCCGGTCCATGCCATGTGGGCGGCCGGGCTCAACAGGCCGCGCACCACCAGCAGATGATCCACCACATGCAGGTCGCCGCCGGACTGGACGAGTTCGACGAACGCGTACCCCATCGTCTCGAACACCGCGAAGCCCGCGCCCGACGCGACACCGATGAGCAGGCCGTCGCCGGGGGAGCGGCGCCTGATGAACAAGAGCAGCACAAGGGGCATGACGAGCTTCGCCGCTTCCTCGATCACCCCCACGGCGACCATCGGCAGGACGTCCAGTAGCACCAGCGTCCGGTACTCCAGGAACCCGGCCGTGGTCACCCCGACGGCACCTCCGAGAAGCGCCGTGACGCCGACGACGGACGAGCCGACGCCGAAGTCGAGTCGCCGTCCCGCCACGGAGGTGACGAACGCCGCCCGTACCAGGGCCGCCCCGAAGAAGAGCAGGGCCGGGACCAGATTGGGGTTCCCGGTGGAGATCAGCGCCGAGTGGATCAGCCAGAACAGCAGCAGGCCGACGGCGAGGACGGCCAGCCATCCCCATCGCCGGCCGACCCGGACCAGTCTGCCGTCGTCCCTGCGGGCCGGGTTCTGTGTGTCGGACACGGGGTCCTCCTTTCGCCGAACGGAGTGTGCTGCGCCCGAGGGTGCCCCGCGGGGCGGCGAACCACATCACACAAATGCGTCAAAAGGTACATAAAGCTGATGTCGATCACCCGCCAATCACTTACATGTGTGATGTCCGGCCCGGGGGCGGCGACAACATGTGTGTACGCAGCCGGGAGCGCCGCATCCCGTGACCCGCCGGCAAGGAGAAGTCCCATGGCCGCACCCGTACCGCCCCGCCACGACCCGCGGTCCCCGTGGCGCTCCGAAGGGGTGCCGGGCGGATCGCCCACTCCGGACGGCCGCCGCTCCCGCAACGGGTGCCTGGTGCAGGTCGTCGTCTTCCTCGTCATCTACCTGGCGACCGGTCTGCCCTACAACACCATGCACGGCGACGGCACCACGTCCATCGACTACACGGCCTTCACCGCGCAGCTGGACGCGGGCAACGTCAAGACCGTCTACTCGCGGGGCTCGCAGATCCAGGGCACGCTGAAGCAGGCCCGCAAGGTGCCCGGCGAGGACGGTGCGGACGACAAGACGACCTACGTGCACTTCAAGACGTACAAGCCCGCCTTCGCCGACAGCGACCAGCTGTGGCGGGAGATCGAGCAGAAGAAGGTGTCGGTCTCCGCCTCACCGGTGGCGCAAGGACCCGGGCTCGGCCAGTCCCTGCTGGTGTCGCTGCTGCCGACCGCGCTGCTGATCGTCGTCTGGGTGTTCGTGGCCCGCAAGGCGGGCGGTGGACCAAGTGGCATGGGCGGGGTGTTGGGCCGTAAGCCGCCCAAGCCGGTCGAGGCGGAGCAGGGACGTACGAGCTTCGCCGATGTGGCCGGCATCGACGAGGTGCAGGACGAGCTCAACGACGTCGTCGACTTCCTCAAACGCCCCGACGCCTACCGCCGGATGGGCGCGAAGATGCCCCGGGGGGTACTGCTCGCCGGGCCGCCCGGCACCGGCAAGACGTTGCTCGCGCGGGCGGTGGCGGGTGAGGCCGGGGTGCCGTTCTTCTCCGCTTCCGCGTCCGAGTTCATCGAGATGATCGTCAGCGTGGGCGCGTCCCGGGTGCGGGAACTGTTCACCGAGGCCCGCAAGGTGGCCCCGTCCATCGTGTTCATCGACGAGATCGACACCATCTGCCGGGCCCGCACCGGCTCCGCGGTCGGCGGCCACGACGAACGCGAGCAGACCCTGAACCAGATCCTCACCGAGATGGACGGCTTCTCGGGCTCCGACGGTGTCGTCGTGGTCGCCGCGACCAACCGCGCCGAGATACTCGACCAGGCGCTGACCCGCCCCGGCCGCTTCGACCGGGTGGTGACCGTCTCCCCGCCGGACCGCGCCGGACGCGAAGCCATCCTGCGCATCCACACCCGCTCCATGCCGCTCGCCCCGGACGTCGACTTCGCCCAAGTCGCCCGTACGACACCGGGCATGACCGGCGCTGAACTGGCCAATCTCGCCAACGAGGCCGCCCTCCTCGCCGTCAAGCGGGACCGGGTCCGGGTCACCGGGCACGATCTGTCCGACGCCCTGGAGAAGGTGCAGCTCGGTGCGCAACGCCCGCTGGTGATGCCGCAGGAGGAGCGTCGTCGTACCGCCTACCACGAGAGCGGACACGCCCTGCTCGGGATGCTGCAGCCGGGCGCCGACCCGGTCCGCAAGATCACCATCGTGCCGCGCGGCAGGGCCCTCGGCGTCACGCTGTCCACCCCGGACTCCGACAAGTACGCGTACACCAAGGAATACCTGCGGGGCCGGATCATCGGCGCCCTGGGCGGCATGGCGGCCGAGCGCGTGGTGTTCGGGGTCATCACCACAGGCGCCGAGAACGACCTGGAGCACGTCACCGGCATCGCCCCGCGCGATGGTGGCGCGGTGGGGGATGAGCGACCGGGTGGGCCACCTGTCCGTGCTGCCCGCCGACGACCGGCAGCCCTACGGGATGTCCGCAGCCCCGCACACCTTGGATCTCGTGGACAGCGAGGTCCGCAGGATCGTCGAGGAGTGCTACGGCGAGGCGTGCCTCACGCTGGAGGACAACCGTCACCGGCTGGACGCCCTGGCCGCGGCCCTGCTGGAGCACGAGACGCTGGAGGAGGCGGACGCCTACCGCATCGCCGGGGTCACGTCCCAGACCGATCTCAAGGACCTCAAAGACCTCACTGACCTCACAAAAGAGTGAGCGACCCGCCGATCCCCGCCCCAGCGCACCCGGGCGCCCCCTTCCAAGTCACATGACGGATGCGTGGCCGAAGCCCGACTCTGAGAGTCGTGCCGGCGGCACCGGCGGGCGAGCCGACCGAGCCTGGGGGAACCGCGCGATGACGTCGATCGCCGAGGGGGGATGCGTCTTCGATGTCGTACGACAGCCCGTCCGGGCCGTGGACGCCGATCACACCGTGCGCTACGCGAACCCTGCCGCTGCCGAGGCGATGGGATACGACCGCCCGGCCGATCTGCTGGGCCGCGAAGGCCGTCCGGCCATGGCAGCCGGGCAGCCGGTACCCGAACACGTCGGTGACACCGGCACGTTGCGCGGTGAGGGCACGCTCACATGTGCCGACCGCTCGCTCCTACCGGTGGAGTGGACCGCCAGTACGCCAGGGCCCTGCAGCGGGTCCAGGAATGCATGGTGCGCGCCTTGCCCGGCCTCAACCTGGCACGGCAGGAACTGGGCACGGCTTCTTCACAGGCCCTCGGACTGCTCGGCGGCGCGGCACGCGACACCGAGGAGGCCCTGGCCGGCCTCCGGGAGGTCACCGACGCCCGAGCCCCAGCCCTGGCTGGTCGAGACGCATGTGTACGTCGTCGTCGCGGAGGCCGTCGATCGGGCCGTGGAGCACGCCCGGGCCGCGAACGTCCAGGTGACCGCTGACCTCGCAACCAGCCTGACGGTCACCGTCGTGGACGACGGCAGTCCACCCACTGCGGCGGACCGGGCAGCGCTGACCGCCCTGTTGAGACATGTCACTAGGGCGACAGACGACATGTGAACCGGCACAGTCGCAAGTCACCGTCTTGACAGGTGACGCCTGTGACTGCCATGATTTCGTCACCGCCTCAACCGGTGACATGGAGAGTGGCCTGGTCAGAGGCGGGCAAAATCCTTTCGACCGAGATCGGGAGCACAGTCATGGCAGTCAGCTACACCGCCGTCGTCGACGTCGACGGAGAGGGCCGCAACGGCGGTCATGTCCGTTCCTCCGACGGTCTGCTGGAGACGAGCCTTGCCCTTCCCAAGGAGCTCGGTGGTGCAGGTAGCGCGACCAACCCCGAGCAGCTGCTGGCAGCCGGCTGGGCCGCCTGCTTCCTCGGCGCCCTGCGCCGTGCCGCCACCGGCCGCAAGATCCGGCTCACCAGCACGGCTATCACCGCCGAGGTCACCCTCACGCACGGCGACGATGGCGAGTTCTCCCTCTCCGCGGTCCTCAGCCCCGTGCTCGGCGGCGTCGACGACGCCACCGCCCAGGAGCTCGCGAACGCCGCCCACCAGATTTGCCCGTACTCCAAGGCCACGCGCGACAACGTCCCGGTCACCATCAACGCCAGCGCCGCCGTCTGAGAGCATGACATGGCCTTCCTGACGCGCATACGTGTACGGGCCGCCGAGAAGCGTCGTACAGCGCACCCGCGGCGTGTTTCCGGCGAGTGTGTCTCTGATAAGCATGTTTCCAGTGGGCAGGTGTCCCGAGGTGTGGCCGCCGCCGAGGGCGGCCGCGACTGGCCGACGGACGCGCAGGTGTGGGGCTGGGCGGAGAGTGCGGTGCTGTCGGGGTACGGCCCCGGGGCCGGGAGCTTTCTCTGACGGGCGGCCCGATGGAGGGGAGGGCGGCCGGACCGGGCACCGGCTCGTGCCGGACCGGCCACCCCACGCAGCAGGAACGTCAGTGGCGTCGGCCGTGACCTTCGAGAACACCCTCGACCGCGGTGGCCATCGCACTCTCACCCGTGGCGTTGGGGTGCACCGGCGCCGCCGGAGTCTCGGGAGCGAAGGTCTCGATCCACCGCTCGCCGGTCGGCTTGCAGAGGTCGTGTCCGACGGTCGGCGTGTACGTGTTCACGTATTCCGCCCCGCCGCGGCGGGCCTGGCGGGCCAGCATCGCGTTGAGTTCCTTCTCCTTGTCGCGGAGCCAGGCGAAGTCGCCCGCGGCCAGCGGCACCTTGCTGCTGGTGCACCCGACACCGTCCTCGGGGAAGAGGTCGGGGTAGCCGACCACCACGACACGGGCGTGCGGCGCGCGGCGGTGGATGCCACGCAGGACCTGGGCGACCTTCGGTCCGGTCGCGGAGATCGCGTCCGTGATCCGGTCCGCTCCGCTGCCCGCGAAGTGGGCCTCGCAGGGGGCGCCCGCCGGGTTGCCGGACGTGAGCTGGGCGCAGGTGCCGAGCACGGTCGAGAACCCGATGTCGTTGCCGCCGATGGTGACGGTGACCAGGCCGGTGCCCCGGTTCAGGGCGTCGAGCTGAGCCGGTACACCGTCGGTCTGCGGGGCCGTCATGTCGTCGGTGGTGGCGCCCGCGCAGCTGACGTCCGTCAGCGTCGCGGACCGCGAACGTGCCACCAGCGAGGGGTAGTTCTGGTCGGAACGCTGACAGGTCGCGTCGACCTGGGTGGGTACGAGCGGCGCGGAGGCGTAAGAGTCACCGAGGGCCACGTAGTCCACTCGGTGCCGGCTCTCGGTGCCGGTGCTCGCCGCAGCCGTCCCGGCCGGGGCGAGGGAGGCTGCGGCGGAGAGCAGCGTGGCACCCGCCGTCAGTGCCCGGCCGGCGCGGGAGGTGGGGAAGAGTTTTCTCAAGATCCGTCCTTCCATTCGGTCGACAGCCCCGTCCGGGGCCCAACAGACACACGTATCCGCCAGCCGTCCGGTGCGGTGGCTTCGGTAACGAATCGGCCAACGCACCCCAAGACGCACCGTCACTTGACTGAGGCGGCACATGTCGACCGCGGCCGACACTGAGCGCACGGCGCCCGCCTGCGCAGGGGACCAAACCGTCGAAAGTGAGATCACAGCCATGGACATGAAGCTCGAAGTCGTCATCCTGCCCGTCTCCGACGTGGACCGGGCCAAGGGCTTCTACGTCGAGCAGCTCGGCTGGCGCCTCGACGCCGACTTCCCGATCAACGACGGCTATCGGATCGTGCAGGTGACTCCACCGGGCTCCGCGTGCTCGATCATCTTCGGCAAGGGGCTCACCCGTCAGGAGCCGGGCACGCTCCACGGCCTTCAGCTGACCGTGACCGACATCCTCAAGGCCCAGGAGGAGCTGACCTCGTACGGCGTGGAGGTCCACGGCCCGTTCCGCGACGAGACGGGTGCCTTCCACCATGCCGGTGACACCCACCGCGTGCTGGGCCTGCACCCGGAGCGGGCCAGCTACGGCACCTTCGCCGCCTTCAAGGATCTGGACGGCAACGAGTGGTTCCTCCAGGAGGTCACCGAGCGCGCCCCCGGCCGCTGAGACCCGCCTGACCCCACCCATCCGCCCGGCGCACAGCCAACGGAGGACACATGCCGACCGAGAACACCCGCACGTACGACGTCATAGTGATCGGCGCTGGGCCGGTTGGTGAGAACGTCGCGGACCGGACCACCGCCGCCGGTCTGAGCACCGTCATCGTGGAGAGCGAACTGGCCGGCGGCGACTGTTCGTACTGGGCCTGCGAACCCAGCAAGGCCCTGCTGCGACCCGCCCTGTTCCGGGCCGACGCCGCGCACGTCCCGGGGCTCGATCCCGCCGTCAAGGGACCGCTGGACGTCGAGGCCGTTCTGGCGCATCGCGATCGCATGTCCGCCCACTGGAAGGACGACGGCCAGGTCGAATGGATCGGGTCGGTCGGTATCGATCTGCTGCGCGGGCATGGCCGGTTGGCGGGGGAGCGCGAGGTGTCGGTGGAGACGCCCGACGGCGACGTCGTCCGGCTGCGGGCCCGGCACGCCGTCGCCGTGTGCACCGGCAGCCGTGCGGCCCTGCCCCCGCTGCCCGGGATCGAGGAACTGCGCCCCTGGACAAGCCGGGAGGCCACCAGCGCCGAGCAGCCGCCCGGACGGCTGGTGATCGTGGGTGCCGGTGTGGTGGGCATCGAGATGGCCACCGCCTGGCAGGCACTGGGCAGCCGGGTGACCCTGCTCGCCCGGGAGTACGGACTGCTGCCCCGGATGGAGCCCTTCGCGGGGGAGTTGGTCACCGAGCGGCTGCAGGAGGCCGGTGCGGACGTACGTTTCGGCGTCTTTGTCGTAGACGCCAAGAGGGCGGACGGCGGGGGTGGCAAGGGCGGGGGTGAGGTCCGGGTCTGGCTGTCGGACGGTGCCGAGCTCACCGCCGACGAGATCCTCTTCGCCACCGGCCGCGCCCCGCGCTCGGAGGACATCGGGCTCGACACCGTGGGGCTGGAGCCGGGGGACTGGCTCGCCGTCGACGACAGCCTGACCGTCACCGCGGTTCCGGGGGAGTGGCTGTATGCCGTCGGCGATGTCAACCGGCGGGCCCTGTTCACCCACCAGGGCAAGTACCAGGCCCGCGTCGCCGGTTCGGTGATCGCCGCCCGGGCGCGGGGCGAGCAGTTGGATACGGGCCGTTGGGCGCCGCACAGCAGCACGGCCGACGTCGAGGCCGTCCCCGGTGTCGTCTTCACCGACCCCACGGTCGCGAGCGTCGGCCTGACCGTGCGGGAGGCCGAGCGCCTCGGCCGGGACGTCGAGGTCGTCGACTACGAGATCGGGCACCTCGCGGGCGCCGTCCAGTACCGCCCCGACTACCGGGGCAGGGCCCGCATCCTCGTCGACCGGGACCGGCAGGTCGTCGTCGGCGCCACCTTCGTCGGGCCTGGCGTGGACGAACTGCTGTACTCGGCGACCGTCGCCATCACCGGGGAGGTACCGGTCGAACGCCTCTGGCACGCCGTACCCGCCTTCCCCACCATCAGCGAGGTGTGGCTGCGCCTGCTGGAGACGAGGAGGGACTCATGACCACCGCACGCGACCTCGTGCTCGTCGCCCTGGGCATGCCGTCCGACCAACTCGTGGGCCAGGGGGACCTGTCGCTCGCGCTCGCGGGGGCCGAAGCGATCGACCTGCCGCAGAGCGGGGCACTGCGCCTGGACGGCGACCGCATGGTGCCCGGCCCGCAGGCGGTGTCCGGTGACCCGCTGCTGGACCAGGCGGATGCCTCACTCGCCCGGCAGGGGCCGTACGAGACGGTCGACGAGTGGCTGTGGCGCCGCGCCGACGACCTCGCGCCTGCCTATGCCGATGCCCTGGAGCGGGCCGGGCTCGTCATTCATCCGCACGGCCACGGCTTCCGGCTGTTGTCCGGGCGGGCCGTACTGGCCGATTCGCAGGCGTGCCGCGAGGCGGAGGAGCGCAGGGCCTCTGGCGAGCCCGTTCTCGCCGGGCTGCTGGCGGCCTCGGGAATCGAAGGCTCAGATGAGGAGCCGTCCGGCGTCGGCGACAGCCCCCTCGACGACGCCGTCACGACCGTACTGGCCGCCGTCGGTGACGCGGTGATGCGGCTGGAGGCCGTACGACTGCGGCGGGACGTCGAGAATGCCGCGTTCGACAACGTGTGGCGCGGGTGGTAGGCGCCGCTGTGGCCGCGAAGGTGGTGGTTCCGGCGCGACCGACCGTGCCTGAATCTCACCGGAACCAACTCGCCTGAGCGTCCGTCCGTCAACGCGTGACGTCGTAAACCCTGTTGGTGAAGGTCTCGACGGCGAGCCGCCAATTGCGCAGACCGACCTCGATGCCGATCTCCCTGAGGGCGTCCTGACCGGGGTGGTTTCCCAGCGCGTGCGGGCCGTTCTGTGCGAGGGCCACCGGCAGACACAGGACGGGCGAGGTGGAGGCGAAGGACCGGCCGATCGCGTTGATGTTCTCCCCAGGTTCGGCCGATACGTTCGGCTCGACGACCAGGCAGCTTCCGCCGTCCGCGAGAGTCTCTTCGGCACGCCGGAGCGCCGCATCGGGGTCACCGAGGTCGTGGAGGCAGTCGAAGAACGTGACGAGGTCGTAATCGCCGCCGGGGAAGTCGTGTGCGGCGGCGACCTCGAACGTCACGCGGTCTTCGACACCGCACTCCTTGGCCAGCTTGCGGGCCGCTTCGATGGAGGGCTCGTAGAAGTCGAAGCCGTGGAAGCGGGCCTGCGGGAACGCCTTGGCCATGAGCACGGTCGAGTGACCGAAGCCGCACCCGACGTCGGCGACCGAGGCGCCGCGCTGCAGCTTGGGCTCGACACCCTCCAGGGCGGGCAGCCACGTCTGGACGAGGACGGCGTCGTAGCCGGGCTTGAAGAAGGCGGCGACGCCCTCGGCCAGTTCCGGCCCGTAGTCCCGCCAGCTCACGCCGCCACCGTTGCGGTGGGCGTTCGCCGGCGCCTCCTCGGAGCCGTAGAGGGCCTTCAGCACGGTGAAGCCGCCACCGACGTATGGGGGCAGGGAGCAGTCGGCGAGTACGGCCGTGTGTTCGTCCGGGAAAATACACGTGTTCGTCTCGGGGGGAGTGCAGCACGTAGGCGCCGGCGACCTGCCCGTCCAGCCACTCGCGGACATAGCGCTCGACGAGCCCCGTCCTGTCGGCCAGTTCGGCCGAGGTGAGCGGCCGGCGTCTGCCATCGCCCGGTACAGCCCGAGGCGGACACCGAGAGATGTCGACAACCCGGCGAAGGCGGCGGCGCTGTCCGCGACCACCCGCTCGAGGAATTCCATTACGCGATTCTCGTCCGACATGTGATGAACCTGGTTCACACGGTCGGTCGAGGTGTCTCGCCCGTCCCGCGAGGCGGGATGCTTCGCACGCGGTGTGTGCCGCCGTCCGGCAGTGGACCACCGCCCGCGGGACAAGCAGACGAGTCAGTCGGAGCTGTCGCTGTCCGCCGCACCCCTCTTGACCAGGGTGTACATGACGGAGCGCTGCCGCTTGTGACGCCTGATACGGCCCTTGGCGACCAGGGATTCGAGGGTGTTCCGCACCACCTGCGGTGTGGGGTCGCGGTCCGGGTGCTTCTCGAGGAGTTCGTCGCGCAGTTCCTTCGCCAGACGCGGTTCCTCGTACTGGCCGAGCAGGTCCGCCAGCAGGTCACCGAGCAGAGGCTGACGCGACTTCCCCTTCGCGTCGGCCTTCGCCGTCTTGCCGGTCGGAGCGCTCTTGGCCGACGCCGAGCGTCGGGAGGCGGCTCCGGTGGACGCCTTCTCCGCCTTCGCGACGACGGGCTCGTCCTGCAACTGCTCGGGCAGCCGGGACGCGTCGGCGAAACCCTCGTACCGCTCGGCGAGGTTGAGGATGTCCGCGAGGAGGGCTTCCTCCTGCTTCAACACGGAGATCCTCTCCGCCAGCTCCTGCTGTCGCCGACGGTTCTCCTCCAAGTCCGACGCGGCTTGTGCTACGTACCGCGACCGGAGCGTGGCGGCTGATTGGCTGGTCACAACCGTTCACTCCCTCGATATGATGACGTTGCGCATGGTACCCATGCCGCGGGTCCCGTGTGGATAAGTGTCAACGCCAGATGGTTCCACCGACATGTTCACTCTTCACGATAAGCGCTGATGTGCCCGTGCATAGAGCAAGTGTGGTTGTTCTTCGGTTTCCCGAGCTTAGACGGTGTCACACGCACGAGGTCACCGTCGAACGTACTGCCCGGTAAGTGTGTTGTTGAACCGCTGGTGACCGGGTTGCGCCGTCTGAGGGAGGTGACTGATCACCGGGTCGCGTGCTCGCGGGCCGTGGCGGCGGCCTCCTGGGCCGAGCCTTGGTACACGGGCCCGCGGCCGGGCAGGAGAAGGCCCGCGTCCAGGTTCTCCAGCACGGTCAGGGAGTCGAGGGCCCGCGCCCGGTCGGTGTGGAACATGTCGGGCAGCAGCTGTGGACCGCTGATCCGTGACGTGGGGTGCGCGGTGACCAGGGCGTCACCGGTGATCAGGATGCCGCTCCCGGGCAGGTGGTAGGCGCAGTGTCCCTTGGTGTGCCCGGGTGTGCGCACGGGCACCCGGCGCCCCGGGCAGGTCCAGGGCACCCCGCGCCGGGAACGCCTGCGGCTCGCAGACCGGCACATGCGTGGTGCCGCCGGCGCGCAGGGCGTGTATGGCCCACGGCAGCACTCCGGGCCGCCACGCCTGCGCGAGCACCTGTCCCACGGACACCTGGTCGAGGAAGCCGCGGCGGGCTTGCGGCACCTCCTCCCGGTGCATGAGGACCGGCACGTCGAAATGGGCGCGCAGGTGCTCGGCCGTCCGACCTCACACACACCTGACGGCGTCGCACACGGAGTCCGTCAGCGCCACCACGGCCGCCCGCAGATCCGGCGGCAGTGGGGCGTAGGACGAAGCGGGCCTACGGCCCCACAACGGCCCCTGAGGTCGTGGTCTCGTCGTCTCGCGGGTGACCTGGACCGGCAGCCCCGCACTGGCCATCGCGGCGCTGAACCGGGCTGCGACCTCGGCTCGCGCCGTGCTCAGGGCTTCCAGGACGCTGTCGCCGAGCTGGGCGGCGGGCATCTCCCGGAACCGTTCGTCGACGAATCGGATACTCGCCGGGCGGCCGTCAGCGCCCACGGTGACCTCCACGACGTCGTCCCTTGAGCAGGCCGTCACCGACAGCGCCCTCATCTGTTCCCGCGCTCTGGTCAGAGCCCCGTACCGCTCGGCGAAGTCGGCAAGGGTCTGCTCCAGGCGTCTCACCGGTGGTGTCTCCATCGTCCTCCTCTGCCGGCGCGGCCACCCGACACACCAAGGACACGAGAGGATCTCACATTTGGTTCACACATGAACTCACATGTGCGCCAGTAATATGCTCGCTGCCGAGCGCACACCCTCACTTGGAGGACCCTTGTTCAGCATCACCGTACGTGACCACATGATGGTCGCCCACAGCTTCCGTGGCGAGGTTTTCGGACCCGCCCAGCGACTGCACGGGGCGACGTTCGTCGTGGACGCGACGTTCCGGCGCCCGGAGCTGGACGACGACAACATCGTCGTGGACATCGGTCTGGCCACCGCCGAACTCGGCAAGTTGATCGCCGAGTTCAACTACCGCAACCTCGACGACGAGGAGCGGTTCCAGCAGATCAACACCTCGACGGAGTACCTGGCCAAGGTGATCGCCGACCAGCTGGTCGAGGCCATCCACGCGGGGTCGCTGGGGGAGGGGGCCCGGGGAATCCGCGAGGTGGTCGTGACGCTGCACGAGTCGCACATCGCGTGGGCCAGCTACGAGCGCAGCGTCTGACGCCCCGGGGCTCTCCCCGTACGGCTCAGCCGCGCACCGTGACCGGGGGAGTGTTGTACCCCTCCGCCCGTAGCCTCGGCCGGCCCGAGGGCAGCGCCGACTCGGGCCACGACAGCGTCACCGTGCGCGACTCGCCGGGCAGCAGCCACAGGTAGTTGTCGTCGTAGAGGGTCGGCAGGACGCGGGCGCCGTCCTCGTCCAGCAGGGAGAGCCGGACCATCGCGGCGACCATGGACCCGCGGTTGCGGACCGTGGCGGTCGTCGTACGCCGGTCCCCGTCGTGGGACACCCGGGTCAGGGACGCCGACAGCCCGGCCTGCCGGACCTGGTCGAGGGCGCGCAGCGCCTCGGGTGTGCGGCAGCGCCAGTAGGTGTTGCGGGACAGGAGCTTGCCGTCGGAGTCCTCCAGGGTCAGGCGGAGCAGGTGCAGGTCCGGCAGGTCGTCCGTGGGGGCCGCGGTGAACGCCGTCGCCGTGGCGGCCGGGTCCACGTCCACGCGCGCCTGCCGCGTGCTCGCGATACGGCGGCCCGACAGGTCGTACGTCTCCGCCGTGACCGTCGCCCGCTGCAGCGCCATGCGGGTGTGGTTGACGGCGATGACCTGCCACTTCACCGGGTCGGCCTGGACGTGCAGGGGCTCGCAGGCGCTGCGGCAGCCGAAGTAGGCGCCGTTGACGTCGAAGTCGTAGTCGTAGGTCTGCCACACCGTGCTGTGCCAGGCGGGGTGGGACATCCACAGCATCAACCCGCTGGCATTGTCCCAGAGATGGGCGTTCCAGGCCTCGAACATGGCGCGGAAGTTCTCGTAGTTGACGAACTGCGCCTTGCGCGTGAAGTCGTCCAGGTCGCGGGCGGTACCGAGGCGGGTCTCGATGGCCGCCTTGTAGTGCTGCGGGGCCTGGTTGCCGCGCTCGCTCCAGTCGTGGTGGTACCAGGCGCCGCCGATCGGCCACTCCGGCCCGTCGTCGCCGAGCATGGCGCGGGTGCTGGCGGCGGTGGAGACGACGGGCATGCCGATCTCGGTGTGGAAGCCGAAGTCCTTGCTGCCGTAGGTGGCGGGGTCGAAGTACTTCTCCGGCTCGACCCAGCCGTACGGGCCGCCGCCGGTGACGACGCCGCCGGCCGAGTTGCTCTGGTAGAGCAGGCCCGGCGCCTGGCTCTCGACCGCCTTGCGCAGGCCCTCGTCCACCGCGGCGGGCGGGTTGCCCTCGTTGGCGCCGCACCACACCGCGATGCTCGGATGACTGCGGTAACGCAGGACGGTGTCGCGGGCCACGGACAAGAACGCCTCGTGGTCCGGCGGGTCCATGGCCCAGGCGTTGGGGAAGTCGTTCCACACCAGGATGCCGTGCGCGTCGCAGGCGGCGTAGAACTCCTCGCGGTTGCTGCTGCCGACCCAGTTGCGGATCATCGTGAAGTTCATGGCCCGGTGCATGCGCACCGCCGCGTCCATCCGCTCGGCGGGCATCCGGCGCAGTAGCTCGTCCCAGCCCCAGTTGCCGCCGCGCACCAGCACCCGCACACCGTTGACGCTGATCTTCAGCGGGTCGGGGGTGTTGGTGACGGTAGTGACATCGGTCCAGGTGTCTCCGTCGTCGGAGACCTGGATGGTGTACGTCTTCGGGTACGCCTGCTCCCACAGGACCGCGACCCGGTCGAAGCGCCGGGCGGAGCCGAGGTCGACCTGGACCCACTGATGGTCCTCGTAGGCGGAGGACCAGCGGGTGCCGGGGTCGC
>NZ_JBIAVS010000044.1:0-37539 GCF_042894545.1 Streptomyces sp. NPDC001530
CACATCCAGCAACGCCCCGACCTCATCGACGGCTGTCTTGCCGGCACCGGACTCACCCTCACCCGCCACCCGACAACAATCCGACGAGCTCAGTAGGTCGCTCGCGTGGCCCACTGCGCTCGTGACCAGCGTAAACGCCTGAGTAATGGGGAGGGAACCTTGATCTACTGCGGAATCGACTGGGCGGAACGATCCCACGACGTCGCCCTGGTCGACGACACCGGGACGCTGGTGGCCAAGCGTCACATCACTGATGACGCCGCCGGCTACCAGCTCCTACTGGAGTTACTCGCCGAGCACGGCGACACCGAGGAGGCCCCTATCCCCGTGGCGATCGAGACCTCGCGCGGACTGCTGGTCGCGGTGTTGCGGACCGGGAAGCGAAAGGTGTTCGCGATGAACCCGATGGCGGCAGCACGCTACCGAGACCGGCACAGCGTCTCGCGCAAGAAGTCCGATTCCGGCGACGCCCTCGTCCTGGCGAACATCCTGCGCACCGACATGCACGCCCACCGGCCGCTGCCCAACGACTCCGACCTCGGTCGCGCCATTGCCGTCCTTGCCCGCGCTCAGCAGGACGCTCTCTGGAACCGCCAGCAGATCGCCAACCAGCTCCGTTCCCTGCTGCGTGAGTACTATCCGGCTGCCCTGGAGGCCTTCGCCACCTGGACGAACGGCCTGTGTCGCCCTGAGGCTCGCGAACTCCTCAAGGCCGCACCGACGCCTACCCGGGCCGCGCGGCTGACCCGCACCCAGCTCCAGGCCGCTCTCAAGCGCGCCGGCCGTAAGCGCGGCATCACGGCGGAGGCGGACCGGCTGCGTGACGTCTTCCGCGCCGACTGGGCTCACCAGCCGCCTCTGGTTGAGGACGCACTCGGCAAGCAGATGCTCGCCCTTCTCATTCAGTTGGAAGCTGCCTGCACCGCCGCCGACGACCTCGCAAAGGCGGTAGAAGAAGCATTCCCTCAGCACCCGGACGCCGAGATCCTGCTGAGCTTCCCTGGGCTCGGCATCCAGCTCGCCGCCCGGATCCTGGCTGAGATCGGGGACGACCGCACCCGCTTCGCCGACGCCCGCGGTCTCAAGGCATATGCAGGCTCCTCGCCCATCACCAGGGCTTCAGGCAAGAAGTCGGCCATCACGCGGCGGTGGGTGAAGAACGATCGGCTCAACCACGCCGGCTACCTCCGGGCCTTCTCCGCCCTCCGGCACTCACCCGGAGCCGACGCCCACTACCGGCGCCGACGCGAGCGCGGCGACTGGCATGCGGCCGCACAGCGCCACCTCTTCAACCGCATGATCGGCCAGCTCTACCACTGCCTCCAGCATCGCAAGTCGTTCGACGAACACACCGCGTTCCCCGCCTTGCTGGCCGAAGCGGCTTGATGTGATCACCGGTCTTCGAGCCGATCGGCGCCTTGCACGCGCCAGGCTGCACTGACTTCAGCAAGCACATGGCGAGCGGCCTCGCGCCCGTCGGGGCGCATAGCCGGCACCCTCGGGCCGGCCAAATCCCGGCCGGTGAGCGAACGAGCCGGGACGGCAGCCCAGTCCGCTCGGCGCACAACCGCGACATGACCTTCTACACGAGCTCGTTCGTCCTGCCAGTCTTCGGGCGGTGCCATCAGGACCTGCAGGGCTGTTTCGTCGTGCCATTCCAGCCCCAGGACCTGTCGGCCGATCTCATGCTCGATGAGTGATCGGCTCTCGCCAGTCTCCAGATGCAGCAGCAGTAGCTCGCCCTCGAAGAAGTAGCCGCCGTCGTATCTGCCGGTCCCCACTGCGAGCAGCGGGAAGGCGGGATGGAAAGCCATCGCATGCACCGGGAACCGTGAGTGAACGATGAAGCGGCAGCCCAGATCAGACGTGTCATAGACCGCTACTGGGGCCGGGATGTTGTCCCCACCCCTGCCTGCCACGGCCACAAGACCGCCCCGCTGGTCCCGCACGGCCAGAGCGGGTTCACCAATCTCGGAGAAGGGGCTGTCGTTGGATGCGGGCATGCTGGCGATCTTCGCAGGCATGGCGGGAGTCAGGGAAGCACGTTGCTGCTGACAGCTCGGACGTTCTGGCAGTACGCCCGATTCGCCCACACAATTATCGAACGCGACAGCCATGCCGCTTGACGGCGTAGCAACGTGAGGTGTCTGGCACGAACAGATCATCGACATGGTCAGCGTCCTGACCGGCTGCGACCGGGCACTCGCCGAACTCGCCCGCCGCGCCCTCGCCGACGCCGAACGCCTGCCCAAGCTCCGCGAGTGGTTCCACGCCAAAGCGACCGCCCGCGGCTACGACCCCGCCATGCTCAACGGAGTGTGGGAGACCATCGAGGCCTTCGGCGCGTACGGCTTCTGCAGAGCGCACGCCGTCGCCTTCGCCGTCCCCGCCCTTCAGTCGGCATGGCTCAAGGCCCACCACCCGGCCGCCCTGTACGCAGGCCTCCTCGAGCACGACCCCGGCATGTGGCCGATGTTGTTTCCGCACTTGCTGTGTCCCGCGCTGGTCGTGTCTCGTTCTGGCGAGATCACGCTGCGGGCTGTGTCCCGGCGATTCAGCCGACCATGTCGCTCTCGATCGGGAAGAACTCGGTCGGTTTCCGGAACATGTGTCCCTTTGCGTCCCTGTGGTCCCGTGTCACCGAACTTGAGGGTGTGCCATCGAAACCTTGATGGCCGCGAGTTCGTGACACGGCGTGTCCGCCCCCTGCAGCCACCTGGGACAGCTTTGGGAAACGGTTGGCTCACTCAGGGCGGAGGCCGTACTCGGCCAGCCATTCGAGCAGTTCTTGGCGGGAAGTCTGCACGAGGCGTCCTCCGGTGAAGCGAGCGTCGTCGGTCACCTCCGCAAGCACCAGGCCCTGCAAGTGGGCGTCGAAAACGTCAACTCCCAGGGGAGGAACGCTGAGACGGGCCTTGGACAACACCCGGGCCGGCAGGGAGGCGAGCAGGTCGTACTCAGCCCGCGACAAGTACGTATTGGTGATCAAGCCCTGAGTGGCACCGGGCAGAGATGCCGGAACCTTCTGGGTGAGCTTCATCTCGCAGCGACCATCCGAGAAATCTGCCCGTCGCAATCTCAGACGGGTTCCCACCAGATAGCGGTCAGTGATCAGGCGGGAGACGGTCACCGTCGACAGCGACGGCGCCCTGGCTAGCAGGAACCGCCTCTCCCGCTCCACGTGTGCGTACTTGCCCGGATGAACCGACTGGCCTTCAACGCCACCTGCTTTGCTCACCACGAGGACAGCATCTCAACATTCAGTGGCACCGGCATTAGGCCCGTGCCAGGGAGAGCGCTCCGACTATCTCGTCGACCTTCGTCTTGGCGTCGCCGAAGAGCATCTGGGAGTTGTCCCGGAAGAAGAGCGGGTTCTGCACGCCGGCGTAGCCGGTGGCCATTGAGCGCTTGAAGACGACGACGTCCTTCGCCTCCCAGACCCGGAGCACCGGCATGCCGGCGATCGGGCTGCCGGGGTCTTCGGCCGCGGCCGGGTTGACGGTGTCGTTGGCGCCGATGACCAGGACGACGTCGGTCTGGGCCAGGTCGTCGTTGATCTCGTCCATCTCCAGCACGATGTCGTAGGGGACCTTCGCCTCGGCCAGCAGCACGTTCATGTGCCCGGGGAGCCGCCCGGCGACGGGGTGGACCCCGAAGCGGACGTCGGCACCGCGTTCGCGCAGGAGGCGGGTGAGCTCGGCGACCGGGTATTGCGCCTGGGCGACAGCCATGCCGTAGCCCGGCGTGATGACGACGCTCGACGCAGAGGCCAGCAGCTCGGCGGTCTCCTCGGTTGAGATCTCGCGGTGCTCACCGTGCTCGGTGTCGTCGGAGGTCTTGGCCTCGATGCCGAAGCCGCCGGTGATGACCGAGGTGAAGGACCGGTTCATCGCCTTGCACATGATGTAGGACAGGTACGCGCCCGAGGAGCCGACCAGCGCCCCGGTGACGATCAGCAGGTCGTTGTTGAGCAGGAAGCCCGAGGCTGCCGCGGCCCAGCCGGAGTAGCTGTTGAGCATCGAGACCACGACCGGCATGTCGCCGCCGCCGATGGAGGCGACCAGGTGCCAGCCCAGCGCCAGGGCGACCAGCGTGATCAGGGCGAGGACGATCGTGCCCGTGCTGTCGGTCCTGTCGTGGGAGACGACGATGTAGACCACGGTCAGCACGGCGAAGGCGACGAGTGCGCCGACGTTGATGAGGTTCTTGCCCGGCAGCATGAGCGGGGCGCTCTTGATCTTCGCCGAGAGCTTGAGGTTGGCCACGATCGAGCCGGTGAAGGTGACCGCGCCGATGAAGATGCCGATGGCGATCTCGGCGTTGTGGATGTTCCACAGGGAGATCGGCGACTCGACCGGGTGGCCGGACAGCAGGCCTTCGCGGTGGCCGACCCAGCCGATCAGTACGGCGGCCAGACCGACGAAGGAGTGCAGCAGGGCGATCAGCTCGGGCATGCCGGTCATCTGGACGATCCGGGCACGCCACAGGCCGATCGCACCACCGACCACGACGGCGACGAACATCAGGACGATGCCCGGCGTGCTGTCGCTGCCGGCCTGGTCGTGGCCGTTCTTGATGACGTAGACGATCGTGGCGACCAGGGCGACGCCCATGCCGGCGACGCCGTAGGTCCAGCCCTGCCTGGCGCTCTCGTGCCTGGACAGTCCGGCGAGGCTGAGGATGAAGAGCAGCGCGGCGATGACGTACGCCGCGGTGGCTATGTCGGAGACGCTCATGTCGTCAGTTCCCTCTGCTGAACATGGCGAGCATGCGGCGTGTCACCGCGAAGCCGCCGAAGATGTTGATGGAGGCGAGCAGAACGGCGACGGCGCCGAGCAACTGCATGAGGTGGTCGGGGTACCACACCTTCAGCAGCGCACCCACGACGACGACGCCGGAAATGGCGTTGGTGACGCTCATCAGCGGCGTGTGCAGCGCGTGGTGCACCTTGCCGATCACGTAGTAGCCGATGACGATCGCGAGCATCAGCACGGTGAAGTGCTGCGGTAGCGGGGCCGGGGCGAAGGCGACGATCAGGCCGAAGGCGAGGATGCCGGCCAGACTCAGGCCGAGCTTGGTGCCGGCGCTCATGGGCGCCTTCTCCTCCTTGGCGGGTATGTCGGCAGCCGGCCCCGTGTTGCCGACAGCGGGCGCCGCCGAGACCTGCGCGGGCGGCGGTGGCCACAGCTTCTCGCCGTCCTTGACCACGGTGATGCCGCGCTGTACGACGTCGTCGAGGTCGAGTACGAACTTCCCGTCCTTGCCCGGGGTGAGCAGCTTCATCAGGTTGACCAGGTTGGTCCCGTAAAGCTGCGAAGCCTGGGTGGGCAGGCGGCCGGGGAGGTCGGTGTAACCGAGGATGATCACGCCGTTGTCGGTGACAACCCGCTGCCCGGGGACACTGCCCTCGACGTTGCCACCCATACCGGCGGCCATGTCGACGATCACCGAGCCCGGCTTCATGCTCGCCACGTCGGCGGCCGTGATCAGCCTCGGCGCCGGACGCCCCGGGATCAGCGCGGTGGTGATGACGATGTCGACGTCCGCGGCCTGGTCGGAGTAGAGCTTCGCGGCGGCCTCGTTGTAGAGGTCCGAAGTGGCCTTCGCGTAGCCGTCGGACGACTGTTGCGTCTCCTCCTGGACCACTACCGGGAGGTACTCGCCGCCCAGCGACTTCACCTGATCGGCCACCTCCGGGCGCGGGTCGGTGGCGCGCACGATCGCACCCAGCGACGAGGCCGCACCGATCGCGGCCAGGCCGGCCACACCCGCGCCCGCGACGAGCACCTTCGCCGGCGGTACCTTGCCTGCGGCGGTCACCTGGCCGGTGAAGAAGCGGCCGAACTCGTGGGCCGCCTCGACCACCGCGCGGTAGCCGGTGATGTTGGCCATGGAGGAGAGCACGTCGAGCGACTGGGCGCGGCTGATGCGCGGCACCGCGTCCATCGCCAGCACCGTGATCGGCCGCGCCGCGAGTGCGTCGACCAGCTCGGGGTTGAGGGCCGGCGCGAGTGTGGAGACCAGTGCGGCGCCGTCCTTCGGCTTGCCCGCCTCGTCCATCGACGGGCCGTTGACCCGGAAGACGATGTCGGCGCCCCACGCCTCCTCGCCCGTGCCGATCCGCGCTCCGGCCTCCATGTACGACTCATCGGCGAAGGCGGAGAGTGCTCCGGCCCCCGACTCGATCACTACGTCGTACCCGAGTCCTGTGAGCTGTTTGACGGTGGCCGGTGTCGCGGCGACGCGCGTTTCCCCTGCGGGCTCGCAAAGGACTCCAATGCGCATGGGGGTACTCCAATTTCGTTTCGGATGCGCCTCGGGGCCGAGCGCGGTGTGGCAATCGGCTCGGAGGCGCTGTCGGGATTCCGCACAGGAGGCCCGCTGTGAGACCTGCGTGTTACTGAGCAGTCGGCGTTGCCGGGGCCTTCGTGAAGTGCCGGACGAGGTAGTCGTTCATGGTGTGGTGGAAGCTCGCCGCGAGGTGGGACTGCGGGGCGAACATGTCGAAGGCGTGGTAGGCGCCGGGGTAGAGGTGCAGCTCGACGGGGACGCCGTGGGCGCGCAGGCGCGCGGCGTAGTCGAGGTTCTCGTCGCGGAAGAGGTCGAGTTCACCGACGCCGATGAAGGTCGGGGGCAGGCCGGCGAGGTCGGTCGCCCGGGAGGCGGCGGAGTAGGACGTGACGTCCTCGGTGCCGACGCGGTCCCCGAGGATCGCCTGCCAGGCCAAGAGGTTGGTCGAGCGGTCCCAGATGCCGATGTCGGTGATCTCGCGGCTGGAGTCGGTGGTGTTGCGGTCGTCGAGCATGGGGTACATCAGCAGCTGGAACAGGGGGGTCGCCGCGCCGCGGTCACGGATCAGAAGGGCGGTGGCGGCGGCGATGCCTCCGCCTCCGCTCTGGCCGGCCAGGCCGATCCGGGTGGGGTCGAGGCCGAGATCGGTGGCGTTGTCGCTGATCCACCGGTAGGCCGTGTATCCGTCCTCGGCGGCGCCGGGCGCGGGGGTTTCCGGGGCCAGCCGGTAGTCGACGCTGACAATGGCGCAGCCGAGTGCCGCGGACAGCGGCTTGAGCCAGGGTGTGTCCTGCGCGGCGAAGCCGAGCACCTGCCCACCGCCGTGGAACCACACGAGGACCGGCAGCGGTCCGGGCGCGTTCTCCGGACGCAGCAGGACGATGGGGACGTCGGGGCCTTCGGCGCGCGGCACCTGGATCTCGCGGGCGGTGACGGTGGGCTCGTCGGGGATGGTGGCGGCGATGGATTCGGCGAGCGCGCGGACGGCCTGGCGGGTGGCGGGGATGTCGGTCAGGTCGAAGACGCCGTTCGGGCCGATCGGCATGGCCTGGAGTGCTGCGGCCAGTTCGCTGTCGATCGCGGGACGGGAGCGGGGCATGGTTCTTCCTTCCTGGGTGGGGTCTGCGTCAGGGGCACGGGAGGGTGGTCAGGCCGTCGGTGCGGCGAGGTGGTCGCCGCACTCCAGGTCTTCGAGCAGGCCGGGGTGGCTGGGGACCAGCCACCCCGGGCCTGGATGGGGCGGGATGGAGATGGGGCGGGTTCAGGGTGTGGTGGTGGCCGGGGCGTCGAAGTAGTGGCCCTGGCCGAGGTCGTCGATGAGGCCGGGCTGGACGGGCTTCCAGCCGAGGAGGTCCTGGGTCAGCGTGCTCGAGGACGGGTTGTCGGCCTGGGCGTGGGCGCTCAGGAAGCCGAAGTGGGCCTCGGCCTCGGTCGGCGGGATGCTGACCACGGGCAGGTTCAGCCCGCGACCGATGCCCTCGGCGATCTGGCGGAAGGTGATCCCCTCGTCGTCGACGGCGTGCAGCCGTGACCCCGCCGGCGCGGATTCCAGCGCCAGCCGGTACAGGCGTGCCGCATCCAGCGTGTGCACGGCGGGCCAGCGGTTGGCCCCGTCGCCGACGTAGGCGGAGACGCCCTTCGACCGGGCGATGGAGATGAAGGTCGGGATGAAGCCGTTGTGGTCGAGCGTGCTGTGCACGGTCGGAGTGAGCCGGACGACGGACGAGCGGACGCCGCGTTCGGCGAGTGCGACCACCGCGTTCTCGGCGTCGATCCGCGGCCCCGCCTCGAGCGCGTAGGCCTCGGTGAGGGCGTCCTGCAGTCCCGCGAAGGCGAACAGCACTGTTCCCGACGTGGTCACCAGAGGCTTGCCAGTGCCGGCGAGCGCGTCCCCGAGCGCCTCGATGGCGCGCACATCCGCAGCGACCGCACCGTCGAAGTCGCCGGCGAACATGGCGTCGTGCTTGAAGGCCAGGTGGACGACGCCGTCGGCCGCGGCGGCGGCCACGGCGAGCCCCTCGAGATCGTCGAGGTCGCCTCGGTGCACCTGGGCACCGGCAGCCGTCAACGCGGCGGCGGACTTGTCCGAACGGGCCAGGCCGACGACCTGGTGCCCGGCTTCGAGGAGTTCGGGGACGACGGCGGAGCCGATGTGTCCGGAGGCTCCGGTGACGAATACGCGCATGGTGCGTGCCTTCCTGCTGCGGGTTCCCCACCGGGGGCGGAGAGCCCTGATGTCAGTTCGTGACATCACCGTAGCACCGATGTCAGACCCTGTCATCACTCTGATGTCAGCTTCTGTCATCGCGGTGTAGGATCGGAGCATGAGCCGATGGAAACCCGACGCACGAGGCCGCCTGGAGAAGGCGGCGCTGGAGCTCTACAACCACAAGGGCTTCGACGCCACCACCGTCGCGGAGATCGCCGCCCGCGCCGGCGTCACCGAACGGACCTTCTACCGGCACTTCGCCGACAAACGGGAAGTCCTCTTCCTCGCCAACCCCCTCGCCGACATCCTCGCGAACGCCACGGCCACCGCCCCCGCCTCGCTCCCGCCGCTCGAGGTGATCACCCACGCCCTGACCGAAGCCGCTCCCGTCTTCGAAGAACGCGGGGACCTGGCACGGCAACGCCAGGCCGTCATCGCCGCCAACCCCGAACTCCAGGAACGCGAACTGGCCAAACTCGCCGCACTCGCCTCCACGCTCGCCCACGCGCTGCGCGATCGCGGTCTGGAGACCACCACCGCAGCGCTCGCGGCCGAAATCGGGATCGCCGCGTTCAAGGTCGCCTTCGAACGCTGGGTCAACGACCCCGACCGACACCCCCTCGCCCAGCGCATTCGGGAAACCCTGGATGCCGCCAGGCACCTCACCGCGCCCCCGAGCATGTCGCCGCGACCGACGACTTGAGCTTCACAGGCCAGGAGGGAGTGGCATGAATGCGGTGGGCACCCTGAGCAAGGGGCGGTGGCTTTGTTCACCGCCTGCGGCAGGACCCTGCCCGTCGGCTGATCCGAGGTGGGCGTCACGGCAACGTGGCGCCCACTCTCTCTGGTAGCTCGACGCAGAGTCGGCAACACACTTCAACCGTCCGCAGAACCGGTGCGCGCCGCGGTACTGGATGTTGCGGGCGCCGACCGCGCGCCAGGGCCTCGCGCAGCCAAAGGGCCGGGCCGCAGCCGGGCCGCGGTCGCGGAGCGCCGAGCGCAACGAGCTGGGCGGCGCTCCACTCGTGGCCCTGCTCCAGGCGGCGGATTTTCTGAGCCGCCCGGTCGTGGAGGACCGAGCCGTCGGGCAGCATGGTCAAGCGCCGCGGGCGTGTCTTGCCCAGGTAGTCCATCCCTTTGGCCTGGTAGATCGTCCCGTAGTGGCCGGGAAAGATCAGCTCGGGGCCGTGGGCGGTGAGGCGTGTCCTGGGCTCGGGGTCGCTGTGCGCGACGATTCCGCGAACGCCTCGGACGTGCCGCCAGCCGGAAGGTGCGGGCCTGCATCCACGTCTCCGCGTTGGCCGGTACCTCGTCGAGCAGCACTAGTGGCCGTCAGTTGCAGGTGCCAATGACGGTGGTCCTGGCCCGGGGGACGGTGGTCAGCTTGGCGGGCGGAGACAGCTCGGGGGACGACTGCGGGCTGCGCAGGTGCGCGATCTCTTCGTGCTGGGCAACGAGGCGGGACAGCGCGAGCTTCTTGAACGCGGTCAGCTCTTCGATGGTCTCGTCCCTGTCGGCGAGACGGTCCTTCAGCTCGGAGTTCTGGGCCTTCAGGCGCTCGATCTGGGCGTCTCTGGGGTCTGGCGCCTCCCCAGCCTCCCGGAGGGCCGCCAGACGGCGTACGAACTCGTCGCCGAGGTGCTGGTAGGGCCCTTCGCGAACGCTGCCGTCGCGGTCCTTCTTCGAGTAGAAGCCGGTGCGGGTCACTCCCGCCTCTGCTGCGAGGGTCTTGAGGTCGCACCGGCCGCCGGGTGGGAGTTCGCCGCGAAGGAGCCGGTCCATGGCGGCCCGGATCGCTTCCTCGTTTCGAGTCCGCTCGGTGTCACTGATCCTGCCCATGCACTCCTCCAGTGGCGGCGGCCAGGGCAGCGTCGATGGCGACAACAACGTGCTCGGCCCGCTCGGCCTCGGCCGTGAGTCGCGATTTCTCGGCCTTCCGGGACCGGCCGATCTTGCCGATGAAGACCCTGCTGCTGGCTGCGGCCGACGCCCAGACCGGCCGGTGACAGGGGTGGTGGGTGGCCTGCGGGCATCGGGCGGAGTCACACATCCCGGCCAGAGGACGGCTGCGGTCTTTGGTCTGGCCGAGCTTGAGGCAGAGGGCCTTGTCCGGGTCGATGAACCAGCAGTAGTTCGCGATGCCCAGGTGCAGGGTGCCGGCTCGCTGGGACAGCAGGTTGATCACTTCCTGGTCGCTGTGCTTGATCTGCGGGGCGGTGGTGTCCTGGAGGAGTTCGTTCTCGACAGACCTGAAGAAGCTCACGAGGTCACGGGCGCCCGGGCCGGCTGGCTGGCGGCCTGCCTGGAAGTCGCGGAAGGCCTGCAGGGTCAGGGTGAGGTTGCGGTTGTGTTCTGACTCGCCGACCTCGGCCAGGAACTTGGCCTGTGCTCCTCCAGGCCGGTTCGCATAGCCCTCGGTGGTGACCACGGAAAGGTGCTTGAGCTGGATCTTTGCGGCCAGAAGCCCGTCGGGGCGGTGGGCGATCTCGACGGCCAGGGTGCGTCGCAGGATTCGCAGGTTGAGCGGGTCATGCGGAATCGGAGCGAGGCCGAGACGGGCCCCTTCTTCGCCGTTGACCCACTCCCGGAACCGTTCGTAGCGGCCATGGAAGACGAGGGTCTGTGGAAACAGGTGGGACGCATCGGGACCGGCGAGTTGCCGGGACGTCCGCGGCGAACAGCGGCAGAGTCCAGGGTCCTGCCCGTCGCCGTCCGCGCGGTCGATGACACCGGCGTGACGCCCCCAGAACGGGGCCATCCCGACCTTGGCGAGGGTCTGCTCGAGCAGGGGGAGGATGGGCTCCCAGCGTCCGCCGGGTTCCACCCAGTGACGGCGGGGATCCGATCCGCCCGTTCGGCTCTCCCTGACCAGGGCCTTGAGGCTGACGTGGAACAGCGGGTGGGCCGGGTCCCATCCCTTCGTGATCTTGTAGTCCAAGGTGTCTGCAGCCGTCTGGACCAGGGGTTCACCGGTCCTCGCGTGCTGCTGCAGCGTCTCGACCAGGCTGCTTCCCGCTCGGCCAGCGGCATCGCCGGAACCTTGGGGCTGGCCCGGTGCCGGTCGACGTCCCGCTGGAGGGTGATCAGGTGCGGGGCCACTTTCTGGACCAGGAACAAGGCGGCAGCCAGCAGCGGCTGCTGGAGCTCGGCCCGGGCCGGCTGGGTCTTGTTCTCTGTGTTGCCTTCGGTCCGGACCACCGTCGTCGCGCGGGGACGAAAGCCGTCCTGATAGCGGTCGACGCTGAACAGCTCGCCGTAGTAGGCCAGTTCGCGTGGGATGAGCTCGGCCATCATGCGGGTGTCGTCACTCGCGTCCCGCAGGACACTCCCGTCCCGGTCGTAGATCGTTGAGCGGTGCTGCAGGAACCGGTCGCAGTGTCCCTGGGTCACCTCGCTCAGGGAGGTCACACCCTGCTTGGTGAGCCAGTTCATCCAGCTGGTCAGCCACTCCAGCCGCTGCTGGCAGGTGGGCAAGGTCTTGGGCAGGCGATAGGCGTCCGGAAGGACACAGACCTGCTCGTGTTCCGGCGCCATCAGCGCCAACAGGTACTCCTTCGCGACCGTCCACCACCGCGGGTTTCGGATCTTGGTGAAGTCCAGGATCCGCCGGGACGGGCTGAAGAACCGGGGAATCCCGTCGACCACCGTCAGGTCCCAGACATTCTGCTCGAAGACCGGGCTGTGACAGCCGAGCCGGACGGGAAGACGGATCACTTCGCAGACGGCCGCGCTGGCGAACACCGACCCGCCAGGCCGAGCGACCTTCTCGGCTCGTTCAGCGAGAACGGTCACTGGGTCAACTCCTCTGGACGGAGCGGGAGTTCGCTGTCGGTGTCGGCGACCTGGCCCGCGGCATCCTGTAGTGCCGCCGCGGTGAAGTACTGGGACTGCGGGCTGAGGAGGTCGTCCAGACGCTGGGCATAGGGACCGAAGATCGCCATGAAGGCCGCGGCGGGCGTCTGCTGCCACTGCCGGGCGAAAAGCGCCCTCAGCCGCATGAGGTTGGGCAGGTGACGTGGGGCGAACAGGGGTAAGGGGCAGAGCAGACAGACCCATGGCCTCGCCGGGCAAGGCTTGCCTCTGGGCCCGTGCAGCCCCGACAGCTGATCGCCGCAAGCGGCGGCGAACACGTCGCGCTCGCCGCCGATCAGCTCGGCCAGGGCCGCGTCCTCAAGGCCGAGCCGGGCGGCCTCGGCCGGGAACCCTTCGAGGAAGGACGCCAGGTCGTCATCGTCTTTGATCACCAGCGGGTTCTGGCTCCGGCGGATCAGGTCGCTCTGTGCGGACTCGATGATCGCCTCGGTGGCCGCCTTCTGCTTCGGTGTCTGGTGGGCCACGTAGTGGGAGCCCTCGACCGCCGGGGTGTGGTTCGGGTCGATCGTCGCGCGGGAGGTGCTCTGCCAGACGCGCCGGTCCTTCGACGCCTCGAAGGTGGTGCGGATGCGCGGGCCGTGGACCAGGAACGGCTTGCCTTCGGCGTCGACCAGGCCGTTGCGTTCGTACCAGTTCGACTCGTCGGGCTTCGGGAACCGGCCCGCCGACCACTTGTAGGTGCCGGTCGGGTTGAACCGCAGCCAGAGGCGGCCCTTGAGGTCGGCGGGGGCGAACTGCCGCAGCACCGAGGAATGTTCGAGCCACCGTTCCAGCAGGCGAACCGCCGAACGGGAGAGCGTCAGGCTCTCCTTGGCAGTGCGGCCCTTGATGTAGTCGACCAGGGCTGTCTTGTCTCCGGCCCAGTCGATGTCACCGAGTCCCAGGCCGGCGATGCCGTCGGCGACGATGCCCGTGCGGGTGCCGAACAGGATGCGGTAGGCGAAGACAATGCCCGGCCCAGGGAAGAGCGCGGCCACCGCCTCGTTGCCGTCGCCGGGATAGACCTTCGTGAGCTGGCGGACCGCGGCGAACTGGCCGCGGACCCGCCGCGGCAGGGTGCCCTCCGGTCCGCGGTGCCGCAGCATCCACTGGACGTTCTCCCGGCTCCAGCCCCCGACCGTGACGTCCTGGCCCCGCTCGGCCTCCTGTAGGGCGGCCTTGAACGCCGTGTAGGCCCTGTCCGTGATCCCCTCGCAGACCGAGATCAGGTTCGCCCATTCCCGTTCGCTGTAGGGCACCAGGGGGCGGCGATCCTCCACGGGGCGGGCATGGAAGTTGCGGCCGTCCACGAACCGGCGGACGTCCGCCGGGAACACGCCCTCCAGGTCGTCCAGCCGCCGCAGCAGGAGGCGGATGGGCGACTCGTGGCGCCTCTGCTTCAAGGCCAGCAGCGCCCGGGCCAGCACCGGCCGGGACAGGTCCGCGGCAGTCCCGGCGAAACCGTGCTCGTCCAGGTCCCTCAGGAAGAACCGGATGCTGACCAGGTAGCCCCGCACCGAGTCGGGCGAGTCCAGATCGCCGTGCGGCTTCACGAGGTCGGCCAGGGCCCGCATCAACTGCCCGGCCAGTTGGGGCAGCCGGTCCTCGTTCAAGAAGCACTCGGCGCGTCGGCCGTCCATGAACACGCAGGACACCCCGAGCGGTTCATCGATCACACGGCCCGGCATCAGACCAGCATCCCGGCGTCCTCGTCTTCGAACTCGGTGTCCGCCTCCCGCTGTGCCGCCTCATGGTCCAACAGGCCCCAACGGCGGCCGGCGTCCTCGTAGATCTCCCGGAAGATCCGCATCATGTCCAGGCGCCGGAGGTACTTTTCCGTGGTCAGAGACGAGGAGTGCCCGAGCAAATCGCGCAGGACCAGCAGCGGCTCCGTCGTGGTCAGGTAGTGGGCCAGGGCATCATCCGCGTCTCCGCCCGCCGCCGACAGCCGTGCTGCCTGCTCGTAGTAGCCGGCCACCAGCCGTTCCATGGTGGCCATGGCCATCGTGTGGCGACAACGGTGCGGATGAACGTGCGGGAACCGCGGCTCGTAGCGCTCGGCGATCCGGCGGCTGGTCCGCTCGAACACGCTCGACCAGGCGGTAAACGGGCCGCCATCCGACCGCACGGCCAGCAGCATGGATCCGCCGTCCGGCGCCACCAGCCATCGCCGCTGGGCCGGCTTCAGCGAACTCCACTTGATCCACTTGCCGTTGACCCGGCCGCCCTGACCGTCCGTCTCGGTCACGAACAGCGGCTCGCCCCACCGCCTCGGCGGCCGCCATGCAGATCCCTCGCAGGCCAGCATCCGCTCCAGAGAGATGTAGGCGTGAACGCGGGCCAGCGAGGTGTAGCTCACCCACGTCACGCGGAACTTGCTGCCCTTGGTGATCGACTCCGGGACAGGGAACGGGATCGGCATCAGCCTGGGAGCCACCGGCAGCGGGGGGACTTCGCAGGCCAGCAGGTAGGTGAACTCCTGGAGGCGAGTTCCTGAGGACAGCACCATGTCGACCACTGAGGAGTTGCGGGCCAGGTTCCGCCCGCGGAACCGCTTCGGGCTGTCGTCCTCGCTGCCGTCCGGCCGCAGCCCGGCCAGGGCGTTCACGAGCATGGAGGCGAAGTCGTCCTCCAGGTACTTGATGGTGACGTGGGCATGCGGGACTCGCCGCCTCGCCTGGTTCACCATGATCTGGCGGACGGTCTCCGCGTAGACCACCGCCGCCTGCTGATAGGTGAAGGGCACGGACGTGGCGTACGACTCGTCGACCGCCCACCGGTAGAACTTGCCCAGCACGCTCATGTGCTGGTTCCAGGTCACCGCTCCCAGTCGCTGCTTGAGATCTCCACTGGCGCGGTCCACCGCATACGTGCTGAGCAGGGCCTTCAGCCGGTCTCGGGTGTCGAAGATCTCCACCCCATGCAGCTGGGCGGATACGAACCAGTCCCGCAGGATCCGCGCGTACGTACCCCATGACGAGGGCGCCGGGCAGTTCTCCGTCGGCCGCAGGCGAAGCCACTCGTTCGCGGCCGCGGTCGCCCGCAGCCCGTTCTCATCCTCGAAGAGCAGGTCGTCATCGACGAGGAAGGCCATCCCTTCGGGGATCACCGGCTTCGTCGGCAGTCCCCAGGACTCCCAGCCTTCACTTGAGTAGAACGCGACCTCCATGCCCACCGACCGTACGGACGGGACACAGCGCGGACTACCCGACAAGTGCGTTCGAAGGGTCGCTCGATCCGTCTTACGAGACACGACAGATAAGCGTGAACAACCCAAGCGCATCATCGTCGCCGACGCCCGCCGCCACGGCGTGCCCGTCCTCGGCGTCGACATCAATCGCTCCCACCCCCACCACTCCGTCGAACGCCTCGACGACGGCACCTTCGGAGTGCGCCTGGCCCTGAGCGCACCGAGCTGCACCGGCACGCCCGCATCTCGGGGCACAGGAGCCCGCCGGGCACCGGCCGCCCGGTCCACACGTCGAGGTGGGAAGCGTTCACCACTTCGCCGTACGAGAGGGCCAGCACGTCGGCGTCGGTCATCGGGCGCAGGCGGACCCGGCCGGTGTCGAGGCGCGGCTCGATCCGGGCGCCGCGCAGCGTCAGGTCGAGCCGGCGGACGGCGTGCGGCGGCGCGTCGCGCAGGGCGCTCGCCCGGCCCTCGGGGGGACGCAGTGGTCCGCCGCCCGACTCCAGCGCGGTCCGCAGCTTCCCGCGCCAGTCCGTGCAGTCGCTGCGCGGCCCGTAGAGCCATCGCCAGATGGCGCGCCCCCTGCCCGACGAGCCACCGGAAGTCCTCGGGCTCGACCATCTGCGCGCCGTTCCCGTCGGTGCTCTGCAACGGCTGGTTGATGACGAGGGAGTAGTCGCCGACGGAACGGGCTCCGGTGTCCGGCCCCGCCAGGCCGTGAGCTGCGAGGCGGACGCGGACGGTGCGGGCGGTCTCGCCCGGGGGCGGGGCCCAGGGGTGGTCGGGCGCCACGACCAGGTCCGGTTCGTCCGGGCTGCCCGCGAAGCGTCGGAGCGCCGGCCAAGGGCAGCAACAACCGGACCAGGGCCCGCATCAAAGTCACCCGCGCTCACGCGCAGGTGGCCGACGCACGGCACGACTTCCACCACCAGCTCTCCACCCGGCTGATCCGCGAGAACCAAGCGGTCGCAGTGGAGGCGCTGGCGGTGAAGGGACTCGCCCGTACGCGCCTGGCCAAGTCCGTGCACGACGCCGGATGGTCCGCGTTCGTCGCGATGCTGGAATACAAGGCTGCGAAGTTCGGGCGTTGCTTGCACCGCATCCAACGCTTCGAGCCGACCTCCCAGGTCTGCTCCGTGTGCGGCGTCAAGGACGGCCCAAGCCCCGGCACGTCCGCACCTGGCAGTGCCAGGCATGCGGGGCCGTCCTCGATCTGGACATCAACGCGGCGGTCAACGTCGCCAAGGCCGCCGGACTGGCGGTGACAGCCTGTGGAGCGCTGATAAGACCGGTACCCCTACCGGCCCAGCGCGGTGAAGCAGGAACCCACCCGAAGCCGCGCCCGGCAACGGCGCGACAGGCGGGAATCGCCCTCCTTCAGGCGGGCGAGGATGTCAATCCACGCCCACGAAGGCGGTGTACGGCATCACCGTCCGCCCCGACGGTCCCACCCTCGCAACCTTGGTACCGGCACTCACCTGAAGCGGGCCATGCCGGGAACGTCCGGAGGACGGGCAGCGCGTACTCAAACAGGAAGGCCGACACTGCAGGGGCGATACTGGTGGCGATCCCGGCCGCCGGGACGGAAGCGGAATCATGGTGATGCAACCAGCTTCCTTCGATGAAGTGACCAGCGGGGCCGCGCGGGATGCCGGCGGCTGGCTGGGAGCGCTGCCCATCGCGGTCCTGGCCACGGACGCGTCCGGGGTGATCGTGCGCTGGGACGGCACCGCTGAGGAGATGCTGGGTTATGCCTCGCGGGAGGTTCTGGGCCGCCATATCGCTGACCTGCTGCATCCCGGTGGGGATCGGAGTCTGGGCCGCTCGCTGTGGGACAGGGCGGTCACCGGCCGCGGCGTGACGGGGACCGTGACTGTCTGGCACCGCGCCGGTCATCCCTTGGAGCTGGAGCTCTGGGCCACCCCGGTCCCGGCCCGGACCCGGGGTGGCACCACCGTGCTGGTGTTTGCCGCTGATGCCCAGACCGCTCGCACTATCCGCGGTTCCTCCTCGGTCTGGGACGGGCTGTTCGCCCGCTCGCCGGTCGGCATCGCGATCCTGGACACCCAGCTGCGTTTCCTGCGAGTCAACCCCGCCCTGGAAGCCATGAACGGCCTCTCCCAGGCCGCCCACACCGGGCGCCGCCTGGTGGAACTGCTGCCGGGCGTGAACGCGGCCGAGATGGAAGCCCGCATGCGCCAGGTCCTGGACAGCGGACAGCCGGTCCTGGACTCACGCCGCATCGGCCGCACCCCGGCCGACCCCGACCATGACCACGTGTGGTCCTGCTCCTACGTGCGCCTGGAGGACCCCGACGGCCGGCCCATCGGCCTGACCGCCACCCTGATCGACATCACCGACCAGCAGCAGGCGCAGCTGGAAGCCGAAGCCGGCCGACGCCGCCTGGCCCTGGTCAATGCGGCCACCTCCAAGATCGGTACCAGCCTCGACCTGGAGCGCACCGCGCAGGAACTCGCCGACGTCGCCGTTCCCGACCTCGCCGACGCCGTGACCGTCGACGTCCTGGACAGCCTCGCCGCCGGCGGCGACCTCGGTCCCGGACTCGTCGGCGGTACAGCCCTGCGGCGCCTGGGCAAAGCCCCGCTGACCGGCTCGACCGTCACCGACCTCCTGGCCCCGCTCGGCCGCACCCTCTCCTTCCCCGCCGCCGCCCCATACACGCAGTCCCTCGCAGAGCGCCGCCCCTTCGTCATCGCCCGCCTCGACGCGAAGGCCATCGCCCCCGCCGCCCGCCACACCACTGCCCCCGCGCAGCTGCTGAAGCTCGGCGTGCACTCGTTCATGATGCTGCCGCTCCAGGCCCGCGGCATGGTGCTGGGCCTGGCCACCTGCTACCGCACCAGGCCCCTGGGTCCCTTCACCGACGACGATGTCGCTCTCGCCTGCGAACTTGCCTCTCGTACCGCGGTGTGCGTGGACAACGCCAGGCTCTACCACCGCGAACACGACACCGCTCTCATCCTCCAGCGCGGCATGCTGCCCCAGCACATCGCCCCGCCACCCGGCATCGAAGTCGCGCACCGCTATCTACCCGCCAGCGATGTCAACGAAGTCGGCGGCGACTGGTACGACGTCATCCCACTCGACAACGGCAAGGCAGCACTCGTCATCGGCGACGTCATGGGACACGGCACCCAGGCCGCAGCCGTGATGGGCCGTCTGTCAGCCAGCGTGAGGGCCCTCGCCCGCCTCAACCTCGACCCGCCAGACCTCCTCCACCATCTCGAGGCCGCCCTGCAGGATCTTCCCGAGCCGATGCTCGCCACCTTCCTCTACGCCGTCGTCGACCCTGCGACCGGACGGTGCTGCATCGCCCGCGCCGGGCACCCCCCGCCCGCCGCCGTCGCACCCGACGGCACCGCACGACTCCTCGAGGTGCCCGCCGCCACCCCACTGGGCGTCGGCGACACCCGCTACACCACCACCGACACCACCCTCGAACCCGGCAGCCTCCTGTTGCTCTACACCGACGGCCTCGTCGAAGCCCGCGGCACCGACATCGACGACCGCCTCGCCGAACTCACCCACCTCCTCAGCCAGCCCCCACCCTCCCTCGACCGGCTGTGCGACACCCTGCTCACCCACCTGGTTCCGGCCTCTGCCGACGACGACATCGCCCTCCTCGTCGCGCGTGTCCGCAAGACAACGGCGTGACCCGGCCAGCCTCAGTTCGCATGAGTCGAGTGGCTTTGTAACCGAGGAACCGCGAAGCCTGACCGCGCGAGCCGTGGATGGAGCGGGCATTCAGCCGTCGAAGACCGCTCTGCATCGGAGACGGTGTCATGGACCCGCAGAACCTTCACCCGGGACGGTGGCGCCGCTAGCCGCAGACGGCACACCTAGTCGGCGATGACCTTGCGGTTGCCGTCGGTGTTGAGCCGGTGGCGGACGTTGTTGCCGTTGGAGGCGTCCAAGGGCGCGCTGCCCGTATAGCTGGCGAAGTGGTGCTCGGTGGGGAAGCGGCTGATGTCGCCGACGTGGCCGATGACCTGGCGGCCAGCACAGTGCCCAGGCCCGGCAGGGTCGTCAGCGTGGTGCCTGTAGCGGCGAGGGCGTCGCGCATCTCGGCTTCGTTGTCCTTGACCTGGCGGTCCAGGCGGCGCAGGTCGGCCAGCAGGTCGCGGGCGATGTCCCGGCGGCATGCGTCCGTGGCGGTCATGAGGCGGATGCTCTTCATGGCGGCAGCGGCCTTGTCGGCGGACAGCCCGGAGGGGGCGCCGCCGGGCAGCAGGTCACGCAGGACGGCGTGGAGCCGGTTCAGGACGCGGGTGCGCTCGTGGACCAGGTCGTCGTGCCGCTCGGTCAGCAGCCGCAGGATCGTGGTCTGGTCCTCGGGCACGACGATCCGCAAGTCGTCGCGGAAGAGGACGACTTGGGCCACGTGGAGGGCGTCGGCGGCGTCGGTCTTGCGGTCGCCGCCGGTGGCCAGCAGTCGGGCCCGGGCCGACAGCGTGGAGGGCACGTCCACCACGTTCTCGCCCGAGGCGGCCAGCTGCTGGGCGAGCGTGCGGCCCAGGCCGCGGGCGCCTTCGATGGCGAAGCGGCGTTCGGGCCACTGCTCGCACCAGCGCATCAGCTGGCGGAAGGTGCCGGCGTTGACGACGAACCGGCGCTGGCCGCACTGGTGGCCCGCGGGGTCGATGGCGACAGCGGTGTAGGAGGACTTGTGGGGGGGCGATACCGATCAGGATCACGGGCTGCCCGCCTTGCACTCGATGCGACAGGGAAGGGAGTGCGGTGGGCACCCTGACTTGAAGCCCAGTCACGTCCATGCCTGTGTCGAGCCACAACGCGCGGGTGCCGGTCGGCGGCGGCACGCTATCAGTGAGCCAGTCCGAGGGCGGCAACCCCGGCTCATTGAGGAGTTTCCACCCTGAATTCGCAGGTAGGAGGCCCTGGTTTGAGGCCGGGCAGGTGTGAGCCTGCTGGCTGATGGCCTTGATCACCCAGGTTGATCATCCGCCTTGGTGCAGTACCACGACGGACACCCGCAGAGGGACGCTCGCTGGGGTGCGCAGTCGACGGGGGCTGTCCGGGGCTTCGCCGCGGACAGCCCCCGCGTGGTGCGAGGGCGTGCTCACTCAGTGGCAGCTGGTGGTGCCGCTGTCGCTGTAGGTCTTGCCCGCCTCGGGCACGAACTGCCAGTCGTAGCTGTTGGCGTGCAGGGTGAACTTGAGCACGCCATAGGTGTCGCTATTGCGGGCTTCGCTATTGGGCTGGATGGTGCCGAAGCTGTAGTGGCTGGCACCGCCCATGCCGGCGACGAAGTGCCGGATGCCGCGGGCGGTGTCGAGCTGACCGCTCGGGTTCATGGGAGCGAACCGTTCGTACTGGTGGTTGTGACCGGCGACGATCAGCTCGGCGTTGTTGTCGTAGAGCGCCTGGACGAGCGGCCCGGTCGAGGTGTCGGGCGCATGGTTGGCGCCCGAGGTGAACCGCGGCTTGTGCCAGTAGGCAAAGGTGCACGCCTTGGTGCTGGCTGCCAGGTCAGAACGCAGCCACTGCTCCTGCGCCGAGCCGACAGACATGCTGACCTCGGAGTTCAGCGAGACCACGTGCCAGTTGCCGAGGTCGTAGGAGTAGTAGCCCCGCCCGGAGGGACCGGCGTTGGCCCCGAAGTAGCCGTAGTAGCCGGTGGCACCGGGGGTGTTGTAGTCGTGGTTGCCCGGCGCGGGCTTGGTGCGCGCCTTGTGCCGACCCCATGTCGGGTCGTAGTAGGTGTTGAACTCCGTGGTCGTGCCGCTGTCGTAGACGTTGTCGCCCGCGGTGAACACCGTGCCGGGGATGCCGTCCAGCAGGTTGGCGGTCGCGGTGTCGCCCGAGCCGGAGTTGGAGATGTCACCGGCGCCGACCAGCACCGGATCGCCCGAGGGCGGCGGGGTGGTGGGCGGCGGGGTGGTGCCAGTGGTGATCACCAGCTGCGGGGCGTCGGCGCCGCTCTCCCGCGAGTCGTAGTAGGCGCCGTCGGCGCTGGCGGAGGTCGCTCCCATGCTGAAGGTGCCGTTGCCGGTCACCAGCGAGGTCACGTCGATCTCGTACCAGGTGTCCTTGGTGACCGAGCCAAGGCTGCCCAGGGTGGCGCCGTCGATGGCGGGCTTGTTGTTCCAGGTGGTGCCGGTCTCCGACCAGGTGGTGCTGGTCATCGACTTGAATGTGCCGCCGTTGTTGCTGCCGCCGTTGCCGCTGATCGTGCGGATTCGCAGCTTGGCGTTGGTCACCGGCTCGGTGAGGCCGCTGACGGTGAACTTCAGGAACGACTGGCGCACCGGCGAGTTGTCGACCACGAACTGGGTCGAGGTGCCGTAGTTGGTGGACGGGGTGCTGTCCTGCACGTAGGTATCGGCGACCGGGGTGAAGGTGTTCGAGGCTGCGGTGGCCACGGGGGCGGTGGTGAGCAAGGCGGCGATGGCGGCGGCCGTCAGCGCGACTGCTCCTCCCGCCATCGCTGATCTCCGGAAGCGGCGGAGGCCCATCAGGTGATCCCTTCCTGTGTGAAGGCTGTGGAGGGCGGTCGGGAACCTACCGGAGCCCACCGGAGGCGTCGCCACACGGTTGGATGAACGTTGTGCGTGCTGTGAGTGAGGTCTTTTCGCATCCGCTCACGTGTTCTGACGACCCGTGAGTACGCCACGGCCTGTTCATCGACTGCATGCTTTTCCGCTGACTGCCGTCTGTGGTCAACGCGCTGCGGTCACCGGACGATGGGCCGTCGTCATCGCGATCGAGTGCCGCTGCAGACGAACGCCCCCTGGGCGTCCGCCGGCGCAGCGGCGGCCCCCACCCGCTCGCCCAGTGCAAGCCGCAGGAGGTGCGCAACCGCGTGTACCTGTCGACAATCGGCTGGTCCAAGGGGGCCGTCGGCTCAGATGGATCGGGCAGGCGCCGGCTGCCCGCGCTCAGCGTCAACGTCTTCGCCCTCGGCGCGGTCAGCCTGGTCACCGACATCTCCGCCGAGATGGTCACCGCGGTCCTTCCCCTCTACCTGATACTCGGCCTCCAGCTGAGCCCGATGGCCTACGGAGTGATCGACGGGACCTACACCGGCGCCACGGCGCTGCTGCGGATCGTCGGTGGTTACGTCGCCGACCGGACACGCAGCCGCAAGGCGGTGGCAGGCATGGGTTACGCGCTGTCGGCCGTGGCCAAGCTCGGCTTGCTCGCGGCAGGCCGCTCGGCCGCCGCGGTCGGGCTGGTGATCGCGGTCGACCGGACCGGAAAGGGGCTGCGCACGGCACCTCGGGACGCACTGATCACGCTGTCGACGCCACCGGAAACCCTGGGCCGGGCCTTCGGTGTGCACCGGGCGATGGACAGCCTCGGCGCCTTCCTCGGCCCGCTGCTGGCCTTGGCGGTGCTCGCCGCCGCCGGCCAGTCCTTCGACGCGGTCTTCGTCACCAGCTTCTGCGTTGCTGTCCTCGGGGTCGTGCTGCTCGTGCTGTTCGTCCGCGACCGGCGCGACCTGCAGCCCGCAGCCGGGACCCTCTCACCGCGCGGCGTGGTATCGCTGCTGCGGTCCGCGCCGGTCCGCAACCTCGTCCTCGCCGCCTGCCTGCTCGGACTGGCCACCGTCGGCGACGGCTTCGTCTACCTGCTCCTGCAGCGGCGCGAAGAGCTGAGCACAGGCTGGTTTCCGCTGCTCGCGGTCGGCACCAACCTCGGCTACCTGCTGCTCGCCGCTCCCCTCGGAGCCCTGGCCGACCGGGTCGGCAGGCTGCCGGTGATGCTGGGCGGCTACACCGCGCTGATCGCCGTCTATCTGTTGCTGTTCGGGCCACTGGGCGGGTGGCCGCTGATCGTCCTGACGCTCGGCCTCTACGGCGTCTTCTACGCCGCCACCGACGGCGTACTCATGGCGCTGGCAGGCCCGCTGCTGCCCGAGCAGCTGCGCACCACCGGCATCGCCGTCGTGCAGACCGGCCAGGCACTGGCCTACCTCGTCTCCTCGGTCCTGTTCGGGATGGCCTGGCAGGCGTGGGGTCCGGTCACTGCCAGCCGGATGGCCGCCGCAGCCGTCGTGGTGGCGATCACCGCCACCGCCGTGCTGCTTGCTCGCCGACCGACTGCCGTCACTCAGGAGGTATCCCGGTGAGGACCCTGACCCAGCGGACCCGGATCGCCATCGTCGTGGCCGCCACCGCGGTGCTCGCCGCCGTCGCCATCGGCTACATCCGGCTGGCCGCCGACCGGACCACCACCGCCGGCCACACCGCTGATCCGGTCACCGCCACCGCGGACCGCGCGACGCTCACTCCCGGCCCACGACTGCTGGTGGTCAGCGACCGCCATCTCGCCACCGTCTCCCGGGACCACCCACGCGGCCCGCGGACCATCGCCCCGCTGGAGTGCGTCCGCGCCTACGCCGCGGCAGGCACCGGCGTCTGCGTCCGTCCCGACTCCCCGTGGTCCTACCATGTCGTCGTCCTCGACCAGGAGCTTCACGAGAAGCGGACGATCCCGGTCCCCGGACTGCCCAACCGAGCCCGAGTCTCGGCCAGCGGCCGGATGGTGGCGTGGACCACCTTCGTCGGCGGCGACTCCTACACCAGCGGCGGCTTCTCCACCCGTACCGGCATCCTCGACACCCGCACCGGCGCGCTCGCCGGCACACTGGAGAAGTACGCGGTGACCAAGGACGACCGGCCCTACCAGGCCGCCGACCTGAACTTCTGGGGCGTCACCTTCACCGCCGACGACAACCGGTTCTACGCGACGATGTCCACGGGCGGCCACCGATACCTCGTCGAGGGCGACTTCGCCGCCAGAACCGTGCGCACGCTCAAGGAGAACGTCGAGTGCCCGTCGCTGTCACCCGACGGCACCCGCATCGCGTTCAAGGAGGCCATCGGCGCCGATCCCACCCGCGGCTGGCGGCTGTCCGTGCTCGAACTGTCCTCGATGCGGGTGACGCCGCTCGCCGAGACCCGCAGCATCGACGACCAGGCGGCCTGGCTCGACAACGCCACGCTCGCCTACACGGTGCGAGACGGCAGCGGCGACCCCGACGTCTGGTCCGTGCCGGCCGACGCTTCCGGCACACCTCGCCTGCTGATACCCGACTCCGAGTCCCCGGCTGCACTGGGCTGACCCAGGTCAGCCACATCCCCTACGGTCCGCTTGGACCATCACCGCTGTCCGAGCGGAGCGAGCGTTCAGGTCTGATCGTCCGCCAGGGTGCCGCGACCACAAAGGCCCCCGGCGGGTTGGCAGTCCGTGACGAACAACCCCGGCCCCGCCCAGGGCACAGAGCACGCTGCCAACCAGGCCCGCCTCCCGCTGTCCAGCCGGCCCCGAGGCCAGCTTCACGTAGCCGGGTGAATCCTCCCCGGACCTGCAACGCAACTGCCTGCACAGCCGGTCGGAATCTGCATGACCACACCGCATGGCGCGGCAGGGCACTGGTCGCTCCTGACGAGGCGGATGCCGGCCTCGCGGAGTGGGCCTGCATCGACGTGCTTCGACGTCTGACCACTGAGCGGTCGTGTGTGTTCCGGGCGGTTCGAACCGCCCGGAACACACACAACGCCAAAGCAGTAGCAGGCCTACCGGGCGAGTTCGGTCGGATCATCAAGCCGCGTCAGCTTCCGCGGGTTCGCCACCGCGTGGATCCGGATGACCCACCCGTTCTCCACCACGAGGCTCACCGCGGCCAGTTGGCCGTCGACCTCGATCCGGCCCGCAGGCGCGCCATTGAGCCACACGGCCGACACCACCCGGTCCGGGCGCGCGAGCAACGCCGCCACGAGTTCGGCCCCGTAAACCGGAGCCTGAGCGGCGGCCGCGAGCCCGCCGCCGTCGGCGACCAGGACCACGTCCGGTGCCAGGACGTCCAGCAGTTCCCGCACCTGCCCGGTGCGCAACGCGGCCAGGAACCGTTCCACCACGGCCTGTTGCTCCGACCGGCTCACCGGCACCCGAGGCCGCCGGGCCGCCACGTGCTCGCGTGCCCGCCGCGCGATCTGCCGCACCGCGGCCGCGGACTTTCCGACGGCCTCGGCGATCTCGCCGTACGGCATCTCGAAGACCTCGCGGAGCACGAACACCGCCCGCTCCGTCGGCCCGAGCGTCTCCAGCACGGTCAGCATCGCGATCGAGACGCTCTCCGCGAGCTCGACGTCCTCGGCGACATCAGGGCTGGTCAGCAGCGGCTCCGGCAGCCACTCGCCGACGTACTCCTCGCGGCTGCGCGACAACGTCCGCAGACGGTTGAGCGCCTGCCGTGTGACGGTTCGGACGAGGTAGGCCCGCGGGTCACGCACCTGTGAGTGGTCGACGTCGGCCCACCGCAGCCAGGACTCCTGCAGCACGTCCTCCGCGTCGGCCGCCGAGCCGAGCATCTCGTAGGGGACCGTGAACAGCAGGCTGCGATGGGCGACGAACGGGTCCTCGGTCATGCCGTCGACGCTGTGCCGGACGGCTCAGGACGCGCGGCCGGCGGAATCTCGCAGGCATCGGAGTAGCCCTGCGACGTGATCCCGTGCGCCGTATTGCACCTGGTCGCCATGTTGGCGAAGCCGATGAACGCGGTGAGTTCGACCAGCGCCGCCGGGCCGAGCCGGTCGAGCGGACGCTTCGACAGCTCGTCGGTGACGGTCGGCGGCTGATCGTCATGGCCTCGGCGTACTCGAGAACGTCGCGCTCCAGCGGCGTGAACACCTCCGACTGCCGCCAGCGCGGCACCTGGCTCGCCTTGGCCAGGTCCAGGTTCTGGTTCAGCGCGTGGAAGGAGTTGATGTCGAGGCACCAGCTGCAGCCGACCTGCGCCGCGACAGCCATGTGCGCGAACGTCTTGAGGTTCGCGTCGGCCGCGTCCCACTCGGCCACCTTGGCCGAGAACTCCTGGTTGGCCTCGGCGAGCTTGGGGTTGTTCCACAGCACCTCGACGGGCTCGGGCACGGCACCGAGCAGCTTGATCATGTTTTCGCGGAGCTCGGCGGTGAGCTCGGCCTTCGGGACGCGTAGCGTCAGGGTGTTCTCCTTGTACGTGTGCCTGTTTGGCCGTTCGGCATGAAGACACCGCCGGACCCGCACATGTGACAACGGGGCTGAGGAGTAATCAGAGCCCCCGGCACCTTCAGCTCCTCACACGGCGGCTACATCGAGCGCGCGCCGCCGAGCGAAGGCGTAACGGAACCATCGTTCCCCGACGCCTTCGCCGCCTGCGAACGGGCCCGCCGGCCTTGCACGTCGGGGTCGAGTCCCCAGGCGCAGACCCACGTCGGCGTAATCCGGATGACCTCACGGCTCATGAACGAGACCGGGAGGTCGACGTCAAAGAGCGCCACGGCAGTGCCGCGGATCTCCAGGCCCCGCACCGTCCAGGGGTCCGTCGACACGACACCCGGGTCGTCCAGCGGCCTGTCATGCGTGGGCCGCTGGATCGTGTCCGGTTGGTCAGGCCGGAGCGGCGGGCGGCGTCTGGCATGGTCGGTCGGCAAGGCGGCCGGAAGGTCCGGTGTCCGTTCGGCTGCGATGCTCTCGGGTGTGCCGGGCCGCACGCTGAGGCGGTCCGCGCCCCCGTGCTGCCGCGTTTGGCAGCGCTCTGGGGCTGTGAAACGCTCGGTTTGTGGCATATCTGCCCCGCGTCTGCACATCGATCTCGAACGGGTGGGCCCGGCTGTCGGTCGGGAGTCCCCGCGGATCCGCGCTCCCGTTCGGGAGTAAGGAACAGCCATGACGACGACTGAGCACGTTCACGACCGCGACGACCACAGTGACCCCACCTTGTACCGCACTCCGGCGGATGCCGTCGCTGCGCCCCCGGAGAAGCTCGCCTATGTCGTCGGTTTCGACCCGACCGCACAGCGCGCGGACGCGTTGTTCACCGTCGGCACCGACCCCGAATCCCCCGTATACGGCCGCGTGACCTCCCACGCCGAGCTGCCCGGCCTGGGCAACGAACTGCACCACTTCGGCTGGAACGCCTGCTCGAGCGCGCTGGCGCATACCGGTCATCATCACGCTACGCGGCGCTACCTCATCATCCCGGGACTGCGCTCCTCCCGGCTGCACATCTTCGACACCAGCCCCGATCCCGCCCGCCCGCGCCTGGTCAAGGTGGTCGAGCCCGAGGAGCTGGCCGCCAAGGCCGGATATTCGCGTCCGCACACACTCCACTGTGGCCCCGACGGAGTGTTTCTGTCCTGCCTGGGCGGCGCGGAGGGTGCGGACGGGCCTGGCGGCGTCGCGCTGCTGGACCACGAAAGCTTCGACGTGCTGCGCGCCTGGGAGAGCGACCGCGGACCGCAGCGGCTCGCCTACGACCTCTGGTGGCATCTGCGCCAGAACATCGCCGTGACCAGCGAGTGGGGGACCCCCTCGATGTTCGAGGACGGCCTTGTCCCCGAACTGCTGCTGGGTCGCCAGTACGGCCACTCGCTGCACTTCTGGGAGCTGGACTCCGGCCGACACCTGCAGCGCGTCGATCTGGGGGATGAGAACCAGATGGTGCTGGAGCTGCGTCCCGCGCACGACCCCGAGGCAACGTGGGGGTTCGCACACACCGTGGTCAGCGTGGAGGACCTGTCGGCGTCGGTGTACCTGTGGAACCGGGAGGGCGAGGACTTCGTGGTCCGCAAGGTGATCACCATCCCTGCCGAGCCCGCGCAAACGGAGGACCTGCCCCCGGCGCTGCAGCCGTTCGGCGCCGTGCCCCCATTGATCACCGACATCGATCTGTCGGTGGACGACCAGTGGCTGTACGTATCCGCATGGGGAACCGGCGATCTGCACCAGTACGACGTGAGCGACCCGTTCCATCCGAGGCAGACCGCGTCCGTGCGTCTTGGCGGCATCATCAGCCGACAGCCGCATCCCGCCGAGCCGGACACTCCGCTGACCGGCGGAGCGCAGATGGTCGAGCTCAGCCGCGACGGGCGGCGGGTGTACCTGACGAACTCCTTGTACGGCACCTGGGACGCGCAGTTCTATCCCGCGGGCATCGACCCGTGGATGGTCAAACTCGACGCCGACACCTTGCACGGCGGGCTTTCCGTCGACAGCCGCTTCTACCCGCACGGCCCGGACTTCCTGGGCTTGCGCGTGCACCAGACGCGCCTGCAAGGCGGCGACGCCTCCTCGGATTCGTACTGCTACCGCCGCTGAGGCTTGTGCTCCGCGAGCGCCGGCGCTCGCGGCGGTTGCTTGCTGTTGCGGTGGCGAGTTCCTCTGCCCTGTCATGCCGGCCCCTGGGCGTTCCGGGCGGCGGACAGCACGGTCAGTCAGCCCCCGGGATGCCGACAGCCTCGCGCAGGCCGCGTGCCCACGGCACCGGGCCACGCCGATCTCAGGCGTGGTCGACCCCTGGCAACGCCCGCCCGCAGTAGCCGCAGCCTGCTCAGTGAGTGTCCATGACTGAGCCCGGACACTGCATCGCCGTCATTTCTCATGAACATCCGAGAGCCCTTGGATGCCAACCGCTGGTGCAACTCATCGATAAACGCTGTCACTGGAAGTGAACGAAGCCAGGCTCCGGCGTGCTCGGTCTGTTGTTTGCGGTGCTGGTCGCCGTGGCCGGTGTCCGGGGCTGCGCGGCCGGCGCCCGCCTGCTCAGCCATGTCGTCTCCGGTCGCCCCGCTCTCTGCTGGGTCTGGGCCGTCGTCGGCGGCCATCGCCGGCACCTTGTCGGGCCTGCCGCCGTGCTGGGTATCGGCGTGGTCATCGTGGGCCGTCCCCGGGGCAAGGGTTTTTCCCCGATGCCGAGGCGGTGGGTGGTGGAGGGAATCTGCGGGTGGCTGATGTTCCACCGGCGCCTGGTGTGTGGGTGGTTGTTGATGGGAGGCGGTTATAGGCGGTGGATGACGAGGGCGATGTCGTCGGGGCTGCCGGTGGTGACGCCGAGGTGGGTCAGGAGTGTGTCGGCGAGTTGTTCGACGGGGAGGGTGCTGTACTGGGCGAGGGTGTCGGTGAGCCGGGTCAGGCCGGTGTCGATGTCTTCGTCGCGGCGTTCGATGAGGCCGTCGGTGTAGAGCACGAGGGTGTCTCCTGGGGTGTAGGGCAGGCCGGCCTGGGGGCGGGGGACGTGTTCGGGTCGGGCGCCCAGTGGGGGGTCTGTGGCCTGGTCGAGGAGTTGCCGGCTGCCGTCTGGGTGGAGCAGTACCGGTGGTGGGTGGCCGGCGTTGCTGTAGATGATCAGTCGGCTGCGGGGGTCGATGAGGACTTTGGCTACGGTGGTGGCGAGCGCGCCGTCGACCGAGCGGGCGTACAGGCCCAGTATCTCCAGGGCCTGTGCGGGGCTGGGAACGGCTCGGATGGCTGCGCTCAGGGCGCTGCGGAGCATGCCCATGACGGCGGCGGCCTTCAGGCCGCGGCCGACGACGTCCCCGATGGCGATGGAGTAGCGGTCGGGCGGCAGGTCGACCACGTCGTACCAGTCGCCGCACACGTTGAGTGATCCGCTGGCAGGCAGGTAGCGCACGGCGATGTCCGGGTGTCTGTCCAGGTCGGGCGAGTGGAGCATGACCTCCTGCAGGGTGACGGCGATTTCGCGTTCGCGGGCGTGCGCCTGGCGCAGTTGCTCGTTGAGCTGTTCCAGTTCGTGCGACCGGGCGTACACCTGGGCCGCGATCCCTGCCTGTTTGCTCAGCGGCTCGGTGAGTTCACCGATGACGGGGGAGCGCATGAACTCGGTGACGTCGTCGGCCCGCGCGATGATCCATTTCACCGTGCCGTCCGGCCCCAGGACGGGGCTGGACATTCCGCACCACCATCGCTCCTCGACCTCGCCGGGCCGGCCGGCGAGGGGTATGTCGAATCGCTGCGGTGCCACCACATCGGGCTCGCGGGAGTCCAGCACGCGCTGGAGTGAGGCGCCGAAGTCACGCGCCGCGTCCGGCGCGGCAGGCGTGTGCGGGAATGCCTCCAGGATGTACCGCCCGGCCAGTTCTTCGCCGGTCCTGCCGGTGACCCGGAGGTAGGCCCGGTTGGCGTAGCGGACCACCAGGTCGGCGTCCAGCACCAGGTACGGGTTCGGCGCGGCGTCGAACAGCTCCTCGAAATCGATCTCCGCTGTCGTCACGCGCGTGCCCTGCCGATCTTTACGAGCGCGACCGCTTTCCTCTCCAACCTACGAGGTATCCGCCAGGTGCGCCCGCCGACGACGGCCGATCCGTTCCGCGGGGCACCGGCCTTGCCGCACCGTTTCACGGTCCGCGCCTGCTGAACGCCACCGGAGTGGGGAACGGCGGCTGCCCTCTGGTCGGCCACCGGGGAAAGACCACGCAGACGACCGGCCGATCCTGAGAGACGGCAACAACCGGAATCCCTGCGCCTGGACCGCAACAGCGCCCACTCCTTCATGAACCAACTCCCCGGAAGGCAAAGTCGTGCTGCTGTCCCACACCGGCCAACTGCCCCGCGGCCTCGCCGACATCGCCCTGCTGTGGCTCAGACGGCTGCTTGCCGAACCGCGGCAGCCTGCCGCCAAGATGCCACAGGCGGCGGGCGCCGTCGCTCCACCCGGTGGCGATGCCCTGTTCGTCGAGGGTGGCGGTGGCGGTGGCGGTGCGGGCCGGGCGGCGCTGGCGTGTGTCTGCCGCTGGGAGGGGTGGGGAGTCGCTCCGTTGCCGTTCATCTCGCCCTTCGGGTACCTGCACGGCCGGGGCTCTCCTGACAAGCATGATCCCGGGGGGAGGGGGAGCAGGCGGCAATCCGGCGCCGTCACCGGGGGTCCTGCCCCGGGCCGGGGCGCCGGCCCTGTCCAGGAAGGCGGTTGCCGGATGCGCCGTCCCCGGCCCGGCCCCGGCCACACGCCGCCCGGCCACACGCCGCCCGGCCACACGCCGCCCGGTCACACGCTGCCCCGGCCCCGGCCCCACGCTGCCCCGCCCGGGCCCCGGCCCCTGGCCTCCGGCCTCCGGTTCCGGTCCTGGTTCCGGCGCTGCGTGTTCGGTGGCGGGCACGCGGTGCCTGTCGGGGTCTGGTGGTGGTCGGTGTCCTTGCGGGCCGTGTACCGGCGAGGGGGGGGTGGTGTCGACGGCGGAGGCCGGCAGCCGGGTTGCGGGGCTGCGCGGAGGGTGAGGGGGCGGGTGGGGATCGTCTTTGTGGCGGTGCGGCTCGTGTCTGCGGTCGCCGTGGTGGTCGTGTGCGGCGCGGCCGGGGGAGGGGTGTGGCCTGTGACACGTCTGTGACAGTCGGCGGACACGGTCATGAAGTCGGCCGGTCAGGCTTTTGGAAAGCGGACAAATCGCAGCATTCGGGCATATGTCTTCTGCTTCCGAGGGTGTGAGCAGTGGTGACCGAGCCGATCCGTCGGGAGGAAGTCGCATGAGTCTCACACTCGTCATGGCGCAGGACCAGGCGCCCGTTCCTGCGCTGGCCCCGCGTGAGCGGGAGACCCTGCGCCATATCGCCGCGGGGTGCACGTATCTGCAGGCGGCGCGTCAGATGGGGCTGTCCCGGCACACGGTCGATGCCTATCTGCGCCGTATCCGGGCCAAGCTCAACATCGGCAGCACCGCGGAACTCACCCGGCTGGCCATCTCCCTGGGCCTGTGACCGTTCCTAAAGACTGAGCGGGAGCGGGTCCTGTTGCCAGAACTCCTGCTCAGCGGCGGCGCGCATCTGGTGCGTGGTCCGGGTGGGTGGGGGCGGGTTTCCTCACGCCGTCGGGTGTCCGGTCGGGCCTGGGCGGTCCGATGCCCCTGCACATCACTGTGGTGTGCAGGGGGCGGTGTCGTCCGTCGCCGGATCGGGTGTCCGAGGGCGCGTCGCCCGACAACCGCATCCAGCCCCAGCACTCACTCCTGCTCGTGCACGGCGCCGGCCCCGCCACCGGCGCGGCATGGCCGCCGGCGGCGGACGAGTGGGGGAGGTGCGCAGCATCTGTCCGCCGCGCGCGAGGAGGGGACCGCGCCCGGGCCCCCGGCTGCCGGCTGCGCCCAGCGGTCCCGCGGTCCCGGCCCCGGTCCCGGTCCCGGTCCCGGTCCCGCGTGTTGGGCGTCCGGTGCTCCGGCGCGTTGGGCGTCCGGTGCTCCGGCGCGTTGGGCGGCCGGTGACTCGTTAGCCTGAAAGGGCACGAGGGGGCGGGCCCGGCGACAGCCCAGGGAGGCCGGCATGGCTGACATGAGGAGCGGGGCCACACCGAAGGACGGGACACCCACCAGCCCCACCAGCCCCATCGGCCCCACCGGCCCCGCTGACGCCGCCGGTCCCGCCGGCCCCACCGCCGGTCCGGTCGGCGCCGCCGGTCCGGCCGGTCCCGGCGGTGCCTCCGGTCCGGCCGGTCCGGCCGGTCCTTGGGGTGCCGGTACCCTCCGGTATCTGCCGATCGCCGAGCATGGCCTGATCGGTGATCTGCGCAGTGCGGCGCTGGTCGGCAGCAACGGCACGATCGACTGGTACTGCTGTCCGCGTTTTGATGCGCCGAGTGTGTTCGCCTCGATCCTGGATGCGGATCGGGGCGGGTGCTTCGAGCTGGCCGCGGATGTGGTGGCCCGTACGAAGCAGTTCTACTTCCCTGACACCAATGTGCTGATCACCCGTTTCTTCGCGGATGACGGGGTGGGGGAGATCCAGGATTTCATGCCGGTGGTCGACGACTCGCGCGAGGCCGACCGGCACCGTCTGATCCGCCGTGTGGTGTGCGTGCGCGGGACGCTGCCCTTCCGTGCCCGTATCGCTCCGCGTTTTGAGTACGCCACCGTGCCGCACACCGTGCACGTGCAGGCGGGGCAGGCCCTGTTCGTCTCGCCGCGCCTGAGGCTCGCGCTGACCTCCACGGTGCCCTTCGAGGTCGCGGGAGGGGATGTGTGGTCGCTGTTCAAGCTGCACGAGGGCGAGTCCGCGGTCTTCACCCTCGACCGGGTCGGGGGCCAGGTGGCACCGCGGTTCTGTGCCGTGGCGGAGGCGGAGAGGGAGTTCAATGCCACCGTCCGCTACTGGCGGCGCTGGCTGTCCCAGTCGCGCTACCGCGGCCGCTGGCGGGAGATGGTGCACCGTTCCGCCCTCACCCTCAAGCTCCTCACCTACGCCCCGACCGGCGCGATCATCGCCGCGCCGACCACCAGCCTGCCCGAGCAGATCGGCGGGGAGCGCAACTGGGACTACCGCTACGTGTGGATCCGGGACGCCGCGTTTTGCGTGTATGCGATGCTCCGCCTGGGTTTCACCGAGGAGGCCGAGGCGTTCATGGGCTTTTTGTCCGAGCATGTGCGCCACGACACGGCCACGGTGTCGCGGTCCACCGGCCCGCTGCAGATCATGTACGGCATCGACGGGCGCCGGGAGCTGCCCGAGGGTGAACTGTCCCACCTGGAGGGCTACCGGTGCTCGGCGCCGGTACGCGTCGGCAACGCCGCTGTCGGCCAGCTGCAGCTGGACATCTACGGCGCGCTCATCGACTCCCTCTACCTGTACGACAAGTGGGGCCAGCCGCTCTCCAGCGCGCACTGGGACAGCATCGGCGAGCTCGTCGAGTGGGTGTGCGCCAACTGGGACCAGCCCGATGAGGGCGTGTGGGAGACCCGCGGGGGACGCAAGACGTTCCTCTACTCGCGGCTGATGTGCTGGGTGGCCATCGAACGCGCGATGCGGCTGGCCCAGCATCGCGGCCTGCCCGCCGACATGGTCCGCTGGGGCAGCGCCCGCGACGCCATCTACCGGCGCATCATGCGCCGCGGCTGGTCCGCCCAGCGCAACGCCTTCGTCCAGTACGAGGACAGCGACATCCTCGACGCGTCCTTGCTGATGATGCCGCTGGCGAAGTTCATCTCCCCGACCGACCCGAAATGGCTGGCCACCCTGGACGCGCTGGGCCAGGACCTGGTGTCCGACTCCCTGGTCTACCGCTACGACCCGCAGGCCAGCCCTGATGGCCTCAAGGGGGAGGAGGGCACCTTCTCCATCTGCTCGTTTTGGTACGTGGAGGCGCTGACCCGCGCGGGCCGCCTGGACGAGGCCCGTCTGGCGTTCGAGAAGATGCTCACCTACGCCAACCACCTGGGCCTGTACGCGGAGGAGATCGGCCGCACCGGCGAACAGCACGGCAACTTCCCCCAGGCCTTCACCCACCTCGCCCTGATCAGCGCGGCCTTCAACCTCGACCGCATGCTCGGCTAGGCCCGGCGCGGCCCGGGGACCTCCCCCCGACGTCCCCGCACCGCGCCGGGCGGCCTGCAGCCGCCCCGTACCGCGGTTTCCCGGCGTGGCCGACGCACCTCATCCTCGCCGCCCGGCACGGTGCGGGTCATTGACGGCCGGCGCAGGAAGAGTTGACGTTCCGCGCACGGCCTGGGGGAGCGTGCGTGACCTGCGGGCGTGTGCGTGATGGCACCGGGCCCGTGCGGCGTGCCGCCGGCCGGGCGCTTCGCCGGTGCGGCGCGCCGTGGACGCACTGTGGACGCACTGCGGGCGGGCTGTGGGCGCCGGGTGGCCGGCCGGGCGTGGGTCCGCGGCGCCAGGGGCGCGGACGGCGGCGTGCAACGCTGCGGCCCCCGACCCGGGCACGGCCGTTTCTTGACGCAATACGCGCTTTCCCGGGCCACCTGCGGTCAAGGACCATGCGGGTGGGGCGCAAGCGGCGCCGTGCCGTCACGGTGCGACGGCTGCCAGGACCAGGCGGCACCAGAGGCTGCCAGGACGGGGCGGGATGCAAGGGTGAGGACGCTGAGTAGCCGGGATGTGCCGGCAGCCGAGCGGTTCGGCTGGTTTCGCGAGCTGGTGGCCCGCGACATGGCACCGCACGACATCGTCACCGAGCACGTTGCGGATTTTTCCGCCTCGGCGACGCTGTTGTCGCTGGGCGAGGGGATCGGTGTCTCCAGCGTGGTCTTCCCTGCCCTGCAGTCGATCCGTTCGCGGCGCCTCATCCGGCGTTGCGACCCCGAACTGTGGATCCTGGCCCTGGTCGTCAAGGGGGCCATGCAGCGGGAGCAGGGCCAGGGCCGGGTCAGTCCGCGCCCGGGTGACCTGGTGCTCTACGACTCCTCGCAGCCGTACTGGGCATCGGTTGTCACCGACGACGTGGCCCAGTCCATCGTGCTGCATCTGCCCCGGCGCACGGTGCCCGTCGCGGAGCAGGCGCTGCGCCCGCTGGTGGCGACGCCGCTGCCGACAGGGACGGGCATCGGTGCCCTGCTGAGCCAGTTGCTCGGCGGGCTCATCGAGCAGGGGCCGGCGCTTGAGGCCGCTCAGACCAGCCGGCTGGCCTCTGCCGTGCTCGACCTGACCACCGCGTTTTTGGCCGCGGTGAGCCAGGCGGAGGGACCGCAGAGCGCCGCGGCACGGCGGGCGGCACAGCTGCACCAGATCAAGTCCTTCATCCGCTCCCGTCTCGGCGAGCCGGGGCTGACCCCCGCGGCCGTCGCCGCCGCCCACCACATCTCGCTGCGCGCCCTGCACTACCTCTTTTGCCAGGACGGCGAGACGGTCGGCGCATTCATCCGCGAGCAACGGCTGGAGCGCTGCCGGGCCGACCTCGCCGACCCCCGTCTGGCCGGCCGGAGCGTCGCCGCGATCGCGGCCCGCGCCGGTTTCTTCGACGCCGCCGCCTTCAGCCGGTCCTTCAAGGCACGCTACGCCATGCCCCCGGGCGAATACCGCCGAAGCCACGCAGGACCGCAGCCGCCGGGCCCCGCCCGGCGGCCTGCCCTGAAGGAGCTTCTTTCGACACAACGGTGAAGATTCCCATCGGGGGCGACGAGGACCCTGCCCCAAAGTTCTACCGGCGGTAGAATCTGGGGCATGGGTAAGCCGACGAGCATCAAGACAAGCGAGGCGGTGCGCGACCGGCTGCGTATCCTCGCGGCCGAACGCGGTACGACCATCACGGACCTGCTGGAGGACCTCGCTGCGCGGGAACTCACAGACGCCGAGCGCGAGCAGCGTGCGCTCGAAGCCGCCCAGGAGCTCGGCATCGACTACAGCGCACAGATTCAGCAGGCCGGCCAGGACGCCTGGGCGAAGATCCGCGCCCACCAGGGCGGCAGCACCGCATGAACGTGACGGCTGTACTGGACCACACCGCTCTGGCCGCCCTGTATCGCGCGGACGACTTCTTCACCGGCCTCTACATCGAGGCCTCGCGCGGCACCGGCCGCGTCCTGATCCCCTCGCTGTCCGTCCTCGCCGCCGAGCGCCGCCTCCCCGGCGCCGGCGCACACGCCGCCGCCCTGCGCTTCGCGGAAAGCGTCCCCTTCACCACGGATCACGCGCGGGATGCGATGGCATGGCCGAGCGTCGAGTGGCCCGTGGCGCACACGGCTGCGATCGCGTGGCAGGCCGCCAAGACGGGCGAGCCCGTCACCGTCCTCTCCCTCGAACCTCAGCTGTATGCGGGGACGGGTGTCACGCCGCTGAACCGTTCCTAAGGACTGAGCGGGAGTGAGTCCTGTTGCCAGAACTCCTGCTCAGCCGCGTGCTCCGAACGGTGTTGGGCACGCTGGTCTCCCGCTTTCGCTCCACCACCGGGCGGCGCGCATCTGGTGCGTGGTCCGGGTGGGTGGGGGCGGGTTTCCTCACGCCGTCGGGTGTCCGGTCGGGCCTGGGCGGTCCGATGCCCCTGCACATCACTGTGGTGTGCGGGGGGCGGTGTCGTCCGTCGCCGGATCGGGTGTCCAAGGGCGCGTCGCCCGACCGCGATGCTCGCCGCATCGTGCCGGGAAATCTTGCGGGTGGAGGTGGTCAGCGGTTTCTGCCAGTGCTGGGCACCCCGGCGGGAGGTGTAGGCCGGGTCGACCGCGACGATGGCGAGGTCCTGTTCGGCGGCCATCGACACCAGCCGGGCCTTGAGTTTCGCGGTCGGGAAGCGGGAGAGCAGCCGGCGGAAGCGTTTGTTGCGACCGTGCTTCTCGCGGCTTGTGCCGTCGGTGAAGTCGAGGTCTTCGATGGCGATCGCGGTGGCCCCGCAGCGGCGGGTGTGGTGCAGCAGCCGACTCAGCGCGTGCCGGATCTGCGCGTCCCGGTGCTCCGTACTGCCGGTCAGGTCGTAGAAGAAGCGCTGCGGCTCGCCGACCGGGTTGCCGTGCACGTCCAACTGCCAGGC
>NZ_JBIAVS010000045.1:0-36621 GCF_042894545.1 Streptomyces sp. NPDC001530
ACCACGCCACGAGCCCGGGAAGACCGTGAAACGAGTCGAAACCCTCACCGAGCATGTCCGCTTGAAACAACAGCGAGGTTAAACATCAAGCTAAGCACTCTTTAACGGCACGCAGGTCCTCCTGCGGAGATCTCCTTTCACTCTCTTGTCCTTTTCTTGTCGGTCGTCTGGATCCCTTGAGGCGTCCCTTCTTCCGCTTCGTGAAGGAGTCGCCTGACATGACTGACAGGCATCCCGACAACCGCACCCGTACCGCGGGCCAGCCGTCGCCGCTGGACACCGCACGAGAGTGCTTCACGCTGCTGGTGAACGGCCCTCGGCCACTGTCTGTGGACGGGCGGAGCTACGCGGGTCTACCCAACCGGCCCATCCCGCTGGATGAGTTGCGGCGAGCTTCACCGAGCAACAGCGGCAGCTGGTGCATGAGCTGGACGACAGTGCCTTCGTCGCGGCCTGCCCCGGCGCGGGAAAGACCAAAGCAGCAGTGGGCCGGTTTCTGCGGCGGTGTGCAGGAGAGCCACGCAAGGGCGTCGGACTCGTCTCGTTCACCAATGCTGCGGTTGATGAGGTGCGTCGCCGCTGTACGGAGCAGGATCAGCAGCAGGCCCTGCGTGCGCCGCACTTCGTGGGTACCTTCGACAGCTTCATCCACCGCTTCGTGGTCGCTCCCGTCTACCGCAGCGTGTACCAGACCACGCCACGGCTGATTCAGTCGTGGAAGGACACCAAAGCCGCCAAGTTCCGGCTCGGCATCAAGGCCGCCGTTCCCGACGTCGAGTTGGGCTGGTTCGATTTCGACATCAACGGCATCGCGACCCTCTGTCTGGACCGCGTGCCCAACACCGCAGGCAACACGCTGCGGGGTCTGGTGGAGACCAGTCGTCGCAAGGAAGCTGAAAACAGAGCCAGCGGCATCTACCGGGCCTTGCTCAGCGCCGGAACCATCACCTGTGACGTGTCCCGTTTCCTCGCCGGCGCGTGGATCTCCGATCCCAGCCTGCGAGAACTCGTCGGCAACCTGATGAGCGACCGATTCAGCGAACTCATCGTCGACGAGGCACAGGACTGCGGCGAGGAAGAGCTGGCCTTGCTGGCTTTCCTCCAGGAATACCACCTTCGCATTCTGATGATCGGTGACCTGGACCAGTCGATCTACGAGTTCCGACGCGCTGTCCCCGAGCAGGTCAGCGCCTTCGCACTCGGCCTCCCCCTCCAGCTGCCGCTCCACGACAACTTCCGCAGCACCCCAGCGATCTGCGCATTGAACGGCGCACTACGGACGGGAACCGTACCGGACATCGCCCGCGGTCCCTACGCTAACGACCCCACTCCTATCCATGTGCTGAGCTACACCAGTCCCACAGACATCGGGCCCTCTGTACTGGCGACCATCCGCCGTCACCAAATCAGTCCCGCGGACACGATGGTCGTCGCTCACAGAGGCCTCGACGCCATGCGGGCCGTAGGGATCAGCACCACTGATGTCGTGAAGAGCAACAAGGTGGCTGCGGTCGTGGATGCCGGCCGCAAGCTCCGTGAAGGTGCGGACAACAAGTCTCGCCTCAAGGCGTTGGAACGCGTCGAGAGCTATCTGGTTGAGGCCGTAACAGGAAGCTTCGGCAACCAGTCTCTGGACGCCATCTGTGACGAACATGCCATCGACCGGCGGTGGTTGCGTGACGCGGCCACCCGCCTGAGCCAATCCCTCACGCCCGACAGCATGGCCGCCGCAGAATTCAGTGCCGCCGTCCGAGCACGCGTGAACGCCCTGCAATGGGCGCCCCACCTCTCCGTGAACCCCTCGATCTTCCGGGCGCCCACAGCCTCCGACTGGGCCCAGCTCACCAAGAACGATGTCCGGCCGTCGCTGCCGTTCTCCACCATTCACGGTGTCAAAGGGTTGCAATTCCCTGCCGTGGCACTCGTACTGCCCAGCACCAGCCGCGGCCGCGGCCGCGGCCGCAGTCAGGAGCCAACGGCCCTCGATCACTGGGAGAACGACACCGCCGCTGAGTCACGCCGCGTGCTGTACGTGGGAGTCTCCCGCGCCCAGCGCCTGCTCATGCTGGTCATCCCCGACGACCACAAGCACCGAGTTATCCGCCTGTTGACACGCGACGCAGTCCCCTTCAACGCCGCCTAACCGATCTTGCTGAATCCTGCTCATCGCGCCAGTTCCACACGAGGTGCCCGCCCGAGATCCCCGCCCCGTCGTGGGCCCAGGACCGAGCCAGAAGTACGCGCCGCAAATTAGCAGGAACGTTCTTGTCCTGCTCCATGGGATCGAACTGCCGGAATAGCGTGAGTGTCTTCGGATGGGGGATGCGCTTGCAGACAGCGATCAACTGGTCGACGTACTGGTCAGTGAGCCAGACGGTGTTGGCGGCAAGTCCCCTTGTTACGGGAAGCCGGGCGTACCGCCGCAGCAGGCGACGGTCTCCGTCTGGCCGGCGTCAGCAAGCGGCGCCACCGCGAGCACCGCGACCAGGGCCACGAACAAGTCGAGTACGGCGTAGTCCGTGCAGCGCCTCGCGCGGGCCCACGCCCCCGTGTGGGCGGCCCTCATGGGCGGCTCGCTCGTCCGGCAGCGGGCTGCGGGCCGGCTCCGGGGCGTTGACGACCTGGAGGGAGGGTGGGCGGTGACGTTTGTCGGGTGAGCGGGAAGATCGGTCACACGTATGTTGGATTCAGTCATCCTGTCGCCGAGACACGTATGCCGCACTCATACTGACAGCATGAATGCCACAGCTGTTTCCCGTGCCTCCGGGAGTTCCGCTCCGTCACAGCCGTCCTCCGCCGCCTCCCCGGAGCTGGTGGGACGGGCACGCGAACTGGTTCCCCTGCTGCGTGAGCACGCCGCCGAAGCCGACCGCACCGGGCGGCTGCCGGAGGTCGTCGCATCGGCTCTGCGCGACGCGGAGTTCCTGAGCCTTCAGGTGCCGCGTGCCCTCGGAGGGCCGGGCGCGGACTTCCGTACCGCCTTCGACGTCTACACCGAGCTGGGGCGGGGCTGCGGATCCAGCGGCTGGCTCGCGATGGTGCTGTCCGGTGGGGCGTACATGGCCTCGCTGCTCGGTCAGCGGGCGCGTCAGGAGCTCTGGGGGACGGACTGCGGGGCGGTCGTCGCCAGCCGGCTGCCGGCCGCGGGCACGGTAAGGGTGGTCGAGGGAGGGTTGGTGGCGTCCGGCCGGTGGTCGCCCACCTCGGGCGTCCACCACTGTGAGTGGGTGATGGTGGCGGTGGCGACCGGTGCCGACGCGGACCTCTCCCTGGCCGTGGTTCCGCTGGCGTCGGGAAGTGTCAAAAACACGTGGGACGTCACAGGCCTGCGGGCCACCGGCAGTGACACGGTCGTCTTCGAGGAGGTGTTCGTGCCGGACCACCGGGTGCTGTCGCTGTCCCGGATGATGAGCGGCGGCTACGCGCAGGACCATCCGGACGAGCCCCTGTGCGCGGCAGCCGTCGTCCCGGCCCTGACCGTCACGCTCGTGGCTCCCCTGCTCGGCATGGCCCTGGCCGCCCTGGATCACACGCGGGAGCAGGTGGGCGCTTCGGCCCGCCGGGCCGGGTCGGCCGGCGTGCAGTACGCCGTGGCCGACGCCGCCGCCCTGATCGACTCCGCGCGGCTGCTCCTGCTCCGGGCCCTGGACGACGTGGAGGCGGACATCGCGCGGCGGACCCAACCCGGAGAGCTGGTGCGGGCACGTATCCATATGGACGCGGCCATGGCGGCACAGAACCTGCGGGAGGCCGTCCGGCACCTGCTCACGGCACTCGGCAGCGCGGCCTTCTCGACGGCCTGTCCGGTGCAGCGCATCTGGCGGGACATGGAGGTCGCGCTGTCCCACGCGAACATCGTCCCGGACCCGAACCGGGAGGCCTACGGCCGGGCGCTGCTCAGCCTGGCGGATGGGGCGGCGGGCTGACACAAGGAGCCAGAGCGCCTGGTCGCGGGTAACGCTGTGATCCGCCGGATCAGAGGAGGGCCGGTCAGTCGTTTTCGATGCGGCGGATCTGTTCGTCCAGCGGTGCCGAGGGGGTGCGGGCGTGCAGGAACTCCTCGGCCGTGGGCAGTCGCAGGCGCAGCTCCAGTACCGCCGCGACGGTGACCTGGCCCTTGGGAGCGTCAGCGAACTCAACACGCGGGCCTACAAGTTGCCGGGAATGCGGCTCTCCGCCCCGCTCAGCATGGACCAGCTCATCGACATCGTGCGCAGCGGATCGTGGCGCAAGGCCGTCGACACGCATTCCTGACGTCGGCGCACGGCATGGGTATCCGTGACCGGTCCGGTCGTCCGGGTCACCGACGGCTGAGGAGTCCGGTCACGAGGAGGTGCAGGGTACGGCCGAGCATGGCGGCGAAGTCGACTTTCGTGTCGGTGAGTTCGGGGTGCCGCTGGGCCTCGGCGACGGCGTCCGAGGGATGGGCGAACGGCCAGAGCCCGGCCGTGTACACGACGGTCAGGGAGACCAGTTCGCGGGCCGCGTCCGGTGTCAGCGCGGTGATGTGCTGTCGCAGCAGATCGGCCAGGGCACGCAGGAGTTGGACGTGGGCGAGCTTGAACTCGCGTGCTGACTCTGCCGAGATATTGCGTTCGAGTTCCGACCCCAAGGCGCTGAACAGGTCGCACAGCAGGGGACGGCGGGCCAGCGAGTGCGCCAGGGTGTCCGTGACCACCGTGGAGGAGACGCTCCTTCCGGAGGACGACGTCTCTGGAGCGGGCCCTTCGGTCGCGGCCAGTTCGGTGGACAGATCCTCGATCCACTGGGCCAGGGACCGGTTGAGGAGTTCGAAGAAGACCGCTTCCCTGGTCTCGAAGTAGCGCACGACGTTGGTCTTCGACAACCCGACCCGGCGGCTCAGCTCCCGCAGGCTGATCTCGCTGACCGGCATCTCGCCCAGAAGCTGTGTCGCGGCGTCGAGGATGGCCTGCTTGCGGATCTCACGCTGTTCGGCGCTGCGCGCGCGCTGAAAGCCGGCGGCCTGGTCGTCTGTCATCGTCGCTTCCCCGGGGAACTTCCTCGCGGCCCGTGTGTGGCGCCGCCTGCGGCAACCCTAAGCCCCGTCGGTGCCGACCCCTGGGGGCGGCACCGACGGGTTTCCGGACCAGACCCGGGTTCCGGGAACGGTCACGCGGGTCATACGGACTCGCTCACGTGGCGCCACTCGGCGTCCCCGGCGGCGAGGGTCTCGGCGAAGGCCTGCGCGACCTGGACGGCGTCCTTGCCGAGCAGCAGGCGCAGCGGCGGCCGCTCGGCCTCCACGATGTCGAGGAGGATCTGCGAGATGCGTCCCGGGTCGCCCGGCTGCTTGCCGTCCTGGCTGCGGATGGCGTCGATGGCACCGCCGACCACCTCCTGGTACGGCTCGCTGACCGGCGGTGTGGCCATGGAGGAGCCGGCCCAGTCCGTGCGCATGCCGCCCGGCTCGGCGACGGTGACCTTGATGCCGAGGGGGGCCACCTCCTTGGCCAGGACCTCGGAGAAGCCGCCCACCGCCCACTTGGCCGCCTGGTATGCGCCCAGACCCGGGACGGCCACCCGGCCGCCGACGGAGGAGATCTGGATGATGTGGCCGGAGCCCTGCTCACGCAGGACGGGGAGGGCGGCACGGGTGACGTTGACGACGCCGAAGAGGTTGGCGTCGATCTGGTCGCGGAAGGCCCGGTCGGACATGTCCTCCAGGGCGGCCATGTCGGCGTAGCCGGCGTTGTTCACCACGACGTCCAGGCGGCCGAAGGCGTCCACAGCGGCCCGCACGGCCCGTCGCGAGGCCTCGGCGTCGGTCACGTCCAGGGTGACCAGCCGGACCCGCTCGCCGTACTTCTCGACGAGGTCGTTCAGGGGCTCGGTGCGCCGGGCGGTGGCGACCAGGTTGTTACCGGCCTCCAGCACGGCTTCGGCGATGGCGCGGCCCAGTCCGCGGGAACTTCCGGTGATCAGCCAGGTCTTGCTCATGGTGTTGCCTCTGTTTCGTTTGTCGATGGTTTGTCGATGGGGTGGGAGGGATCCAATAAGAGGCCGATGGACCTTTACAGGCTTCGACTATAAGAGGCCACTGGACCATAGTCGACCTCGGGACTCTTTCCGTGATAAGTGTCACATTTCTGAGGCGGTAAGCCGTCTGCGCTTCAACAAACCGTGATATGCGGTTCTCGCAACGTATGGGGTGTTTCACCTGAGCCGACAAATGTTCCGGCGTCGCACACGAAGCACACGAAACACTCAGGAGGGGACGGCATGTGTCAGTCTGGAACCGGGACCGGTGAACACACCTCGAACCCGGCGCAGGAGAACACGTCAGGCATGGGCCGCCGGGCCCTGCTGATGGCGGACTGGGTGCTCGGCGCGGCCGGTGCGCTGCCCCTCGCGCCCGTCGGGTTCGCCGAGGCCGACGAGAACACCGCGACGGGCACGCCCGCCGACGGCACCGAGGTGACGCGCACCGTCACCGGCCACCTGGAGACCGGTGCCGCCGACTTCGTCTACCTGCCGGTCGAAGTCCCGCGCGGCGTCAACCAGATCGCCGTCTCCTACACGTACGACAAGCCGTCCGTGCCCAGTGGCACGGACGGCAACTCGTGCGACATCGGCATCTTCGACGAGCGCGGCCTCGCGCTGGGCGGCAAGGGCTTCCGCGGCTGGTCCGGCGCGCCCGCACCTCCTTCGTCGTCAACAGCGACACCACGACGGCGGGTTACCTGCCCGGTCCCGTGGGCCACGGTACCTGGCACGTCGTCCTCGGCCCGTACCAGGTGGCCCCCGCAGGGCATGAACTACTCGGTGACCATCACCCTGCGCTACGGCCCCGCGGTCGCCCCGTTCCGGCCCAACTACCCGAGCGAGCGCGCCAAGGGCCGCGGTCGGGCCTGGTACCGCGGCGACTGCCACCTGCACACCGTGCACTCCGACGGCAGGCGCCTGCCGTCCGAGGTCGCGGCTGGCGCGCGTGCGGCGGGCCTGGACTTCATCGTCTCCACCGACCACAACACCTCCTCCGCGCACGCGGTGTTGGGTGAGTACGCCGGACCTGACCTCCTCATCATCAACGGTGAGGAAGTCACCACCCGCAACGGCCACTGGCTGGCGCTGGGACTGGACAACGGCTCCTGGATCGACTGGCGTTACCGCTCCCGCGACGACGCCTTCCCGCGCTTCGCCCGCCAGGTCCGCCGCCAGGGCGGACTGGTCGTCCCCGCGCACCCCTACTGCCCGTACGTCGCCTGCCAGTGGAAGTTCGGCTACGAGGACGCGGACGCCGTCGAGGTGTGGAACGGCCCCTGGACCTACGACGACGAGTCAGCCGTTGACACCTGGGACGCGATGCTCGGCACGGCGATGCGCTCGGGCAAGGACTGGCTGCCCGCCATGGCCAACAGCGACGCGCACAGCCTGCCCCAGGTCATCGGACTGCCGCAGACCGTCGTGTACGCCGACGACCTCAACCGGTCCTCGATCCTGGAGGGCATCCGCAAGGGCCGTACCTATGTCGCCGAGTCCTCCGCCGTCACCTTCGCGGCTTACGTGATCACAACGAGACGGTACCGTCCTCAGGGGCGAAACATGTGTGCTCTACCCTCCAGAGGGACAGGTATCGGTGCACACGTGACGCCCGAAGGTGTCTCCCTTTCGCCCCCGGACGGTCGCATTCCGTCTTGAACCGGGCAGGGACATGTCTAGACGGGTGTTCTGCGCTAGTTTTGACGTCATTGACGGCAACAGCCCGAGGACCAACATGCAGGTGCAGCTGAACCCCCCGCTCGAACCCGGTAGTGCGCCCCACGCCGCCGCCGCCATCGTGGCGGCGGCGGCCGACATCAGTGATGCGGAGCTGGACTACAGTCCGGAGAGCATCGATGTCGTGGAGGAGATCGTCGACGGCTTCCGTGCCGAGGGTGTGAGCCGCGAGGAGATGGCGGATTCTCTCGTCGCTTTCGGCTGTTACCTCGGCGAGATCGTGACGCGCCACATCGGCGGCGCCTGGCGGCACGCCCCGGCCGACCACCCCACGGCCGCCCCCTTCGTGGTGGTGTTGCCCGACGCACGGGAGTGCCATCCGATCGACTGGGTCTTCAGCCGTCTGGAGTCTGGGGCCGCCGTCAGCATCCGTGACCTGTACGCGGCGGCAGCAGCCGGCGGCGCGGACAGCGGGTTCGCGGAAGAAGGGGCGCACGGGTGAGCGCGTGCCGCAGACTTTCCGGCCTGGAACGATAGAGGTGACCGGTTACGGGGGGGCAGGCCTGCGGGGGGGGCGGGGAGAGCGGGAGGGCACGTGATCAGCGCGCACGTCGGCACGGAGGAAACCGGCTTGGACGACACCGGCCTGGTCGGTCGGGAGCGGGAGCGGAAGCTGGTGACCTCGTTGCTGACGGCTCCGCCCGGGGGCGGCGGCCGGGTGCTCCACCTGAGCGGCGCGCCCGGTACGGGAAAGTCCGCCGTCCTGCGCTTCGCCGCGGCGGAGGCCGTGGGGCAGGGCATACGTGTGCTGTCGACGGCGTGGGCACCCGGCGAGGGAGGACTGACGCACGCAGGTCTGCATGGACTCCTACGCTCCGCTCTGGCACGGGTCGGCGACCTGCCGGACCGGGAACGCGCCGTCCTGCACGCCGCGTTCACCGGCGGCGGCGCCGTGCCGAGCCCCGCAGAGCTGGCCGCGGCGGCGCTTCGGCTGCTGGCCGCGCTGTCGGAGCCGGTGCTGCTGTGCGTGGACGACCTCGACCGGCTCGACGCCGCCAGCCGCGACACCCTGCTCGCCCTGGCGGGGCTCTGCGGCTCGACGCCGGTGGGACCGGGGGCGGGGTCGGTGGGCATGATCGTCGCCGAGCGCACCGGCAGCGACGTGCGGTCGTATCCGCAGGGGGTCACTGTGACGCTCGGGCCGCTGCCCGACGCGCATGCCCGTGCACTCGTCGCCCGCGCCGGACGGGTCACGGGGTACGGCGAGGAGCAGCTTGTCCTCGCCGTGGCGCGAGGCAATCCGCTCGCTCTCACCGAGCTCTCCCTGGGCGGTGGCCGGCTCGGGGACGCGGCCGGTTTCGGCATGCTGCCCGCGACGCCGCGCCTGGCCGAGGCGTATGCGTACGACTGGGAGACGCTGTCGGCGTCCGCCCGCTACGTGCTGCTCACCGCGGCGCTGAGCACGTCGCCGTGCACGCGGGACATCCTGCGCGCGAGCAGCTCCCTGCTCGGCGGCGACGACGCGGCCCGCGTCGGCCTCGCGGAGCTCGTCGCTCTCGGACTGGTCGTGGAGTCGGTCGACGCGGTCGATGTCGACGAAAGCGTTGAGGAAGGTGTCGGAGGCGACGGTTCTCGGGTTCGCTTCCATGAGCCGCTGATGCGTTCGGCCGTTCTGCGGCTGGAGTCGGCTGCGCGGCGTATGGCCGTTCACGCCGCGCTCGGGCGGAGCCTCAGCAGTCCTGCCCACGCCGCCTGGCACGCGGCCCAGTGTGTGGCGGGTCCCGATGAGGAACTCGCGGGGCGGCTGGAGCCGCTGGTGGCCGGTTCGCGTTCGGTCACCGGGGTGCTGGTGGCGCTCGCCGCGCTGGAGGGTGCGGCGCGCCTGTCCGCGGACCCGCAACGCCGGGCGGTACGGCTGCTGCGGGCCGCCGAACTGGCCTGTGACCACGGTCTGGTGGACCAGGCCCTCCGGCACGTGAGCCAGATCGACCCGACCGAGTTGGGGGCGTTCGGGCGTGCCCTGCTGCTGCGGGTGCACGATCTGCTGCCGGGCAGCAGCGCGGCCGGCCGGGAGCGGATCGCCGAGCTGTGCGAGGCGGCGCGCGCGGTCGCTGTGCGGGATCCCGCGCTCACCCAGAAGCTGCTGCTCGCGGCAGCCCGCAGATGCCGGTGGCAGCAGGTCGGACCGGGGGAACGCGACTTGGTCCTGCAAACGGCGAAGGAGCTGCGGGCCGGGCCCCGGGACGGGTGGTATCTCGTCGTGCTGGCGCTGACCGACCCCCTGAGAGTGCCCCGGCCGCCGGTCCCGCACCCCGTTCCCCGACCCTCCGAGGTCGAGGGGCGGAGCCTGTTCAGTCAGGTGACCACCCTCACCATCGACTTCGAACAGGCGGCGCCACTCCTGGAGGAGGTGGAGGGCGCCTTCCGCGCGGGCGGCCGGTACGGGCAGCTGCCGCTGATGCTCGTACCGCGGACGATGTGCCAGATCTGGCTCGGCACCCAGTGGCACACGGCCCTGGCGCTGGCCGAGGAGAGCCGGATGATCGCCGAACGGACGGCGCAGCCCGACTGGGCGGCGCGGGCCACAGGGATGCTGGCCATCGTCGCGGCGCTGCGCGGAGAGCACGACAGGGTGTCGGAATGCGCCGCCGAGGTCGAGGAGTCCTCCCTGCGCCTCGGCCAGAACCGGCAGTTGAGTCTGGCCGTCCTGGCCCGCGCGCTCACCTCGTCCGGCACGGGCCGCTACGCCGAGTCCTACGTCCGGCTGCGCTCCCTGTTCGCCGATCCGACGACACCGTACGCCTTCGAGCAGTTCTGGGGACTCGCCTTCCTGGCGGAGGCGGCGCTGCCCGCCGGGGAGAAGGCCGATGCCAGGACCGTTCTCGACCATGTCACGGCTCTGACGCAGGCGGGGTGTTCCCCCTTGCTGGAACGGATCGTGGCCTACGCCGACGCGGTGCTCGCCCCGGACGACGAGGCGGAGGAGCGCTACCGTCGCGCGCTGCGGCCCGGAGTCGAGGTGTGGCCGCTGCTGCACGGCATGACCCAGTTCGGCTACGGAGCCTGGCTCAGGCGTCGGCGGCGCGTCACCGAGTCCCGTACGCCGCTGTCCACGGCCGAGTCGGTCTTCCGGACCCTGGGGGCCCCGTCGCGCGCCGAACAGGCTGCCTCGGAGCTGCGGGCGACGGGCTGGGCGGCGGACGGGCAGCCTGCCGAGGACGACTTGGACGACATCGCCCGCGTGCTGTCGCCGCAGCAGCTCACCATCGCCCGCCTGGCCGCCCGCGGACTGTCCAACCGGGCCATCGGGGAACAGCTGCGGCTGTCACCTCGTACGGTCGCCTCGCACCTGTATCAGATCTTCCCGAAGCTGGGCGTTTCCTCCCGGGCTCAGCTCGCCGCGAGGTTCGGGTCCGACTGACGCGGTTCGGGCTGACCGGCGGAGTTCGAGGTCGGCTGGCGCGCGGGAGGGCACGGGCGGTGTCAGGGCGTGTGCGGGTCCCTCAGCGCCTCGGCGAGCTGGGCCCGGGACGTCACTCCTAGCCGGGGGAAGATTCGGTAGAGGTACGCCCCGATCGTCCGTGGCGCGAAGCCGAGTTGTTCGCCGATCTCCCGGTTGGACAGTCCGCGGGCGGCGAGCTCGGCGATCCGCAGTTCGCGGGCGGCGAGCAGGTCGCGCGCCGCGGCGGGCCGGGACGCGCCCGGGGCAGAGCCGTCTGCCCGCTCCCCGGAGGCCCGTAGCTCCGCGGCGATCCGCGGGGCGCGTGCCTCGGCCCCCAGCATGGTGAAGGCGGCCGCCGCCTGGCGCAGGGTGGCCTGGGCGTCGGCGAACTGCCGCCGCAGTCGCAGCCACCTCCCCTCGGCCAGCCGGAGCGGCGCCTCCAGGTAGGGCCAGCGGGACAGGTCCTCGTCGAAGGCCCGTTTGAACATCGCCTGAGCATCGTGCTCGTCCGCGAGGACGGTCCGCGCGACCGTGAACCGGAGGGCGACTACTGCGGGACACTGCGCGCCCAGCTCCGTCTCCAGCCGGTCGAGCATCGCGAGCGCCTCCGGGGAGGCTTGTTCGGCCTTGGCGGCCTCGGCGAAGGCCACCAGGGCGAACAGGGCGATCGAGCGAGTATGCGGGGCTCTGAGGAGCGACGACAACGCGGGAAGGGCCGACGCGGAGTCGCCGCCCTCCACCAGGGCCCAGGCGGTGCAGACTGCGAGCACCGAGTCGATCGCCGGCATCGAGCGCCTGGCCGCCGCCAGATCACGCGCACTGCGCGGACCCGCCGGAGTGCCGGTGCGCAGAGCCCGTACGACATCCTGCAGAAGGCGGGCAGCCGCCGCGTGGTGGTCCTGGCGGTACGCGCCGTCGGCCAGCTTCGCGCATCGCCGGAAGGCGTGCTCGGCCTGGGCCCAACTGCCCATGCCCAGGTGCGCCAGTCCCTGCCTCAGCAGCGCCCAGGGCAGCTGGTCCGGCAGGGCGTGGAAGCGGCGGCGCTCCGCCTGCCGGAACAGGTCCATGGCCCGGACCGCGTCACCGGCCAACATCGCGGCTTGCCCGAGGCGTTCGATGTCGCGCACCGGCAGGTCGGTCAGGTGCCGGTCGGCGGGCATGCCCGCGAGGACGGTGCCGGCCCGGTCCAGCGGGCGGACCATCGCCATGGCGTGCAGCCACCGGGAGTCGTCCGCACGGTCCGGTATTCCGTCGAGGAAGGCCAGCAGCGCCTCGGATCGTTCGTCGTCGCCCACGAGAACGGGCGCCGTGATCCGGGCCAGCTCCAGGGCGTTCTCCTGCTCGGCAGCACCGACGGGGGTGGGCCAGTGGGCCGGGTCGGTGGGATCGGAGGCGGCGGAGCCGGGACCGCCGGGGACGGGATCGGTGGGGGCCGTCCGGTAAGTCGGCGGCTGCGCGTCAGCGTGCCCAATCCTTGTCAGGGCCTCGGCACACAATGTGCCCAAGGGGCCCAGCGGGTAGCGCAGGGCGCCGTGCGCCATCGTGCGTGCCATGCGTTCCAGGCCGAGGAGCTGGGCGAGTTGTGTGGCCCGTAGGGCGCAGCGGCCCTGGTCAGCGGGGCTCAGGTGGAGGTCCGAGGCGCGCCGCAGCAGTCGTACGGCCATCGTCGGCTCGCACCGTTCCAGCGCGTCGCCGTGGACGGCTTCCAGGCGGGCGGCCAGCTCTGGGTCGTGTCCCTCCACCGCCTGGGAATGGTGCCACAGCGTCCGTACCGAGCCGGGTGGCAGGACGGCCGCCAAGGCCGCGTGCGCGGCTCGGCACCGGTGTGGGTCGGTGCCGTGGACGATCGCCCCTGCCATCGCGGGGTGGCCGAAGTACGGCCGCGTGCCGTCGAAGGTCACGAGGCCCGCGCGTTCCGCGGGATCCAGTGCCGCGAAGTCCAGTTCCGTGCCGCTGAGTCGGGACGCGGCCGACAGGAGCAGCGGCAGGTCAGCCTCCGGGTGCAGCGCCGCGACCAGCAGCAGGTCCCGGGTCCCGGTGGGCAGGCACGCGGCGCCCGGCGCCATGGCGGAGGCCAACCGGTCGGAGGAGGTAGGCATGCCGGGCAGTGCGTCCTCGGACGGGACGGGCAGTTCCAGCAGTGCCAGGGGGTTGCCTGCCGCGGTCGCCAGGAGTTCGCGCACGGTCTCCGCGCCGAGACCGGGACGTCGCGAGGCCAGGAGCAGAGCGGACTCGGCAGGAGGCAGCGGGCCGAGCGGCAGTGTGGGAAGACCGGTCACGGGGTTGGGCAGTGTGCTTTCCGGACGGGCGGTCATCAGCAGGGCCAGCGGATGACCCTGGACCCGCCGGGCGACGAAGGTGAGCACTTGCCTGCTGGGCTCGTCCAGCGCGTCCCAGTCGTCTACTGCGACCAGGAGGGGCTGCCCGGCGCGGCTGACGGCCGCCAGCACCTCGAGAACGGCGAAGGCCAGCCAGGAGTGTCCGCCGCCCGGTGCGGGGGCGCCGTCGACCAGCACTCTGACCAGCGCGTCGAGGTCCACGGCGTCGCCTACGTCGTCGGCGGTCGGTGACCGATGCGGGTCGGCCGGGTCGGTCGGGTCCGCCGGATTCGCAAGCACCGGCCAGACGATCTGGAGCAGGCCGGACAGGTCGGGCGGGTTGCTGCCGCGGATGCCGGCACACCGTAGGACACGCATGCCGTCGGCCCTTGCCGCCTGGACCGTGGCTTCCAGCAGCGCCGACTTGCCCGCACCGGCCTGCCCGCACACCACCAGGGCCGCACCCCGGTCCGTCGCCTCAACCAGGAAATCCCGTAGCGCCCGCAGCTCAGCAGCCCGGCCGACGAAGCCCGGATCGCCAGGCCCTGCCTGGTGCAGGAGGGGGGCGAGCGACGGTGCGGGCTGTCCGTTCTCGTCCGCGGCGAGGGAGGAGAACCTGCCTTGCGCGTTCATCGGTTCCCCCTGCTTTGGTACGCACAGTCCCATCCGTCGCCAGGAGCGCTCTTGTGCATGCTGCCATCCCTCTGGAGAGGAAGGCGAATGACCAGGGTGGTTCGTATCCGCCGCGGCTATCACGCTCGGCACCGACTCCCTGTGCGTCTGGGACCAGGTCAGGGGTCGGCAGCGCCTTCAAGATCCAGGCCTGGGACTGGTACAGCGGCCTGGGCTCCTCGTGGATGAAGCCTGCGGGCCTGACGTCGGCGCCCCTCCCCGTTGCTCGGTCGCTCCGTGCGGCTGAGGGAGCGATGTCGGTCACGCGGCGCGCGGTGGCAGTCAGCTGATGAAGTTGGGTGAAGAGGTGTGCGTTCATGCCGATGGCCTGGGCTGCGTGCACGTTCTCTTCGCGGTCGTCGATGAACAGGAAGTCGGCCGGTGCGGCCCGCAGGGCGGTGACGCAGTGTGGAACGCCGCTGGGTCCGGCTTCGCCGCCTTGATCTTCCCGGAGAGGGCGACGTGGTCGAGGTTTCGCAGCCAGGGCTGCGCGGCGAGGAAGGCGTCCGCGTGGTCGGACGGGATGTTGGACAGCAGGGCGACCTCGGCGCGGTCCCGCAGGCCCTGCGCGTAGGTGACCATGCGCTTGTCAACCCGGGACCAGCTGTCGATGTCGGCGAGCCGCAGTTCTTCGATCGTGTCGGTGTCGACGGGGCGCGCCAGCCGTCGCAGGACGGTGGTCCAGTACGCGGCCGCCGTCTGCTGGGCGGCGTCGTAGGGCGGGCGGGAGGCCCAGTAGGCGTCGGCGAAGGTGTCGGCGGGTGCGCCGCAGAGGGTGGCCATCTGTTCCAGAGCGCCGGGGCGTTGGTGGCAGGCGATGACTCCGAAGAGGTCGAACAGCACGATGCGTCGGTCGGTGGACATGGCGATGGTGCTTCCTGGTCGGGCCGGTTCAGAAGGTGGGCGGGGCCTGTGCGGCGCGGTGTCAGGGTCGTGCCCCGTCGGTGGTCAGTGGCTGCTGGACGCCTGCTCGGGTTCCGGCTCGGTGTGGCGCCGGAGCCGGTGCGCAGGACGCCGGCGGCTAATGGCGGTGGTCGCGCAGAACAGGGTCAGCAGCAGGAAGGTGTGGTTCAGTGCAGTGACGTGGGTCAGCCAGCCGATGACGGCGGGTCCGGCGAGCATGCCGAGGTAGCCGAGCCCGGCGACCCGGGAGACGTTCGCGCCGGCCGCGGCAGGGTCGGCGTGGCCGGCGGCGCTGAACAGCTGGGGGATGCAGCCCGACAGGCCCAGGCCGAACAGGGCCCAGCCGACGAACGCGGCCCAGATCGACGGGCGAAGGCCGCGATCGTGATCCCGACTGCGGCAGAGGCCGAGCCGTAGCGCAGAACCGCCATCGACCCGAACCGCGCGGCGATCCGGTCCGCGAGGAGACGACCGGTGGTCACGCCGCAGCGAACGTGCCGTATCCGAAGGCGGCGGTGCTTGCCGGAGCGCCGAGGACGTCCTTGAGGTGCAGGGTGCTCCAGTCGTTGGCGGCTCCCTCACACAACATGGTCGTCAACGCCAGCGCGGCCAGATCCAGATCCGCCCGGCGGGTGCCGCGCCGCCTGGCGGCTGGAGCCTGCTCGGCAGGGGTGGCGGCGACAGTGGCGGATGTGCCGGGCAGCAGGCCGCGGGCCAATGCCAGTGCGATCACGAGCCGAGGGCGGCGGAGACGCCGATCGTGGCGACCGGGCTCATGCCGACGCCGACGGCGCCGGCCGCGGCGAGGGCGGCGATGACGCCGCCGACGGAGAAGGTGGCGTGGAAGGCCGACATGACGGGCCGGCCGTAGGCCTTCTCCACGTGAACGGCGTGGGCGTTCACGTCCGGGCAGCCGTTGCAGCAGCCGAAGACCAGCAGGGCCTGAAGTCACGATCAAGGACTTTCATCGAACACGGAAAGGATTCTGGTGATGCTGAGAATGAAGATCATCGAGAGGGCAGCTCTTGTGGCGGCGTCGACCGCTGCCGCCGGAGTGTTTCTCGCGCAGCCCGCTTTCGCCGCGCAGGTCGACGCCTACTGGCACGGGACCCATGCCGCCGTGGACAACAACCCCGGCAGCGGGAGCGCGGGGTGGGTCTGGGTGTAGGGCTCCACGGAGTCCAACGCGACCGGAGGGGTCATCAAGTACAAGCTCTGGGACAGCACCAGCGGACAACTCGACGCGAACCGCGGCAAGACCAATTCCGCGGGCATCGGCTCCGATATCCGGCAATTACAGGCTTGCACCAACTTCTACGTCGACGGATACCCCTTCCAGACCTGCGGGGACTGGGTCACTTTCGGATAGGCAGCAGTCGCCACTGTTGCAGCAGTTATTGGGGAACCGGGTCCCTTCAGTCCCTGCCCTCGGCCCAGTCCTTGCCCTCACGCACACCTTGATCGATACGCTGCCGCCATGCGATGGTTCTGGCTCGTGATCGGGCTCTTCGCCACGATTCTCGTCCCGTTCTTCCTCTTCGGGGACTACTTCGACGGCCTCGCCTCACTGGCGGCGGAACACCGGCTGTCCACACCCGTGGCCGTGGCGGTGATCGCCGGTCTGCTCGCACTGGATGTGTTTCTCCCCGTGCCCTCCAGCGTCGTCTCGGCCGCCGCGGGAGTGCTCCTGGGGTTCCTGTGGGGTACGGCCGTCGTCTGGGCCGGGATGACGGTGTCGTGCGCGCTGGGCTATCTCGTCGGGGCACGCTCGACGTCCCTGACCCGGCGGCTGGTGGGCGAGGCGGGGCTGGCTCGTGCCGCCGACGGCGCCCGGCGGCACGGCCTGGTCGGGCTCGCCCTGTGCCGCCCCGTGCCGGTGCTGGCGGAGGCGAGTGTGGTGCTGGCGGGCACCACCCGGGTACGGCCCGGCCGGTTCCTCCTGGTGTGCGCGTGGTCCAACCTCGGTGTGGCCGTCGTCTACGCGGGCGTCGGCGCGTGGTCGGTGTCCGTGAACTCCTTCGCGCTGGCGTTCCTCGCCGCGATGGCCTTTCCGGGGCTCGCACTGGTGGTCACCCGTCCGTGGGCCGGCCGGTCGCGGGCGGAGGCGGAGGCCGAGGCGGCGGCGGTGGATCGGGGTGGGGCGCCGACGTAGGCGCTATGACGGCTGGTCAGGGCGTGGGGGCCAGTTGCACAGCAGGGTGTCGAGGGCGAGCGTCGAGGACGCGGGTCCGGGTTTCCTGGGTGTCGGGGCGCTGCCGCCTCGGGGGGTGAGCCTCATCTGGGCCGCGGCGTGGCGGTCGGGGTGTGTGCGGGCGTAGTCGCGGTAGACGTCGGCCAGGTCCGCCCCGGCGTCGGTGAGGCCTTGTGCGGTCAGTCCTTCGCGCGCCGTGGCCGTGGCTTCTCAGGTTGCCGTGGGCCAGGTGTGCAGTTGGGCGGCGATCCTCGCGGTGGTGCAGGCGGGGTCGCGGAGCAGGTCGCGCAGGGCGATGGCGTCTTCGCGGGTGGGTTTGAGGGGGATGCCGGAGGCCTCCAGGTACATGACGCCGGTCGCGGCGGCGACGGCCATGTTGGAGCGTTCCAGCCAGCGGCAGCGGCCGAGGATGTGGACGAGGGCGGCAGCGCGGGCGTAGGGGCCGTCGTAGACCGGCTGGTCGAGGAGTTCGGCGCAGTGGGCGGCGACGGCAGCGACCGGGATGCCGTAGTCGTCGGGGGCGGGGTCGCGGGCGCCTGCGATCTCGGCGACTTGCAGGATCCAGGGGACGTCGATGTGCAGGTCCATCAGGCGGCGGGGGCTCCCGGGGCGGCGCGGTCGGCGTCCTCGGCCTCGTCGAAGAGGGCCTGGTGTTCGTCGAGGAAGCGGCGGGCGGCTTCGAGGCCGCGGGCGCGCAGGCCGTCGGTGTCCTCGCGGACGAGGGCGGCGATGTAGTCGCCGACGCTCAGGCCGCGGTCCTTGGCGCGGGCCTTGGCGAGCTCGGCGACCTCGTCGTCGACGCGGGCGCCCAGTTGTGTCTTTGCCATACGGGCATGGTAACAGCTGTTACCAGGTCCTTGGGTGTGCTGTGCGGGGGCTTCGGTCGCTTCGGTCGCTCCTGTCGCGAACCCCTTCCGAGCGCGTCGGTCGCTACGGCCGCCCCGCCTGGCGGCCGGTGATGAGCGTGGTGAGTTCGGAGAAGCAGGCGGCCACGACACCGGGGACGACCTTGCAGTCGAGGAGCAGGACGCCTTCGGCTCCCTGGACCTGCCAGTCGCGGACCGCCGCGAGGTCGTCCACCGAGCGCACGGTGGCGCTGCGGGCGCCGAGCGCGCGGGCCGTACCGGCGAAGTCGGTGTCGCCGAAGAGCATGGAGGCGGGGTCGGCGCCGCGGTCGCCGAACAGGACGACCTCCATGCCGTAGCCGCCGTCGTCGTAGATCACCACGAGGGCCGAGCAGCCGGTGCGGATCAGGGTCTCCAGTTCGGGCAGGCCCATGAGTGCTCCGCCGTCGCCCAGGGCGACCACGGTCGTCCGGTCGGGTCGGCCGACGGCCGCGCCGACCGCGCCCGCGAAGCCAAGGCCGATGCTCTGGAAGGCGGCTCCGGTGAAGACGTAGGCGGCCGGGTCGGGGACCGTCCAGTACATGGCGGGCCAGCCCACGAAGTGGCCGCCGTCGGTGACGAGGGTGCGTTCCTCGGGCAGCAGGTCGGCCAGGTGGAGGGTCAGGGTGCGCGGGTCGATCCGGTCGTCGGTGTGGGTCTCCTCGAAGGGCTCCTGGGCCCAACCCACGTGCATGGTCCTGTCGTTGAGCTCGTCGCGCCAGGCGGACCGGGGCAGGGCGCGTGCCTGGACGCCGTCCAGGAGGGCCGTGGCCGCCTCGGTGGCGTCGCCGGTGAGGTGGATGTCGACGCGGTCGGTGGTGGGGGCAGGTTGGGTGTCCACCTGGACGAGTACCGCGTCGGGGGCGAGGAGCCTGCCGTCGGCGAGCGTCCACTGGTCGAGGCTCGCTCCGAAGGCGAGCACCACGTCTGCTTCGGCGATCAGTTCGGTGGCGCGGGGTGCAGCGAATCCGCCGGACACTCCCAGCGACCAGGGGGTGGCGGTGAACAGGCCACTGGCCATGGCGCTGGTCGTGTAGAGCGCGCCGAGCCGGTCCCCGAGTTCGGTGAGGGCCTTGGCGGCTCCGGAGCGCCAGGCGCCCAGGCCGCCCAGGATCAGGGGCCGTTGGGCGGTGGCCAGCGCCTCCAGGGCCGCGGCCGTCCCGACGGGATCCGCCGCCTTCCGGCGCGGTCGCTGCGGCAGACGGTCGGTCGGTGCCTGCTCGGTGACCTGGGCCGTGATCAGGTCCTGCGGCAGGCACAGGGCCACCGGGCGCTGTTCGGTGCGGGCCAGCCGCAGGGCCCGCAGGGTGTCGGTGCGGGCCGTGAGGTCGGTCAGCCGGACGACGGGTACGCCCTGGGAGTCGAGGAACGTGTCCTGGTCGATGTCGATCCGGCGTGGGCCGGTCGAGGGCACGTCGCCGCACAGCAGCAGGACACCGCTGCGGTGCTTGACCGCGTCTGCCAGGCCCGTGGCGGTGTTCGTCAGTCCCGGGCCGGCGCCGGTGGTGCACACGGCGACCTCGCCGGTGGTCCGGTAGTAGGCGTCCGCCATGGTGACCGCCCCGCCCTCGTGGCGTGCGGAGAAGTAGGAGATGCCGTGGTGGGTGAGGCCGGCGACGGCGAGGACGTTTCCGTTGGCGACGACGCCGAAGGCGTGCCGTACGCCGTCGTCGGCGAGTGTCTGTGCGATCGCGTCGGCAAGGGTTGTCATCGTTCGGCCTCCGTACCGCGCGTGTACGCGGGAGGCGTACGACTGGGGGATGCGCGGCTGGGTGTTCACACAGAACACGTGTCTGGCCGGGACATAAGTTCACGATCGCAGGAGGGCAAGATGTGTCAGGTGCGTTGCCTGTCTGCGGCCCGCCGCTCGACACATGTTGCTCCTCACCAAATTGAACCGTGCCCCGAAGCGCTCCAGGGTCCGAACTGGCAGGCACCGCAGGGCCGTCTGGCGCTGCGACCGGAAGCCCACCGCGGTCCCCATGCGCCGGAGGCGGCCGCAGCGGTATCCGTCGGCCGCGGCACCCGGCCCAAAGTGCTGCTCTCCTTCGGTACTCACTTCGCTGAGCCGGAGGTGCTGCGCCCGGTCATCGACGCCCTCTCCACGAGGGCCGACCTGGTGGTGACCCTGGGTCTGACCGCAACGGCAGCGGACTACGGCGACGGGCTCGACCATGTCGAGTTCGTCAGGTTCACCCCGCTGGCCGAACTGCTCAACGGCATCGACCTGGTCGTCACCCACGGTGGAGCAGGTACGACGCTCGCCGCTCTCTCGCGCGGTCTGCCGATGGTGGTCGTACCACAGGGTGCCGATCAGTTCCTTCAGGCGGGTGCGGTCGCCGGCTCACGCACCGGTGTCGCCGTCATGCCCCCTGCCGGCGCGGAGGCTGTCGCGGATGCCACGGCAGCGGTCCTCGACAGCGAGGAGTACCGGGCCAACGCGCAGCGGACCGCCAAGGAGATCGCGGCGATGCCTTCGCCCCGTGAGGTCGCCGACACGTTGGCCGCCCTCCTCGGCTGACTCAACCATCCCTTGGCTCTGCGACGAGAGCGGCAACCGCTTGCTCGGTGAGCCAGCGCTCGGTCTCGTCCCAGGACCAGTTGTGTTCTGCGACGAACGGGCGCCAGGACGGCAACCCGAACAGGAACCACAGCATGTCGGTGGCGCGCTCACTGCTCAGGCCGGGGCGCAGCATGCCCAGTTCCGCCAGGCGCTCTGCGAGTACTCCCAGCGCCTGGCGGTAGGCAGCGGAGACCCGACGGAGTTCCTCCTCGACATGCTGCTCCACGGCGGCGGCCGTGATCATCACTTGGACGATGTCCAGATGACGTTCGTTGTCCAGGCGCACTCCGTGGGCCATGGCCGCGACCGCCGCCTTGGCGTCGGTCGCGGTACGGACGGCATCCAGCGTCCGTTCGACGACCGGATCCTCCACCCCCTGGTTCATCAGGACGGTCAGAATGGCGGACTTGCCACCGGTACTCGCGTAGACAGTGGGGCACCGCGGTCCTGGCTTCCCGGGCAATGTCGCCGATCGCGACTTTCGCATACCCGTGTGCAACGAAGAGCCGCAGGGCGACGTCGAGAATCGCTGCCCGTGTCCCCGCAGCGGCTTCGGCCCGCCGGTCGTTACGGTACGGTCGCCGCCCGCTGCTGGTCTGCGCACTCATGCTTTCCTCTCCGGGCGCCGGCGGACGCGGCTGCTGCTTTCGTCAGCCATCCACACATGATGCCCTGCCCAGCCGCAGGTCCAGAGCGGCAGCGGGGGCCACCGAGTCGGCTGAACCTTGCAGATGTGCCGGTGCGTCCAAGGTGTGAGTGTTCTGGTGGGAAAGGTCGTGCGTGACTTCAGCCGGCACGCCCCGCCGTAGCCGCCCCGGAGGAGAAAGAGCATGAGCCGCAGCGACGTCCTGGTCGACGCCGACTGGGTCGAGGCCAACCTCGACAACCCCAGCATCGCCATCGTCGAGGTGGACGAGGACACGTCCGCCTACGAGAAGAACCACATCCGCAACGCGATCCGCATCGACTGGACCAAGGACCTCCAGGACCCGGTCCGCCGTGACTTCGTCGACCAGGAGGGCTTCGAGAAGCTCCTGTTGGCCAAGGGCATCGCCAACGACACGCTGGTCATCCTCTACGGCGGCAACAACAACTGGTTCGCGTCGTACGCCTACTGGTACTTCAAGCTGTACGGCCACGAGAACGTCAAGCTTCTCGACGGCGGCCGCAAGAAGTGGGAACTGGACGCCCGCGAGCTGGTCGAGGACGTGCCCGAGCGCCCCACGACCGAGTACAAGGCCAAGCCGCAGAACACCGCGATCCGCGCCTTCCGCGACGACGTCGTCGCCGCGATCGGCGCGCAGAACCTGGTCGACGTGCGCTCGCCCGACGAATTCTCCGGCAAGCTGCTCGCCCCGGCCCACCTGCCGCAGGAGCAGTCGCAGCGCCCGGGCCACGTCCCGTCCGCCCGCAACATCCCGTGGTCGAAGAACGCCAACGACGACGGCACCTTCAAGTCGGACGAGGAGCTCAAGGAGCTCTACGCCGACGAGCAGGTCGACCTCGCCAAGGACACCATCGCCTACTGCCGCATCGGTGAGCGCTCCGCGCTGACCTGGTTCGTCCTGCACGAGCTGCTCGGCGTGGAGAACGTCAAGAACTACGACGGCTCCTGGACCGAGTACGGCTCCCTCGTGGGCGTGCCGATCGAGCTCGGCGCCAACAAGTAGCTTTCGCCGACAAGTGGCTTTCGCGGGTGCGTTGCGGCGTCCGCTTGCGGGGCTCGCTGCCGGCCACCTCATACATGTGTGCGGTGGCCGGTATTGCCCTCTCCCCGCGTGGTTGAACGTGCAAACCGGAACGGGTACAGCGACCGAGGCCGACCTCGGTGACCTGGGAACCTGTCACACGCTGTCGGCGTCGGCCCTGTCCGTCCAGGTCGTCACCGGCTCCGCGTCCTTGGAGCTGTACCCCGGTGCCGACTGCACCGGCGCCGTCCCGTGGCGCAGCGGCTCGCTGGCTCAAACCGACCTTCCCTGGGCGGCGTTGAGCTAACGGGTGGTCAAAGCCTGACGGCCTCACATGCGGGCCGTCAGAACTTCGGGCCGGTTCCCTTCGCCAGCGGTGTGATGTCGATGCGGCCCTTCTGGAGGACCTCACCCAGCTTCCACGCCGTGTTGAGGTGGTGGTAGGAGTCGGGCGGGGTGACCTCCAGACGGGGGGGTTCTTCTCCGCCTTGGTCGGTTCACCCGCGGCCGGTACAGCTCCCCAGTGCAACCGGGTGTAGGCGCTCTGCCCCGGCTTGAGGGTGATCAGCACGACCCGGCCACGGTCGCGGACCACGTGCGTGGGCACGTCCTTGTTGCGGGAGTTGAGGAGTTGCAGCCCCACGTATCCCTCGGTCCGGACGGTCTTGTGGGTCTTGTTGGTGAGAATCACCGTCGCGTAGCGCTGCCCCGCGCCCGAGTCCAGCGCGTGAACACGTACGGACAGCGAGGAAGTGTCCGCCCAGCTCGGTCGGGTCGCGGCCTGCGACGGAGCCGCGGTGACACCGACCAGCGCCGCTGCGGCGACCGCCGAGAGAACGGCAGGTGTGACGATGCGGTGGATGCGCCCACTGAAGAACATTGTGTGTCCCCTTCCGGATGCCTCATTTGAGGCCTTCCGATATGTATGAGGCTTTCTCGGAAGGGCCGGTTCGCGCACCTTCCGGTTCTTTACGTCACGGTGGGCACTGTTGAATCACGCTTGGGTGTCTCGTGACCGACGAACCACGATCGCCACGTTGTGCGATCATCGCCTCTCATACGTGTGAGGGGCTTCGAGGAGGCGCTGAGTGATTTCCGAGCCGGAGATGGCCGAGGGGTTCGACCCGCTGGAGTCCCGTGAGGTCATGGGTGACCTCGTGCAGCGGTCCCCCGCAGGCCTCCTGCGCCGAAGGCCGTGGCTGTGGGCTCTGGGCGGCGCGTCGGCGGCGTCCGCGCTCTGGGCGGCGGTGGTCCTCCTTCTCGGCCTGGGGAACCAGGGCGCTGACTTGCGTGGCTATCGGCTGGACCACGAATCATGCAAGTCGGCGCGGTTGGCATCACTTCAGAAGGCGCTTGCGCTGAAGAGCGTGCCCGACGCGACCGATGACGACGTGTTGAAGCACCCGGCTCTCGACCAGGTTCACTGCTCCCTTGCCTTCCTCAGGAATGCCGAGAACAAGCCGGGCGGACGATCGGGCGGGCACTGGACGGTGAACACCACCGTCGGCGTCTCTGCGGCACTTCACAAAAGGACCGATCCCCGCGGCGAGTTCGATGCCGACCGGCGGGTGACGGGCTCAGGCGTCGTCGTCGCGGCGGACGATGTGAGGCCGGTGCCTGATCTCGGCGACGAGGCGTTCGTGATTGCCGAGGGCATCGGTCACACAGAACTGAGGGTGCTCGACGGAGCGGCGGTCATGACCCTGAGTCTGTCCACCACCAGCTACTACGAGGGCGATGTCGACGCCGGCGTCGTCGCGCAGGAGCCCGACCTCCCTGACGTGTCCACCTACTGGCCCGCCATGATCAGCGACATGCGTGCGCTGATGGCCGACCTCAGGCATCCGTAGGGAGACGGACGGCCCTGAGAGCCGGTTCCTCAGCGCAGGAAGCCCTCGTAGTGGCGCTGTTGGAGCTGGCTCTCGATCTGCCGGACGGTTTCCAGACCGACACCGACGATGATCAGGATGCTGGTGCCACCGAACGGGAAGTTGTTGGTCGCCCCGAACCCGATCAGGGCGATGGTGGGGACGAGGGCGATCAACCCCAGATACAGGGAGCCCGGCCAGGTGATGCGGGTGAGCACGTACGACAGGTACTGCGCGGTCGGCCGGCCGGCCCGGATGCCGGGAACGAAACCGCCGTACTGCTTCATGTTGTCCGCGACCTCGTCCGGGTTGAAGGAGATGGAGACGTAGAAGAACGCGAAGAACACGATCAGCAGGAAGTACAGGCTGATGTAGATCGGGTGGTCGCCCTTCGTCAGATTCTGCTCGATCCAGGCCTTCCAACCGGAGTTGCCGCTTGCAAACTGCGCGACGAGGGCCGGGATGTAGAGCAGCGACGACGCGAAGATGACCGGGATCACGCCGGCCTGGTTCACCTTGAGCGGGATGTACGTCGACGTGCCGCCGTAGGCGCGGCGGCCGATCATCCGCTTCGCGTACTGCACCGGGATGCGGCGCTGGGCCTGCTCGACGAAGACCACCAGGCCGACCATGACCAGGCCGACGAGGATGACGGTGCCGAATTCGATCCAGCCGTCGGCCAGGGCCGGACTTCTTGATGGCCCACAGGGCGGACGGGAAGGTCGCGGCGATCGAGATGAACATCAGGATCGACATGCCGTTGCCGATACCGCGGTCGGTGATGAGCTCACCGAGCCACATGACGACGGCCGTACCGGCAGTCATGGTGACGACCATGACGACGGTGGTGAAGATCGAGCGGTCCGGGACGATGGTCGACGCCACCGTGCAGCCGGAGAAGAGGGCGCCGCTGCGGGCGGTGGCGACGAGGCCGGTGCCCTGCAGGATGGCGAGCGCGACGGTCAGGTAGCGGGTGTACTGCGTGATCTTCGCCGTACCGGCCTGGCCCTCCTTCTTGAGGGCCTCCAGGCGCGGGATGACCACGGTCAGCAGTTGGAGAATGATGCTCGCCGTGATGTACGGCAGGATGCCGAGCGCGAAGACGGTGATCTGGAGCAGCGCGCCGCCGCTGAACAGGTTGACCAGGCCGAAGAGGCCCTGGTTGCCCGAAGCCTGCGAGACACATTCCTGGACGGCTCCGTAGTCCACGCCCGGGATCGGAACATGTGTGCCGACCCGGTACACCACGATGATACCCAGCGTGAAGAGCAGCTTCTTGCGCAGGTCAGGTGTCCTGAACGCCTGGATGAACGCGATGAGCACGGGGCCTCCTGCAATGAAGCGGCATGACAGCGGTGCGCTACCGCTCCCGATCCGGTAGCGGACACACCTGCACACTTCCATGAGATCACACGTATCTTCGGCGCGCCCTTTCAGTAGATACTGCATCAAACGAGGCCGGATCTACGCGTGTGTCTTCGCACCGTGAACTTCAGGTCCTCGCTCTTCCGTTGCAAGGAAGGGAAGGGCCGCCAGGCCTGGGGAACGCCCGCGAGCGTAAGTCTCGAGGCTCATCAACTAGTAGCGGAGTACGACGTGCTGTCAGACAACCAACTGCGGACGATCGTACAGATCGGTCTGTTTCCGCTGCGTGTGGTCGCGGCTGTCTACTGGCTGACGGTGGGCTGGTACATCCACAGGCCCTCCCGCGAAGAACGGGAAGCTCTGAAGATCGCGCGGCGAGCAGCGGCCACTGCCGACCGGTCGAGGTCGGGAGACCTGAGTAAGGCCTGAGTCCCGTCGGCCGGTCTGCGGGTCGGCGGGGCTCAGGCCCATCGGGAGGCACCGCTCGTCGGCGCTTCGGCGGCGGTCAGTAGTAGATCGGGCCCTTGAAGCCGCCGCTCGGGATGATCGTGTCGCCGTTGATGGCCACGCTCAGGGGGCTTGCCAGGAAGGCAACGCCCGCTGCCACCTCGTGCGGTTCCACGAGCCGCCCGATCGCGACGGACTCGGCCCACTGCCGTTCCAGGTCCGCTCGACTGCACCGCCTGGCCTCCCTGGCGGTCGAGGTTGGTGACGAAGTGTCGGTCCGGGTGGGGCCGGGCTGCACCGAAACGACGTTGACGCCGCTCGGGCCGAGTTCGCCCGCCAGGTTCTTGGACATGGCGACCACGGCGGCGTTGCGGACCGAGCCGGTTACCGAGCCGGTCTGACGTGCCGCCAGTCCGCTGATGTTGATGATCCGGCCCCAGCCTCGCTCCGTCATCCCCGGGGCGAAGGCGCGGACGCACCGGAGATATCCGCGGACCTTGACGTTGATCTCGGCTTCGAGATCGTCCTCGGAAATGTGGCCGGGGTTGGTGATGGCGGCGTTGTTCACCAGGATGTCCACGCCGCCGAACCGCTCGTTCACCGTCCTGGCCATGGCCGTCACCGCGGCGTCGTCCCCGGTGTCGGCCGCTGCGCCGATGACCTCGGCTCCGGTCTCCTCGCGCAGCACCGCCGCCTGCTCTTCGGCGTGCGAGGCGGACCTGGAGACCAGGGCGACGGACGCGCCTTCCGTGGCCAGAGCGCGGGCTACGGCGAAGCCGATGCCGCGAGTTCCGCCGGTGACCACGGCTCGTCGATGCTTGAGTTGAAGATCCATGTCCCGTTCATATCTGCTGGGGGTTGCTGGGCGTTCGCATGCTCAGGCGGTGAAGACGACCCACGATTCCTCCGTGCGGAAGCCGGCCTGCTCGAAGAGCGGAAGGGCTTCGTCGCTCGAGTGCAGATACGCCGTGTGCGCCCCGGCGGCCCGGGCGTCCCGGAGGATCGCCTCGACGATCGCCCGGCCGACCCCGCGCCGCCGGTGTTCGGGCAGGGTGCCGATGTTGGCGAGGCCGACGTGCTTTTCGGTGACGATCGCCAGTCCGGCCGCGGCAGGTGTGCCGTCCGCTTCGGCGACGTAGGCCTTGACGAACGGCTGGCCCAGGACATGCGGCGTGTAAAGGCTGCTGATGATCACCGGCGGGGCGCCGAAGGCCGTACCGAGGACCGCGGCGAAGGTCTCGTGCTCGTCGTCGTCGAGCGGACGGACGGTCACGGATTCCGGGCCGGGCTTCCCCAGCTCCCGGCCATCCTCACGTCCGTCCTCCAGCGAGAGCAGCATGAAGGGCTGCCGCAGCTGCGTGGACAGGCCGTGACGTGCGGCCAGGGCGGTGATCTTCTCGCCGGCCTCGCCCCGCAGTCGGATGCTCCAGGGCAGCTGCTGCACATGCGGCTCGGCCTTCTCGCACAGCAGCCTGATCTCCTCCGCGTCCGGTACATCGGACACGCTCATGATGCTGTTCAGCACCGGGATCATGGAGCCGGTGACGGCCAGCAGGGCGCCGGCGGGGCCGCGCTCGTGAAAGCCGTTCGGAAGGATGTCGGCGAGCTGTTCCGTGGCCGACTGAAAGGCCTCGGCCGCCTCAAGGACCGCATGTTTGTTGGTCATACGTGTGAGTATATCCGCGCCGTTCGGCGCTGCTCGGGACACGCCTGGTCGTAGGTAGGTGTGCCTGGAGGGGCATTCAACTGCCCTTGCCTGGGCCTTACTTGCGCCGCGAACGGCAGAGATACCCCTATAGTCAGCGACACGCCCAGAGGTTGCCTCGGGCACACGTCCCGCCGTCCGGAGCAACCATCTCGGCACCATGTCTCCCGGTTCCTAAGGATCCATGCCTTGCACAAGCGAAAGAGGGCCGGCACGCCCGTCGTCATCGCCGCGGGTGTGCTGGCCGCGAGCGGCCTGCTCATGTCGCCGCTCACAGCAGTCGCCGACACCACACGGTTCCTCGAGCGGCACTCCCACCTCCCGGCAGCAGGCGCTCTTGTCCGCTGCCGCCGAGTACCACGTCCCGCCCGGCGTCCTGCTGGCGCTGTCCTACCAGGAGTCACGCTGGGACTCGCACGGCACGCAGGCCAGCACCGACGGCGGCTACGGGGTCATGCACCTCACCGACGTCACGCCCGACATGCTGGCGAGCGGCGCCGCGGGCGCTGTCGGCCGCGCCGATCTGAAGTCCCTCGCCTCGGACCCCGCCCTGCACACACTCCAGCGAACCGCCGAACTGACCGGGCTGTCCACGCGACAGCTGCGTGAGGACGACGTGGCCAACATCCGGGGCGGTGCGGCGCTGCTCGCCTCGTACGAGAAGGAACTGGTCGGCGGCACACCCGCGGACGCCTCCCGGTGGTACGGCGCCGTGGCCCGCTACAGCCAGGCCGAGCAGCGGCAGAACGCGGTGAGTTTCGCCGACCGTGTCTTCGGCACCCTGCGCAGCGGCGTCACCGTCACGACGCAGGACGGTCAGCGGGTCCGGCTGGCCGCCGACCCGTCCGTCGAGATGATGCCTTCGCAGCTCGCCGGCCTGCGTCTGAAGGCGGCGGCCGCCACCGACACCGAGTGCCCGCCCGCCGTCCGCTGCACCTTCGTCGCCGGCTCCCCCGTCGGGGGCCAGGTCTCCAACCGCCCCGCCAACGGCATCAGGATCGACACCATCGTCATCCACGACCTGGAGACCACCTACGACGCCGGTGTGGCGGGACTGGCCAACCCCACCAACACCACCTCGACGCACTACGTGATGTCCTCGGACGGCGCCGTCACCCAGATGGTGCCCACCAAGAACATCGCCTTCCACGCGGGCAACTACTCGACCAACCTGCACTCGATCGGCATCGAGCACGAGGGCTTCGCCGTCCAGGGGGCGGCCTGGTACACCGAGGCCCAGTACGAGGCCACGGCCGCCCTGGTGCAGTATCTGGCCGCACGGTTCGGCATCCCCCTGGACCGGCAGCACATCATCGGACACGACAACGTCGCCGGTCCCAACTCCGCGCTGGTCTCCGGCATGCACTGGGACCCGGGCCCCGCCTGGGACTGGCAGCACTTCATGGATCTGCTGGGCGCCCCGTCGAACGGTCTTCCCGGCGTGCCGCAGACCGGCGAGGTCGTGACGATCAATCCTCCGTTCGCGGCGAACGAGCAGACCGTTCAGGTGTGCCCGTCCGACGATCCGACCGGGCAGACGACCGCCTGCATCGAAGGGCGCCAGCAGGCGAACTTCGTCTACCTGCGCAACGCTCCGAGCGAGACCGTCCCGCTCTTCGGCGACCAGGCGATCCACGGAACGGCGGCCGGTACCGACCGGATCAACGACTGGGGCAGCACCGCGCAGGCCGGGCAGTAGTTCGTCGTCGCCGACGTACAGGGCGACTGGACGGCGATCTGGTTCAGCGGCGCCAAGGTGTGGTTCCACAACCCCGACGGCGTCAACACGAAGATCAGCTACGGGGTGAAGGTCATCCGGCCCGCGAGCAGCGGCCCGGTGTCCGTGTACGGGTCCAGCTACCCGGACAAGGCCGAGTACCCGGCCGGTCTGGGCGCCTCCACGCAGGCACCGCTGAGCATGTACTCCATCCCCGCGGGCCAGGCCTACGTCGCCACCACCGAACCCGCCGCCACCGACGACTACTTCCCTTCCAGCGGAGCGGTCGTGATCGGCGGCAAGAAGATGTACACCGTGCAGTTCAACCACCGCGTGGCACTCGTCTACGCCGGTGACGTCACCGCGACCGACGCGGTGCGCCACTGGGAGAACTGAGGCTCAGACTGCCGACGGCCTCCGCGCGCCGGATCTGATCGGTCCGTGTCGCGCGGAGGTCCGCCGGTCGGGCGCGCCGGTGAAGTCGGCGGCGTTCCACCTCGGTCGTCGCGCCCCATATGCCGTGGAGCTCACGGGACTCCAGGGCCCATTGGAGGCAGGGTTCGATGACGGCGCAGTACCGGCACACGGCCTTGGCCTTCTCGATCTGCGCCAGTGACGGGCCGGTTTCAGCGATGGGGAAGAACAGCTCAGGGTCCTCGCGTCTGCAGGCGCTCTGTGCCTGCCAGTTGGTGCGCGTCCGGAACTCGCCGTACATCAAGGTCTCCCTCAGGATCTGCTGAGACGTGGTCTGCTGAGACATGTCGCATCCGCACTCGTGACATTCACATGTGTTCAATGTGCGGCTATAACATGCTATTCCGCCTATGCAGACACGTATCTGCAGGGAGAGAGTCAGCCTGCGGGGCGGCGGTAGGCGCCGTGCCACCAGATCCGGGCGAGTTCGCGGGCGAGGGCGGTGTCGCCGCTGCCGTCGTCGACCGCGATGTGGTGGGCGATCGCCTGAGCACCTCCCCAGACGATGACCCGGCCCGCGGCGATGACGTCGAGATCGGCCGGCGCCGATCCGGCGGCCTGCTCCGAGCGCAGGGTCCGCTGCACGGCCTCGTCGAAGCCCTCCAGGTCGGCGGTGTAGAAGTCGCTCACGGCCGGCTCGTAGGCCGCCGCCTCACGGACCGCGGTGATCACGCCCTGGTGGGCGCGGTGGATCGTGATCACTTTCTCGAAGAACCGGGCGAACCGCCCGGCCCCGTCCTCCCCCGCGCCCGGGTCCCACTGCCGGGCCAACGCCAGCAGAGATTGCCGCAGTTCGTCGGTGAGCCGCACCAGGACGTCCGACTTGCTGTCGAAGTGCGCATAGAACGTGGCCCGGGACACGCCCGCCTCCTCCAGGATCCGCTGGACGCTGATCTCGGAGATGGCCTCGCCGGAGTCGAGCAGCCGCTCCAGGGTGCGCATCACCTGCGCCCGGGTCGCGGCCGAACGTGCGGCGTGGTGGTCCGCCTGACGTCGGGTGACGGGTCTCATCAGGTGCTTTGGGCGATCTGTTCGAGGAGGTCGGCGAGTTTGTCCGGCATGGAGAGCAGCGGAGTGTGGCCGCTGGGCAGGTGATACGTGGCACCGGTCCGCTGGGCGAACGGCTCCTGGTAGGCCGGCGGAAGGCTCTGGTCGTCGTCGCAGAAGACGTAGCTGGAGGGGACGGTTTTCCATGCGGCCCGGCTCACCGGCTCGGCGAAGGAGAGCGCGCTCTGCGGCAGCAGGCGGGCCAGAGCGGCGTTCCTCTTGTCGTCGGGTACGTCGCTGTAGAGCGTCGCCTCCGGGTTCTCCCGGACGGGGATGACGCCCTCCACGGTGGTGAGGTCCGGCTGTTCGCCGCCGAAGCACGTCATCAGGCTCTCCCCCACGTCGAGGGCGAAGGAGGACACGTACACGAGGTGAGACACGTTGGTCGCTCCGGCTGCCGCCTGGGTGACCGGGGCGCCGCCGTAGGAGTGGCCGACGATCACGAGAGGTGCCTCGACGGCGTCGATCGCCTCGCGGACCACTCGGGCGTCGTCCAGCAGTCCGGGGAGCTTTCCGTCCGCTCCCTCGTTGACGACGCTCGGCAGGTCGACGGTGTGGCTGGTCCAGTCGCGCTCCATGAGGAGGTCCTGGAGTTCGCGCCAGCACCACGATCCGTGCCATGCCCCGTGCACGAGGAGGAAGTGAGGGGTGGGTGTGCGGTCGTTCACGTCGTTCCTTCGGATGTCCGGTGCGGTCTCGGCACCAAGTGTTGAGGGGGGGTCAGCCGAGCGCGGGCAGTGCGTGGTCCCACAGACGGTCGGCGGCGGCCGGGTCGATCGACCACTTGGCGACGCCCGCCATCACGTCGGGGCTTCCGTCGACGACCTCGGACTCCTGGTTGTCCTCGAAGTAGCGTCCGCTCACGCCGTCGAGGAGGGGTGACGCGGCCAGCAGCACCGTGGTGGCGGCGCCCTGGGCCGGGGTCTTGTAGTGGGCGGGGGTGAGCAGGTTACCGTCCGCGTCCATGGCGCCGAGGGCCTGCATGGTGGCCGGGTCGAGGTGGCGCGTGAGGTTGGTGTGGATCCAGCCGGGCGCGCAGGCGTTGGCGGTGATGCCGTGTTCGGCCCAGCGACGGCTGATTCCTACGGCGAGCAGCACGTCGGCGGTCTTGGACTGGGCGTAGGCGAGGAACGGGTCGTAGGGGCGGTGCTCGAACTGCGGGTCGTCGAAGTCGAAGCCCGCCCGCAGCTGGGCACCGGAACTCACGACGGTGACCCGGGGCGTGTCGGCCGCCCGGAGCGCGGGCAGCAGGCCGACGGCCAGGGCGAAGTGGCCGAGGTAGTTGGTGGCGAGCTGCATCTCCCAGCCCTGCGCGTTGACCTGCCGGGTCGGCAGCATCATCACGCCGGCGTTGGCGACGATGGCGTCGAGCGGCCCGCTCCAGTCGGCGCAGAAGGCGCGGACGGACGCCAGGTCGGCGAGGTCGAGCGCGGCGGTCCGTGCGCCCGGCAGCTCCTTGACCAGCGGCTCAGCGGCGGACGGGTTGCGGGTGGCGACCGTCACCTCGGCGCCCGCGTCGGCCAGCGCGCGCACCGTCTCCACACCCAGGCCGGAGGCCCCGCCGGTGACGATCATGCGTCGCCCGCTCAGATCGACTCCGTCGATCACCTCCGCCGCCGTGGCGCGGGGTCCGAACGGAGTGGTTTTCAGAGTCATACCTGTGCCGCCTTCGGAGGGTGGGTTTCTCTGTCGATCAACCATACAACGTGTTCATACATGTAGGTCGCTGTCACAGCCGTCTAGGTCAGAAACATGTGACTGAGTGTCTCCATGCGGGTGGTACGCGTGGCGATCAGCAGTGCAATGACTTACATGTCAGGGCTCGCCGCCCGTCGGGGGCGGGGCGACTGGCAGTCAATCGACGGAAGCCCGATGTCGCCGCAGCCAGGAGTATGGGCGAAAAGCGACAAGAAGGGCAATCTCATGGCTTCTACGTGGTTGATCACCGGCGCGTCCCGAGGGTTTGGGCGTGCCTTGGCGGAAGCGGTGCTGGAGGCCGGTGACCAGCTCGTGGCGACCGCGCGTCGGCCGGAGCAGCTGGCCGGCCTCGTCGAGCGGTACGGCGATCGGGTGCGGGCCGTGGCCCTGGACGTGACCGACACCGCCGCGGCCCGCAACGCCGTCCAGGCCGCCGTCGACGCCTTCGGGCGGCTGGACGTGATCGTGAACAACGCCGGGTACGCCAACAGCGCTCCGATCGAGGAGATGGCGGAGGACGACTTCCGGGCCCAGTTCGAGGCGAACTTCTTCGGGGTCGTCAACGTCACCCGGGCCGCCCTGCTGGTGCTGCGCGCGCAGCGCTCGGGGACGTTCGTGCAGTTCTCCTCGCTGGGTGGCCGGGTGGGTGGCACACCCGGCATGGGTGCCTACCAGAGCGCGAAGTTCGCCGTGGAGGGCTTCTCCGAGGTGCTCGCCAACGAGGTGGCCCCCTTCGGGGTCAGGGTCGTCATCGTCGAGCCCGGTGCTTTCCGCACGGACTGGCAGGGCTCCTCGATGGAGTTGCACGCCGTCGGTGCCGACTACGAGGAGACCGTCGGCGCCATGAACAAGTACCGGGCGGAGAACAATGGCACCCAGCCCGGTGACCCGGTCCGTGCGGCCAGGGTGCTCGTCGATGTCGTACGGCATGACGAGCCGCCGCGCCGGCTGCTGCTCGGTGCCCAGGCGGTGGCCATGGCTCTGGAGGCGGGCGAGGTGCGTGCCGCGGAGACCCGCAAGTGGGCCGAGGCGAGCGGCGCCGCGGACTTCCCCGCCGGGGAGTAGGTGCACCGACCGGTCTGCTCCCCCCTCCCCCGTTCACGTCATTCCCCCCTTACGACACACCTGTCATCCGATCTGAAGGAGATACCTCATGTCTCGCAAGACCTGGCTCATCACCGGCGCTTCCAGCGGACTGGGCAAGGCCCTGGCCGAACACGTCCTGGCCCGTGGGGAGCAGGTCGTGGCGACGGCGAGTTCGACGCGGGCCACCACCGAACTGGCCGCGCGCTATCCGGAGACCGCGCTGGCGGTCAAGCTCGACGTCACCGACGCCGGGGACCGTGTCGCGGCGGTGCGTGCCGCGCGGGAGCGGTTCGGTGGCATCGACATCCTCGTCAACAACGCGGCCATCGATTTCGTCGGCGCTCTGGAGGAGCAGGAGGAGAGCGACTACCGCAGGCTGTTCGAGGTCAACTTCTTCGGCGCGGTCGCCCTCACCCGGGCGGTGCTGCCCGGCATGCGGGCCCGGCGCAGCGGCATCGTCGTCAACGTGTCCTCGATGGACGGCCTGGCGAGTCTGCCCGCCAACGGCTACTACTCGGCCAGCAAGTTCGCGCTGGAGGGCTTCACCGAGGCCCTGTGGCAGGAGATCGAGCCCATCGGTCTGCACGCGATGATCATTCAGCCGGGTTCGTTCCGTACCGGCATCGAGAACCGGACGAAGGTGTCCGGCGAGGGCATCGAGGACTACGCCGCTACGGCCGGGGCGTTCCGCGCGATGATGAGCAGCCTCTCGCCGGAGATGTTCCCTGGGGATCCCGAGCGGGCCGCCGAGGCGATCTACCAGGCCGTCGGTGCACCGGAGTTGGCCCACTGGGTCGTTCTGGGCAGCGACGCCCAGCGGCGCATCGGCGTCAAGCTCGACCAGTTGCGGGCCGAGTTCGAAGCGGGCAGGGAGCTGGCGTTCAGCACGGACTTCCCGGGGGCCGCCGACAACGCGGTGCTCTGACGCGTAGAACCCCTCGCCGACCTCTCCTCATGGCCTGGACATCCACTGGATACGGGGGTCGTCCCTTCGGACGACCCCCGTCGCTGTCGGGAGCTTGTCGCATCATTTCCGTTGTCCGAGCCTGGCGGCCCTGCGTGGCCGTCGGCCGAGCGTGAAGCACATGTCGACCGTCGAGTGGCCCCCCGTATGCTCGTCCTCATGAGTGCCGCACATCCCGCCCGCAGACGCGACGGCGCCGCGACGCGCGAGGCGATCCTCACCGCCGCGGTCGTCGAGTTCACCGAGCACGGGTACGCCCGGGCCGGAGTGCGACAGATCGCCGAGCGGGCGGGTGTCACGGCGATGATGATCAACCGCTATTTCGGTTCGAAGGAGGGACTGTTCGCCCAGGCCGTCGACCGTGCCTTCGGTCCGCCGACCGTCGTCGGCGACGAACTCCCCGGTCTGGCGCACTCCATCGCCCATACGCTCGCCGAGCGCACGGCGCCCGACGCCGAACGGCTCGACCCGTTCCTGCTGTTGCTGCGCTCGGCGGCGGACCCGGAGGCAACGGACGTCGTCCGGCAGGGTGTCGAGGCCCATGTGGGGGCTCGGCTCGCCGGGCTGCTCCAGGGTTCCGACGCAGACGTTCGTGCTCAGCTCGGACTCGCGCTGGTCGCCGGTACGTGGTTGCTGCGCAGCGTCGTCGGCACCACCGCTCTCACCGCGGCCGACAACGACCGCCTGGCGGACCTCCTCGCAGACATGCTCCGCCCGGTCATCCGCGAGGCCGGCGCCACGTCCGCGCCCGCCGCCTCGGAGGGCACTGCCGGGTAGCCCACGGTTCCAGGGCGCAGTGGCGGCGTGCTGTCCGCGTCCCGCTGGGGGCCGGCGGCGTAACGTCCGCGTCCCGCTCAGAACGCGGAGCGGATGAGCCCGCCGTCCACGCGGATGGTGGCCCCGCTGACGTACTGGGCATAGTCGCTGCACAGGTACGCCACCGCTGCCGCGATCTCGTCCGGCTCGCCGAACCGTTCTTGGTCGTTGGGGATGAGGGCGTTGACTGCGTTGGGCTGGATCTCTTCCCAGGTGTCGCCCCAGCCGCGGGCCGGGCCGATCTCCGTGACGAGTTCCTTGGTGGCCTCGACCAGGATGGCTCCGGGTGAGACCACGTTGGAGGTGACGCCGGTGCCCTTCAGCTAGCGGGCCAGGGACACGGCGAGGTTGTGCCGGGCCGCCAGGGTGGCGTTGTACTGCGGGTGGGTGTTCATCGGCTGGGAGGCGAGGCCGCCGCCGATCGTGACCACCCGCCCCCAGCCACGCTCCCGCATCGACGGGACCAGGTGCTGGATCATCCGGACGCCCGAGACGACGTTGATGTTGTAGGTGTCCCGCCATTCGTCGGGGCCCGCTTCGGCCCACGACAGGTGCCGATAGAAGCCGGCGTTGTTGACGAGGATGTCGACGGGTCCCTCCGCGGTCGCCGCTCGGGTGACGTCGGCGGCGGCGTCGTCGTCGGCCAGATCGCCCAGCACCGTGGTGGCGGTCCCACCGGCCTCGCGGATGTCCCGCGCGACCTTCTCCGTGCGCTCCTGTCCCGCCCGTGCACCACGATCGCCGCGCCTTCGGCCGCCAGCAGCTTCGCGGTGGCCTCACCGAGCCCGGAGTTCGATCCGGTGACGAGCGCGCGCTTTCCGGTGAGATTGAGGTTCATACGTGGTTCTTTCTCTGTGGTCCCGTGCCGTTTCCTGCCGGCCGGGAAAGCGTGTTTCCCCTTAAGTATACAGTCGTAGACTTCTTTCGTGTCGGGACAATCCGGAGGTTGCTCGGTGGGGCTCCCCGGGCGGGGAGCCCCGGCCGGAGGTCAGACAGTGATCGTCTTGTACTCGGTGTAGGTGCCGAGGCCGACCGCGCCGTACTCGCGGCCGATGCCGCTGGCCTTGAAGCCGCCGAACGGGCCGTCGAAGGCGAC
>NZ_JBIAVS010000046.1:0-34032 GCF_042894545.1 Streptomyces sp. NPDC001530
CGTGTGTGGCGGGGGCGTTGAGTTTGGAGGATGCGGCGCGGGTGGTGACGTTGCGGAGCCGGGCGATCGTGGCGCTCGCCGGCACCGGCGGCATGCTCTCGGTGGCCCACCCGGTCGCCTCCTTGGAGCCCCGGCTGGAGCGCTGGGAGGGGCGGTTGAGCGTGGCCGCGATCAACGGCCCGGCCGCCACGGTGGTTTCCGGAGACCCGACGGCGCTGGACGAACTGGTCGAGGAGTGCGAGACGGAGGGGATCAGGACCCGGCGGATCGCCGTGGACTACGCCTCGCACTCCGCTCATGTGGAGGCCATCCGCGAACCGATCATCGACGCGCTGGAGGGCATCGAGCCCCGCCGGTCCGAGATCGCTTTCTACTCCACCGTGACGGGCGGACCGCTCGATACGCAGGCCATGGATGCCAACTACTGGTACACCAACCTCCGCGAGACGGTGCGCTTCGACGAGGTGGTGGCCCTGCTGCGGGCCGAGGGGTACGCGGCCTTCGTCGAATGCAGCCCCCACCCGGTGCTGACCTACGGGCTCCAGGAGGCCATGGAGCGGGGGGAGGAAGAGTACGGTCCGGCGGCGGTCATCGGTTCGCTGCAGCGCGACGACGGCGGCCTCGACCGATTCCTGACCTCCGTCGCGGAGTACGCGGTCCGTGGCGGCGAGGTGGACTGGGACGCGGTGTTCGACGGCAGCGACGCCCGCCGGGTCGACCTCCCCACGTACGCCTTCCAGCGCAGCCGCTACTGGCTCGACAGCGAGGTCGGGGCCGGCAAGGACGTCTCCGCCGCCGGTCTCGAGTCGGCGCACCATCCGCTGCTGGGCGCCAAGGTGGAACTGCCGGACTCCGACGGCGTGCTGTTCACCGGCCGTCTGTCGGTGAGCACCCAGCCGTGGCTGGCCGACCACGGGGTCTACGGAACGCTGCTGCTGCCGGGGACGGGACTGGTGGAGCTGGCGATCCGGGCAGGCGACGAGGCCGGCTGCGACGTACTGGAGGAACTCACCCTCCAGGCACCGCTGATCATTCCGGAGAGCGGCGGAGTCGCCGTTCAGGTGCATGTCGCCGCCGCCGACGCGGCCGGCCGCCGTGCGCTGACCGTGCGTTCGCGCCCCGACGGGGAGTCCGGCATGCCCTGGACCGTACACGCGGAGGGCCTGCTGGGAACCGGCGCGAGGACCGGGGGCAGTGGTGAGCCGGCTCCCTGGCCACCGACGGGCGCCCAGGAGGTGGCACTCGAAGGGGCCTACGACGCGCTGGCCAAACGCGGATACGGCTACGGCCCGCTGTTCCAGGGCCTCAAGGCGGCCTGGCGACGCGGTGACGAGATGTTCGCCGAGGTGGAACTGGACGAGCGCGCCCACGCGGACGCCCAGCGCTACGGCATCCACCCCGCCCTGCTCGACGCCGCCATGCACGTCGACCTGCTCGACGAGAGCCCGCGCGGCGGCAGCACCGACCTCCCCTTCTCCTGGACCGGCGTCCGGCTCCACGCGAACGGTGCCACGGCCCTGCGGGTGCGCATCGCTCCGTCCGGCCAGGACAGCGTCACGATCTCGGTGGCCGACCGGTCGGGACAGCCGGTCCTCTCCGTGGGCTCGCTGCTGGCCAGGCCGGTCACCCCCGAGCGGATGAATGCCGCCGGGGGCGGACGCGACGGCGAGGTGTTCCGCATCGGATGGAGCCCGGCCCCGCCGGCCGACACCGCCGGCACCTCCATCGGAACCTGGGGTTCGTTCTCCGCGGCCGACCCGGTACCCGACGTGGTGGTGTTCGAGTGCGAACAGCCGGACGGCGACGGACCCGACGCGGTGCGCACGACCGTGGGCCAGGTGCTGGCCCTCGTCCAGGAGTGGCTGGCGGACCGGCGTTTCGCCGACGCCCGGTTGGCCGTGGTCACCCGGCACGCGGTGGCCGTCGCCGACGGAGAGGCCGTCGAACTCGGCCACTCCCCGGTGTGGGGCCTGATGCGCGCCGCGCAGCAGGAGAATCCGGGCAGGTTCACCGTGCTGGACTCGGATGGCCGGGAGGAGTCCCGGCGGGCCCTTCGGGCCGCCCTGTCCTCGGCCGAGCCGGAACTGGCCGTACGCGCGGGCGACGTTCTGATACCGCGTCTGGTCAGGGTCACCACGGCCGAACTCCGCGGCGCACCGCCCGTACTCAACCCCGAGGGCACGGCGCTGATCACGGGTGGCACCGGTGGTCTGGGCGCCCTGGTGGCGCGGCATCTCGTGACCGAGCACGGCGTACGGCATCTGCTGCTGACCAGCAGGCGCGGCATGGACGCGCCGGGCGCCCCCGAACTCCGCACCGAGCTGGCCGCGTTGGGTGCCGAGGTCACGGTGGCCGCGTGCGACGTCGGGGACCGCGGGGCACTGGCCCGGCTGCTGGACGCGATCCCGCCGAACCATCCACTCGTCGCGGTGGTGCACACGGCGGGAGTCGCCGACAACGGATTGGTGCAGGCGCTGACGCCGGACCGGTTCGACGCGGTGCTGAAGCCGAAGGCCGATGCCGCCTGGCATCTGCACGAGCTGACGCGGGAGACGGACCTCGCGGTGTTCGCGATGTTCTCGTCGGTGGGAGGCCTGGCGCTGGCCGCCGGACAGGCGAACTACGCGGCGGCGAACGTGTTCCTGGACGCGCTGGCCGCGCGTCGCAGGTCCGAAGGACTGCCGGCCACCGCCATGGCCTTCGGGCTGTGGGGCGTGAGCACCGGTTTGACCACGGAACTCGACGAGGCGGAGGGCAGCATGGGGGCGCAGGGCCTCCCCGCGTTCTCCCCCGACGGCGGTCTGGCCCTGTTCGACGCCGCGCTGGCCTCGGGCGAGGCGGCCCTCGTCCCGATGAGGGTGGACGTTCAGGCGCTGCGGGCCCGCAGCGACGAGCTGCCGGCCCTGCTGCGCGGCCTGGTCCCGGCAGCGGTGCGCCGTCGCGTCGCCGGCCCCGCGGCCGACGCCGATTCGCTGCGGGAGCGACTGGCCGGACTGCGGGCCGGCGAACGCGCCAGGGCGCTGCTGGACCTGGTCCGCTCTCAGGCGGCCGCGCTGCTCGGGCACACGTCCGTCGACGAGGTGGAGCCCGACCGGGCGTTCAAGGAGCTGGGCTTCGACTCGCTGACCGCCGTGCGGCTGCGCAACAACCTGAACGCGGCCACGAGCCTGCGGCTGCCGCCTACCCTCGTCTTCGACCATCCCTCGGCAGCGGAACTCGCGGCGCATCTGAACGAGGAGTTGTTCGGTGCGCCGGACAACGGCCCGGGTGAGGACCTGAGTTCGGCCTCGGCCGATGAGCTCTTCGACATCCTGGACAACGAGCTGGAGGCATCCGGCTGATGACCCCACTTTTCTACTGACCCCACTCCTGTGCCGACCCCACTCCTCGCACCCGTTGATCGGCGGGTGCGAGGAGTTGAGCCACCGGGTCGCGATTCCCTTCCCGAGTCGAACCCGTTCCCCCACAGCGAACTCTTAGCTTTCGCACGGCGGCTGCCGGCCCGGAACGTAAAACAGGTGTGGAGGATGATCCGTCGCGTACATTGCACATACGCATCTGCATCTTCAGGGGGAAGAAATGTCGATGACGGGCACCAACGCGACCTCTGATGCGATCGGGCTCGACCATGTGAGTGCTCTGGCCTTCGGCAAGGCCGTTCAGCTCGGGCGTTTCCATGACCAGGAAATCGCCCACGAACTCGGCGTATCACTCGAGGAGGCGGCGCGAGCCAGGCAACTGCTCGGCAATCTCCTGCTGTTGCACCCCGCGCCGGACGGTTCCGGTGATCTGATACCGGTCAGCCCGGACACCGCGGTGGCCGAACTGGTCGCCCCGGTGGAGAACCAGGTTCGCGTGCTGCAACGGGCGATCGGCGGCATACGCTCCCGGTTGGAGTCGCTCAAACCGGTCTACTTCGAAGGGCGCCGACAGAGCCAGGAGGTCGACACGCTGGACGCGATCGCCGACGGCGACAAGGTGCCCTTCCTGTTCGAGGAGAACGTGCGCCTGTGCCGCAGCGAGTTGCTGATCATTCAGCCGGGTGAGGCGCACCTGCAGCAGCACTTGAGGGCCATCCGGGAACCCGTGCTCGCGGCCTTGCGCCGGGGAGTCCGTGTCCAGGGCCTGTACCAGCACGCGGCCTGTACCAACGTGGCCACCCAGTCACTGATGCACGAGCTCTTCGCGAGCGGTGTCGAGATACACACCGACGCGGAGGTCGCCGACGGCATGATGATTTTCGACCGGGAGGTAGCGCTGCTGTCGAGCAGGTGCGAGGGCGCCCTGGTGGTCCGGGGGGCGACGGCGGTCTCGTACTTCTCCTCGGTCTTCGAGCATCTGTGGCACCGGGGAGTTCCCTTCGAGCCCGGCAAGGAGCAGGAACGCCAGGTCGTCGACGACGTCAAGCTGGCCATACTCGCCTTGCTGGCCAAGGGCTACAAGGACGAGATGGTGGCCCGGCGGCTGGACATCTCCGTCCGCACCTGCCGGGAACGCATCAAGGAACTCATGGCGGAACTGAACGCGGTCAGCCGGTTCCAGGCCGGGGTGAACGCCGCCCGATCCGGCGTGCTGGACGAGCGGCGCGGGGCGTAGCCGGCTCCTGATCCCCCCGGGGGGCCCGAAGTCGAGTGCACCTCGGGCCCCGCCGCCTGGGTTCAGGCGGACTCCTGGGAGTACAGCTGCATGTCCACGGGAAGGTCCCGCCGACGGCTGATGTTCAGCTTGCGGTACACCCGCGTCAGATGCTGCTCCACGGTGCTCACCGTGATGTAGAGCTTCATCGAGATCTCGCGGTTGGTCAGTCCCTGCGCCGCCAGCGTGGCCACCCGCTGCTCGGAACTGCTGAGCTTGGTACTCGTCTTGGTGGCGTCGCCCGGGCCGAGATCGGTCCGCTCCTGGAGGGGCTCCGCGAGCGAGATATCGGGAAGCGGCTCCTCGCACAGGGTGCCGGCGCCGCACTCCTTGGCCAGACTCCAGGCCGCCCGGATCATCGCACTCCCCTTCGCGGGGGAGCCGTCCGCCTGCATGGCCTGGCCGAGATCCGCCATGGCACGGGCCGTCTCCAGGCGGTCACCGGAGCGGCGCAGTTCGTCGATGGCCCTGCTCAGCAGGGACGCGCGCCGCTCGGGGCCACTGGTCTTCGCGCGTAGTCTGAGCGAGATGCCCAGCACCCAGGGACGCCGGGCGTCGGGTGTGGACAGCTGCTGCAGCACGAGCTGCTCGGCACGCTGCGGGTCGCCGAGGCGAAGGAGTGCCTCGGCGGCGTCGGAACGCCACGGCAGGAACGCGGGGCGGTCCACTCCCCAGCACCGCATCAACCGGCCGACCTCGAAGAAGTCGGCGAGCGCGGCATGGGGCTGATTGCCGGCCAGGTAGTGCAGCCCGCGGGCGTGCAGATAGTCCAGGCCGTGCAGGGTCGTGAGCAGCCGCCCCGGCACCAGCTGGTCGATCTGGCGTGATGCCTCGGTCTGCCGGCCCATGACGTCGCAGGTGCGGATGAGAAGCCCCAGCGGGGCATAGTGGAAGGCGCTGCCGTTCTTCTCGGGGAGGAACTTCAGGGCCTGTGCGGCGTGGGCATGCGCGGTGCGCAGGTCGCCGAGTCGCAGCGCCGCCCTGGAGTGGAGTGTGGCGAAAACGGCGCTCCAGCCCGGGGCCTGGCTGCGGTTGGCCTCTTCCAGCAGGTTCCGGCTCCACAGCAGTGCCCGCTCGGGCTGCCCGGAGTGGATCAGCGCGTTCAGTGCCTGGATGAGGGGCGCCATCGTGGCGTCGGTGAGCTTGGTGGACTGCAGCAGCCGCTCGCCGACGGTGACATCGGTGTCAAGGGCCGCGCTGAGGTCGTGCAGCGGGGTGGCCCAGGAGTCCGCAGCGGACCCCGGTTCCTCGCCGGCCGCGTCCGGAGCCAGGGCGTTCGCTGTCGCGCCCGCGTGTTCGAGCACGTCGGCCGCCTCGGGGATCCGTCCCTGCACCAGCAGCAACTGGGCCAGCGGTCGTACGTGTTCGGTGGCCAGCTGGTCGGTGCGCAGACCCTTGAGGGGCGCGCTCAGATGCTTCTCGGAGGCAGCGGGGTTGAGGCGCAGCGTGATCCGGGAGAGCTTGATCTTGATGGCGTTACGGTACTGCTCGTCGGAACACGTCTCATAGGCGAGTTCGAGCAGCGGCATGGCTAGCCGGGCGTTGTCCCCTGCGAGGAACTCCTCGGCCGCGTCACACAGCACGGCGATCGCCCAGGGCGCGTCGTGCCACTGGGCACCGCCGGCCGCGGCGGCCTGGAGGTGCTCGGCCACGGCTGTCGCCGGACTGTCGGTCTGCCGCAGCAACTGGGCGGCGCGGCGGTGCAGCTCTGTGCGGGTGTCGGGATCGATGCTGTCCAGGACCGCTGCCCGGGACGAGGGATGTCGGAACCGCATGCCGTCCAGCAGACCGGAAGCCTGCAGTGAGGCCAGAGCCTGGCGGCCGGCGGGGCACCCGATGCCAAGCAGGCCCGTGATGTGGGCCGCCGAGGCACGGTCGCCGAGCAGCGCCACTGCCTGGGCCACGCCCGTGGCGCTCGGACCGCTGCGGTGCAGACAGGTGATCACGGCCTGGGCGAAGGGTCCACCGGCCGCCGGAGTGCCGCGGCGCACCGGCTCACCGTCCGGTTCCGCAGCGGGCTCCTGCTCCTCCAACAACGCTCGCAGCAGCAAGGGGTTGCCGCCGCTGATGTCGTACAGGGCGGTCGCGATGTCTTCCCCCGCGGCGGGCTCCCGCTCGGCGAGCGCCTCGGCCACCTCCGCCGGTGAGAGGAGACCCAGCTGTACGCGTTGGAAGTTGGGCTGTCGCAGCAACTCGGTGGTGAACGCCGGGTCCTGGGCCGTGCCGTGCGGAGAGGTGGTGAGGACCACCAGAATCCGTGCCGAGCGCGCGTGCCGTATCGCGTACTGAAGGTATTGAAGGGACTCGTCGTCCGCATCCTGCACGTCGTCGACACACAGCACGACCGGGGCGTCCGCGCTCAGTTCCCGCAGCCGCGCGCAGAACGACTGGATGGCCTCGATCCGGGTGGGAGCGGCGGCGTTCTCCAGGACCGCGCGCAGCGCCTCGGCCCGAGCGCTGTTGGCCAGCTGACGCAGGAGGCCGAGCGGGACCGTGCGCTCACCCCGGAAGCCGACCGCGCTGAGGACGACGTTCCCGGCAGTGGCGGCTTGTTCGGAGAAGGCGTCGATGAGGGAGCTCTTGCCACACCCTGTTGCTCCCTCGATCAGTACAACCCGTAAGTCTCCCTTCTCACAATCCGCCAGAGCGGCGCCAAGTATGCTGACCGCCGCTGTTCTGCCAAGTGACGTCACAGTGTCCCCGTTCCCCGTTGGTGTAGACCACCACCCAATCACGTTCCGGGCCCGGATCGCGGGCCGTTTGTGTCGGGTGTCTGAAACATATGTATGTCTGAATCCAGAGTCTAGGCAGATTCGAGCGGGAGTCCGGACGTCACAAGTTGCAGTGCATCAAGTGCATCCCGCGTATAGCCATGGTCAAAGATCGCCCATGGATCGGTAATTTACCTGCGGGGGATCAAGCTCCGTATCCGGTCGGAGTGGGAGCGGTCAGGGGGGTGGAGGGGGCCGACTAGGGGGACCCTGCCGAGTGTTAGGGGGCTGACGCTCTGGCGGCTCGCACGGCGCTGTGGGTTCAATGTGATCCATTCGCAGGAATGCCGTATGCGCGATGCGGAGTCGGCGCGGCATCAACGGCGGGCTGCGGGCTCGTCCGTCATAGGCAGAGCAGATGGGTGGGGTATGACTGTCACGGACCACGCTGCTGCCGATTCGACCGAACGTGACCTGCGGGCACGGGTGTTGGAGCTGCGCGAGATCAAGGAATCGGCGCGCCTCGGAATGGGACCGCGCTCGACCGAGCAGCAGCACGCCCGGGGGAAACTGACGGTTCACGAACGGATTGAACTGCTCTTCGACGAGGGCACCTTCCAGGAGATCGAGGGAATTCGCCGCCACAGGGCCACGGGATTCGGGCTCGAGCACCGGCGTCCCTACACCGACGGTGTGGTGACGGGCTGGGGCAAGGTCCATGGCCGCACCGTCTTCGTCTACGCACATGACTTCCGCATCTTCGGCGGTTCGCTCGGCGAGGCGCACGCGGAGAAGATCCACAAGGTGATGGATCTGGCGGAGTCGGCCGGCGCTCCCCTGGTCAGCCTCAGCGACGGAGCGGGCGCGCGCATCCAGGAGGGCGTGACCGCGCTGGCGGGCTACGGTGGCATCTTCCGCCGCAACGTCCGTGCCTCCGGGGTCATTCCGCAGATCAGCGTGATGCTCGGCCCCTGCGCGGGAGGGGCCACCTACTCGCCGGCGTTGACCGACTTCGTCTTCATGGTCCGGGACATCTCGCAGATGTACATCACCGGTCCCGACGTGGTCCAGGCGGTCACCGGCGAGAAGATCACCCATGACCAACTGGGCGGGGCCGACGTACACGCATCCGTCTCGGGAGTCGCGGGCTTCATCTACGAGAGCGAGGCCGACTGCCTGGAGGAGGTGCGCTATCTGCTCTCTCTCCTGCCGTCGAACAACCGGGAACTTCCTCCGGCGGTGGTGTGCGAGGACCCCGCCGATCGCCGTGCCGAATCGCTGGCCGATCTGGTCCCCGCCGATCCCAGCCATGCGTACGACATGCGACGGGTGATCCAGGAAATCGTCGACGACGGCGAGTATTTCGAAGTCCACGCCTCCTGGGCCACGAACATCGTGTGCGCCTTCGCCCGGCTCGACGGCCACGTCGTGGGAATCGTGGCGAACCAACCGGCTTCGCTGGCAGGGGTGTTGGACATCCACGCCTCGGAAAAGGCGGCGGGCTTCGTGCAGACCTGCGACGCCTTCAGCATTCCATTGATCACGCTGGTCGACGTACCGGGATTCCTGCCCGGCAGCGAACAGGAGCACGGCGGCATCATCCGCCACGGGGCGAAGCTGCTGTACGCGTACTGCAATGCGACGGTGCCGCGCGTCCAAGTCATTGTGCGCAAGGCGTACGGCGGCTCCTACATCGTGATGGATTCCCGTTCCATAGGCGCGGACCTCTCCTTTGCCTGGCCCACCAACGAAATCGCCGTCATGGGGGCGGAAGGCGCGGCGAACGTCGTGTTCCGCCGGGAGATAGCCGCGGCGGCCGACCCCGAGATGGCGCGGGCGCAGCGGATCAAGGAGTACCAGCAGGAGCTGATGCATCCCTACTACGCCGCCGAACGGGGTCTGGTGGACGACGTGATCGACCCCGCAGAGACCAGGCCCGTACTGATCCGGGCGCTGGAGGCACTGCGGACGAAGGACGCGCGGCTGCCCTCGCGCAAACACGGCAACCCGCCGGTGTGACCGGCTGGCACGCACATACCTACAGACAGACACGACTGAGGGGACGTCAAGGAATCATGACAGGGACAACCGGGCACGACATGGCGTGGCTTCGCCGATTCCATCCGGCGCCGGACGCCCGTGTCCGGCTGGTCTGCTTCCCGCACGCGGGCGGCTCAGCCACCTTCTACTTCCCCGTCTCCAGGACACTGTCACCGTCGGTCGACGTGCTGGCCGTCCAGTACCCGGGCCGGCAGGATCGGCACAACGAACCCTGCGTCGGCGACATCACCGAGCTTGCCGAGCGAGCGGTGGACGAGCTGCTGTCGCTGGACCCCAGGCCGCTGGCCCTCTTCGGGCACAGCATGGGCGCCCTGGTGAGTTACGAGGTCGCCAGGCGCCTGGAGAGCCGGGGAATCCAGCCCGTGCGCCTCTTCGTCTCCGGCCGGCGTGCCCCCACCTGTGTGCGGGACGAGAACGTCCACCGCCGCGACGACAACGGACTGATCGACGAGCTCAAGAAGCTCAGCGGAACCGACGCCCAGATCCTGGGCGACCCGGATGTGCTGCGGATGATCCTCCCGGCCATCAGGAGCGACTACCGGGCGGTGGAGTCGTACCGCCACCAGCCGGGACCCGCGCTCAACTGCCCGATTGTCGCCCTCACCGGCGACGACGACCCTCAGGTGACACTCGACGAGGCCAAGGCCTGGAGCGGCCGTACGACCGGCGGCTTCGCACTCAAGGTCTACGAGGGGGGCCACTTCTATCTCAACTCCCACGCGGCGTCCGTGATGGAGACGATCTCGTCGTTCATCGAGGAGCCGTCGCTCGCCGGGCCGGCCGCCACGGACCGGTGACGGATGGCCGCCGCGAACGCGAACCTGCTCGGCATCAGCGATCTGCACGTCAGCCATCCGGAGAACCGGAAGATCGTGGAGGGCCTGCGCCCGACGGCGGACGGCGACTGGTTGCTTGTCGCCGGTGACGTCGGGGAGCTGACCGAGGACATCGAGTGGGCCCTGAGCACCCTGCGCGACCACTTCGCCCAGGTCGTCTGGGCGCCGGGAAACCATGAACTGTGGACGCCGCGCGAGGACCCGGTGCAGCTCCGCGGCGAGGAACGCTACCGCCACCTGGTGGACCTGTGCAGGGGGCTGGACATCCTCACCCCGGAAGACCCGTACGCGGTGTGGGAGGGCGTGGGCGGACCGGTGACGGTGGCGCCTCTGTTCGTTCTCTACGACTACAGCTTCCGTACACCGACCGCCGCCACCAAGGAGGAGGCACTGGCCCAGGCCTACGACAAGGGAGTGGTGTGCACCGACGAGTTCTTCCTCCACCCGGACCCTTACCCCAGCCGGGAGGCCTGGTGCGAGGCACGAGTCCGGGAGAGCGAACGACGTCTCGCGGCGTGCGACCCCGCCCTGCCCACGGTGCTCGTCAACCACTTCCCGCTGGTGCGCGAACCGACCCGGATCCTCCACCACCCCGAGTTCGCGCAGTGGTGTGGCACCGTGCGCACCGCGGACTGGCACCGCCGGTTCCGCGCGCGCTCGGTGGTGTACGGCCATCTGCACATCCCTCGCACGACCTGGCACGACGGTGTGTGCTTCGAGGAGGTCTCCGTCGGCTATCCGCGCGAATGGCGCCGCCCGGGGCACCCCCGCAACGTACCCAGGCCCGTTCTGTCCGAGACGAGGACGCCGTGATCGACGAGATTCTCCCGGCCGGTGTCGTGACGTCGGAGGCGTTCGACGACTCCGCGCCCGTCGCGCTCTTCCCGGAGGAGGCCCGGGTGGTGGCGAACGCCGTGGAGACACGGCAGCGCGAGTTCGCGACAGCACGGCTCTGCGTCCGCCGGGCTCTCGCCGGGCTCGGCCTTCCGCCGACGCCGGTGCCGCCCGGCCGGCACGGAGCACCGCGCTGGCCGGACGCCGTGATCGGCAGCATCACGCACTGCGCCGGCTATCGCGCCGCGGCCGTTGCCCGTACGTCCGATGTCGCCATGCTCGGCATCGACGCCGAGCCCGACAGGCCGCTGCCCGAAGGAGTGCTGGAGTCCATCGCCCTGCCCGGCGAACTCGGCCGCCTGCGGAAACTCCGTGACATGGAACCGGGCGTGTGCTGGGACCGGATGCTGTTCAGCATGAAGGAGGCGGTGTACAAGGCCTGGTATCCCGCCACGGGGCGGCGGTTGGAATTCGAGGACGCCGACATCGAGGTGGACGTCGAGGAAGCCTCCTTCACGGCACATATCCGCTTCCCCTTCCGGCCTCCGGGCGGGAACGCGGTCGAGTATCTGACGGGCCGCCTGCTGGCCCGACGCAACCTTGTGGTCGCTGCCATCGCGGTGCCGAGGGAAGAAGGGGACCAGTCATGAGCGGGGCAGTGGAGAAGGAACGGATCACGGAACTCGTCCGTGCCTACCACAGGGAACGCGGACTCCCGGATTCCTTTGTTCCCGGTGTCACGCCGGTACAGGTTTCCGGGGCGGTACTCAGCGACGACGACCGAGTGGCTCTTGTCGGGGCCGCACTGGACATGCGGATCGCGGCAGGGGAGAACTCCCGTCGCTTCGAGCGGGAGTTCTCCCGTTTCATCGGGAGACGCAAGGCGCATCTCGCGAATTCCGGTTCCTCCGCCAACCTGCTGGCCCTGAGCGCACTGACGTCACCGCGGCTGGAATCCCACCGATTACGTCCCGGGGACGAGGTCGTCACCGTGGCCGCCGGCTTCCCGACCACGGTCAGCCCGATTCTGCAGAACGGGCTCGTCCCCGTCTTCGTGGACGTCGAGCTGGGCACGTACAACACCACCCCCGAGCGGGTGGCGGCCGCCATCGGACCCCGCACCAGGGCCATCATGCTCGCCCACTCGATGGGCAACCCCTTCGCCGCGGAAGAGATCGCGTCTCTCGCGGACGAGCACGACCTGTTCCTGATCGAGGACAACTGCGATGCCGTGGGCTCGACTTACCGGGGGCAGCGGACCGGAACGTTCGGGGACCTGGCCACCGTCAGCTTTTATCCCGCGCATCACATCGCCATGGGCGAGGGCGGTTGCGTCCTGACGGACAATCTGGTGCTGGCCCGTCTCGTCGAGTCGTTCCGTGACTGGGGCCGGGACTGCTGGTGCGAACCGGGTGAGGACGACCGGTGCATGAAACGCTTCGACCAGCAGATGGGCACGCTGCCCCACGGGTACGACCACAAGTACATTTTCTCGCACGTCGGTTACAACCTGAAGTCGACCGATCTGCAGGCAGCACTGGGGCTCAGCCAGTTGCGGCGCATCGACGAGTTCACCGCGGCACGGCGGCGCAACTGGTCTCGGCTGCGCGAGGGATTGGAGGGCCTCGACGGACTTCTGCTGCCCGAGGCGACACCGGGAAGCGAGCCCAGCTGGTTCGGATTCCTCATCACCGTGAAACCGGACGCCGCCTACTCCTGCGCGGCGATGATCTCCTTCCTGGAGTCGTGCCGCATTGGCACCCGGCGCTTCTTCGCGGGGAATCTCACCAGACATCCGGCCTACGCCACGCGCGAGCACCGAATCGCCGAGCCGCTGGTGAACAGCGATCTGATCGCCAGTCAGACCTTCTGGATCGGCGTATACCCCGGCCTGACCGAGGAAATGGTCGACTACATGATCGGATCCATCAATGAGTTCGTCCTGAAGAACGCCTGAAGTCCCGCGCCCCGAAGAACTCCTGAAGCCGGGCCGCTTTGTTTAGGGGTGCGATAAGGGTGGTGGCGGCGAAGGTGGCGCTGCCATGTTGTGGAGCACCTGATCAAGTGACTCGGCGAGGAGTTCGGCATGGCAGATTTCGAGGGCGTGGCGCACCAGCAGGACGAGCGGCAGCTGGTGGTGGTCACGGGTGGCAGCTCCGGCATCGGACTCGCCTGCGCCGAGCGCTTCCGCGCGGACGGTGCGGAGGTCGTCGTACTCGACCTCGCGGACCCGGACCGTCCCGTGGACACCACGGACCGCGACGCGGTGGAAGCCGCGTTCGCCGCACTGCCCCGCACGCCGGACGTCCTGGTCAACGCGGCCGGGATCGGCGGTGGGGCGCTCCTGCTCGATCTGCCGGCGGACGAATGGCGGCGCATTCTCTCCGTCAACCTCGACGGCACGTTCCACACCCTGCAGGCGGCGACCAGGCTCATGGCGAAGGCCGGGCGCGGCTCCGTCATCAACGTCAGCTCGATGAACGACCGCTGGCCCATGCGCACCGGCTCGGCCTACTGCGCGAGCAAGGCGGCCATCACCATGCTCACCCGCGTCGCCGCCCTCGAACTGGGCGGTTCCGGAATCCGGGTCAACGCCGTGGCCCCTGGCCCGATCGACACCCCGATGATTGCCTTCGGACTGCAGATCCCCGCTGTCCGGGAGGCCATCGCCGGCCGTACGCCGCTGGAGGGGCGGGCGGGCACGCCGGAGGAGGTGGCCGATGTCGTCGCCTTCCTCGCCTCCGACGCGGCCCGCTGGGTGACCGGTCAGGTCCTCGCGGTCGACGGCGGCCAACTCCTCATGGGCGGCCCTGACCTGCTGGCCGCCGCCACGGAAGGCACAGACCAGTTGCCGGTCCCTCAGCCGTGAGCCGCTGCCCCGGGGCGCTCGGAGCCGGTTCTTCCTCCTGAAGTCGCGCAGTACAGGCTCATCCCCTCGCTGTTCTCGTCGAGCGTCGTCTCGCTCGACGAGAACGGGCACGACACCAACGTCCCCGGGTGCCTCAGTCCGCCCGCCCCGTCACCGCCACCGTCAGCCCCAGCCCGATCATCGTGAAGCCGCCCGCGCCGCCGATCAGCGACAGCCGTCGGTCGGAGCGGGCGAACCAGGTGCGGGCCGCCGACGCGGTCAGACCCCACAGGGTGTCCGTGACCAGGCCGATGGAGATCGGGACCAGGCCCAACAGGAGCATCTGGAGCGGGAGTTGACCCGCAGAGTGGTCGACGAACTGAGGGAGCACCGCGGCGAAGAAGACGATGCCCTTGGGGTTGGTGACGCCGACGAGGGCGCCGTCCAGGACGGTACGGAGATCGCCGCGGGCCGGCGCCGCCGAATCCGCCCGGATCGACGAGGCCTTCATCTCCTTGCGGTGCCGGAACGCCTGCACGCCGAGGAAGACGAGATACGCCGCACCGGCCAGCTTCACCGCCAGGTAGACCGTCACCGAGCGCTCGACCAGCGAACCGATCCCGAAGGCGACCGCCACGACCAGCAGGTACGAGCCGACGACGTTGCCGAGCGCGGTCGCCACGGCGGTGCGCCGGCCGTGCGCGAGTGCCCGCCCGATGACGAACAGCACGCTGGGCCCCGGAATCACGATCACCAGCAGTGACATCGCGGCGAAAGCCTGGAAACGGTCCGTGGACACCATGCCCATCACCTCCATCGGACGCCATTGAAACAGCCCGCCTACAGTCCAGGACATGGAACTGCGGCAGCTCAGTTATTTCGTGACGGTCGCCGAGGAGCTGCACTTCGGGCGGCCGAACAGCTGCACATCGTGCAGTCGGCCGTCAGCCAGCAAATCAGGCGTCTTGAGCGGGAGTTGGGCGCCGAGCTGTTCGACCGTTCACTCGGCACGTGCGGCTCACCGGGGCGGGGGAGCGGCTGCTGCCCGAGGCGCGGGCCGTGCTGGCGGCGGCCGACCGGGCGCGCGCGGCCGTCGCCCCCGTCGCGGGGCTGCGGCTCGGCACCAGTACCGGCCTCGGGGAGCATCTGGACCGGGTGCTCGCGGCCTTCGCCGAGCAGGAACCGGGCGTCCAGGTCGAGCTGGTCTCGCTCCCGGCAGGCGAGCGGCTCGCCCGGGTCGCGGACGGGCGCCTCGACGCGGCGTTCGTCCGGGGCGCCGCCGCTGGACCGCAGGAGCCCGTACCAGGCGTACGAGTGCTGCCGCTGTGGCCCGACCCCCTGGTGGCCGCCCTTCCCGCCGGGCACCCCCTGGCCGCGCGGGACGAGGTGGCCCTCGACGAGCCGGCCGGGCTGCCGCTGAGCATCACCGCCCGCCGTATCAACCCCGCCCTGGTCGACCTGGTGATCGGGGCCTGTCACGACGCCGGGTTCGACCCGCTGCCCGGGCCGGTCAGCGGCTCCTTGCAGGACACCCTCGCCACCATCGGGACCCGGCCGCTGTGAACGGTCGTCTACGCCCCCCACGCGCGCGTCCTGCGCACGCCCCGGGTCGCCTTCGTGCCGTTCCGGGCGCCGGGGCTCGCGCTCACCACGGGGCTGGCCGTGCGCGGTTCGACACCGACGCCGTACCTGGACGCCCTGCCGGCGGCCTGTGGCGTTCACGCAAACTGATCGCTGCGGTCGCGGGCTGCTTCTTGGCCGGCGACGCCCCGCGCGATGAACTGAACACGTCCTCAACCGGGCGGCAAGAGCCGCCCGACACAAGGGAGTTCAGTCATGCCCATCGTCACCATTCAGCAGGGTCCGCGCGACGTCGAGCTCAAGCGGGACCTCGTCAAGCGCGTCACCGACGCCTTCGTCGACGCGTACAAGATCCCGGCCGAGAGCGTGCAGGTCTGGATCCACGAGGTGCCGGCGGACAGTTGGGGCACCGCGGGGAAGCTGACCGCCGACAAGTAGGGGGAGTGGGGGAGTGGATAGGGGGCGCTGCGGGCCGCTCGTGGTGGCTCGCAACGCCCCCTGGTATTTACCTGAGGGGTGCTCAGGAGTTCATCGGTGACTACGAGTTGACCTGCGCGGTCACCAGGCTGGAGAAGGTCGTCAGACGGGTGTAGACGCCCGGGTAGCCGGCCTCGGCGCAGCCCTCGCCCCAGGAGGTGATGCCTGCCAGGACGCCGCCGATGAGCAGCGGGCCGCCGCTGTCGCCCTGGCAGGTGTCGACGCCACCGGAGGTGTATCCGGCGCAGACCATGTCGCTGGCCACGAAGTCGGAGCCGTACGAGCTCGCGCAGCTGGAGTTGGACACGATCGGGACGGTCGCGGTGCGCAGCTGGTTGGAGGAGCTGCCGCTCTCCGAGGTGGTGCCCCAGCCGAGGATGCGGGCGGTGGTGCCGGCCGCGTACACGCCGGTGTCGGAGGAGGAGACGTACGACGCCGGGGTGTACGACATCGCCGTCGACAGCGTCAGTACGGCCACGTCGTCGCCGTTGGTGGCGTCGGTGTAGTCGGGGTTGACCCAGATCTTGCTGACCTTGCTGACGGTGCCGTTCGTGCCGTTGAGGTACGTTCTGCCGCCGACCACGCGGACGTTGCTGGTGCTCTGGCCGACCATACAGTGGGCGGCGGTGACGACCTTCTTGGCCGCGACCAGGGTGCCGCCGCAGAACTGGCTCCCGGACGCGTCCGTGATCTGCATCATGAACGGGTACGCGGTCGTCGTGGTCGTCGTACCGCCGACGATCGGCTGCGGCGCGGCTACGGCGGGGAGGGCGCCGAGCAGCGCGGTCGCGGCGGCGGCAGCGGCCGCCACGCCGACGGCGGCGGTCTTCTTGACACGGTTGAGCCCGAACATGGGTCTCCTCAGAGGTCTGCCGGTGGGGGGACGCGCGGGTGTGGGGGGTGATGCACGGTGCCTGTGGTGGGGCCCCGTGTGCCCGAGCGAGCGGCACGGCTCCCACGCTAGAAGCGGAAGGCCACTCCTCCCAATGAGGGAACCCCCTAGGAGAGTTGAGGGAGGGAAAACCCTTGGCCGCGCGGGGCGAGGATTGGCGTACGGTGGCGCCCGGTTGGTCCCGTCCGTCCTGGAGGCTTCGCACGTGCCGACCGCTGCCCCCGCGGCTTCGAGGCCGGGCTCAGCCCGTCCTGCGCTCCGCCGCAAGGCGCACTATGTCCACCCGGGACCGAATCCCCAGCTTCCGGTACACCCGCGTGAGCGTAGCCTCCACCGTCTTCACACTGATGAACAGGCGCGCGGCGATCTCGCGGTTGGTGGCGCCCTCCATGACGAGGGCGGCGACCTGGCGTTCGGTCGCGGCGAGCGAGTCGAGGGCGGCGGAGGCGAGAGGAGGTGGGGCCGGGTGGGCGGTGGACGCCGACTCGACCTGGCGGAGCCAGGGCAGGGCGCGGCAGCGGCGGAACAGGCGGGTCGCCTCGTCGTACGAGGTGGCGCCGGGCATGGGGGTCCCCCCTGCTCGAGCGAAGCCGAGAGCTTGGGGGAGGGTGCGCAGCCCCGCGAGAGCGTACGCGGCGCGGGCTTCCTCCAGGCCGTAGCCCAGCTTGGCCAGGCGGTCCTGAGCGGACGTCAACTGCCGTTCGGCGGGGCCCTGTTCGCCGCGTGCGGCGCGTACCAGGGCCTCGGCGCGGTCGAGGACGGCGAGCACGCTCTCGCGCTCCAGCCGCAGGGCCCGCTCCCGGGTGACGTCGATGACGTCCTGCGCCTCCCCGGGCTCACCGATCCGCACGAGCGCCTCGGCGAGGTCGCCGTGCCAGCGGCCACGGGCGGGATCGACGACCCCGAGTCCCTCCTCCAACTCCCGTACGCGCCGCAGGGACCGGACCGCGGCCGTCGCGTCCCCGGCGACCAGCTGGGCGTGCCCGAGGGCGCCCAGGGCGCGCGAGAGGTAGATCAGGTCGCCGTCCTCCTCGGCGCGGTCCACGGCCTCCCGGGCGAGCGCGAGCGCGCGGTCCACGTCGCCGCCCGCGGCCTCGGCCAGCGAGGTGAACATGGCGGTGGCCGCCTCGCCGATCCCCGTGTCGCGCGCGAGCCGCAGGCTCTCGCGGGCCAGGTCGAGGGCCCGGCCGCAGTGCCCGGAGCGCAGCTCGGTCTCGGCGAGCCCGCGCAGGAAGTGCACCTCGCTCTCGACCATCCCGCGCCGCTGCACCTCGTGCAGCAGCATGGTGATGGTCGTACGGGCCTCGGCGAGCTGGTCGCCCATGATCAGCCAGCGGAAGCGGGCGGCACCGGCGCCGTTGTGGTCGCACGCCACCCGGGGATCCTGCGGCTCGCGCATCGCCCGCTGGATGGTCGCCGGGGCGTCCGGGTGCCCCATCAGGGTCTCCATCTGCGCCTGGAAGCCCAGCGCGAGGAGTTCGGTGGGCCGGTCCCCGGCACGGGCCGCGAGCCCCGCCGCGCGGGCGGCCTCCTCGCGGGCCTTGGCCATCTCGCCGTCCATGAGCAGGGCCCGCCAGGCCAGTTGGTAGCGGACGAGGGCGAGCAGCCGCGGATCGTCTCCCGCGTCGGCGAGCGCGTGCGGGAAGACGGCGTCGATCTCGGCCATGGCCTGCCCCGCGGCGTCGATGACGACCATCCAGGCCCGCACCCGGTCCGCCGGTTCGGTGGCCTGGGCGAGCACCTGACGCGCGATGTCCCGCGCGAGGTCCGTCTCACCGGCCGTCAGCGCGTCCTCGGCGGCCACCAGTCGCCGTTCGTCCGCGCCGGGCACGGTGTCGACGGGAGTGTGCCGGGCCGCGAGCAGCCCGAGCCCCGCGGCGACCGAGGGTGCGCCGCGGTCTCGGGCGGCGGCCGCGGCCTCGCCGAGCCGGGCGGCCACCCGCGGATCCGTGCCGGTGGTGGCCAGTGCGAGATGCCGGGCCCGCTCGATGGGATCGGAGGCCGCCGTGGACAGCGCGGCGTGGGCGGCGCGCCGCTCCTGGGCACTGGCCTCCGCGTACAGGGCGGCGGAGACGAGGGGATGCGCGAACCGGATGCCGGGTGTCTCCGGCTCCGTCGCGAGGAGCCCGAGCGCCGCGGCCGACGCCATCTCCGCCTCGGCGTTCTCCCGGCCGGCCGCGTGCAGCAGCGCCAGAGTGGGACGGGCCCCCGCGCTCGCCACGAGCAAAGTGCGCCGGGCCTCGGCGGACAGCATCTCCAGCCGGTTGAGGACGAGCGCGCGCAACGAGGTCGGCACGGGGAGCGGCTCGCCCGGGCTCGGCGGGGTCGGGGACTCGGCGAGGGCGCGGCCCAGCTCCAGCGCGAACAGGGGGTTGCCGCCGCTGGTGCGGTGGATGTCCCGCACGGTGGAGCGGGGCAGACCGGTGTAGCCCCGGTGGTCGAGGAGTTCGGCGACCTGGGCGCGGGAGAGCGGGTTGACCCGCACGGCCAGGGTGTCCGGCGGGGACGCGCGTAGATGGCGGTCGTGCTGCTGGCCCCGCGGTTCCGTGTCGGTGCGTACGGCGCACAGCATCCGCACGGGCATGCCGCCGAGCCGGCGGGCGGCGAAGCCGAGCAGTTCGGCGCTGGCCGGGTCCAGCCACTGCAGATCGTCGGCGACGATCAGCACCGGGCCCTGGGCGGCCAGCGCCCGCAGCACCGACAGCACCGCGAGCCGCAGCGCCAGACCGTCGCGCAGGAGGCTGGATTCGCCGCGGCCGGTGAGCGCCGACTCCAGGGCGGTGCGCTGCGGTGCGGGCAACTGGTCGGAGACCTCGCCCACGACCAGGCCGAGGAGGTCGGCCAGCGCGAGGAAGGGGAGATGGGATTCGGACTCGGTCGCCGAGCACCGCAACACGGTCCGTGCCGTTTCGGCGCATTCGGCGGCCAGCGCCCGCAGGACGGTGGACTTTCCTATTCCCGCGGGGCCGTGCACCAGCACACTGCCGCCGCCGGAGAGCTGCCCACGCGCTCCCGCGATGAGCTCCTCCCGGCCGATGACCAGGTCGGGGCGGGGTCTCGCAGGTTCCTTGAAGTCCCCTCGCACGGTCACCGCTCCCCTCGTGTGTCGTGTCCGGGCCAATATTAGGCAACGTCTCTTTGAATTTCGGACGGTCGGGATGGTGAGGGAAATAACAGGGGCTACGCATAAGGCATTTCAAGGCGCGCCGGATTGAATGGAAAAACGCCAGGGGGCGGCCGCGGAGCGGTCATAACGGGTGGGTGGGTGGGAAAACGCCGCGGGAGCGGCGGAGGAGAGGCCGCGGAGCGGCCAAGGCCGGGGGCGCGGAGCGCCAAGAGCCCGGGCCTACGGCAACACCCCTGCCCGGCGCGCAGCGACAACCGCCTCCAACCTGGTGTGGGCCCCCAGCTTCCGCATGGCCGACCGCAGGTATCCCTTCACGGTCTCGGGACGCAGTCCCAGTCGCTCCGCGGCAACCGCGTTGGTGGCCCCGCCCGCGACGCAGGCCAGGACGTCCACCTCACGTGGCGCGAGATGGACGTGCGGCGCGCCGAGCCCAGGCCCCGCGTCGGCCAGGCGCCCGCACACGGCGAGGAGTTCGCCCCGCAACGCCGGGTCGAGTATCCGCGGCGCCAGTGCCCGTAACGCCCCGTGCGCCTCGCGCACCTCCTCCCACGCCGCGCCCCCCACCGCCGGGTCGGGTTCCCGCGCGGCGGCCAGCAGGTCCCGCGCCTCGTCCCGGACGACCAGCGCCTGCTCCACGTCCCGGGCCGCCGCGACGGCCGCGCCGAGCGTGCGGTCGCCCAGGGGCTGGGCCGTCCGCAGGGCGCCGTACAGCACTCCGCGCACCCGTCGCCGTACGACAACGGGCACGGCCAGTACGGAACACAGCCCCTCCGTGGCGACCGCCACGTCGTACTCGTGGCTGATCTGCCGTGAGGTCGAGTAGTCGGTCACGGCGCACGGCCGGGCGAGCGCCACCGCCTTGCCACCGAGGCCGTTGCCCGAGGTCACCGCGAGGGCGCTGAGCGCGCTCGTCGCCGTACCGCTGAGCTCGCTGATGCGTACCTGCCGACGGCCGGACTCGACCAGGCCGCCGAAGGCGACCGGCAGTCCCGTCGCGCGCCGCAGCCGTACCAGCGCGCCCCGCATCTCCACCGCCTCGGCTGCGTCTGTAGCCACCTGATCGCCCCTTCATCGCGGCGCACCCCCGTTCGGGGGTGGTGAGACCTGCATCACGAGATACACGATGCTAGGGCCTGTGCGGCAACGAGGAGGACACATGACGGCGACGACGAGCGCGACGGACGAGTTCCGGGCCGCGCGGGACTTCCTGCTGGAGCACCGCGAGGACTACGCGACGGCCTACGAGGGCTTCGACTGGCCCCGCCCGCAGTACTTCAACTGGGCCCTCGACTGGTTCGACGTCATCGCGCGGGGCAACGACCGCACCGCCCTGCACATCGTCGAGGAGGACGGCGGGCGCATCGAGGTCTCCTTCGCCGAGATGTCCGCGCGCTCGAACCGGGTGGCCAACTGGCTGCGCGCGCAGGGGGTCGGCGCCGAGGACCGCATCCTCGTCATGCTCGGCAACCAGGTCGAGCTGTGGGAGACGGCCCTCGCCGCGATGAAGCTGCGCGCCGTCGTCATCCCGGCCACCCCGCTGCTCGGCGCCGCCGACCTGCGCGACCGCGTCGAGCGCGGCCGCGTCCGGCATGTGATCGTCCGGACCGAGGACGCGGAGAAGTTCGACGAGGTGCCGGGCGGCTACACCCGGATCGCGGTCGGCGCCGCGCGGCCCGGATGGCGGTCGTACGAGGAGGCGTTCGCCGCGGACGCGACCTTCGAGCCGGACGGGCTCACCCGGTCGGACGACCCGCTGATGCTCTATTTCACCTCGGGCACCACGGCCCGCCCCAAACTGGTCGAGCACACGCACGTCTCGTATCCGGTCGGCCATCTGGCGACCATGTACTGGATCGGGCTCAAGCCCGGTGACGTGCACCTGAACATCTCCTCGCCCGGCTGGGCCAAGCACGCCTGGTCCAACCTCTTCGCACCCTGGAACGCGGAGGCGACCGTCTTCCTCCACAACTACACGCGTTTCGACGCGGGCCGGCTGATGGCGGAGATGGACCGCGCCGGTGTCACCACCTTCTGCGCCCCGCCCACCGTGTGGCGCATGCTCATCCAGGCCGATCTGACGCAGCTGCGGACACCGCCGCGCGAGGCCGTGGCCGCGGGGGAGCCGCTCAACCCCGAGGTCATCGAGCAGGTGCGGCGCGCCTGGGGCGTGACCATCCGGGACGGCTTCGGACAGACCGAGACGGCCGTGCAGGTCTCCAACAGCCCGGGGCAGCAGCTCAAGACGGGTTCCATGGGGCGGCCCAGCCCCGGTTTCCACGTCGAGCTGCTCGACCCGGTGTCGGGTGCGCCCGGTGCGGAGGAGGGCGAGATCTCCCTCGACCTGTCGACGTACCCCGTGGGCCTGATGACCCGCTACCACGGGGACGCCGACCGCACGGCGGAGGCCATGGCGGGCGGCTACTACCGCACCGGCGACATCGGCTCGCGCGACGCCGACGGCTACATCACGTACGTGGGCCGCGCCGACGACGTGTTCAAGGCCAGCGATTACAAGATCTCGCCCTTCGAGCTGGAGAGCGCGCTGCTGGAACACGAGGCGGTCGCGGAAGCGGCCGTGGTCCCGGCCCCCGACGAGCTGCGGCTCGCCGTTCCCAAGGCGTACATCGTCCTCGCGGCGGGCTACGAGCCGGGCCCCGACACCGCCAAGGTGCTCTTCGAGCACGCGCGCACGGTCCTCGCGCCGTACAAGCGCATCCGGCGCCTGGAGTTCGGCGCGCTCCCCAAGACCGTGTCCGGCAAGATCCGCCGGATCGAGCTGCGCGAGGCCACGGCCGCGGGTTCGGACGCCGAGTACCGCGAGGAGGACTTCCGGTGACCGAACTGTCGTACACCCACGGCACGAGCACCACGCCGCTGCTCGGCGACACGATCGGGGCCAATCTGGACCGGGCGATCGCCGCGTACCCCGCACGTGAGGCGCTCGTGGACGTGGCCTCCGGACGCCGCTGGACGTATGCCGAGTTCGGCGCCGCGGTGGACGAGGTGGCACGCGGGCTGCTCGCCAAGGGAGTGCTGAAGGGCGACCGGGTCGGTATCTGGGCGATCAACTGCCCCGAGTGGGTGCTCGTCCAGTACGCGACCGCCCGGATCGGCGCGATCATGGTGAACATCAACCCCGCCTATCGCGCGCATGAGGTGGAGTACGTGCTCAGGCAGGCCGGGATCTCGGTCCTGATCGCCTCGCAGCGGCACAAGGGCAGCGACTACCGGGCCCTGGTCAACCAAGTCCGCGAGAAGTGCCCGGAGTTGCGGGACACGGTGTACATCGGCGACCCGTCGTGGGACGCCCTGACGGCGGGCGCCGCGTCGGTGCCGCAGGAGCAACTGGCCGCTGCCGCCGCCGAGTTGAGCTGTGACGACCCGGTCAACATCCAGTACACCTCGGGCACCACCGGCTTCCCCAAGGGGGCCACACTCTCCCACCACAACATCCTCAACAACGGCTACTGGGTGGGCCGTACGGTCGGCTACACCGAGCAGGACCGGGTCTGTCTGCCCGTGCCCTTCTACCACTGCTTCGGCATGGTCATGGGCAACCTCGGCGCCACCTCGCACGGCGCCTGCATCGTGATCCCCGCCCCGTCCTTCGACCCGGCGGCCACGCTGAAGGCGGTGCAGCAGGAGCGCTGTACGTCGCTGTACGGCGTCCCGACCATGTTCATCGCGGAGCTGAACCTCCCCGACTTCGCGACGTACGACCTCTCCTCCCTGCGTACCGGCATCATGGCGGGCTCGCCCTGCCCGGTCGAGGTGATGAAGCGGGTGGTCGCCGAGATGCACATGGCGGAGGTGTCCATCTGCTACGGCATGACCGAGACCTCGCCGGTGTCCCTGCAGACGCGCCGGGACGACGACCTGGAGCACCGCACGGGCACGGTCGGCCGGGTCCTCCCGCACGTCGAGGTGAAGGTGGTCGACCCGGTGAGCGGGGTGACGCTGCCGCGCGGCGAGCCGGGCGAGCTGTGCACCCGCGGCTACAGCGTGATGCTCGGCTACTGGAACGAGCCCGAGAAAACCGCCGAGGCCGTCGACCCGGGGCGCTGGATGCACACCGGGGACCTGGCCGTGATGCGCGAGGACGACTACGTCGAGATCGTCGGACGTATCAAGGACATGATCATCCGCGGTGGCGAGAACATCTACCCGCGCGAGATCGAGGAGTTCCTGTACGCGCACCCGAAGATCGCCGACGTCCAGGTGGTCGGCGTACCCCATGAGCGCTACGGCGAGGAGGTGCTCGCCTGCGTCATCCCCCGCGACCCGGCCGACCCGCTGACGCTGGAGGAGCTGCGGGCCTTCTGCGAGGGGCAGCTGGCGCACTACAAGATCCCCAGCCGGCTGCGGATCCTGGAGTCCTTCCCGATGACCGTCTCGGGGAAGGTACGGAAGATCGAACTGCGGGAGACGTACGCGAACTAGGCAGTCGAGAGGGCCCGGCGCATGCAGACGCGTGGCCACCGGTCGAGGCCGTGTCCGGCCTCCGCGGCGCGGATCTTCCGCAGGCCGGGGGTGAGTTCGGCTTCCTCCAGGACGCGGAACCCGATGCGGCGGTAGTACGGAGCGTTCCACGGGACCTCCGCGAAGGTGGTCAGCGTGAGAGCGGTCAGGCCCTCCTCGTGCGCGCGGTCGGCGGCGTACGCGAGGAGAGCCCGGCCCACGCCCTGGCGTGCGGCGTCCGGGTGGACCGAGATCTGCTCGATGTGCAGCGCGCCGTCCACCGGCTCGGCGATCAGATAGGCCCGAGGGTGGTCCTCCTCGTCGACGGCGACCCAGGCGCGGCCCGCTCGCCGATAGCCGTCCAGAAGCTCCAGGGCGGGCGGCTCGTCGTCGGCGATGGCGGCCATGCCCAGGTCCCGGAAGGGGCCGCCCGCGGCGCGCTCGATGTCCTGAAGGGCGGGAAGTTCGTCGGAGGCCGTGCGGCGGATGCGCATGGGGCGATTGTGCCGGTGGTCAGTCCGCGGTGGCGATGAGTTCGTCGGCCGGGCTGTTCACCGGCTGCGGGGTGCCCGTGAGGTCGAGGACGAAGAGGGGGACGCCGAGGGTGTCGGCGCAGGCACGGGCGTCGTCGGCGTAGCCCGCGAGGGAGAAGTACACGCAGCCCGACGACTCCGACATGGCCGTCAGCCACAGGCACTCCACGTCGCGCAGTGAGGCCGGGCGCACGGTGGGGTCCACCTGGGCCAGGATGCCGCGGGCGGCGAGCCCGATCCCGGACGGCGGCCGCTGGTCCGCCCGCCGGATGTCGTGGTAGCCGAGCCAGCGCAGGTACAGCGCGGCCGCCGTGACGGCGTCCCGCGCGGTCCGGATGGTGACCGGCTGGAACGCCGGGCGGGGTGCGGACGAGGGGGTGTGCGGCCGGCGGCCGGTGTCCTGCGGTGACCTGCCCCTGTCGCTGCCCCGGTCCCGGTCCTGGTCCCTGTCGCTGTCGCTGCCCCGGTCCCAGTTCCTGTCCCTGTCCTTGGGGGATCCGCCCGTGTCGTGCGTCGGGTCGTCGGTCGTGTGCGGGCGGGCGTCCGAGGTGGTTCGCGCGCGGGATTCCCAGTCTCCGTCGGGGTGCGCGTCGGCGACGGTGCCCGGTGAGCGCTCCGCGCGCCGCGGTCGACGTACGCCGCTCGCCCTTCGTATCCCTCGTACCGGAATCCGCAGGGTCGTCCCGCAGGAGCACCCCAGCTCGGGGCGCGGCCACTGGCTGTCGCGGCCGCAGGCCTCGCAGTGGACGGTGACCCAGTCGTCCTCCCAGACGCGGTGGGTGAGGGGCGTCGGATCCGCGAGGCGGTCGAGCGGAGGTGCCAGGGGCGCGCCGCACACGCACGGATACGACGGTGCCGCGTAGAGGTGCTCGCGACGGCAGGCCGGACACCGCACCGGCACGCTCTCGGCCATGGCCCACTCCAGGACGTCACGTCGGGTCAGCGTGTCCATCGTCCTCCTGGGAGCGGCTCCGCGGCAGGGAAACGGTTCGACAACCACCATCGGGTCCGCTGACGTGCCCACTCTTGACGGCCTCCGACCCGGCCCTTACATTGCTTCCAGATTGTAGAAGTTAGTTTCCGCAATACGGAATCTCAAAGCTCTCCGCGGGGCGCGACGGGAGCCGGAATCCGACTGCGACAGCCGAAGCAGGAGTACTCCATGGCTCGTATGACCGCTGCCCGTGCGGCAGTCGAGATCCTCAAGCGCGAGGGCGTCAGCAACGCGTTCGGCGTCCCGGGCGCGGCGATCAACCCCTTCTACGCGGCTCTCAAGGCGTCCGGCGGGATCAACCACACCCTGGCCCGGCACGTCGAGGGCGCGTCGCACATGGCGGAGGGCTACACCCGGACCCATCCGGGCAACATCGGTGTCTGCATCGGCACCTCGGGGCCGGCCGGCACCGACATGATCACCGGCCTGTACTCCGCCACGGGTGACTCGATCCCGATCCTGTGCATCACGGGCCAGGCGCCAACCTCAGTGATCCACAAAGAGGACTTCCAGGCCGTCGACATCGCCTCGATCGCCAAGCCGGTGACGAAAATGGCCGTCACCGTGCTGGAGGCCGCGCAGGTTCCCGGCGTCTTCCAGCAGGCCTTCCACCTCATGCGCTCCGGCCGCCCCGGTCCGGTCCTCATCGACCTGCCCATCGACGTCCAGCTCACCGAGATCGAGTTCGACCCGGAGACGTACGAGCCGCTCCAGGCGTACAAGCCCGCCGCCACCCGCGCCCAGATCGAGAAGGCGATCACGCTCCTCAACGAGTCCGAGCGTCCGCTGATCGTCGCCGGCGGCGGTGTCATCAACGCCGACGCCTCCGAACTCCTCGTCGAATTCGCCGAGTTGACGGGCACTCCGGTCGTCCCGACCCTGATGGGCTGGGGCATCCTCCCCGACGACCACGAGCTGAACGCCGGCATGGTCGGCCTGCAGACCTCGCACCGCTACGGCAACGCGACCTTCCTGGAGTCCGACTTCGTCCTCGGCATCGGCAACCGCTGGGCCAACCGCCACACCGGCAAGCTGGACGTCTACACGGCCGGACGGAAGTTCGTCCACGTCGACATCGAGCCCACCCAGATCGGCAAGATCTTCGCCCCGGACTACGGCATCACATCCGACGCCAGGGCCGCACTGGAGCTGTTCGTCGAGGTGGCCCGCGAGCTCAAGGCCGCGGGCGGGCTGCCGGACCGCAGCGACTGGGCCGCGTCCGCGCAGGAGCGCAAGGCGACCCTCCAGCGCCGTACGCACTTCGACAACATCCCGATCAAGCCGCAGCGCGTCTACGAGGAGATGAACAAGGCCTTCGGCCCGGAGACCCGGTACGTCTCCACCATCGGCCTCTCGCAGATCGCCGGCGCCCAGATGCTGCACGTCTACCGGCCGCGCCACTGGATCAACTGCGGCCAGGCGGGCCCGCTCGGCTGGACGATCCCGGCCGCGCTCGGCGTCGCCAAGGCCGACCCCGAGACCCCGGTCGTCGCGCTCTCCGGTGACTACGACTTCCAGTTCATGATCGAGGAACTGGCCGTCGGTGCCCAGCACAAGATCCCGTACGTCCATGTCCTGGTGAACAACGCCTACCTCGGCCTGATCCGACAGGCGCAGATCGGCCTGGACATCAACTTCCAGGTCAACCTGGAGTTCGAGAACATCAACTCCCCCGAGCTGGGCGTCTACGGCGTCGACCACATCAAGGTCGTCGAGGGCCTCGGCTGCAAGGCGATCCGCGTCACCGACCCCAGCGAGCTGGGCGCGGCCTTCGAGCAGGCCAAGAAGCTCGCCGCCGAGCACCAGGTCCCGGTCGTCGTCGAGGCGATCCTGGAGCGCGTCACCAACATCGCGATGAGCAAGACCAACGACATCAGCAACGTCGTGGAGTTCGAGGAGATCGCGACCGAGCCGGGCCACGCGCCCACCTCGATCAAGACGCTGAAGGTCTGACACAGCTGTCAGCTCCTGACCACACCTTCAGCCTTCTGACAATTCTGTCAGCCAGGGGCGGCCCAATCGGGGGGATGGGCCGCCCTTTCGCGTTGTTCACAGGCACCCGCGGGGTCCGGCATGCTCGCCCCATGCGGATGACCGTGCCCACTCCCCTCGGCGACATCGCCGTACGCTGCTACGGCACTCCCGGCGCCCCCGCGCTGCTGCTCCTGCACGCCAACCCCGGGGACGGCCGCGACTACGACGCCGTCCTGCCCGCCCTCGCGGACCGCCACCGTACGTTCGTGGTCGACTGGCCCGGCTACGGGGAGTCCACGGTGTCGGAGCCCCGACGGGTCACCCCTGAACGGCTGGTGGCGGCCGCGGAGCAGGTCCTCGACGCGCTCGCCGAGGAACAGGGCGTCCGCGAGATCGCCGTACTCGGCAACAGCGTCGGCGGTTACGTCGCCTGTCGCCTCGCCGAGGGGCGGCACGCACGGTCGGTCACGGCGCTCGTCCTGGTCGACCCGGCCGGCTTCACCCGGCACACCGCCCTCACCCGCTGGTTCTGCCGCGAGGTGATGGGCCGGCCCGCCCGCGCCCGCCGACTCGTCGTCCCGCTGGCCCGCGCCTACCTCGGCCGACTCGGCACACCGAGCGCCCGGGCGACGTACCAGCGAGCACGTCAACTCCCCCGGGACGCACGGCGACTGACGGTGCACTGTGCCATCTGGCGCGGCTTCGCGGAACCGGACTTCGGGCTGGCGGACCCCGCCGTCCTCGACGTGCCGGTCCTGCTCCTGTGGGGGACACGCGACCCGGTCGTGCCCGCCCTCCTGGACGGCCGCCGGGCCCAACGCGCCCTCCCCGTCCGCACGGTGAGCGTCCTGCTCCCCACGGCCCACGAGCCGTACAACGAACGCCCGGACCTCTTCCTGCGCCACACCCTGCCGTTCCTGAAGGATCCGCGGGCGGTCAGTGCGGGCCCCCTCCGCCTCAGCCGGCCCCGTCGTCGGTGAACCCGATGCCGCCGTCCCCGCCGCCCCACGACTGACCGTGCTCCGCCAGGCCGCCGCGGCCGATCAGGCCCGCGGCCTCGGCGAAGCGCGGGACCAGGACCGTCAGGGCGGCGTCGCCGTACAGCGCGACCGCGAGCAGGATGTCGTCCGTGGTGAGGCCCTCCCGTCCGGTGGGCAGCGGGCGCGTCGCGCGCAGCTCGGCGAGCGTGCGACGCACCCGGGGCCGCTCCAGCAACTCCCGCATGCCCGCCGGGCGGTAGAGGGAGGCGTGCACCGCCTTCTCCAGAGGAAGCCCCGCGCCTGCGGACGCCCCCGACGTCCGCATCGTGCCCGGCCGTCCGGCGTCGGCGGCGCCCCGCAGATGCGGGGCGAGCACGGCGACCGTCACGGCGGCGCGGGGCCCGCCACGCAGCAGCGCGACGGTCTGAGGCTCAAGCCCGACCGCCGCGCTCCTGACCATGGTGCTCCCCCGTACCCCCGTACCCCGTTCCCCCGTTCGAGGCCCGCCGCCCCCGTGCCGGCGGGCCTCATGTGCCGAGAATGTGCCTCATCCGGGGGGAGTTGAAGCCCCCGGGGCCGTGTTCAGAGCTTGATTTGAGGGTTCCGTAGAGCGTCTACGTCCGGTTGCGTAGGCCGGGGGCGCGCTGCGGTGTCCCTCAGTGGGCCGGGTGCTCCGACAGGCCCGGCCAGTCGTCGGGCCCGCCGCCCTGCCAGTCGATGATGTCGCTCTCCTCGACCTCGATCTCGTCGAGGTCGACATCGGCCTGGCGCAGGATCTCCACGACGTCGTCGAGGTGATACGCGATACCGAGCGTCTCGTCCCCCGCGGTGACCCGCCGCGACCCGTCCAGACCCGGGGTGTGCACGACGATGCTGGGATAGTCCATGCCTTCAGGTTCCTGCGCGGCGCCCCGATCCGCACCCGGAACGCACGGCAGAGCGCCGGGTACGGGACCGTCCGTACCTGGCGCTCTGGGCCGGTGACCTGTGAAGTTGTTGCCGTCCGACGGTGCGAGGCTGGGCGCGACAGGACGTTCGCGCCGCCGGACGGGGTCGGGGGGCCACACCGGAGGGGTGTGGCTGGGACCGCGGCGGATGCGATGGAACCGTGGTCTCCTTCCCTCAGGTCGAGAAGGAGATCCCGAGACCTTCACCACCGCACTGGCTCGCACGCCGCCGCGGTCCCGGCCCTGCCCGCACGGCCGCTGGACCACCCCTCATCCGGGTCCGACGCCGCCGCGGGCGGTTGAGGCTCAGTCCTCGCGCAGGGCGTGGACCGCCTCCTCCACGCGCCGGCCGTACTCCGGGTCGGCGGCGTGGAAGTGGGCGAGGTTCTTCTCGATCACGTCGTCGCGGGAGACCTGCGCGAGGCCGCCGGCGATGTTCGCGATCAGCCGGGACTGCTCCTCGGCCGACATCAGGCGGTACAGCTCGCCCGCCTGGAAGAAGTGGTCGTCCTTCGTGTGCAGCGGGGCCTCGTGCGTGCCCGTGTGGCCGTTCACCGCGAGCGGGGCCGACAGCGGGCGGCCGGTCTCGGCCGGGCCGTCGTACGAGTTGGGCTCGTAGTTCTTGGCGTGGCGGCCCTGGCCGTTGGAGGCCATGAAGCCGTCGCGGCCGTAGTTGTTCGCGACCGTCGCCCTGGGCGCGTTCACCGCGAGCTGGGTGTGGTTGACGCCCAGGCGGTAGCGGTGCGCGTCCGCGTAGGCGAACAGGCGGCCCTGGAGCATCTTGTCGGGGGAGGGGCCGATGCCCGGAACGAAGTTGTTCGGGGAGAAGGCGGCCTGCTCGACCTCGGCGAAGACGTTGTCGGGGTTGCGGTCCAGGACCAGGCGGCCCACGCGCTGCAGCGGGTAGTCCTTGTGCGACCACACCTTGGTGAGGTCGAAGGGGTTGAAGCGGTAGTCCGCCGCCTCGGCCGCCGGCATGATCTGCACGTACAGCGTCCAGGACGGGTTCACGCCCCGCTCGATGGCCTGGAGCAGATCGGTCTGGTGCGAGTTCGGGTCCTTGCCCGCGATCTCCTGGGCCTGTTCGGTGGACAGGCAGCGGATGCCCTGGTTCGTCTTGAAGTGGTACTTGACGAAGAAGGCCTCGCCCTCGGCGTTCGTCCACTGGTAGGTGTGCGAGCCGTAGCCGTTCATGTGGCGGTAGGAGGCCGGGATACCGCGGTCACCCATCAGCCAGGTGACCTGGTGCGTTGCCTCGGGCGCGTGCGCCCAGAAGTCCCAGACGTTGTCCGGCTCCTGCTTGCCCGTGAAGGGGTCACGCTTCTGGGAGTGGATGAAGTCCGGGAACTTGATGGGGTCCTTGATGAAGAAGACGGGGGTGTTGTTGCCGACGAGGTCGTAGTTCCCCTCTTCCGTGTAGAACTTCACCGCGAAGCCGCGCGGGTCGCGGACCGCGTCCGCGCCGCCGAGGTTGTCGGCCACCGTGGAGAAGCGCAGGAACACCTCGGTGCGCTTGCCGATCGTGTTCAGGAAGTCGGCGTAGGTGAAGCCGGTGACATCGTCCGTGACCTCGAAGTAGCCGTACGCGCCGGAGCCGCGGGCGTGCACCACGCGCTCCGGGATGCGCTCGCGGTTGAACCGGGCGAGCTTCTCCAGGAGGTGCTGGTCCTGGAGGAGGAGCGGGCCGCCGACGCCGGCGGTGGCGGAGTTCTGGTTGTCGGCGACCGGGGCGCCGGACTCGGTCGTAAGCACGCGCTTCGACATCGTGGACCTTCCGTACGAGGGGGCAGCGGGGTCAGCGGAAACCTTCTTCCGCTTCGTGGACCTCTTCCGCTTCGTGGAGCCTAGGTTCGGGGCGAACTGAACGTCAACAGTTTGTTGAAGGTAGATCCGGGACGCGGCGGCGCTTGGGCGCGACAGGACAGGTGTCAGCGCCGCCGCGGCCCGGACGTTTCAAGGGGTGGGGCTCAGATCTGCGCGCCGGAGAGGCGCTCGACCGCCCGCAGCAGCGCGGAGTGGTCCAGGCCGCCGTCGCCCTGGGCGCGCAGCGAGGCCACCAGCTGGGCCACCACGGCACCGACCGGGAGGGCCGCACCGACATTGCGGGCGGCGTCCGTGACGATGCCCATGTCCTTGTGGTGCAGGTCGATCCGGAAGCCCGGCTTGAAGTCGCGGTTCAGGAAGTTGTCTTTCTTGCGCGTCAATACGGTCGAGCCCGCGAGGCCGCCACCCAGGACGTCGAGCGCGGCTTTCAGGTCCACGCCGGACTTCTCCAGGAAGACCACGGCCTCGGCGCACGCCTGGATGTTCACGGCGACGATCAGCTGGTTCGCGGCCTTCACGGTCTGGCCCGAGCCGTGCGGACCACACAGCACGATGGTCTTGCCGAGCGCCTCGAAGATCGGCTCGGCCTCGTCGAAGTCGGCCTGCTCGCCACCGACCATGATCGACAGTACGGCCTCGATGGCGCCGGCCTCGCCGCCGGACACCGGGGCGTCCAGGACACGGATGCCCTTGTCCTTGGCCGCCTTCGCGAGGTCCACGGAGGTCTGCGGCGTGATCGATGACATGTCGATCAGCAGCGCGCCGGACTTCGCGTTCTCCAGGATGCCGTCAGGGCCGTACGAGATGGCCTCGACCTGCGGCGATGCGGGCACCATCGTGATCACCACGTCGGCGTCGCGCACGGCCTCGGCGATCGAACCGGCGGCCGTACCACCCGCGGCGGCCAGACGCTCCAGCTTGTCCCGCTCCAGCGTGAAGCCGGTGACGTCGTACCCGGCCTTGATCAGGTTCTCCGACATGGGGGAGCCCATGATGCCGAGACCGATCCATGCCACCTTGGGGAGGTTGTTGCTCATGAGGGTGCCTCTCTGACTTCTCTGCTACGTCTGTGGGGGTGCCGCTCAGCGGGCGGCTCGGGCCTCGGCGGGCAGCCAGTCGAAGGCCTCCGCGCTCGGGCGGTCGCCCGGCTTGTACTCCAGGCCGACCCAGCCCTCGTAACCGGCCTTCTTCAGCTGGTCGAGCAGGCCCTCCAGAGGGAGGGTGCCGGTGCCCGGGGCGCCGCGGCCGGGGTTGTCGGCGATCTGCACATGGCCGGTCCTGTTGGCGTACTGCTCGATCACCGACGCCAGGTCCTCGCCGTTCATGGACAGGTGGTAGAGGTCCATGAGGAACTTGGCGTTGCCGAGGCCGGTCGCCTCGTTGACCTTGTCGACGATGCCGACGCCGGCCGGGGCGGTCACCAGCGGGTAGCGCGGGGACTCCGGCTGGTTGAGGGTCTCGATCAGGAGGATCGCGCCGATCCGGTCGGCGGCCCGGGCTGCGAGGACCAGGTTCTCCAGCGCGAGCGCGTCCTGCTCGGCCGGGTCCACACCGTCGACGCGGTTGCCGTACAGGGCGTTGAGCGCCTTGCAGCCCAGCGACTGGGCGAAGTCCGCCGCCACGTCGATGTTGGCGCGGAACTTCTCCGACTCCTCGCCGGGGATCGACAGCGCGCCCCGGTCGGGGCCCGGCAGCTGCCCGGCGTAGAAGTTCAGGCCCGTCAGCTGGACGCCCGCGTCCTCGATCGCCTTCTTCAGAGCGTCGAGCTCGGACTGCTCGGGGGTGGGGGAGTCGACCCAGGGCCACCACAGCTCGACCGCGGTGAAGCCCGCCGCGGCGGCGGCCGCGGGGCGCTCCAGGAGCGGGAGTTCCGTGAAGAGGATCGACAGGTTGACGTTGAAGCGCTGCTCTGCGAATCCCATGGGGGTCGGCGCTCCCTTCCATGTCGAGTTCCGTAATTCCGTATTGCGGAAGTTCGTTTCTGCTTAATGGAAGATTGCCGTCGGGTGCAGCGCCTTGTCAAGGGGGGCCGAGGGAAACGGGCCGCGTCGGCCTACCTCTGCCGCCACTGAGCTCAGCTCGGGGGGAGGGGGCGGCAGGGCGTGAATGAAGCGCCCGGCGGGCTGTTTCAGTCCGCCGGGCGCTTCGGGGTGTCGTGCGAGTGCCTCTTGAGGGCCTCTCTTAAGGGGTCTTGAGGGCCTCTGTCAGGGGCTCAGTCCTTGATCTCGCAGATCGCGGCGCCTGAGGTGATGGAGGCGCCGACCTCTGCGCTGAGGCCCTTGATGGTGCCGGAGCGGTGGGCGTTGAGGGGCTGTTCCAT
>NZ_JBIAVS010000047.1:0-33849 GCF_042894545.1 Streptomyces sp. NPDC001530
GCCATGTGGCATTCGTCGCCGCCGGAGGGGAAGTCGCCGAAGTAGTCGACCACGTCCTCGGGCCACTGGTTCGCCTCCGCCAGCAGCACCGTGTCGGGGTAGTGCGTGTCGATCTCCTTGCGCACCCGCTTGAGGAACTCGTGCGTCGCCGGAAGGTTTTCGCAGTTGGTTCCCTCGACCTGGTAGAGGTACGGCACCGCGTCGAGCCGGAAGCCGTCGATGCCCAGGTCCAGCCAGAACCGCAGCGCGGAGATCATCTCCTCCTGCACGGCCGGGTTCTCGTAGTTGAGGTCGGGCTGGTGGGAGAAGAAGCGGTGCCAGAAGTACTGCTTGCGGACGGGGTCGAAGGTCCAGTTGGAGGCCTCGGTGTCGACGAAGATGATCCGGGCGTCCTGGTACTGCTTGTCGTCGTCGGCCCAGACGTAGTAGTCGCCGTAGGGGCCGTCGGGGTTGCTACGCGACTCCTGGAACCACGGGTGCTGGTCGCTGGTGTGGTTCATGACGAAGTCGATGATCACGCGCATGCCGCGCTGGTGGGCGGCGTCGACGAACTCGACGAAGTCGGCGAGATCACCGAACTCGGGCAGCACCGCGGTGTAGTCGGACACGTCGTACCCGCCGTCCCTGAGCGGGGACTTGAAGAACGGGGGCAGCCACAGGCAGTCGACGCCCAGCCACTGGAGATAGTCCAGCTTCGCGGTCAGGCCCTTGAGGTCGCCGACGCCGTCGCCGTTGCTGTCCTGGAAGGAGCGGACCAGGACCTCGTAGAAGACGGCGCGTTTGAACCATTCGGGGTCGCGATCCTTGGCCGGTGTGTCCTCGAACGTGTCCGGGACGGGCTCGTTGACGATCATGTTGTGGGTGACCCTCCGATCTGCGGTGAGGACGGTCGCAGGACGGTGAGGATGTGCGCGGGCCTATGCCCGGGCTCCAGACGCACATAGTTGGCCCTGCCCCAGTTGTAGGTCTCGCCGGTGAGCTCGTCGCGCACCGACACGGACTCGTGCCAGTCCAGGCCGAGTTGTGGCATGTCCAACGAGACCGTGGCCTCCTGGGTGTGGTGAGGGTCGAGGTTGGCCACCACCACAACCGTGTTCGAACCGCGTGCGTCCCGATAAGACTTCGAGTAGGCGATCACCGCCTCCTTGTCCGTGTGATGGAAGTGGAGGTCGCGCAACTGGCGCAGCGCCGGACTGCGCCGCCTGATCGCGTTGAGCGCGCCCACCAATGGCGCGATGCTACGTCCGTCCCGCTCCGCCGACTCCCAGTCGCGCGGCCGCAGTTGGTACTTCTCGGAATTCAGATACTCCTCGCTCCCCTCGCGCAACGGGGAGCTCTCGCAGAGTTCGAAGCCGCTGTACACGCCCCAGGTCGGAGAGAGGGTGGCGGCGAGGACGGCCCGTACCTCGAAGGCCGGCCGACCGCCCCGCTGAAGGAACTCATGGAGGATGTCAGGGGTGTTGACGAAGAAATTGGGCCGCATGTAGGTGGCCGCCTCGCCCGACAGCTCGGTGAGGTACTCGGTCAGCTCCTGCTTGGTGTTGCGCCAGGTGAAATAGGTGTACGACTGCTGGAAGCCGATCTTCGCGAGCGTGTGCATCATCGCCGGGCGGGTGAACGCCTCGGCCAGGAAGATCACGTCCGGGTCGGTGCGGTTGATGTCCGCGATCACCCGCTCCCAGAACACCACCGGTTTCGTATGCGGATTGTCGACACGGAAGATCCGTACGCCATGGCTCATCCAGTACCGCAGCACCCGCAGCGTCTCCTGGACCAGGCCGGGCATGTCCTTGTCGAAGGCGATCGGGTAGATGTCCTGGTACTTCTTCGGCGGGTTCTCGGCGTACGCGATCGTGCCGTCCGGACGGTGGTGGAACCACTCGGGGTGTTTCTCCACCCACGGGTGGTCGGGGGAGCACTGGAGCGCGAAGTCGAGGGCGACCTCCAGGCCAAGGCGCGCGGCCCGGCGTACGAAGGCGTCGAAGTCGTCGATCGTGCCGAGATCGGGGTGGATCGCGTCGTGGCCGCCCTCCGGGGAGCCGATCGCCCAGGGCACACCGACGTCGTCCGGGCCCGCGGAGAGCGTGTTGTTGGGCCCTTTGCGGAACGTGGTCCCGATGGGGTGGATCGGCGGGAGGTAGACGACGTCGAAGCCCATCTCCGCGATGGCGGGCAGACGTTCGGCGGCCGTACGGAAGGTGCCATGAGGCCGCTCCGGGGTGCCCTCCGAGCGTGGGAAGAACTCGTACCACGCCCCGTACAGCGCCCGTTCCCGCTCCACGAGCAGCGGCAACGGCTCGGAGGAGGTGACGAGTTCGCGCAGCGGATGGCGGGCGAGGATCGTGTCGACCTCGGGGGTGAGGGCGGCGGCGAGGCGGGCCGCGGCGGGCCGGTCGCTGTCGCGCAGCGCGTCGACGGCCCTCAGGATCGTGTCCCGGCGGCCCTTGCTCTTCGGCACTCCGGTGGCCGCCCGCTCATGCAGCCGGGCGCCCTCCTCCAGGACCGGTTCCGTGTCCATCCCGGCCGGGATCTTGATGCCCGCGTGGTGTCGCCAGGTGGAGATCGGATCGCCCCACGCCTCCACCGTGTACGTCCAGAGCCCTTCCTTCCCGGCGGACACCGTGGCGCCCCAACGGTCGGTGCCGGGGGCCAGTTCACGCATCGGGGTCCAGGGACCGGTGCGGCCCTCCGGATCGCGCAGGACGACGTTCGCGGCGACCGCGTCGTGGCCCTCGCGGAAGACCGTGGCCGAGATCTCGAAGGCCTCGCCGACCACCGCCTTAGCCGGCCGGCGTCCGCCGAGGACGATCGGGCGGACATCGACGACCGGGATGCGACCCACGATCGTGCTGGTGCTGGTGCTGGTGCTGGTCGCGTCGGCGCGGGTCTCGGCCTCGGCGGGTTTCGCCGGGGTGGGCGAACCGGTGTCGGCCCTGTGTATGGGGGGTGTGTCGGGGGTGGTCGTCGGGGGTGGCGACGTGTGGTGCGTTGCGGGCATGACCGCTCCTGTCCGCGTCAACGTGGGTGGGCGGAGGGTGTGGGGAGGTGGGGCCTGCGGGGCGTACCGAAGGAGCCTTCCCACCCTATGCGGGTGGGCATTCCGGCACTTTGTTAACTACTCACGCGTATGTCTACACACAAGACCGGCCTCGTCCTGTGAGGTCGAGGCCGGTCGGTGTCCCCGGGGTCCGCTAGGGGTTGTTGACCTGCAACAGCTTGTTCGGTGAACCGAGGCCCGCGCCCGAAATCTTCCCCGAAACGGCCTGTTTCACCAGTGCCTTGGCCACCTGGGCGGGGGTGGCCCTGGGATGGTCGGCCAGATAGAGCGCGGCCGCACCCGCGACGTGCGGGCTCGCCATCGACGTACCGGAGAAGGTCGCCTTGCCCGTGTCACTCGCGTACGACGTCGAGGTGATCGCCACGCCGGGCGCGAACAGGTCAAGTGCGGAACCGGTGTTCGAGAAGCTCGCCCGCGCGTCCGTCTTGTCGCTCGCGCCGACCGTGAGGGCCTGGGTGACCCGGGCCGGGGAGTAGAGAGCGGCCGGAAGTCCGTCGTTGCCCGCCGCCACCGCGTAGGTCACGCCGGAGGCGATGGAGTTGCGTACGGCGGCGTCCAGTTGGGAGTTCGCGAACCCGCCCAGGCTCAGGTTCGCCACGGCCGGTTTCTTCGCGTGCTTCGTCACCCAGTCGATGCCCGCGATGACCTGCGCGGTGGTGCCGGCCCCTTCGTTGTCGAGGACGCGGACGGCGACGATCTTGGCCTTCTTGGCGACGCCGTACTTCGTGCCCACGATGGTCCCGGCGACATGTGTGCCGTGCCCGTTGCCGTCCTTCGCCGTCTTGTCGTTGCCGACGAAGTCCCAGCCGTAGCTCGCCCGGCCGCCGAAGTCCTTGTGCGTGATCCGGATGCCGGTGTCGATGACGTACGTGGTCACGCCGGAGCCCGCCGACTCGGGCCAGGTGTAGCCCTTGTCGAGCGGCAGGTTCGGCTGGTCGATGCGGTCCAGGCCCCACGACGGCGGGTTCTTCTGGTAGTGGTCGAGCGACACCCTGGTGTCCTGCGCGACCGAGGCCACGCGGGAGTCCGCCGCGAGCCGCCGGGCCTGCTTCTCGTTGACCTTCACGGCGAAGCCGTTCAGGGCCGTGCCGTAGGTGTGGCTGATTCTCGCCCCGTACTTCTCGGCGATGCTCTTTCCGGCCGACGACGGAGCCTTTGTTCCCCCCTTGAGCGTCACGATGTAACTCCCGCTGACGGAGCCGGGGTCGCCGGCGCCGAGTATCTGCCCCTCAGGGGCGGCGTGCGCGGGCAGGGTGATGGCCGAAAGCACCGCGGCCGTCGTGACCGCGGTGAGGCCCCCCGCCCAGCGCAGACGCCTCTCTCTCGTCTGTGCCATGACTTGGGTTCCCCTCCTCAACTCGGCGTACGGAGGCCGGAGCCGACCGATGTGGGCCGGGTCCGGCCGTACGCCATGTGGCGAGCCTCTCGTGTGGGGTGAAGCGCCACAAGGCCGCCCAGGAGGGCGGAATCGGCCATATCGGCCGTGGGGTACACGTGAAGGTTGCGGCGAATTCCCGCCGAACTCTCCGGCTCGGGGTGAGGGACGGGTGCGTGCGCTGCCATGCGCTGTGTTGCGGAGGCACGTTGGCCGCTACCGTCGTGGGCGGTGGTCTTTTGGCGACCACTCGGCGCAATCAACAATTGAGGTACCCAGACGGCGATCAACCAGGTCCGCGAGAGCGGCGCCGGTTTAGGCGCAAAGAGGTGTACTCGTGAAGGCAATCCGCAGATTCACCGTACGACCCGTACTCCCCGAAGCCCTTCACCCGCTCAGTGACCTGGCGCGCAACCTTCGCTGGTCCTGGCATGCCGAGACCCGCGATCTCTTCCAGTCCGTCGACCCGGAGCGCTGGGCCGCCTCGGACGGCGACCCCGTCCGCCTGCTCGGCAGCGTGTCGACCGGGCGTCTCGCGGAGCTCACCGAGGACCGCCGCTTCCTGCGCCGCCTCGCCGCCGTCTCCGACGATCTGCGCGACTACGTGAGCGGCGACCGCTGGTACCAGTCCCAGAGCTCGGAACTGCCCGCCGCCATCGCCTACTTCTCGCCCGAGTTCGGCATCACGGCCGCGCTGCCGCAGTACTCCGGGGGCCTCGGCATCCTCGCGGGCGACCATCTGAAGGCCGCCAGCGACCTGGGCGTTCCGCTGATCGGCGTGGGTCTGCTCTACCGGCACGGCTATTTCCGCCAGACCCTGTCACGCGACGGCTGGCAGCAGGAGCACTATCCGGTCCTGGACCCGCACGAGCTGCCCCTGGTGCCCCTGCGCGAGTCCGACGGCACCCTCGCCCAGGTCTCGCTGGCCCTGCCCGGCGGGCGGGCGCTGCGGGCCCGGATCTGGCTGGCCCAGGTCGGCCGCGTCCCGCTCCTCATGCTCGACTCCGACGTCGAGGAGAACGACCTCGGCGAACGCGGGGTGACCGACCGGCTGTACGGCGGCGGCAGCGAGCACCGTCTGCTGCAGGAGATGCTGCTGGGCATCGGAGGGGTGCGCGCGGTACGGACGTACTGCCGCCTCACCGGCCACCCGCAGCCCGAGGTGTTCCACACGAACGAGGGGCACGCGGGCTTCCTGGGCCTGGAGCGGATCGCCGAACTCGCCGACGAGGGACTGGACTTCGAAGCCTCGCTGGAGGCGGTCAGGGCGGGCACGGTCTTCACCACCCACACGCCCGTCCCGGCCGGAATCGACCGCTTCGACCGGGAGCTGGTGGCCCACCACTTCGGCCCGGACGCCGAACTCCCGCGCATCGACGTGGAACGGATCCTCGGCCTCGGTATGGAGACCTACCCCGGAGGCGAGCCGAACCTCTTCAACATGGCGGTGATGGGGCTGCGCCTCGGCCAGCGGGCGAACGGGGTGTCGCTGCTGCACGGCCAGGTCAGCCGGGAGATGTTCTCGGGGCTCTGGCCGGGTTTCGACCCCGACGAGGTCCCGATCACCTCGGTGACCAACGGGGTGCACGCGCCGACGTGGGTGGCTCCGGAGGTCTTCCGGCTCGGCGCCCGGCAGATCGGCGCGCAGCGCACCGAGGACGCGCTGACGGTCGGCGGCTCGGACCGCTGGGACGCGGTGGCCGACATCGCGGACCAGGAGATCTGGGACCTGCGGCGGGTGCTGCGCGAGCAGTTGGTCCTCGAAGTGCGGGAGCGGCTGTACGCGTCCTGGCGCCAGCGGGGTGCCGGCACGGCCGAACTGGGCTGGATCGACGGGGTGTTGGACCCGGACGTCCTCACCATCGGCTTCGCGCGCCGCGTTCCCTCGTACAAACGCCTGACCCTGATGCTGCGGGACCGCGACCGCCTCATGGACCTCCTCCTGCACGCGGAGCGCCCGATCCAGATCGTGGTCGCGGGCAAGGCCCACCCCGCGGACGACGGCGGCAAACGCCTGGTCCAGGAGCTGGTCCGGTTCGCCGACGACCCGCGCGTACGCCACCGGATCGTCTTCCTCCCCGACTACGGCATGGCGATGGCGCAGAAGCTGTACCCGGGGTGCGACATCTGGCTGAACAACCCCCTCCGGCCGCTGGAGGCCTGCGGCACGAGCGGCATGAAGGCGGCGCTCAACGGCTGCCTGAATCTCTCCGTCCTGGACGGCTGGTGGGACGAATGGTTCCAGCCCGACTTCGGCTGGGCGATCCCCACGGCGGACGGCACGGCGACCGACGACGACCGCCGCGACGACCTGGAGGCCGCGGCCCTCTACGACCTCCTCGAACAGCGCGTGACCCCCCGCTTCTACGAGCGCGGCCAGGGCGGCCTGCCCGACCGCTGGATCGAGATGGTCCGCCAGACGCTGACCCACCTCGGCCCGAAGGTGCTCGCGGGCCGGATGGTCCGCGAATACGTGGAGCGCCTGTACGCCCCCGCGGCCCGCGCCCACCGCTCGCTCACCGCGGACACGGCCCGCGAACTGGCCGCCTGGAAGTCCCGCGTCCGCGCCGCCTGGCCCCAGGTCACCGTCGACCACGTCGAGGCCTCCTCCGCCACGACGACCGCCGAACTCGGCACCACCCTGTCCCTGCGCGTCCGCGTCGGCCTCGGCGACCTCGCCCCCGACGACGTCGAGGTCCAGGCCGTGGCGGGGCGCGTCGACTCCGACGACCGCATCGCGGACGCCGTGAGCGTTCCGCTGAAACCCGCGGGCGGCCCGGACCTGGAAGGGCGCTGGGCGTACGAGGGTCCACTGTCCCTGGACCGCACGGGCCCCTTCGGCTACACGGTCCGCATCCTGCCCGCACACCGCCTGCTGGCGTCGAGCGCGGAGGTGGGGCTGGTGGCGGTGCCGTCGGAGGAGACGGGGGAAGGGGCGGGGGTTTTGATGCGGTGAGGCGGGGGCGTTAGGGGCGGCGGTGGCCCCGGTGGCCGTGGACGCCCCAATGGCCTCGGTGGCTGTGGGCGCCACGGTCGCCCCGGTGGCAGCCGCAGCGCAGCACCGCGCGACGCGGTGTGCCGCGCTGCTTGCGCGCCGGCGCGCGGATGCTGCCCGCGGCGCCGGTCAGCTCCCCAGGCGGCCCGCGGCGAGCACCCCGTGGGCGCCACGGCCGCTGCGGTCGTCCCGGTCGCCGGGCCCGCCGAGACGCTGCGGCGCCGCCTCGCCCTCGTCACCGGGCCAGGAAGGCCTGCCGGCGAGGCGGGGCGCTGACGCGGTCGCTGTGCGCGGCGACCGGTGCTTCGGCCGCGCCGCCCGTCGGGTGTGCAGGCCGGTCAGCCGCCCAGGCCGGTCAGCCGCCCAGGCCGGTTGGCTGCCTCCAAGCCGGTCGGTTGTGCAGGCCGGTCGGTTGTGCCAGTCGGTCTGTTGTGCAGGCCGGTCAGCTGTGGAGGCCGGTTGGCTGTCCAAGCCCGTCGGCTGTGCAGGCCAGTCAGCTGCCCAAGCCGGTGGGTTGTGCAGCCGGTCGGCTGTTCAAGCCGGTCAGCTGCCCAAGCCCGTCAGCTGTGCAAGTCGGTCGGCTGTGCAGGCTAGTCAGCTGCCCAAGCAGGTTGGGCGTGCCGGCCGGTCGGCTGTCCAAGCCCGTCAGCTGTGCAAGTCGGTCGGCTGTGCCGGCCGGTCAGCTGCCCAAGCCCGTCAGCTCGGCAAGCCCTCAGCCGTCCAAACCCGTCAGCTGTCCAGCCCCGCGCACAACCGGCGCAGTACCTTCCCGCACCTCTGGGCGTACGCGTGCTGGAGCCCCCGGGTGGCGGCCCCGCCCGCGCGGGCGTACCACTTCGCCGGGCGGCTGAAGGCGGTGATGGTGAGCCAGACGGTGCCGTCGCCCGTGCGGGTGAGGACGAAGGCCTCCTCGCCGCACTCCGGGTGGCCGGACAGCGTGCCGTAGGCCCAGGCGGTGCGGCGGGGTTCCTCGGCCGTCCAGACCACGCGGCAGGGTGCCTTGATGGGGCCGAGGCCGACCGTGACGTCGACGCCGGGGGCGGCCTTGTCGGCGTCGGAGGTGATGCCGACGCCCAGGGCGCGGTGCATCTCCCAGGTCATAAGGGCCTCGGAGGCGCGGCGGAAGACGGCCTCGCCTTCGCCGATCCGGGAGCGGACGTGCAGTCGGTGGAAGCCCGGCGGGCAGCGGTCCTCGCGGGTCGCGCCCACGTCCTCGTACGTGTAGGGCATGGGGGACAGCGTAGGGCGGTACCCGGAGTTGCCCTCTCTCCGGGTACCGCCCGTGTCAACTGCGCGAGGACTAGCTCACGTTGACCGCGGACCAGGCCGCCGCCACGGCGTTGTACTCGGTGCTGCCGGAGCCGTACAGGGCCGCCGCCGCGCTCAGCGTGCCGGTGCGGGCGGCCTTGTAGTTGGTCGTCGACGTGAAGTACGTCGTCAGCGCCTTGTACCAGATCTGCAGCGCCTTGGCGCGGCCGATGCCGGTGACCGTGGAGCCGTTGGACGTCGGGGAGTTGTAGCTCACCCCGTTGATCGTCTTCGAACCGCTGCCCTCCGAGAGGAGGTAGAAGAAGTGGTTCGCGACGCCCGACGAGTAGTGGACGTCCAGGTTGCCGACGCTGGAGGACCAGTAGTCCGCCGAACCGCCGTCCTTGCTGGGCTTGTCCATGTAGCGCAGCGGGCTGCCGTCGCCGTTGATGTCGATCTCCTCGCCGATGAGGTAGTCACCGACGTCGTTGGAGTTGTTGGCGTAGAACTCCACACCCGTGCCGAAGATGTCCGAGGTGGCTTCGTTGAGGCCACCGGACTCGCCGCTGTAGTCCAGGCCCGCGGTGTTCGCCGTGACGCCGTGGCTCATCTCGTGGCCGGCCACGTCCAGGGACGTCAGCGGGTGGGTGTTGCTCTCGCCGTCGCCGTACGTCATGCAGAAGCAGCTGTCGTCCCAGAACGCGTTGACGTACGCGTTGCCGTAGTGGACGCGGGAGTAGGCGGCGACGCCGTTGTTCTTGATGCCGCTGCGGCCGAACGTGGACTTGTAGAAGTCCCAGGTCTCCTGGGCGCCGTACGCGGCGTCGACGGCAGGCGTCTGGTTGGTGGTGGAGCTGGTGGCCGTGCCGGTGCCCCAGGTGTCGTCCGCGTCGGTGAACAGGGTGCCGGCCGACGAGCTGGTGCCGTGCGACTTGTTGTACGTCTTGTGGCCGCCGCGCGTGGTGTCGTACAGCTGGTACGTCGAGCCCGACAGGGTGGTGTTGAGGCTGACCGTGCCCGAGTAGAGGCTCTTGCCGGTGCCGGTCTCGATGCCCTGGTACTCGTAGAGCTTCTTGCCGGTCGCGGCGTCGGTGATGACGTGCAGCTGGTTCGGGGTGCCGTCGTCCTGGAGGCCGCCGACGACCGTCTCGTAGGCGAGGACCGGCGTGCCGCTGCCCGCCCAGATCACCTTGCGGGGCGCCTTGTCGGCGGTGGTCTTGTCCGAGCCCGCGGACTTCGCGGCGGTCAGCGCCTGCTTCTCGGCCTTGGCGGCGGCGATCTGCGGCTTGAGGGAGGCGACCTTGATGGTGGCCTTCGTCGCCTTGGTCACGCTCTGGGCCTTGCCGGGCTTGGCGTGGACGACCAGGTCGCCGCCGAGGACCGGGAGCCCGTTGTACGTGCGCTCGTAGCGGGTGTGGACCGTGCCGTCGGCGTCCTTGACGACGTCGCGGACGACCAGCTTCTCCTTGGCGCCGAGGCCTATCTCCTGGGCCGTCTCACCACTGGCGGCCTGGGCCTTCTGGATGAGGGTCGTACGGGCCGCCGCGGACAGCTGGACGGGGGCGCCGGCGAGGGTCGTCCTGCCCGCGGGGGTCGCCTCGGTCTGGGCGGACGCACCGGTGGTCATACCGGTGGCGAGCAGGGCTCCGGCCGCGACAGCGGTGGCTATGGCCAGAGTGGTGCGCTTGTGACGCGCGTAGAGGGGGGTCACGCAAGCTCCTTTTGTGGGGGCGACCGGACGGCGTGGGGTAGCCGTACGGAAGGTGTGAAGTTGCGGTGCGGGTGAGCCGTGCGGTGGAAGAGTGACATCTGGGACGCGTACATGTCAGGCCCCCCTAAAGACCTTGGCCGAAAATCGACCAGTAGGTGAACAATTCGGTGTACCCGCCCGCAGTCGATCTTCGTCAAGCGGTGGTCAACGCAAACCCCGTACGGGGCAAAGGGGGCGCCGCCCCGGGGAGTTGAACCTCCGGGACGGCGCCCTGTCCTTGCCGCGCGTTCAGCGGCGGTCTACGGGAACGTCAGCTTCCAGCTGTTGATGTAGCCGGTGTCCTGCGCCGCCTGGTCCTGGACCTTCAACTTCCAGGTGCCGTTGGCGACTTCGGAGGACGCGTTGACCGTGTAGGTCGCGTTCACGTTGTCCGCCGAGTCGGAGGAGCTGAAGTTCTTCAGGCGATATGTCGAGCCGTCCGGGGCCACCAGATCGATGACCAGGTCACCGCGCCAGGTGTGCACGATGTCGACGGAGACCGCGAGGTTCGACGGCGCGTTGCCGGTGCGGCCGCTGACCGTGATCGACGACGTCACCGCCGCTCCGTTGTCCGGAATCGATACGTCGGCCGTGTTCTCGAACGACGTGCCGCCACCGCCGCCACCGCCCGGACGTGAACCGACGTTCACGGCCGCCCACGCGTTCTGCACGGCCGTGTACTCGGCGCTCGTCGTGCCGTACAGCTCACCCGCCGCCGCGAGCGTGCCGGTGCGGGCGGCCGCGTAGTTGGTGGTCGAGGTGAACTTGGTGGTGAGCGCCCGGTACCAGATCTGCAGGGCCTTGTCGCGGCCGATGCCGGTGACCGGAAGTCCGTCCGAGGTGGGCGAGTTGTAGCTGACGCCGTTGATGACCTTGGCGCCGCTGCCCTCGCTCAGCAGGTAGAAGAAGTGGTTGGCGACACCCGACGAGTAGTGCACGTCGAGGTTGCCGACACCCGAGTACCAGGAGTCCGCCGAGCCGCCGTCCTTGCTGGGCTTGTCCATGTAGCGCAGCGGGGTGCCGTCGCCGTTGATGTCGATCTTCTCGCCGATGAGGTAGTCGCCGACATCGGAGGAGTTGTTGGCGTAGAACTCGACGCCGGTGCCGAAGATGTCGGAGGTCGCCTCGTTCAGACCGCCGGACTCACCGCTGTAGTTGAGACCCGCGGTGTTGGAGGTGACACCGTGGCTCATCTCGTGGCCCGCGACGTCCAGCGAGGTCAGCGGGTCGGCGTTGCCGGACCCGTCGCCGTACGTCATGCAGAAGCAGCCGTCGTCCCAGAACGCGTTGACGTACGCGTTGCCGTAGTGGACGCGCGAGTACGCCCCGACGCCGTTGTTCTTGATGCCGCTGCGGCCGAACGAGTTCTTGTAGAAGTCCCAGGTCTCCGCGGCGCCGTAGTGCGCGTCGGCGCCGGCGGTCGCGGCGTTCGACGTAGTGCCGTTGCCCCAGGTGTCGGTGGACTGCGAGAACAGCGTGCCGGTACCCGACGTCCCGTGGTTCAGGTTGTACGTCTTGTGGTTGCCGCGCGCACCGTCGTTCAGCGTGAAGGTGGAGCCCGACTGGGTGGTCGTCAGGGTCACCTGGCCGCTGTACTGGGTGTTGCCGATGCCGTTCTTGATGCCCTGGTACTCGTAGAGCTTCTTGCCGGTCGCGGCGTCGGTGATGACATGCAGCTGGTTCGGGGTGCCGTCGTCCTGGAGGCCGCCTACGACCGTCTCGTAGGCGAGGACCGGCTTGCCGCTGCCCGCCCAGATCACCTTGCGGGGCGCGCGGTCCGCGTCGGTCTTCTTCGATCCGGCGGCCTTGGCGGCGGACAGGGCCTGCTTCTCGGCCTTGGAGGCGGCGATCTGCGGCTTGAGGGAGGCCACCTTGATGGCGGCCTTCGTCGCCTTGTAGACGTGCTCGGTCTTGCCGGACTTGGCGGTGTCGACCACCAAGTCGCCGCCGAGGACCGGAAGTCCGGCGTACGTCCGCTCGTAGCGGGTGTGGACGGTGCCGTCGTGGTCCTTGATGACATCGCGGGCCACCAGGCTCTCCTTGGCCCCGAGGCCCAGGTCCTTGGCGGTGGTCGCCTTGGCGGCGTTGGCGTCGCGTATGAGCTCGGCGCGCTGCGAAGGGGTGAGCTTCATGGCGACCGCGCCGGGGTTGACCTTGCCCGCCCGAGGTGCCTTCTCCGGGGCGGCGCTCGCGGCGCCCGACTGGACGGCCGCGGCCAACAGGGCGGAGACGCCGACGAGGGCGACGCCCGCGATACGGCGCTTGGTGATGTGGGAGGTGCGTCTGTGGGGAGAACTGCTACTCAACACTGACTCCTTCTGCGTGGCCGCGGGTCGCGCGGCCAGGGGAGACCGGACGAAGGGTGACCCGTCCGGGCAGAACAGGGCGGTACGCGGAACCAGGTGCATGGGGTCGTACGGCGCACGACACAGCGGCAGCAATGTGAGGTTGCTGTGAAGTGGCCGTGGGAAGAGTGGCAGGAGAGCGTGCCCTCTGTCAGGAGCGCATCAAAAACTTGGCCGGAAATGGTCCGTTGTCCGGGAAGTCATGTTCGGTATACGGACTCGTCGCCGGCTGTACGCAGAGATCAGGGACGGACTCGTCGCCGGTTGTACGCGCAGAGATCAGGGACGGCGTCGTCGCCGGTTGTTGAGATCAGGGAACGAGGGCCGGACGCGGTGTGAGGGGCGCGTGACAGTCGCCCGATGGCCGCGCGGGACGCCGCGCGCCCGGCCCACCCGGCGGTTCGTCGCGCTGCCGCTGCCGCTGTGGTGCCCCGCTCGCCCCCCGCCCGGGGCCGGCGTCACACCGTGACGACGACCTTCGCGCGGACGTGCTCCACTTCCATGTACCGGATGGCCTCCGGCACCTCGCTCAACGAGCCGTACGTCCGGTCGATCACGGGAACGAGCTTCCCACACTCGACCAACTTCCGAAGCTCGGCCAGATTCTCCCCGCTCGGCTTCGCCATCAGCTGGCCGAGTTTGTGGCGGACGAAGGGGGCCAGCGCCTGTCCCCTCATGATGAGCCCCATCGGCCCGATCAGGCTGCCGCCCTCGGAGACGCCCCCGCCCGACAGGATGACCGTGCCCGTGGGCGTCAGCGCGCGCCGGAATTCGGTCAGCGAGCGGTTGCCCACCAGGTCGAACACGAGGTCGTACCGCTGTCCGTCGCGGGTGAAGTCCTCTTTGGCGTAGTCGATGACGCGGTCCGCGCCGAGCGACTCGACCAGGTCCGCGTTCCTCGCGCTGCACACGCCGGTCACTTCCGCGCCGTACGCCTTGGCCATCTGTACGGCGAACGTGCCCACGCCCCCCGACGCGCCGTTGATCAGGACCCTCTGCCCCGCCCGCACCTGTGCCACATCGCGCAGGCCTATGAGGGCGGTGTTCGCGGCGAGCGGCAGCGCGGCCGCCTGCTCGAAGGTCAGGTCGGCCGGTTTCGTGTCCAGCACGTCCTCCGGGGCCGACACGTACTCGGCGAACGCCGCGTCGGCCTCGCCGAACACCTCGTCCCCGGGACGCAGCCGCTTCACGTCCGGGCCGACCGCCTCGACCCGGCCGGCGAAGTCGGTGCCCAGGATCTTCACCTTCGGCCGGCGGACACCGAACGCCAGGCGCGCCAGATACGGGTCGCCCCGCATGAGGTGCCAGTCGCGCGCGTTGATCGAAACCGCGTGCACCCGCACCAGCACGTCCTTCCCGGCGGGCACCGGCTGGTCGAACTCCCGCAGCTCCAACACGTCGGGAGAGCCGTATCGGTCCTGGGCGATTGCCTTCATCGGGCCTCCCTCATGGGCACTCCTCACGAAGGTACCGAGCGGGCCCGGTCGCGGACATCGGGGAGAAGCCCTAAGGGATGCCGGAGCGGCTCAGTCCGTCCCGTCAGTCACCCGACGGCCGTCCCCCGTGCCCCCGACGGCCGTCCCCGTGCCACGAATGCCACAGCGCCGCGTACGCCCCGTCGGCCGCCACCAGCTCGTCGTGCGTGCCGAGTTCGCTCAGGCGGCCGTTCTCCATGACGGCCACGCGGTCGGCGTCGTGCGCGGTGTGCAGACGGTGGGCGATGGCGATGACGGTGCGTCCTTCGAGTACGGCGGCCAGCGCGCGTTCCGTGTGGCGGGCGGTCGTCGGGTCGAGCAGCGCCGTGGCCTCGTCGAGGATCAGGGTGTGCGGGTCCGCCAACACGACCCGGGCCAGGGCGAGTTGCTGGGCCCGCGAGCCGTCCACGCGGTGCCCTTCGGGGCCCAGCCCGGTGTCCAGGCCGTCCGGCAGCTCCTCGGCCCAGTCCTCGGCGCCGACCGCCGCGAGGGCCGCCCACAACTGGGCGTCGGTGGCGGTGGGTTCGGCGATCAGCAGGTTGTCGCGGACCGTGCCCAGGAACACATGGTGCTCCTGGGTGACGAGGACGACCTGCCGGCGCAGCTGCTCGGGGTCGAGTCCGACGATCGGCACCCGCCCGACCGTCACCGTGCCGGTGCCCGGCGCGTCGACGCCCGCCAGCAGCCTGCTCAGGGTGGTCTTCCCTGCGCCGGAGGGGCCGACGACGGCCAGCCGTTCCCCGGGCCGCACGGTCAGGTCGACCCCGCGCAGCACCTCGCCCCCGCGCTCGTACGCGTAGCGGACCCCGGTGACGTCGATCCGGTCGTCCACCGGGGTGGGGGAGATGGACGGCCCGGCCTGCGGGGCCCGGGCGAGGCCCTCCACGCGGGCGAACGAGGCGCTGCTGCTCTGCAGTTGCTCGACCCGCATCAGAATCTGATCGAGCGGCTCGCCGAGCTGGCGCAGATACAGCGTCGCGGCGACCACCGCCCCCAGGCTCATCGCGCCCCGCGCGTGCAGCACGCCGCCCACCAGCAGCACTCCGACCACGGGAATGACGTACGAGATCTCCACGGCCGGGAAGAACACGCTGCGCAGGAACAGGGTCCACATCCGCTTCTGGCGGGACGTCTCCAGCGCGTCGCGGCTCGCGGCGATCCGGCGCTTCTGGAGTCCGAAGGCCTCGACCGTGCGGGCGCCGGAGGCCGTGGCCGCGAGGATCTCGGCGACCTCGGAGGTCGCGCTGCCCTCAGCGAGATAGCCGGTGCGCGCCCGGCGCAGATACCAGCGCAGCGCGAACCAGATGCCGACCAGACCGAGCACTCCGCAGCCGCCGAGCAGCGGGTCGATGACGAAGACCGCGCCGAGGATGAACAGCGCCTGGGCGGAGGCGATGAGCAGCTCGGGCCCCGCGTCGCGCAGGGTGTTGCCCACCACGGTGACGTCGGCCGTGCCACGCGCGGTCAGGTCGCCCGTGCCCGCCCGCTCCACGACCGAGGCAGGCAGCGTCAGCGTCCGCTCCACGAACTCCTCGCGCACCCGCGCCAGCGTCCGCTCCCCGAAGCGGTGCCCCACATACCGGGCCCACCGCGCCAGCAGCAGCTGCGCCAGCGAGCACAGGAGGATGACCAGCGCCAGCCGGTCCACGACCTCCACACCGCCCCCGGCCCGTACGTCGTCGATGATCCGCCCGAGCAGCCAGGGCCCGACCAGCCCGGCCCCGGCGGCCAGCGCGTTGAGGCCGAGCACGGCGGCGAAGGCCCGCCCGTCCGCCCGGATCAGCCGCACCGACGCCCGGCGCACATCGGCGGGTTCGGCGATCGGCAGCTGCGCGCTCGCACTCATCGCACGGCCTCCTCGGCGTCGACGGCACTCTCCAAGCCTGGGCGGCCCTCCGTGTCGGAGCTCCGCAAGTCCGAGCTCCCCAAGTCCGAGCTCTCCTTGTCAGTGCTCTCCAAGCTCGTGCCCTCCAAGCCGGCGCTCTCCAAGCCCGCGCTCTCCGTGTCCGCTGTCTCCATGTCCGCGTCGCGGGCCACCAGCGCGCGGTATCCCGGTTCCCCGTCGAGCAGTTCGCGATGGCTGCCGCTCGCCGCGACCTTGCCGTCGACCAGGAAGCACACCGTGTCCACCTGGTCCAGCAGGAGCGGTGAGGTGCTGGTGACGACGGTCGTGCGGCCGGAGCGCGCGGCGCGCAGCCGGGCCGCGACGGCCGCCTCGGTGTGCGCGTCGAGCGCCGAGGTGGGCTCGACCGCGAGCAGCACCTCCGGGTCGGCAAGGAGCGCCCGCACCAGGCGTACCCGCTGCCGCTGGCCGCCGGAGAGACTGCGGCCCTGCGCGTCGACAGCCGAGTCGAGACCCTCGGGCAGACCGAGGACGATGTCGTCCGCCACGGCCGCGTGCACGGCCCGTGCCACCGCCTCGTCGTCGTGGTCCCGGCTGCCGGAGACCAGGTCGCGCAGGGTGCCCGCGAACAGGTCGGCCTCGTGGTCCGCGACCAGGATCCGCTCCCGCACCTGCGGCAGGGCGATCTCCTCGAGCCGTACGCCGCCCCAGGTCACCGCCGAATCCGTGTACCGGCCGAGGCGGTCGACCACGGCCGCGGACTCGGCGGGGCGGGCGCCGACCAGCGCCGTCAGCCGCCCCGGCACCACCCGTACACCGGACTCCGGATCGTGCAGCACCGCGGGGGACGAGGGCGCGTCCAGCGCGTCCGCGTGACCGGCGGCGGGCTCCAGGGCCAGGAAACGTGCGACGCGCCGGGCGGCGACCACGCCCCGGCTGAGCTGGTAGCCGCATTCGATGAAGAAGTACACCGGGAGTACGAGGACCGCGACATAGCCGTACACGGACACCAACTCACCGATGGTGATGTCCCCTTGCGCCGTCAGCCGCGCCGCGAGCCACGTCACCACGGCGAGGAACAGGGTCGGCAGCCCCATGCCCAACGCCTGGATCCAGCTGGTCACCGACCCGACCCGGTACCCCTGCGCCAGCAGCTCCCGCGAATCGCGCCGGAAGGTGTCGGCGAACAGCCCCTTGCCGCCCAGGCCGTTGAGGACGCGCAGCCCGCCCGCGAGGTCGCCGATCCGCGCGGTCAGCACGCCCTGCCGCTCGCGGTACTCCGTCTCCGTGCCCTGCAGCCGCCCCATCAGCGGTCCCACCAGCCCGGCGATCAGCGGCACGCCGAGCAGGATCACCACGGAGAGCTGGAGCGAGACCGACAGCAGCAGCACCGCCACCACGCCGTAGGTGAAGACCGCGGCGAGGCCGGGGCCCACGACGGTCAGCGACGTACTGATCGTCTGCACGTCACCGACGCCGATCGTGACGACCTCCCCGGCCCCGACCTGGCGCGACAGCGTGGCACCCAGCCGGGCCGACTGCTCGACCACGACCTTGACCGTACGGAAGTTGGCGTCCATCCGGACCTTGGTCATCGTGCGGTGCCGCAGCACGCCCAGCCAGGCGTTGAACACCCCGATGCCCAGCACGGCGGCCGTCCAGCCGGCCAGCGCGGACTGGTCGCCCGGCTCCAGACCGTCGTCGATGGCCCGGGACAGCAGATACGGCGTCAACGCCATCAGCGCCATCCACACGCTGGCGAGCACCGCGCCGGCCGCGGATCGCCCCGCCTGCCGGGTGACCAGCCACCACATGTACCGCCAGCCGCCACGACAGTCCGGCGTTCCCGGATCCTCGTACGCGTCGATCATCAGCTCCCCCTTCTCTTTCGCCCCCTCCGCCCCCTCCGCCCCTTCCCGTCCCGTACCGCAGGGGCTGATGTCAGCCCGTCCGGCGTTTGAGGACGAGGCCGTCACGGCCGATCGGGGGTTTGAGGGCGGGGCCCCCAAGTGACGGGAAGGGGCAGGGGCGGAGGGGGCGAAAGAACCTTCCTCAGGCCAGACTGTCCCGCCAGGCCCTGTGCAGATCCGCGAACCGTCCCGTCCCCGCGATCAGTTCGGCTGGGCCTCCGTCCTCCACGATCCGGCCGTGTTCCATCACCAGCACCCGGTCCGCGATCTCCACCGTGGACAGCCGGTGCGCGATCACGACCGCCGTACGGCCGCGCAGGACCGTCAACATGGCGCGCTGGACGGCTCGTTCGCCGGGTATGTCCAGGGAGCTGGTCGCCTCGTCGAGGATGAGGACCGCCGGGTCGGCGAGCAACGCCCGGGCGAAGGCGACGAGCTGGCGCTGACCGGCCGAGATACGGCCACCGCGTTTGCGTACGTCCGTGTCGTAGCCGTCGGGCAGGGCGCTGATGAAGTCATGGGCGCCGATCGCCTTGGCGGCCCGCTCGATCTCCTCGCGGGACGCGTCGGGGCGGCCGATCGCGATGTTCTCGGCGACCGTGCCGGAGAACAGGAACGCCTCCTGGGTCACCATCACCACACCGCGCCGCAGCTCGGGCACGGAGAGGTCGCGCAGATCGACGCCGTCGAGGAGGACCCGGCCCTCCGAGGGGTCGTAGAAGCGGGCAAGGAGCTTGGCCAGCGTCGACTTGCCCGCGCCCGTGGAGCCGACGACGGCCACCGTCTGTCCGGCGGGAAGCGTCAGCGAGAAGGAAGGGAGGACCTCGCCGCCCGTGCGGTACGCGAAGCGGACGTCGTCGAAGACGACCTCGCGGCCGGGGTGTTCGGAGGCGAGCGCGGGCAGCTGCTGCGGCGCGGACGGTTCCGGCACCGACGGCGTCTGGGCCAGCAGGCCCGCGATCTTCTCCAGCGAAGCCGCCGCGGACTGGTACGAGTTGAGGAACATGCCGAGCCGGTCGATCGGGTCGTACAGGCGGCGCAGATAGAGGACCGCGGCGGCCAGCACACCCAGCGCCAGCGAGCCCGAGGCCACCCGGTAGGCGCCCCACAGCACGATCCCCGCGACCGCCGTGTTGGCGACCAGACGGGAGCCGACGACATAGCGGGCCATCTCCAGCAGGGCGTCGCCGTTCGTCTTCTCATGGCGCTGGTTGAGCACTTGGAAGTCCGCGTCGTTGGCGGCCTCGCGGCGGAACGCGCGCACCGGGCGGATGCCGTTCATCGTCTCCGCGAACTTCACGATCACGGCGGCGATCGCGGTCGAGCGGAGGGCGAAGATACGGCCCGCGCGGCGCTGGTAGAGCCGGATGAGGAGATACAGCGGCACGAACGACGCCACCGCGACCGCGCCGAGGCCCAGGTCCAGCCAGAGCAGCATCGCCGAGATGTAGACGAAGGACAGGATGACCGTGGCGAGCTCCTGCAGGCCCTCGCTGAGCAGTTCGCGCAGCGACTCGACGTCCGTCGTGGAGCGGGAGATCAGCCGGCCCGAGGTGTAGCGCTCGTGGAAGTCGATGCTGAGCGCCTGCGCGTGGCGGAAGATCCGGCCGCGCAGATCGAGCAGCACGTCCTGGTTGACGCGGGCCGAGGCGATGATGAAGGCGTACTGGAGCCCTCCGGAAGCCACCGAGCACAGCAGATACGCGACGGCGACGACGATCAGCGGGCCGTGGTCGTCGCTCCGGAACGCCGGTACGGCGCGGTCGAGGGCGTACGCGACGAGCAGCGGCCCCGCCTGCACCGCGGCCTGCTGGAGCAGGAGCAGCACGGTGGTCACGACCACGCGGGCCCTGAGCGGGGCGAGCAGGGAGCGCAGCAGCGCGGCGGTCGCGCCCGGGGGAGTGGGGAGCGTGTCGCGGTCGAAGGGGTCCGTGTGCTGTTCGGGTTCCCGGGCCGGTCGGTCCTTGTCCGGCGCGGTGGTCGTGGGCGCCGTCATCGGGGGTCCTCCTCGGCTCCGGCGCCCGACATCAGCCAGGCGTACTCGGCGTTGGTGCGCAGCAGTTCGTGGTGTGTGCCGACCGCGGCGATGCGGCCGCCGGAGAGCAGGGCCACGCGGTCGGCGAGCAGGACCGTGGACGGGCGGTGCGCCACGATCAGGGCGGTCGTCTCCGCCAGGACGCGGCGCAGGGCGGCCTCGACCGCGGCCTCCGTGTGCACGTCCAGGGCCGACAGCGGGTCGTCGAGCACCAGGAAACGGGGGCGGCCGACCACCGCCCTCGCCAGGGCGAGGCGTTGGCGCTGCCCGCCCGAGAGGCTCAGGCCCTGCTCGCCCACCTGCGTCGCCGTGCCCTGGGGGAGCACGTGCGCGAAGTCGGCCTGGGCGACGGCGAGGGCGCGGTCCAGCTCCGGCTGCCCGGCGGCGGCCTCCGCGCCCATGAGCACGTTTTCGCCGACGGTCGCCGAGAAGAGGGTGGGCTCCTCGAAGGCGACGGCGACGAGTTCGCGGAGTTCCTCGCGGGGCATCGCCGTGATGTCCCTGCCGTCCAGCGTGATACGGCCGGACGTCACCTCGTGGAGGCGGGGGACGAGGGCCGTGAGGGTGGTCTTGCCGGTGCCGGTCGCGCCGACCAGGGCCATCGATTCGCCGGGGTGTATGTGCAGGTCTATGTCTTCCAGCACGGGAGCCGTGTCCGCGGGGGCATCGGGGTAGCGGAACTGGACGTTGTGGAAGCGGAGTCCGCGGATGTCGGCCTCCCCAGTTGCGGGCAATCGTGCCTCCCCCACTGCCTCAACGGCGTGGGGGGACCCCCAGGCGGCACGGGTGGGCGCTGGGGGTACCCCCTGCTCGAAGAGCTTGGGGGAGGCACCTCGAACCGCCGAGCCGCGCACCCTCCCCCCGGCCGATACCTGCGCCGGGTCACTGGAAACCCCCGGTACCTCAGGAGCCGCGTCCATCACCTCGAAGTACCGTTCCGTCGCCGTCGCCGCCTCCTGGCTCATCGCGAGGAGGAAGCCGATGGAGTCGATGGGCCAGCGCAGCGCGAGGGCTGTGGAGAGGAAGGCCACCAGCGTGCCGGCGGAGAGGTGCCCGTCGGCGACCTGGACCGTGCCGAGGACGAGGGCGGCGCCGATCGCGATTTCGGGAAGGGTGACGATGACGGCCAAGATGGAGGCGAGGAGGCGGGCCTTGACGAGCTCCGTGCCGCGCAGGGTGCGGGACAGCTCGCGGAAGGCGCGCGCCTGGCTGCGATGGCGGCCGAAGCCCTTGATGATGCGGATGCCGAGCACGCTCTCCTCGACGACCGTCGTCAGATCGCCGACCTGGTCCTGCGAGCGCCGGGCCACCTCCGAGTAGCGCCGCTCGAAGAGCCAGCAGACGATCACAAGGGGGACGGTGGGAGCGAGCAGCACCAGCCCGAGCGTCCACTGCTGGGCCAGCATGATGGCCATGCCGACGAGGATCGTCACGGCGTTCACCAGCAGGAAGGTCAGCGGGAACGCCAGGAACATGCGCAGCAGCATGAGATCCGTGGTGCCCCGGGACAGCAGCTGACCGGAGGCCCAGCGGTCGTGGAAGGCGACGGGGAGGCGCTGCAGATGCCGGTACAGATCGGCTCGCATCGCCGCCTCGACGCCCGCCAGCGGCCGCGCCACCAGCCACCGCCGCAGCCCGAACAGCCCGGCCTCGGCGAACCCGAGCAGCAGCAGATACAGCGCTCCGAGCCAGACGCCCGCCGGATCGTGGCCGGCCACCGGACCGTCCACCATCCACTTCAGGACGAGTGGGATCACCAGCCCCGTACAGGAGGCGACCACCGCGACGATGGCCGCGCTGAACAGCCGCACGCGCACCGGCCGCACGTACGGCCACAGGCGCGACAGGCTGCGTACGGCCGAACGTCCGGCACGGTCCTTGGTCATTGCATCTGTTGTGGACATCAGGAGCGAGCCTACGGATCGCCACTGACAGCGCCCACCGAGTTTTGGCCGGACCTGAATCGTTCGATGGGCCTAGGACCGGCACGTTCGAGCGGTCGTACGGCCGTATCAGCCGATCGGTTGATGCGCCTTCGAGCTGCGCTCGCGCTCATCGGCAACCCCGGTGTGGTCGTGCTCGACGAGCTGACCACCGGACTCGATCCGCGCGCCCGCACGAGAACTCCTCAGCCCACCACCCGCAGCAGCAACACCGCCCGAGCCGGCACCGTGACCGCCACCCCCGCCCGATGCTCCACCCCCGGTGCCTCCCCCTGCTCCTCCCGGGAGGTGTCGACGACCACCTCGTACCGCTCCGCCCAAGGCGTCCCCGGAAGCACGAAACTCACCGGCCGATCCCCGGCATGCAGCACGGCGAGGAAGCTGTCGTCCACGACCGGCACCCCCCGCGCGTCCCGCCCGGGAATGTCCCGGCCGGACAGATACATCCCCAGCGTCGCGGCAGGCGCGTACCAGTCCCGCTCCGTCATCTCCGTCCCCCGCGCGGTGAACCACGCCAAGTCCCGCAACCCGTCCACCGAATGGGCCCGCCCGGAGAAGAACGCCCGCCGCCGCAGCACGGGATGCTCGTGCCGCAGGGCGATCAACCGGGACGTCAGTGAGAACAGCGCCCGCCACCCGGGATCGTCGAGATACGACCAGTCGACCCAGCTGATCTCGTTGTCCTGGCAGTACGCGTTGTTGTTCCCCCGCTGCGTCCGCCCGAACTCGTCCCCGGCGACCAGCATCGGCACCCCGGTCGACAGCAACAGCGTGGTCAGCAGATTCCTCAACTGCCGCCGCCGCAGGCCCCGTACGCGCTCGTCCCCCGTCTCGCCCTCCGCCCCGCAGTTCCACGACCGGTTGTCGTCGGAGCCGTCCCGGTTCCCCTCCCCGTTCGCCTCGTTGTGCTTGCGCTCGTAGGAGACGAGATCCCGAAGGGTGAACCCGTCGTGGGCGGTCACGAAGTTCACCGAGGCGTACGGCCGACGCCCACCCCACGCGTAGAGATCGCTCGACCCGGACAGCCGGTACCCCAGGTCCCGTACATCGGGCAGCGCCCCCCGCCAGAAGTCCCGCACGGCGTTGCGGTACCGGTCGTTCCACTCCGTCCACAGGGGTGGGAAGGACCCCACCTGATACCCGCCGGACCCCACGTCCCACGGCTCGGCGATCAGCTTCACCCGCCGCAGCACGGGATCCTGGGCGATGACGGCGAGGAACGGCGACAGCATGTCGACGTCGTGCATGGACCGGGCGAGGGCGGCGGCCAGGTCGAAGCGGAAGCCGTCCACCCCCATCTCCGTCACCCAGTACCGCAGCGAGTCCGTGATCAGCCGCAGCACATGTGGCTGCACCACGTGCAGGGTGTTCCCGCACCCCGTGTAGTCCGCGTACCGGCGGGCGTCCGACTGCAGCCGGTAGTACCCCCGGTTGTCGATGCCGCGCAGCGACAGCATCGGACCCAATTCATCCGCTTCCGCGGTGTGGTTGTAGACCACGTCGAGGATGACTTCGATACCGGCGGCGTGCAGCGCCCGTACCATCCGTTTGAATTCGCCGACCTGCTGGCCGGTCGTACCGGAGGCGGCGTACCCGGCGTGCGGGGCGAAGTATCCGATCGAGTTGTACCCCCAGTAGTTCTTCATGCCCCGCCGCAGCAGATGGTCCTCGTGCGCGAACTGGTGCACCGGCAGCAGCTCCACCGCGGTCACCCCGAGCTTCACCAGATGCTCGATCGCGGCCGGATGCGCCAGCCCCGCGTACGTGCCGCGCAGTTCCTCCGGAATCCCCGGGTGCAGTCGGGTGAACCCCCGCACATGCAGCTCGTAGATCACCGAGTCCGCCCACGGGGTCTTCGGGCGGTGGTCGTCCGACCAGTCGTCGTCGTCATGGACCACGACACCCTTGGGGACGTACGGCGCCGAGTCGCGGTCGTCGCGCACGGTGTCGGCGACCTGCTGCTGGGGCCAGTCCCGGACATGTCCGTACACCTCGGGCGGCAGACTGAAGTCGCCGTCGACGGCACGGGCGTACGGATCGAGGAGCAGCTTCGCCGGGTTCCAGCGGGCGCCGGTCCACGGGTCCCAGCGGCCGTGCACGCGGTAGCCGTAGCGGCGGCCGGGCAGCACGCCGGGGACGAAGCCGTGCCAGATCTCGTGGGTGAGCTCGGTGAGCGGGACCCGGGTCTCGTGGACGTCACCGTCCCGCTCGTCGAAGAGGCACAGGTCCACGGCCTCCGCGCCGCCCGCCCACAGGGCGAAGTTGGTGCCCGGTACGCCATCGGGGCCGACGCGGAAGCGCGCGCCGAGCGGGGTCGGGGCGCCCGGCCACACGGACATGGCGGGCCCCGTCGTCCGCTGGGCGCCGTTCAGTGCGGGGGCCGACTGCACGGGCAGCCCGCCGCCCGCGGCACGTCCCTCCTGGACTGCCTCCTGCTCGGGTGCGCTCGACACCGGTCAGCCTCCCGCGGCTCGATGGAACGACCCGATGAACAGCGTGCGGCGTCCCGGCCGCGGGCTCCCCGTCGCGTCGTCCTCCCCACTGTTCTGCCCAGAGCGTGGCTCGCACTCACGTTTCCCCAGCGGGGCACAGTCGTTGGGCCCTCTGTGAAGCATGTACAGACGCGCGCGCGGCGCGCAGGGGCCGCGCTGGCCGCCGTACTGACCTGGGCCGGCCTGCTGGCCGGAGCCGCCGGCTGCACTTCGGACGGGTTCGACGAGGTGTTCGGCAAACGGCAGTCGTCCGAGGACGTCATCCATGTCTCGCCGGACGACAACAGCAAGGGCGTAAGCTCCCATCAGACGATCAAGGTAGGGGTGCCCAGCGGGCGCCTGGAGTCCGTGAAGGTCGTGAAGACCCAGGACGCGCAGGAGTCCCCGGTGCGGGGGCACATCAGCGACGACGGCCTGACCTGGAAACCCGACGAACCCCGGCTCGCGCTGGCCGCCCAGTACACGGTCGACGCGGTGGCCCTGGACGAGCGGGGGCGGCGCTCGGCACGGCACACGACGTTCACGACGGCCGTCCCCGCCGAGCGGTTCATCGGATACGTCACCCCGGAGAACCGGTCCACCGTCGGCACCGGAATGATCGTCTCGCTCGCGTTCAACCGGGAGATCAAGAACCGGGCCGCCGTCGAGCGCGCGATCCATGTGACCGCGGAGCCCGCCGTCGAGATCCGGCCGCACTGGTTCGGCAAGGACCGCCTCGACTTCCGCCCGCAGAAGTACTGGAAGCCGGGCACGAAGGTCACGATCGGGCTGCACCTGCGGGACGTCCAGGCGGCACCGGGCGTGTACGGACTCCAGAACAAGACCCTCTCGTTCACCGTCGGGCGCAGCCAGGTCTCGCTCGTCGACGCCGCCGAACACACCATGGAGGTACGCCGCGACGGTGACCTCCTCGCCACCGTGCCGATCACGGCGGGCGCCCCCGAGACGACGACGTACAACGGAAAAATGGTCGTCATGGAGATGCTGGAGATGACGCGGATGAACAGCCGCACGGTCGGTTTCGGCGGCGAGTACAACATTCCGGACGTCCCCCACGCCATCCGGCTCACCGACACCGGAACCTTCCTGCACGGCAACTACTGGGCGGAGGAGGGCGCCTTCGGCAACAGCAATGTCAGCCACGGTTGCGTGGGTCTGGAGGACGTGAAGGGCGGCAGTTCGGACACTCCGGCGGGCTGGTTCTTCGACCGCACCCTGATCGGGGACGTCATCGAGGTCGTCAACAGCAACGACAAAATGGTCTCTCCCGACAACGGGCTCGGAGGGTGGAACATGAGCTGGAAGGAGTGGAAAGCGGGGGCCGCGGTGAAGTAACCCGATATACGGGTACGCGCACGGAGTACGCAGGGGGAACTCCAGCACGCCCCCACATGGCCGAAGTTGGAACTGAACAGTGACAATCCCGGGGAGTCATCGCTCCTGGTCATGTGATTAATTAGCGCGATACGCGCGTGGGACGCGCTGGAGTGCGGGCCTGCTCAGGCCGTGCGAGGGGAGAACAACTTTGAACGGGCGACCGATATCGGGGGCTTCGGTTGGCGCGCGGATACACGAGGGCAAGGGGATCCTGGCACTGCTGCTGGGCGTCCTTCTGCTCACGGTGACCGCATGCGGCGGCGGAGGGGGGACGGACTCGGGGTCCGGCTCGGGGGACGGCAAGGGCAAGGGTTCCAACACAGCGGACACCAAGGCCTCCCAGGCCGTTGTGACCATCGCCCCCAAGGACGGCGCCGACGACGTGAAGACCAGCGGCGCCCTCAAGGTGACCGCCGCCAAGGGCAAACTGACCGAGGTTCAGGTCGAGGACACCAAGGGCAAGGCAGTCGAGGGCACGATCACGGACGGCGGCGCCACCTGGACGCCCTCGACCCACCTCGCCTCGGCCACCAAGTACAAGGTGCACGCGGTGGCCAAGGACGCCGACGGCCGTACGGCCGCCGAGGACTCCGCCTTCACCACCCTCACCCCCAAGAACACCTTCGTCGGCATCTACACGCCCGACGACGGCTCCAAGGTCGGCGTCGGCATGCCCTTCTCGATCCACTTCACGCGCGGCATCACGCACCCCGACGACGTCGAGAAAGCCATCAAGATCAAGACCGAGCCCGCGGTCGACGTCAAGGGCCACTGGTTCGGCAACGACCGCCTCGACTTCCGCCCCGAGCAGTACTGGAAGGCCGGCACGAAGGTCAGCATCACCCTCAACCTCGACGGTGTCGAGGGCCGCCCCGGTGTCTACGGCAAGCAGGCCAAGACCGTGAGCTTCACGATCGGCCGCAGCCAGGTCACCACCGTCGACGCCAAGACCCACAAGATGGTCGTCAAGCGCGACGGCAAGGTCATCAAGACCATCCCGATCACCACGGGCAAGCCGGGCTACGACACCTGGAACGGCCAGATGGTCATCAGCGAGCGCCTCAAGGTGACCCGTATGAACGGCGAAACGGTCGGCTACGGCGGCGAGTACGACATCAAGGACGTCCCGCACGCCCAGCGCCTGACCAACTCGGGCACGTTCATCCACGGCAACTACTGGGGCGGCGGCGCCTTCGGCAACTACAACGCCAGCCACGGCTGCATCGGCGTCCGCGATGTGCGCGGCGGCTACGACAGCGATGTGCCGGCGGCCTGGTTCTTCGACCACTCGATCATCGGCGACGTGGTGATCGTGAAGAACTCCCACGACAAGACGGTCGCCCCCGACAACGGCCTCAACGGCTGGAACATGTCCTGGTCGGACTGGACGGCGTAATCCCTTCACGGCTGATTCGTACGGGCCGGGCGTGCTGTGACCCAGCACACCCGGCCCGTTGTCGTTAACGCCCACTAACCTGCTCCCATGACTGTGCATCTTGAAGTGGCCGAAGGCGTGGGCACCATCCGCCTGGACCGCCCGCCCATGAACGCGCTGGACGTCGCCACGCAGGACCGGCTCAAGGAGCTCGCCGAGGAGGCCACCGGCCGGGCGGACGTCCGTGCGGTGGTGCTGTACGGCGGGGAGAAGGTGTTCGCGGCGGGCGCGGACATCAAGGAGATGCAGGCCATGGACCACGCCGCGATGGTCGTGCGGTCCCGGGCCCTGCAGGACTCCTTCACCGCCGTCGCCCGCATCCCCAAGCCGGTCGTCGCCGCCATCACCGGGTACGCGCTGGGCGGGGGCTGCGAGTTGGCCCTGTGCGCCGACTACCGCATCGCCGCGGACAACGCCAAGCTGGGCCAGCCGGAGATCCTGCTCGGCCTGATCCCCGGCGCCGGCGGCACCCAGCGCCTCTCCCGCCTGATCGGCCCCTCCAAGGCCAAGGACCTCATCTTCACCGGCCGCATGGTCAAGGCCGACGAGGCCCTGTCGCTCGGCCTGGTGGACCAGGTGGTCCCGGCCGACGAGGTGTACACCGCCGCGCACGCCTGGGCCGCGAAGCTCGCGCAAGGCCCGGCGATCGCGCTGCGTGCGGCGAAGGAGTCGATCGACGCGGGCCTGGAGACGGACATCGAGACCGGGCTCGCGATCGAGCGGAACTGGTTCGCGGGCCTGTTCGCGACGGAGGACCGGGAGCGGGGGATGCGGAGCTTCGTGGACGAGGGCCCGGGGAAGGCGAAGTTCCTCTGACCAGCCGGTGTTCGGCGAACACGGCCCCCTCCCCAATGCGGCGAATGTCACTCTCCAAGTTCCGCTGATCCACTTGCAGTTGACGCGATGTCTGACCCGGTGTCCCCCGAAGGGGCGGTTTATGTGAGCCTTAAGGCAACCTTAAGCCTGTCCTGTCGGGGGAGACCGGCGTTTGCCTCCAAGTGGACAGCATGGGCAGGTCAGGTGGGTCATAGCGCCCTCCGAACTGCCTGCGGCATATGCCAACCAGATGGTGCGGAACGGTGCGTTCCGGGGGGCGTATTCCTGCGGAACGGCCCCGAACGGGGCTCTGGGCGGCCATGATGGGGGCATGGCGGGGCTGGAGGGTATCGAACAGCCGCGGCGGCACGGGAGTGCGACCGCGGCGCGCTGGACGCCTGCGGTCGAGGACGAACGGGCACTCAAGGCACTGGAGTTGTTCGGCAATCCGACCGAGGCGGAGGTGCCGTTGCCGTCCCGCCCGGAGTCCGCGGCCACCGCGCGCCGGCTCACGCAGGTCGTGGTCCTGCGCCACTGGGGTCTGTCGCCGAAGATGACAGAGGACGCGGTCCTCCTCGTCTCCGAACTCGTCGGCAACGCCGTACGCCACACCGGCGCCCGCGTCTTCGGGCTCCGGATGCGCCGCCGCCGGGGCTGGATCCGTATCGAGGTCCGCGACCCCTCCCGGGGCCTCCCCTGTCTGATGCCGGTCCAGGAGATGGACCTGAGCGGCCGGGGCCTCTTCCTCGTCGACAAACTCTCCGACCGCTGGGGCGTCGACCTGCTGCCTCGCGGCAAGACCACCTGGTTCGAAATGCGCGTGGCGGACCGCTGACTCCCCCCGGCACGCGGAAACCCCGGCCGCTGAGCAGCCGGGGCTTCTGAGGGCGTCGCGGAACGATTTGGGGTGTGAACCGCGGCGCCGGCGACAACCATGGCCCGGGTCAATGGGTGGAGGTCGCACCGCTGACTATCGCAGACCCGACCGACTGATCCAAAAGCGACCAGCGCCCGGGCCGAGTGCCTATGCAGGAACTTTGCGCCCCCTGTGCCCCACCGCACGTCCGCCTCCACCTGCAACCGCCACGTTTTCTCGCCCCCGCCGCCCCTACCCATTCCCGTACCTGGGGGCTGCGCCCCCAGACCCCCCTTCGCCCTGACGGCCTCGTCCTCAAACGCCGGACGGACTGAAAGATCACCGGCCGGGGGAGGAGGGCAGCCGGGGTGAGTGGGGTCCGGCTCGGTGCCCCGGTCTCACTCACCGCCTGGATCTTGCTCGTCGCCCGGGGCTCGTTCGTCGGCTGGACCTCAGGCGACAGAGCCGAAGCGGTCGATGGATGCCCGCCGGGGCAGGGCCGGGATGCACCCGCAGTCGGCAACACGCGCCCGTCGTCAACGCGCACCACGGCGTACCCGTAGTCGTCGGCGCACGCCACGGCGCAACCACGGTCGTCGTCGCGCGCCACGGCGTATCCGTAGTCGTCGTCGCGCACCACGGCGTACCGCGGTCGTCGTCGCGCGCCACGGCGTACCCGCAGTTGTCGTCGCGCACCACGGCGTACCGCGGTCGTCGTCGCGCGCCACGGCGTACCCGCAGTTGTCAGCGCGCACCACGGCGTACCGCGGTCGTCGTCGCGCGCCACGGCGTACCGGCTGCCGCCAACGCACGGAAGGGGCCGTGCCGGTACATCAAATGCCCCGTCGCCACGTGGTGGTCACCAGGCCGAGCAACGGCACCACGCCGAGCTGCAACCGTCGACGGGGCGGATGTACTGGCACGGCCCCGCCCCACCCACCGGCGGAAAGCGCGCCGACCACCCAGCGACCCGCGCCGCCCCCTGATCGGGCCAATCGCCGTTTTTAGGGGCAACTCGCCCTTAAATGGTGCGGGTGACCACGCCCGCTCACCCCCCTCACCTGGCCAGTGAAGAAGAACGCGTCGCGCGCCAGGCGCCAGACCGACGCACGGCACTGCGCTCGGGGGTCGCACTCGCCGCCGGGACGCTGACCGCCGGGACTCTAGCCACCGGCTGCTCCACGGCAGGCGCCGTCGCGCACCCGGCGACCCCACCCCGCACCACACCCCCCGCCGCCAGCGCCTCCCCCCTCACCCCCACCCCCCACCGCTTCCCCACCCACCCCGCCGAGATCACCCACGGCCCCCGCACCCACCCCCAAGTCGCCCTCACCTTCCACGGCCAGGGCGACCCCGCCATCGCCAAGACGCTCCTCGGCGAGGCCGAGCAGGCCGGCGCCCGCGTCACCGTGTTGACCGTCGGCACCTGGCTGGACGAGCACCCCGACATGGCCCGCCGCATCCTCGACGGCGGTCACGACCTCGGCAACCACACCCTGCGCCACCTCGACATCAACGCGATGCCGGAAGCGGAGGCGGACGCGGAGATCCGGGGCTGCGCGGAGCGCCTGAAACGGCTCACCGGCTCGATCGGCACCTGGTTCCGCCCGTCCCGCACCCCCCGCGCCTCCCCCCTCGTAGAACGCCTCGCCCGCAACGCGGGCTACCCGCACACGCTCTCCTACGACGTCGACTCGCTCGACTTCACCTCGCCGGGCGCCCCCGCCATCACCCGCAAGATCATCGGCGAGATCCGCAACGGATCCGTGGTGAGCCTGCACTTCGGATACGCGGACACGGTCGCCGCGCTCCCCGCCGTCCTGGAAGAACTCCACCGCCGCGGCCTGCACGCGGTCACCACCACGGAGCTGCTGAGCTGATGCAGACGCACCACACACCCACCCGGCGCCTCCTGACCGCCGCCCTCACCGCCCTCACCGCCCTCACCGCCCTCGCGGCCTGCGGCAGCGAGCCCCAGGACCACACGAAGGACCAAACGAAGGACCACGCGAACGAGGTCCCCCGCACCAAGGCGGCCGCCATCCAGCCCGCCCCGCCGAAGGCGAAGACGATCCGGGGCCTGCCCGGCATGCCCCCCGTCCTGGACCCGACGGACGTCTACGCCGCCGACCGCCCGAACAGGCTCTCCCCGGTGGTCAAGGACTTCCCGTCCCGCGTCTACGTCCCCAACACCGAGTCCGACACCGTCACGGTCATCGACCCGAAGACGTACGAGGTCATCCAGACGATCCCGGTCGGCGCCCAGCCCCAACACGTCGTCCCCTCCTGGGACATGAAGACGCTGTGGGTCAACAACGACAAGGGCAACACCCTCACCCCCATCGACCCGAAGACCGGCAAGGCGGGCAAGACGGTCGAGGTGCACGACCCGTACAACCTCTACTTCACGCCCAACGGCAAGTACGCCATCGTGATGGCCTCCCTCGACCGCGAACTGGTCTTCCGCGACGCGCACACCATGAAGCGGGTCAAGACCGAGCCGGTCAGCTGCTACGGAGTCAATCACGCCGACTTCTCCCTCGACGGCCGCTACTTCATCGTCTCCTGCGAGTTCAGCGGCGAGCTGCTGAAGGTCGACACGGAGAAGATGAAGGTGATCGGGCAGGAGAAGCTCCCCTTCCACGGCGCCATGCCACAGGACGTCAAGATCTCGCCCGACGGCAAACGGTTCTACATCGCCGACATGATGGCCAACGGCGTGTGGGTGCTGGACGGCGACAAGTTCACCAGGCCCACCCTTCTTCCCACCGGCAAGGGCGCGCACGGCCTGTACGTCAGCCGCGACTCGCGCGAGATGTACATCTCCAACCGCGGCGAAGGCACCATCTCCATCTTCGACTTCACCCAGAACAAGCTGACCAAGAAGTGGCACCTGCCCGACGGCGGCAGCCCCGACATGGGCGGCGTCTCCGCCGACGGCAAGGTCCTGTGGCTGTCCGGGCGTTACGACTCCGAGGTGTACGCCATCGACACCCGCACCGGCATCCAGCTCGCCAGCATCCCGGTCGGCCACGGCCCGCACGGCCTCGCGGTGTACCCGCAGCCGGGCCGCTACTCGCTCGGCCACACGGGCATCTTCCGCTAGAGCAACGCCGGTTGACTGACACGCCGCCGTAGGGGTGATGATCCCCGACCCGCCGCCGCGGAACCGAGAGGGTGCTCTCCATGATCACAACTCGTCTGCGGCGGCGGGCCGCTGCCGTCGTCCTGTGCCTCGGGGCCGTCTTCGCGACGTCCGCCGCGACCCCCGCCTCGCCCGCGCCGGCGATGACCCCCGCCTCGCCGGCGACGGCCACCAAGGCGGCCGCGCCCGCCTGTCCCCAGTTCGCCGACCCGATCAAGGCGGCCGCCGACCGCCGCGTGGACGTCGACCGCATCACCCCCGAGCCGGTCTGGCGCAAGACCTGCGGCACGCTCTACCGCAGCGACAGCCGCGGCCCGGCGACCGTCTTCGAGCAGGGCTTCTACCCGAAGGACGTCACCAACGGGCAGTACGACATCGAGAAGTACGTCCTGGTCAACCAGCCCTCGCCGTACGTGTCGACGACGTACGACCATGACCTGTACAAGACCTGGTACAAGTCCGGCTACAACTACTACATCGACGCGCCCGGCGGCGTGGACGTCAACAAGACCATCGGCGACACCCACAAGTGGGCCGAACAGGTCGAGGTCGCCTTCCCCGGCGGCATCGCGCGCCAGTACATCATCGGCGTCTGTCCGGTCGACAAGAAGACCAAGGTCGAGGTCATGAGCGACTGCGAGAGTAACCCGAACTACGAGCCCTGGCACTGACGTACGACCGGCCCAGGCACTGACCACCCGTACGGCCGACCCAGGCACTGCGTTTCGGCAAATAGAAGACCGTCTACGAACGACACAGACGCTGGTCGGCGAACGGCACGTGGGTCACGATCCTGCGTCTTCCACGGCACCGTCACCGTCGCCGCGATCCGGCTCTGGCTTCGTCCATGATCCGCCGGACGGAACCTGGCGGTGAGGCGCTCGAAAACCAGTGGAGCAGCGCCGCCGTGCGCCATTACCGTGCTGCCGAACCAAGTCGTCTAGTCAAGGACGTGCCGTTGTACACCCTGTGAGACCTCCCGAGCGCTGAATCGTCGCGCGTCGCGCATGTGCGCCGCGCTCCTTTTTGCTGCGGACTTCTCACTGAAACCGGTGTACTTCTGTGCTCAATAGCTGGGTGGTCATGCCCACCTGCCTGCCGCTCGTTCTCCGCCGTTGCCACGCGTGCGCGTCCGAGCGCTTCCGGGCAAACGGCAAATTTCGCGTCAACGCACACCACAAGCTCCTCGACGCCTGGCTCCTCGTGCTCTGTAGCGCTTGCGGGGACACGGCAAAGCTCACGGTCCTGGAGCGGATGAATGTGCGCTCCGTACGACCTGAGTTGCTGGACCGGCTGCATGACAACGACCCTGACCTGGCAGCTGAGCTGCTCCAGGATCCGGTCGTGCGGCGCCGCAATCGCATCGCCCTCGACTGGGACAACGCCTGGCGCCTCGACACCGGCGGATCGGATCACCTGGACCGAGAGGTGATCGACGTCTCGGTGCGCTTTGCGGCGCGGATCCCTGTCCGGCCGGTGCGACTGATCGCTGAGGGCTGCGGTCTTTCGCGGGCCGAGGTCGAAAGACTGATCACGGAGGGGAATCTCGTTTCGGCAGTCCGGCTGAGCGGCAAGCTCTCCGCCGACTTCACCTTCACGCTCAAGCGCTGAGCCCTCCTCGGGACCAGGGGCCTGTCCGGCAAGATCCGCCGGACAGGCCCTAGAAGGCTCGTGAAGATCTTGGGTTCTGGCCCTGCCGCGTCAGCGGCAGGGCCAGACTCGTCGTGTGGCGATGGGCGAGTGGGTCGGCG
>NZ_JBIAVS010000048.1:0-31560 GCF_042894545.1 Streptomyces sp. NPDC001530
CGTGTGTGGCGGGGGCGTTGAGTTTGGAGGATGCGGCGCGGGTGGTGACGTTGCGGAGCCGGGCGATCGTGGCGCTCGCCGGCACCGGCGGCATGGTGTCACTGCCGTTGCCCGTCGCCGAGGTGGAGGAGCGACTCGCGCGCTGGAAGGGGCGGTTGAGCGTGGCCGCGATCAACGGCCCCGCGACGACCGTGGTTTCGGGAGAGACCTCGGCACTGGACGAACTGGTCGCGGAATGCGAGTCGCTGGGCGAGCGCGCGCGCAGGATCCCCGTGGACTACGCCTCGCATTCGCCTCAGGTGGAGGCCATTCGAGAGCGAGTCCTCGCCGATCTCGCGGGACTGCAGCCGCGGGAATCCGACATTGCCTTCCATTCCACCTTGACCGGTGACCTGCTCGACACCCGGCTGATGGACGCCGACTACTGGTACCGGAACCTCCGGCACACCGTGCGCTTCGACGAGGTCGTGAGCCGACTGCGGGACAAGGGACACGCGGCCTTCGTCGAATGCAGCCCCCACCCGGTGCTGACCTACGGGCTCCAGGAGTCGCTGGAGCGCGGTGCGGAACAGCCGGGCGGAACCCTGGTGATCGGCTCGCTCCAGCGTGGCGAGGGAGGCTACGACCGGTTCCTGAGCTCGGTGGCGGAGTACGCCGTGCGGGGCGGAAAGGTGGACTGGGACGCGGTGTTCGACGGCAGCGACGCCCGCCGGGTCGACCTCCCCACGTACGCCTTCCAGCGCAGCCGCTACTGGCTCGAAGCCGAACAGAACGGCGCGGACGCCATCTCGCTCGGCCTCGGGATGGTCGATCATCCGATACTGCGTGCGGTGGTGCCGCAGCCGGAGGCGGACACCGTGACCTTCACCGGCCGGCTGTCGCTCGCCGGCCATGGCTGGCTCGACGACCACGGTGTGAACGGCACGGTGCTGCTGCCTGGTACGGCCTTCGTGGAACTGGCCACGCAGGCGGGTGACCAGATCGGCTGTGACCGGGTGGACGAACTCACCCTGCAGGCACCGCTGGTCCTGTCCGGCCCCGGCGCGGTCGTGACCCAGGTCGTCGTCGGCCCGCCGGACGCACAGGGGCGCCGCTCGCTGAGCGTCTACTCCCGCCCCGAGGACGCGCCGGATCTGCCGTGGACCCTGCACGCGGAGGGGACCCTCGCGAACGGCGAGGAGGCTCCCGCGTTCGACCTCGCCCAGTGGCCCCCGGCCGACGCCACGGCGCTGGACGTGTCCGGTGTGTACGAGGACCTGCGCGCCGAGGGCTATCAGTACGGCCCGGTGTTCCAGGGCCTCAAAGCCGCCTGGCGGCGCGGCGACGAGCTGTTCGCGGAGGTGGCCCTGCCCGAGCGGGAGCACCTCGACGCCGGGCGCTACGGCATCCATCCCGCGCTGCTCGACGCCGCCATGCACCTCGCGATCGTCGGCGACGAACGGCGCGGCGGGAGCACCGTGCTTCCGTTCGTCTGGTCCGGAGTCCGGCTGCACGCGGTCGGTGCCGCGCAGCTGCGGGTGCGGATCGCTCCGTCCGGAGAGGACAGCATCGTCGTCCACGCCGCCGACGCCACCGGCGCACCCGTGTGGTCGGTGGACAGCCTCGTCTCCCGTCCGGTGACGAACGATCAGCTCCGGGCGGGCGGCCTGGCGGGCGACTCGCTCCTGCGGATCTCGTGGAATGCCCTTCGGGTCCCGGCGCAGTCGGTCGGAGAGACAACCGTGAGCGCCTGGGAGGAGCTCGCCGACGGCCGCCCCGTGCCGGACATCGTCGTACTCGACTGCGCGACACCGGCGGGCGAGCCGCTGACCGGTGTACGGACCGTCGTGCACCAGGTGCTGGGCGTGGTGCAGGAGTGGCTGGCCGACGAGCGGTTCGCCGCCTCGAAGCTGGCCGTGGTCACCCGGCATGCCGCCGCCACCGACACCGACGGCGACATCGAGCCGGCCCAGGCCCCGGTCTGGGGCCTGATGCGGGCAGCGCAGGCGGAGAATCCCGGCCGCTTCGTGGTGGCCGACACGGACGGGCTGGCGGAGTCCGAAGCCGTCCTGACGGCCGCCCTGGCGAGCGGCGAACCCGAACTCGCCGTGCGCGCCGGACAGGTCCTGGTGCCCAGGCTGACCCGGTCGGGCACGGCGTCCGAGGACGTCGCACCGCCCGCCCTGGACCCTGAAGGGACGGTGCTGATCACCGGCGGCACGGGCGGACTCGGCTCCGAGGTGGCCCGACACATGGTGATCCGGTACGGCGTACGGCATCTGCTGCTGACCAGCAGGCGGGGCATGGACGCGCCGGGCGCCCCGGAACTGCTCGCCGAACTGGAGGGGTTCGGGGCACAGGTGGCCATCGTCGCGTGCGACGTCGCACAGCGGGAGGCACTGGCCGGGCTGCTGGCCCGGATCCCCGAGGACCACCCGCTGACCGCGGTGGTGCACACCGCGGGCGTCGCCGACAACGGGCTCGTGAGCACCCTGACACACCAGCAGATCGACGCGAGTCTGGGCGCCAAGGCGGACGCCGCCTGGCATCTGCACGAGCTGACCCGCCACCTCGATCTGGCGGCGTTCGTGATGTTCTCATCGGCCGGCGGCATGGTCCTGTCCGCGGGACAGGCGGGATACGCCGCGGCCAACGTCTTCCTGGACGCGCTTGCCGTGCACCGCGCGGCGCAGGGCCTGCCGGCCACCTCGCTGGCCTGGGGCCTGTGGAGCGCGAACACCGGAATGAGCCAGTGGCTGACCCACGCCGACCTGGCGAGGATCCGGCGGCAGGGCGTGGCGGCCGTCTCCGTCGAGGAGGGCCTGGCGCTGTTCGACGCCGGACTCGCCTCCGGCCGCCCCGCCCTGGTCCCGCTGCGCGTCGACCGGGCCGCGCTGAGGTCGCGCACCGACGAGATACCGGCGCTGCTGCGGGGGCTGGCTCCCCTCGTCCGGCGGCGCGCCACCGCCCAGGAGGCCGACACCGGAGCGCTGCGCCAACGGCTGGCCGGGCTCGGCGAGGCCGAGCGGGCGCAGCTGGTGCTCGGTCTCGTCCGGACGTACGCGGCCGCGGTGCTGGGACACGGCGGAGCCGAGGCCGTCGACGCCGAACGCGACTTCCTGGAGGCCGGATTCGACTCGCTCAGCGCGATGGAACTGCGCAACAGCCTCAACAACACCATGGGGCTGCGGCTCCCCGCGATGGCCGTGTTCCGCAACAAGAACCCCGAAGGACTCGCCCGGTTCATCCTCGCCGAGCTCGCCCCGCAACTCGGCGGCGCCGCGGACGAACCCTCCCCGCAGGCACGAGACACCCAGGACGGGCGGCGGCCGTCGGCGCAGGGAGGCGACACCCTCAGCGAGCTGTTCCGCACGGCCTGCGCCGCGGGCAACTCGGAGAAGGCCATGGACCTGCTGGCCGCCGTGGCCGACATCCGGCCGGGCTTCGCATCGGCCGCCGAACTGGAGCGGCCACCGGCTCCGGTCAGGCTGGCGGACGGACCCGGGAGGCCCCGCCTGATCTGTGTCAGTACGCCCATGGTGACCGGTGGCCCCTACCAACAGGCCCGGCTCGCCGCGCACTTCAGGGACGTCCGTCCGGTCGCGGCCATCCCCCTGTGCGGATTCCTGCCGGGGGAGAGTCTGCCGTCCACGGCCGACGCGGCCGTCGAGGCACTGGCCGAGAGCGTCCTGCTGGCTGCCGAAGGAGAGCCCTTCGTGCTGGTCGGCTACTCCGCGGGCGGTGTGCTCGCCTATGCGACGGCCGGACATCTGGAAAAGCGGCGGAACGTCCAGCCGGCCGGTGTGGCCTTGCTCGACAGCTACCGCATCGACCGGTTCTCCGGCGGCGGGAACAACGGCCTCGGAGACCGGTTCGTCGCCGGCGCGCTGGAACTCGAATCCACCTTCGGCGGATTCGACAGCGCCCAGCTCTCCACGATGGGCCGATACAGCCGGCTGATGCCCGAAGTGAAGACGGACCCGATATCCGCGCCGGTGCTGTTCGTCCAGTGCCAGGAATGGTTCGCCGCGGACGGCGACACGGCCGGGGAACAGTCGGAGAACCTGGCGCTGCCGTGGGACGACACACAAACGCTGCGGTCCATTCCGGCCAACCACTTCAGCATGCTGGAGGACAAGTCCGGCGAAACCGCCAAGGCGATCGAGGAGTGGCTGAAATGAATACCGTGCATCCAGCGCCCAGCGCCAAGGGAACCGTCCCGTTCGGCGAATACCGGACGTGGTACAGGGTGACGGGAGATCTGAACTCCGGAAAGCCCGCACTGGTCGTCGTCCACGGCGGCCCGGGCAGTACGCACGACTATCTGCTGAGCCTTTCCCGGTTCGCCGCATCGGGCTGGCCGGTCGTGCACTACGACCAGCTCGGCAACGGCGGATCCACACATCTGCCCGAGAAGGGCGCGGACTTCTGGACACCGCGGCTCTTCCTCGACCAGCTGGACGCACTGCTGCGCGAGCTGGGCATCGCGGACAACTACGTTCTGTTCGGCCAGTCCTGGGGTGGGCTGCTCGCCACCCAACATGCCGCGGCTCGGCCTTCCGGGCTGCGTGGACTCGTGGTCGCCAACTCCCCCGCCTCGTATCCGCTGTGGCTGCAGGAGATGAAGGTCCTCCGCGACCAGTTGCCCCCGGGCGTCAACGAAGTGCTCCTCAGGCATGAGGCCGCCGGCACGACCGACAGCCCCGAGTACGAGGCCGCGCTCATGCCCTTCTACGAAAAACACGTCTGCAGGATCAAGCCGTGGCCCCGCGATTTCCTGGCCTCCATCATGGAACTCAACAACGACCCCACGGTGTACTCCGTCATGAACGGCCCCAGCGAGTTCCACGTCATCGGAACCCTGCGCGACTGGGGAGTCGTCGATTCCTGCCCGGACGTCTCCGTGCCGACCCTGCTGATCTCCGGCCGGCACGACGAAGCGACCCCGGTGACCGTCCAGCCCTATGCGGATCTCATCCCGGACGTCCGTTGGGAAATCCTGGAGGAATCGAGTCACATGCCTCATCTTGAGGAGCCTGAGCGCTTCAACGAGGTCATGGAGACGTTCTTGCACGGCCTCCTCTGAATGAACCGCTCGACACTAAGGATGAGTTCACATGTCCCTGCTGGCTCCCGATTTCACTGATACGGCGCGATTCCGCGCCCACGGGCCGCGCCAACTCAACGAGATTGCCGAGCGGTACGGGATCTCCCCGGAGATTCGCAAGACGGTTCAGCTGATTTCACAGGTGCTGCCCTTCAGGGTGAACGAGTACGTGCTCTCCCAACTGATCGACTGGGACCGGATACCCGACGACCCCATGTTCCAACTGGTCTTCCCGCAACGCGGAATGCTGTCGAGCGAGGACGAGAAGCGCCTGGACGTGCTCTCCCGCGACCCCGCCGACAAGCTCCAGCTGCGAGAGGAGATCCGGGCCATCCGCTCCCGGCTCAACCCGCACCCGTCCGGGCAGATGGAACTGAACGTGCCCAGCCAGGACGGTGTCAAGATCCCCGGCCTGCAGCACAAGTACCAGCAGACCGTGCTGTACTTCCCCGGCCAGGGGCAGACGTGCCACGCGTACTGCACCTACTGCTTCCGGTGGGCCCAGTTCGTGGGTGACGCCGACCTGCGCTTCGCCGCCCCCGGGCCGGACCAGCTGATCGCCTATCTGCGCGAGCATCCGGAAGTCAGCGACGTCCTCGTCACCGGCGGCGATCCGATGGTGATGTCCACCGAGCGGCTACGCGGCCATCTGGAACCGTTGCTCGCCATCGACTCCGTGCGCACGATCCGGATCGGCACCAAATCGGTCGCGTACTGGCCCCAACGCTTTGTGACCGATCAGGACGCCGACGACGTCCTGCGGCTGTTCGAGCAGGTGGTGGCCGCGGGCAAGACCCTCGCGGTGATGGGGCACTTCAGCCATCCGCGAGAGCTGAGCACGGACATCGCCCGCACGGCCCTGGCCCGGATCCGCTCCACCGGCGCCGTGGTGTACTGCCAGGCCCCGCTGATCGCCCACGTCAACGACAGCGCGAGCGCCTGGAGCGAGCTGTGGCGCGCGGAACTGGCGGCCGGCGCGGTCCCGTACTACATGTTCGTGGAACGCGACACCGGTCCCCATGAGTACTTCCAGGTGCCGCTGGCCAAGGCCGTCGGGATCTTCCAAGACGCCTACCAGCAGCTTCCCGGCCTCGCGCGCACGGTCCGCGGCCCGGTCATGTCCGCCACACCCGGCAAGGTGGCGGTGGACGGCATCGAGGAGAACCCGCAGGGGCGGTTCTTCCAGCTCCGCCTGCTGCAGGCACGTAATCCCGCGCTGGTCGGCCGCCCCTTTCGCGCTCACTTCTCCGACTCCGCCTCATGGGTCGACGAACTCGAACTCGACGTCTCGGTGCCCGCCGACATCAGGGTCGCTGTCCTGGGCACCGGACGGGCCGCCGTCCACCCCACCGAACAGGCCGTCCCGGCCCCCGACACCGTCTGATCGACCCGATCGACGACAAGCTGAGAGGAACTGGCCATGTCCGGCCGGAAAGTGTCGCCGAACCTCGCGCTCGACCACCTGGTGGCGCAGCGCCGAGCAGCAGGCGAGTCCATCGTGCACCTCGGGTTCGGCGAGTCGCGCCTGCCCGTGTTTCCGCCCCTGGTGGAGCAACTGGTCGCAGGCGCCCGTCGCAACGGATACGGCCCGGTCGCGGGGGACCTCGCCGTACGGGAGTCCGTCGCCGGCTACTTCGCGCGCCGCGGGCTGCCCACGGACGCCGAGCAGATCGTCGTCGCGCCGGGCAGCAAGCCGCTGCTGATGGCGTTGCAGGCGGTCGTGCCGGGAGACACGGTGATCCCGTGCCCCGCCTGGAACACCTACGCCCCGCAGGCCGAGCTGGCGGGCAAGACGGTCATCCGGGTTCCGATCCCCGAGGACTGCGGCGGGGTGCCCGACCCGGCGGCGTTGCGGGCGAGTATCCACACCGCGCGGGCGTCCGGACACGATCCCCGGCTCGTGGTGCTCACCCTGCCCGACAACCCGACGGGGACGCTGGCACCCGCGGCGACGGTGCGCGAGATCTGCGCCATCGCGGAGGCCGAGGATCTCCTGATCATCTCCGATGAGATCTACCGGGACCTGATGCACGACCCCACGCAGACGGTGCTCAGCCCGGCCGAGGTCGTGCCGCACCGTACGGTGGTCCTCACCGGCCTCAGCAAGAACCTCGCACTCGGCGGCTGGCGCGTCGGCGTCGCCCGCTTCCCCGCCGGGGCCTGGGGTACGGACATCCGGGAACGGGTCACGTCGTACGCCAGCGAGGTGTGGTCCACGCTGGCGGGACCGATGCAGCAGGTCGCGGAGTACTCCTTCGCGGAGCCGCCCGAGCTGATCGCGCACCTCGCGGCGTCCGCGCGGCTGCACGGCGCGCTGGCCCGGGCGGTCCACCGGATCGTGGTCGGAGCCGGCGCCAAGTGCCGTGCCCCGCAAGCGGGTTTCTACCTGTACCCGGACTTCGAACCGATGCGCGAGAAGCTCGCGGAACGCGGCATCACCGACTCCACGAGCCTGCAGCACCACCTCCTGGAGGAACTAGGGGTGGCCGTGCTCGACGGCCGGCACCTCGGCGACGACCCCCAGGCACTGCGCTTCCGGATCGCCACCAGCATGCTCTACGGCCAGACCGAGGAGGAGCAGTGGGAAGCGCTGCGCAGTTCCGATCCGTTGCGGCTGCGCCATGTCGCCGAGCTGCTCACCAGAATCGAGGAGAGTTTCGCCAAGCTGATTCCATGACCTGGCCACGTGTTTATTCGAAGGAGGGGACATACCGAACATGGCAATCGACAGTCGTACGGGAGTAGCCGCCGTCTTTCCAGGAATGGGGCCGGTCAGATTCCAGGACATCGCGAAGTTCATGCTGGTGCATCCCGCGGTCCGGGGACTTTCGGAAATCGTCGACGAGACACTCGGTTACCGACTCTTCGACCAGTACCGCGCATCGCAGGGTGACTATTCGGAATACGCTCAGGTCGCCTTCCTGGTGAACTGCGTGGCGCTCGCCCAGTGGGCGGAGGAGGAGCTGGGGCTGCGTCCCGACTACATCGCCGGGCCGAGCTTCGGCGGCAAGGCCGCGGCCGTGCGCTCCGGAGCCCTCTCACTGTCGGACGCCGTGTCGCTGACCGCGCGGTTGTCACGGATCGAACAGGAGTACTTCGCCGACGAACAGCCCGGCGTGGTCACCCAGTCCTTCGCGCGGACTCCGCAGAACCTGCTGGCCGAGATCCTCGGTGAGTTGGACGAGCGTGGAGCCTGGCACGACATGTCCTGTTACGTCGACGACGACTTCGCGATGGTGTCCCTGCACCGGGACCATCTCGACTGGTTCCAGCAGCGGTTGCGCGCCGCCGGCGGACTGCCGCTGTACACGGCGGAACCGCCCATGCACTCCAGGGCCTTCGGCCCGCTGCGCGACCGGGTCGAGGACGAGATCTTCGGCGATCTCACCTTCACCGACCCCGATGTGCCCGTCGTGGCCGACCAGGACGGATCGCTGCTCACCTCGGCCGACGGCGTCCGAGGCATGCTGCTCGACGGGATCGTGCAGCCGGTGCGCTGGCCCGCGGTCGTGGCGAAGCTGACGGAAGTGGGAGTCGGCAAGCTGTACGTGGCCGGACAGGACGCCCTCTTCAGCCGAGTGCGCTGCACCAGGCGGGCCTTCGATGTCGTCCCGGTGGATCATCGGACGGCGATGCGGCCACGCTCCCGCAGCCTGGCCGCCGCCTGAGGTCACCCCGCAGTGCCGGTCACCCGGACATGAGGGCGCAGGCCACATGCGAGTGCCCTCCGCACCGTCATCACGGTGTGGAGGGCACAGTCCTCCGGACGTCAGGCTGCGGACGCCTCGATGGAGGAAAGGGTCGACCACAGTGTGCCGGGCGTGGCGAAGGTCTCCATGGTGAGCAGGTCGTCCAGAAAACGGACGCCATAGGCCTTCTCGAGCGACGACAGCAATTCGACCATGCCGAGCGAGTCGAGGCCGAGGTCGCGGAGACTTGATTCCTTGTCGAGCACCTCGTCGTTCTGCAGGAACGGCAAATGTGCACGCAGGATCTCTTCGAACTGCTCATCCCACATGATGACTCCTCTTCTTCGTAGCTCTTCGGGTCGGCTCATTTGCCGTCGCGACAGTCGGCTCATTCGCCCAGTCGCGATACAAGTCCACGGAAATACCCCGCGCAACCCTTATCCACCCCTGTTTTCGGAGGAAAAGATGAACCAGCCGACCGAGCCGGCGCTGTACGAGCGCTTTCTGCGGGGGCTTGCCGTGGCACCGCGGGGCACCGCGATCCGAGTCGGTGCCGAGGAGATGAGCTACGAGCGCGTGCACGAGCTCGCGCTGGAGTGGGCCGGTGCCCTGCTGGCCGGCACGGGAGAACCGCCGAAGGCCGTCGGCGTGCTCGCGGACAAGGGGATCGAGTCGTACGTCGGACTGCTCGCGGGCCTCTACACCGGTGCCACCGTGGTGCCGCTGCACGCCGAGTTCCCCGCCGCGCGTACCCGGTACATGCTGGAGGCCTCGGGGGTGTCGGCCGTCCTGGCCGATGCGCAGGGGCTCGCCACCCTGGCCGAGGCGGCCGCCGCGGGGCCGGAGTTGCCGGTGCTGGTGCCCCGTGCGACGACGGGGGTCGACACGGGACCGTTCCGGCGGATCGGCATCGAAGCGGGCCGGGCCCTCGACGAGCCGCGGCAGGTCAAGGAGACGGACACCGCCCTGGTCCTGTTCACCTCCGGCTCGACCGGGCGTCCCAAGGGCGTGCCGATCACCCACGGCAGCACGCACCACTACTTCCGCGTGCTCGACGGACGGTACGACTTCCACCAGGACGACGTCTTCTCGCAGACGTTCGACCTGAACTTCGACTGTGCCATGTTCGACCTGTTCTGCGCCTGGGGAGCCGGGGCGAGTGTGCACGCCGTGCCTCCGGGGGCCTACCGGGACATGCCGGCCTTCTTCGCCGAGCGCGGGATGACCGTCTGGTTCTCCACTCCGAGCGGCATCTCCCTCATCCGCAGGATGGGCGGACTCGCCCCTGGTTCCCTGCCCGGTCTGCGGTGGAGCTTCTTCGCCGGCGAGGCGCTGCGGGCGGACGACGCCGCCGACTGGCAGGCGGCCGCCCCGGGTTCCACGGTGGAGAACATCTACGGGCCCACGGAGCTCACCGTCACCGTCACCGGGCACCGCTGGTCGCCGCAGACCTCTCCGGACCTGTGCGTCAACGGTCTGGTGCCCATCGGGGCCGTGCACGAGGGGCACGACCACCTGCTCCTCACCGAGCGGGGGCAGCCGTCCGACACGGAGGGCGAACTGTGCGTCACGGGACCGCAGATGACGTCCGGCTACCTCGACCCGGCGGACAACGAAGGCCGTTTCCTGGAGCGTGACGCCCGTACCTGGTACCGCACCGGAGACCGGGTCCGTACGCTGCCCAACGGTGAGCTGGTCTACCTGGGACGCCTGGACTCCCAGGTGCAGGTGCAGGGCTGGCGGGTCGAACTTCCCGAGATCGAGCACGCGTTGCGCGGCTGCCCGGGAGTCGAGGACGCGGTCACGGTCACCAGGGCCGCCGAGAACGGCACCGAACTCGTCGTCTTCTACACCGGCGTACCCACCGCGCCGGCCGAACTCGTCCGCCGGCTCCGGGAGATTCTTCCCAAGGGGATGCTGCCCAAGGAGTACCGCCACCTCGAAGAATTCCCGCTGAACTCCAATCGGAAGGTGGACCGGGGGAGGCTGGCGCGGGAAGCGGCCGGTCCGGTGGGCCAATGAGGTAGACCCCCGCCACCTTGTGGCAGCACGGGGATCAAGCGGGGGCTCACCGCCTCGCGACGGTCGCCGAACGCCAAGAGTCCCGCTCGGTCGGCTCGACCGGACGGGACTCTGATGACGTGGGGGAGATCGGTGGGACGGTGGCGGCCGGTCAGGACTGCGAAGAGGCCTCGGCGGGCAGGTCGGCGCGCATCGACATCAGCAGGACGCGCAGCGCCTGGGCGAGGTCCGATCCGGAAGGTGCCCGCTCCGGGTCCACCATCAACTGGGCCATCACGCCCATGAGAAGGGCCTGGTAGAACGATCCGAGCGCGCGGATCTGCTCCGGGTCGGTCAGTTCATCGGTGATGTCCTTGAACATCCCGACGTCCTTGAACACGGACACGATGCCGGTACGCCCCTGCTCGATGCCATCCGCGAGGGCCTGCTTGACCACGGGCACGTGATCGACCTGGGCGAAGGCCTCGAAGCTGGCCGCCCAGACCTGCCGGTGCATGTCGAAGTTCCCGATGACGCGGGTCCAGATCAGCTCGAACCGTTCCAGGGGGCTGGTGTCGGGGTCGTCGTCGGACGCGACCGCCTGGATCAGCTCCTCGCCGGACTCACTGATGGCTTCCATCAAGGCCTTGTTGAGCAGGTCTTCCTTGGAGCCGTAGTGGTAGCCGATGGAGGCGAGATTGGTGCCCGAAGCCGCGACGATGTCCCTGGCTGTGGTGCGGGCATACCCTCTTTCGGCCAGGCAGCGCTTGGCGCCGACCAGGAGGTCTTCACGGTGTCCCATTGGGTGATCCTACCTCACGTCTATACGTTTGTCTTACACGATGAGCTTGTACGTGCGTCTAATTCTGCCCCGTGCAGGCCAGGATCGGGGGGTTCGTGACGCGATTGGTGGGATCACGAGGTCCGGGCCATGGTGTCTCGGTTGCCCGAGGAGCTCAGGTGCCGGTGGGGGAGGGGGTAGCCGCCAGCGCGGCGCGGTCCGTCTTTCCGTTGGGCGTGGTGGGCAGCGCGTCCAGGACATGGATCTCCTGTGGCGCCATGTAGGCGGGCAGCGTCTTGCCGCAGAAGGAGCTCAGCTCGGACTCGCTCGGCTCCGGTGCGCCGGGTGCCAGCACGATGAAGGCACCCAGTACCTGCTCCTCACCGGGCCGGGAGAGCGCCAGCGCGGCAGCGGCGGCGATGCCGGGATGATCGAGGAGCCGGCGCTCGACCTCGCCGAGTTCCACGCGGTTGCCCCGGATCTTGGCCAGTGAATCGACGCGGCCGCAGAAGTAGAGCTGTCCCTCTTCGTTCCGGTAGGCGAGGTCACCGGAACGGAAGACCAGCTGCCCGGAGCGCGGATTGAGCGGATCGGGCACCAGTGCGGACCGGGTGGCCCCCGGATCGTCCCAGTAACCGGAGAACAGCGCGGCGCTGCGCAGATGGATCTCGCCGACCGCACCCGGGGTCTCCACCGCGTTCCCGTTCTCGTCGATCAGCGTGATCTCCGCACCCGCGTGCGCGCGGCCGATGGAGAGCTGGTGTACGCCTTCGGGGAGCGGACTCGGCACGTCCGTGAAGGTGCAGGCGACCGATTCCGTGCTGCCGAAGCAGTTGACGATGCGTGCCTTGGGCAGCAGTCGCTGGAGGTGCCGCAGCTCCGGCAGGGGAAAGTTCTCGCCGGAGTACAGCACTCCGCGCAGTCGGCCGAGTTCGGCCAGCCCCTCCGCCTCGTGACGCAGGACCGGCCGCCAGATCGACGGAACCCCGTTCACCTGGGTCACTCCGGCGTCGCTCAGGAAGCGCAGCAGCCGCCGCGGCCACAGCAGCAGTGACCGCGGCACCGGGACGACCGCCGCTCCGCTGCCGAGCGCGAGACCGATGTCGAGGAGGGAGAAATCGAACTGGAACGGCGAGGTGGAGGCGACGCGGTCCTCGGGCGTGGCGATGTCGTGCCCGAGCATGCCGCGGTAGAAGGCGATGATCGACCGGTGGGTCATGATCACGCCCTTGGGGCGCCCCGTCGAACCGGACGTGAAGATCATGTACGCCGGGTCGGTCGCCAGCACCTCATGGCGGTGCCGGACCCGTGGAGCGGGAGCCCGGTCCACGATCAGACCGTCGGGGCCGAAGCGTCCCGTGCCGATGTTCTCAGGGACGTTCACCCGCACGTTCTCGGTGGCCCGCAGGTACAAGGAGGGCCCGGCCGCCGCGACGATCGCGTCGAGCCGCGGAACCGGGGTCTCCGGACTGACCGGAACGAAGGTCAGCCCCAGGGTGGAGCAGGCCATGAACGCCGCGATGGCGAAAGAGGTCGTCTCCGACTCCAGAATGACGCGGTCGCCGACATCGAGGCCCAACTCGTCCAGCTGCGCCGCGTATTCCTGGACCTGCTGTCGTAACTCCCCGTAGGAGACCGTACGCAGACCACCGGCCCCGTCGGATTCCACGACGGCCGTTCTTTGCGAGGGTGCCCCAGCGTTGGACAGCAGGAACTCATGCATTCTCTCGATCGAGCTCATGCGATTCTTTCCCCAGTAAGTTGTGGCACATGGTCGGGTCGGGAAATTGCGGTGCCGCGAGACGGCGGAAGACGCCGGTATGCGCCGGGGCATTCTTCTTAGCGCTCCCCCGATGGGTCTGACAAGGGGAGTGTGCGTTTTGCGGGGTGGGAAGCCCCGGTTCTCTTCGGGTTTTCCGGCCCGCGGCAGGGGATCGAGTAGGGGGTGTTAGGGGTATAGCTGCGCGGGCTTCCTGCGTACGGTGATGTTTCGTGGCTGCCCCTGGGTGAGGCGTGCCCGCGGAACACCGATTACCTGGAGTGTGTCGATGCGCGAGGCTGGAGCTTTTGTTTCCGACGGCGGTTCTGTGCGGCCGGAACGAGCGGCGCTGACGCGCCGCCTGGAGAGCCTGCCGACTCCGGAACAGGGCCGAATCCTGCTCGATATGGTCCGCGAGCAGACCCGGGCGATCCTGCTGAAGGCACGGCCCGATGAAAGCGGCCCGGTCGAAGTCGACCGGCCTTTCCGTGAGCTGGGCCTCGACTCGCTCGGGCTGGTGGAACTGCATTCCCGGCTCAACGCGGTCACCGGGCTCTCCCTCTCGGTGACCGTCGGGTTCGACCACCCCACGCCGACGCTGCTCGCCGAGCATCTGCGGGCCGAACTGCTGGGCCTCGCACCCGAGAAGACGGTGACCGCGCCCCGCAGGGCCGACGACGAGCCCATCGCCATCGTGGGAGTCGGCTGCCGTTACCCCGGTGGGATCGAGTCCCCCGAGCAGCTGTGGCAGCTGGTCGTGGACGAGGGACACGTGATCTCGGACTTCCCCACGGACCGGGGCTGGGACCTCGAAGGGCTCTTCGACCCGGACCCGGACGTGCCGGGCAAGACCTATGTACGACGCGGCGGATTCCTCGCCGGCGCCGCCGAGTTCGACGCCGACTTCTTCGGGATCGGTCCGCGCGAGGCATCCGCGATGGATCCCCAGCAGCGGCTGGTGCTGGAGACGGCCTGGGAGGCCCTGGAGCGGGCGGGCATCGCCCCCGACTCGCTGCGCGGCGGCAGGTCGGGCGTCTTCATCGGCGCCGAGCCGCAGGAATACGGCATGCGGGTGCACGAGGCGCCGAACGGACTCGACGGCTATCTGCTCACCGGCATCGCCACCAGCGTCATTTCGGGCCGCGTCGCCTACAGCCTCGGCCTCGAAGGACCCGCCCTCACCGTGGACACCGCCTGCTCGGGCTCACTCGTGGCCCTGCACCTCGCGGTCCAGTCGCTGCGCAGCGGGGAGTGCTCACTGGCGCTCAGCGGCGGCGTCACGGTGCTCAGCAGTCCCGGTACGTTCACCGCCTTCAGCCGCCAGCGGGGCCTGGCACCCGACGGCATACCGAAGCCGTTCGCCGCGGCTGCCGACGGCACCGGCTTCGCCGAGGGCGTCGGCATCCTCGTACTGGAGCGGCTGACCGACGCGCGGCGCAACGGGCACACGGTGCTGGGCCTGGTGCGCGGCAGCGCCATCAACCAGGACGGTGCCAGCAGCGGCCTGACCGCCCCCAGCGGGACCTCGCAGCGGCGGCTGATCCTGGAGGCCCTCGCCGACGCCGGACTGACGGCCGATCAGGTCGATGCCCTGGAGGCGCACGGCACCGGCACCACCCTCGGCGACCCGATCGAAGCCCAGGCCGTCCTCGCCACGTACGGACAGGAACGTCCCCACGGCAAGCCGCTGTGGCTGGGCTCGGTGAAGTCGAATCTCGGCCACACCCAGGCGGCCGGCGGCGCGGCGAGCATCATCAAGATGATCATGGCGATGCGTCATGGCGTACTGCCCAGGACCCTGCACGTCGACGCCCCCACCCCGCACGTCGACTGGTCCGCGGGTCAGGTCGAACTGCTCACCGGCGCGCGGCCCTGGGAGAAGGGCGACGCGCCGCGCCGCGCCGGAGTCTCCGGGTTCGGCGTCAGCGGCACCAACGCGCACGTCATCATCGAGGAGCCGCCCGTCGACGACGTGGAGCCGGCCCACGACCACGAACCCGTGCCGGCCGCCCTGACCACGCTGGTGATCTCGGCGAAGAGCGCGCCCGCCCTGCGGGCCCAGGCCGGCCGCCTGCTGGACTTCGTGGGCGCGGACGAGGCGCCCGAACCCGCCGACGTGGCCTACTCCCTGGCCACCTCGCGCGCCGCCCTCCCGCACCGTGCCGTGGTGAGCGGCGCGGACCGGGCGGAGCTCCTGCGCGGTCTGCGCGCCGTGTCCGAGGGCCGTAGCGCCATCGGAGTGACCGAGGGAACGACGACCGGTGGTCGTACGGCGTTCCTGTTCACCGGACAGGGCAGCCAGCGGCTGTCCATGGGCCGCGAACTGTACGAGGAGTACCCGGTCTTCGCCAAGGCGCTGGACGAGGCCGCCGGGTACCTCGACCTGCAGCTCGAACGCCCGCTGTTCGACGTGCTGTTCGCGTCCGAGGGCAGCCCCGAGGCGGCACTGCTCGACGGGACCGCGTACGCCCAGGCCGCGTTGTTCGCCGTCGAGGTCGCGCTGTTCCGGCTCCTCGAATCCTGGGGCATGCGACCGGACTTCCTCGCCGGGCATTCGCTCGGCGAACTCTCCGCGGCCCATGTGGCGGGCGTACTGTCCCTCGATGACGCGGCCACCCTGGTGGCGGCGCGCGGCCGGCTCATGCAGCACCTTCCCTCCGGCGGTGCGATGGTGGCCGTCCAGGCGCCCGAAGCCGAGGTGGTCGAGCACCTGGCCGGATACGACGGGACGGTCGCCGTCGCCGCCGTCAACGGGCCCGAGGCCGTGGTGATCTCCGGCGAGGAGACGGCGGTCCTGGAAGTCGCCGCCGGATTCGAGGAGCGCGGCCGCAAGACCAAGCGGCTGCGTGTCTCGCACGCCTTCCACTCGCCGCTCATGGAGCCGATGCTCGACGAGTTCCGCCGGCTGGCCGAGATCCTTGACTACGCGTCACCAGCCATCCCGATCGTCTCGAACGTCACCGGTCTGGCGGCCACCACGGAAGAACTCTGCTCGCCGGAGTACTGGGTGCGCCACGTACAGCGGACCGTGCGGTTCAAGGACGGGATCGAGTGGATGGCCGCCCAGGGCGTCGACACGTTCCTGGAACTCGGGCCGGACGCCGTGCTGTCAGCCATGGGCCGCGACTGCCTGCTCGAGGACGGTGGCGCCGCCTTCGCGGCCGCGCTGCGCGCGGGCCGCGACGAGCGCAGGGAGCTGCTCGCGGCGGTGGCCGTCGCCCACACGAGGGGTGCCGCACTCGACGGTGAGGCCTTCCACGCGGGACGCGGCGCCCGCCGGGTGGAGCTGCCGACGTACGCCTTTCAGCGCCGGCGCTTCTGGCTGGACATGCCCGACTCCGCGGGCGACGCCTCGCAGCTCGGGCAGATCGCCGTGCAGCACCCGCTGCTCTCGGCGGCCGTGCGGCTCGCCGGATCGGACGGGTTGGTCCTGACCGGACGCCTCTCGCTGCGCTCGCATCCCTGGCTCGCCGACCACGTCATCTCCGGCACCGTGCTCCTTCCCGGCACGGCCTTCCTGGAACTCGCCGTGCAGGCCGGCGATCGAACCGGCTGCACGCTGCTCGAGGAACTGACCCTCGAGGCCCCGCTCGCCCTGCCGGAAAGCGGAGGCGTCGCGCTCGAAGCGGTCGTCGGGGCGCCCGACGACACCGGGCGGCGCACCGTCGAGTTCTACTCCCGCCCCGACGGCGGTGCGGAGGACGCCGCGTGGCAGCGGCATGCCACCGGCGTCCTGGCGCCGGGCACCGCACGGGTCGCCGAGGCCGTCACGTTCGCCTCGCAGGCATGGCCGCCGCCCGGCTCGCGGCCTGTCGACATCACCGGCCTCTATGCGGACATGGCCCGGCAGGGGTACGGATACGGCCCGGCGTTCAGCGGACTGCGCGCCGTCTGGCGGCGTGCCGGCGAGGTGTTCGCAGAGGTCGCGCTGGACCAGGAGACGGCGTCGCACGCGCCCGCCTTCGGACTGCACCCCGCGCTCCTGGACGCAGCCCTGCAGGCCACCGACTTCGCCTCGCCGCAGCCGGTCCCCGAGGGCACCCGGGTGCCCTTCGCCTGGACCGGCGTGACCCTGCACTCCGAGGGCGCGGCCACCCTCCTGGTACGGATCGTGGCCAAGGGCCCCGACGAGGTGTCCCTCACTCTCGCCGACGCCGGTGGCGCGCCGGTCGCCTCGATCGACTCCTACGTGGTGCGCGCGGTCTCCGACGAGCAGATCCAGGCCGCCCGCGCGGGACACCGCGAACCTCTCTACCGCGTGCGCTGGACCCCTGCCGAGCCCTCGGCCGCCGCGGCCCCCGTGGCGTGCGTGACGCTGGAGGAGCTCGGCGACGAGGTGCCCCAAGCGGTCCTGTACCACTGCCCGTCGAACGACACGGCCGAGGAACCGCCGTTCGCCCGGGTGCGTTCGGTGACCGGAGCGGTCCTCGAGACCGTTCAGTCCTGGCTCGCCGACGAACGGTTCGTGTCGTCGCGGCTGGTCGTCGTCACCCGTGGCGCCGTCGCGGTGCAACCGGGGGACGACCTCGACCTCGTCCAGGCACCGGTATGGGGTCTGATCCGGTCGGCACAGGCCGAACACCCCGGGCAGTTCGTGCTGGTCGACCTCGACGACACCGATGAGTCGGCACGGGCGCTGCCCGCGGCACTGGCGACCGGCGAACCGGAAATCGCCCTGCGCCGGGGTGAGATCACGGTGTCCCGTCTGACGAAGGCTCCCGAGCCCGGCGCCGGCGACGCAACCCCGGCCTGGGAGGCTGCCGCCACCGGCACCGTGCTGATCACCGGTGGCACCGGCGGCCTCGGCGCGCAGCTCGCCCGCCATCTGGTGACCGCCCACGGAGTACGTTCCCTCCTGCTCACCAGCAGGCGCGGCCCCGATGCCCCCGGGGCCGGGGAACTGCGCGCCGAACTGGCCGAGTCGGGAGCCGAGGTCACCATCGCCGCCTGCGACGCCGGCGACCGGGAGGCGCTCGCAGCCGTACTCGCCGCGATACCCGCCGAACGCCCGCTCACCGCGGTCGTGCACGCCGCGGGCGTCATCGACGACGGGCTCGTCCCCGCGCTGACCGCCGACCGACTGGACACCGTGCTGCGCCCCAAGGCGGACGCGGCCTGGCATCTGCACGAGCTGACGCGGGAGTCGGACCTCGCCGCGTTCGTGCTCTTCTCCTCGACGGCCGCTCTGCTCGACGGCCCCGGGCAGGGCAACTACGCTGCGGCGAACCTCTTCCTCGACGCCCTCGCCGCCCACCGCCGCCGCCAGGGCCTGACCGCGACCTCGCTGGCCTGGGGTCTGTGGACCGGCAGCGGAGGCATGGAGGACCTGCTCGACGAAGCGTCCCTGCAGCGCATCAGGCACCAGGGCTTCCAGCCGCTCACGGCCGCCGAAAGCCTGGCCCTGCTCGACCGGGCGGTCGACGGTGAATTGCCCTCCTACGTGCCCGTCCGCCTCGACGAACGCGCCCTGCGCGGACGCGCGGACGAGCTGCCGCCCCTGCTGCGTGCCCTGGTACGCACCGCCGGGCGCCGGGCCGCCGACGGTGGGGCCCTCACGGGACAGCCGGCCGCGCGGCTCGCCGCCCTGGCGCCGGCCGCGCGCGCCGAAGCCCTGCTCGAACTCGTCCGCACCCAGGTCGCCACGGTGCTGGGACACGACGGGGCCCAGGAGATCAGCCCCGCCCGGGCCTTCAGCCAGATCGGCTTCGACTCGCTGGCCGCGGTCGAGCTCCGTAACCGGCTGAACACCGCCACGGGCCTCCGCCTCAGCGCCACCCTCACCTTCGACTACCCCACCCCCCAGGCCCTGGCCGAGCATCTCGACACCAAGATCGAGGCCGCACACGGGCAGGCCGCCCCTGACGCCTCGCCCACCGAGGCCCCCGCCCAGGCACGCACCGACGAGCCCATCGCCATCGTCGGCATGGCCTGCCGCTACCCCGGGGGCGTCAGCACCCCCGAGGAACTGTGGCAGCTCCTCGCGGAGGGCCGGGACGCCATCGCCCCGTTCCCCACCGACCGCGGCTGGCCCGAGGACCTCTACGACCCGCGCCAGGGCAGCCCCGGCAAGAGCTACGCCCGCGAGGGCGGCTTCCTCTACGACGCGGCCGAGTTCGACGCCGAGTTCTTCGGCATCAGCCCCCGCGAGGCCCGCGCCATCGACCCGCAGCAGCGCCTGCTCCTGGAGACCTCCTGGGAGACGCTGGAACGAGCGGGCATCGACCCGCACGCGCTGAAGGGCAGCGCCACCGGAGTCTTCGCCGGAGTCATGTACCACGACTGGGGCCTGCGGCTCGGCCCGCTGCCCGAGGACGTCGCGGGTTACCACGGCAACGGCAGCCTCGCCAGCGTCGTCTCCGGCCGAGTGGCGTACACCCTGGGCCTGGAAGGCCCCGCCGTGAGTGTCGACACCGCCTGTTCCTCGTCGCTGGTCGCCATGCACTGGGCCGTGCAGGCCCTGCAGCGCGGAGAGTGCTCGCTGGCGCTGGCCGGCGGTGTGACCGTGATGTCGGATCCGGACACGTTCATCGACATGAGCCGACAGGGCGGTCTCGCCCCCGACGGCCGCTGCAAGTCCTTCGGCGCCGACGCCGATGGCACGGGCTGGGGCGAAGGCGTCGGCATGCTGCTGCTGGAACGCCTCTCCGACGCACGGCGTAACGGCCGCCGCGTCCTCGCCGTGATCCGCGGCAGCGCCGTCAACCAGGACGGCGCGTCGAACGGCCTGACCGCGCCCAACGGCCCCTCGCAGCAACGGGTGATCCGGCAGGCGCTGGCCGCCGGCGGACTCACCCCGGCCGACGTGGACGCCGTCGAAGGCCACGGCACCGGAACCCGGCTCGGCGACCCGATCGAGGCACAGGCGCTGCTGGAGACGTACGGGCAGGAGCGTCCGGCGACCGGCCGGCCCCTGCTGCTGGGGTCCATCAAGTCGAACATCGGCCACGCCCAGGCCGCCGCGGGCGTCGCGGGCGTCATCAAGATGACGTTGGCGATGCACCACGGTGTGCTGCCCCGGACCGTCAACGTGGACGAGCCCTCACCGCAGGTCGACTGGGACGCCGGTGCCGTACGGCTGCTCACGGAACAGGCGGCATGGCCGGACAACGGTCACGTCCGGCGCGCCGGCGTCTCCTCGTTCGGTATCAGCGGCACCAACGCCCACCTGATCCTGGAGGCCCCGGAGCCCGAGGAAACCGACCCGACGACGGACGAGCCCGCCGAGGATCCCGCGGGCCTCGTCCCCTGGGTGCTCTCCGCCCGCAGCGCCGAAGCCCTGCGGGCCCAGGCCCAGCGCCTGCGGAGCCACCTCGACCTGCTGCCCGACTACCGGATCGACACCGTCGGCCGGTCCCTCGCCACCACCCGCGCCGCACTGGAACACCGCGCCTTCGTCCTGGGCGCCGACCGCGCGGAACTGGCCCGCGGCCTGTCCGCGGTCGCCGACGGCTCCGGCACCGGTGTCGTGGTCGACGCGGCACGTCCCGGCAGGACGGCGTTCTTGTTCACGGGTCAGGGGGCTCAGCGGTTGGGGATGGGGCGGGAGTTGTATGCCGTGTTCCCGGTGTTCGCCGAGGCCTTCGATGCGGTGACCGTGGAGTTGGATCGGTATCTGGACCGGTCGTTGCGGGATGTGGTGTGGGGTGAGGAGCGGGAGCTTCTCGACCGGACTGAGTTCACGCAAGCAGGCCTCTTCGCGCTGGAAGTCGCCTTGTTCCGGTTGGTGGAGTCGTGGGGTGTGCGGCCCGACTTCCTTGCCGGGCATTCGATCGGTGAACTGGCTGCGGCGCATGTTGCGGGGGTGTTGTCGCTGGGGGATGCGGCGCGGTTGGTGGCGGCGCGTGGCCGGCTGATGCAGGCACTCCCTTCCGGTGGTGCGATGGTCGCGGTCCAGGCCGGCGAGGACGAGGTGCGTCCGCTGTTGGTCCAGGGTGTGGACATCGCGGCGGTCAACGGGCCGACGGCGGTGGTGATTTCGGGTGCCGAGGACGCCGTATCGCAGGTGTCGGAGCAGCTGGCCGGACAGGGCCGCAAGACCAAGCGGCTGGCGGTCTCGCACGCCTTCCACTCTTCCCTGATGGAGCCGATGCTTGCCGAATTCCGTTCGGTGGCGGAGGAGTTGACGTACGGCGAGCCGTCGATTCCGGTGGTCTCGAACGTCACCGGTGAGCCGGCGCAGGAGCTGGGTTCACCCGAGTACTGGGTGCGGCATGTCCGTGAGGCCGTGCGGTTCGCCGATGCCGTACGCCATCTCGCGGCCCGTGGTGTCACGACGTTCCTCGAACTCGGCCCGGACGCCGTCCTGTCGGCGATGGGAGCCGAGTGCGTCACCGGCGACGGCGCCCCCGTGTTCGTACCGTTGCTGCGCAGGGAGCGCTCCGAGGAGCGTGAGGTGCTGTCCGGCATCGGTCGGGCCCACACCCGGGGGGTCGCGCTCGGCTGGGAGGCGTTCTTCGCCGGCCGCGCGGCCGGCTGGGTGGACCTGCCGACGTATGCCTTCCAGCGCAGGCGCTACTGGCTGGACGGGATCGGCCCGCGCTCCGGCGATGTCGGCACCGCGGGTCTGGAGCCCGTCGACCATCCGATGCTCAGCGCCGCCGTGGCGTCGCCGGATTCGGGCGGGGTGGTGCTCACCGGTCGGCTCTCGGTGGCGCACCAGCAGTGGATCGCGGACCACGACGTGCTGGGCAGCGTCCTGCTGCCGGGCACCGGGTTCGTGGAGCTGGCGGTGCGGGCCGGAGACCAGGTCGGGTGCGGCAAGGTCGAGGAACTCACCCTCGAGGCACCGCTGGTGCTGCCGCGCGACGGCGCCGCCGCGATCCAGACCGTCATCGGCGCACCGGACGCCTCGGGCTCCCGGTCGGTGCACATCTACTCCCGGAGCGAGGGTGCGGAGGCGACCTGGACCCGGCACGCCACCGGCTCGCTGGTCCCGGCCGCGAGCGAGGCGGACTTCGCGCTGACGGCCTGGCCGCCGCCCGGCGCCGTCCCCGTGGCGATGGAGGGAGCGTACGAGCGTCTGCTGGACCGGGGCTACGGCTACGGCCCCGTCTTCCAGGGGCTGAAGGCCGCCTGGCGGCACGGCGACGACGTCTTCGCGGAGGTCGCCCTGCCCGAGAAGGCCCACGACGAAGCGGCCCGGTTCGGCCTGCACCCGGCGCTCCTGGACGCCGCGATGCACGCCGACCTGCTCGCCGACAAGGACGCCGCCACGACGGAAGAGACAACCGGCGCCACCCTGATGCCCTTCTCGTGGAGCGGTGTCACGCTGCACGCGGCCGGTGCCACCGCCCTGCGGGTGCATCTGCGCCGGGTGCGCGGTGACGAGGTGTCCGAGATACGGGTGGCCGACGAGAGCGGCCGGCCCGTGGCCACGGTCGAGTCACTGGTGTCGCTTCCGGTCACTCCGGAGCAGCTGGACGCCGCCCGCGCCGGCGGGTCGCGCGTTCCGTACCGGGTGGACTGGCAGCAGGCCCCCGTCACCGATGAGGGCCCACGACCGATACCCCTCGAAGAGGCGGACGGCGCGTCCGAGGCCCCCGACCTGCTGCTGTACCAGGTGGCACCGGGCACGGGACCGAACGTCCCCGCCACGGCGCACACCGTCACCCGGGACGTCCTGGAAGCCGTCAAGGCCTGGCTGGCCGACGAACGGTTCGACGCGGACCGGCTGGTCGTGCTGACCCGGAACGCGGTGCGCGCACAGGACGGCGACACGATCGATCTCGCCCAGGCGCCGGTGTGGGGCCTGATCCGCGCCGCGCAGAGCGAGCACCCCGGCCGCCTCGTCCTGGCGGACACCGACGGCTCCGCCGATTCCGAACGGGTGTTGGCGGCTGCCGTCGCCTCCGGTGAGCCCGAACTGGCGCTGCGCGATGGCCGGATGCGGTTGCCCCGGCTCGCCAAGGCGTCGCCCGCCGACCCCGACCGCACCGGGACGGCGGGCTGGGACACCGCGGGAACGGTGCTGATCACCGGCGGCGTCAGCGGTCTCGGCGCCCGGATCGCCCGTCACCTGGTGGCCGAGCACGGTGTACGGCATCTGTTGCTCACCAGCCGCCGCGGCGCGGCGGCTCCCGGAGCCGCGGAGCTGGAGGACGAACTCTCCGCCCTGGGCGCCCAAGTCACCGTCGCCGCCTGCGATGTGACGGACCGGGACGCTCTCGCGGACATGCTGGCCGCGATCCCCGACGACCGTCCGCTCACCGCGGTGGTACACGCCGCGGGCGTCGCTGAGGGCGGGCTCTTCGCCACGCTCACCGCGGAGCAGCTGGAGCGGGTGATGCGCCCCAAGGTGGACGCAGCCTGGCATCTGCACGAACTCACCGCGGACCGTGACCTGTCGGCCTTCGTGCTCCTGTCCTCGGCCGGGGGACTGGTGCTCGCCTCCGGACAGGCCGACTACGCGGCGGCCAACGTCTTCCTGGACTCGCTGGCGGCACATCGCCGCGCGAGGGGCCTGCCGGCCACCTCACTGGCCTTCGCCATGTGGGCCGTGAACACGGGGCTGGGCGGCGAACTGGCCCAGGCGGACCTGGACCGCATGGCCCGGCTCGGGCTCCCCGCCCTGACCGCGGAGGAGGGCCTCGCCCTGTTCGACGCGGCCTTGACCACGGACGAGGCACTGGTGGTACCCCTGCACGCGGACAGGGAAGCCCTGCGGGCCAGGAGCGACGAGCTCCCCGCGCTGCTGCGCGGCCTGACGGGCGGCTCCGTCCGCCGCACGGTCCGCGCCGCAGAGCCGGGCTCGGGCTCCGGTACGGCGGGCCTGGAGCAGCACCTGGCGGGTCTCGGCGACGCCGAACGGAACCGGTTCCTGCTGGATCTCGTACGCACCCAGGCGGCCGCGGTGCTCGGGCACCCGGGCCCCGAAGCGGTGGAGGCGGACCGGGCGTTCAAGGAACTCGGCTTCGACTCGCTCGCCGCCGTGGAGTTCCGCAACCAACTCGGCGGTTCCGTCGGCCTCAAGCTGCCCGCGACGCTCGTCTTCGACCACCCGACGTCCCGCGCGGTCGCCGACCACCTCGCCACCAGGATCCTCGGCGCGGCCACCGACGCCCCGGCGAGGCCCGCCGCCCCCGTCACGCAGGTCTCCCAGGACGACCCGATCGCGATCGTCGCAATCAGCTGCCGCTTCCCCGGCGGTGTGCGCTCCGCCGACGACCTGTGGCAGCTCGTCGCCGACGGCAGGGACGCGGTCGCGGGCTTCCCGGCCGACCGCGGCTGGGACACCGAGGGCATCTACGACCCCGAGCCGGGCACTCCCGGCAAGACGTACACGCGCCGAGGCGGATTCCTCTACGACGCCACCGAGTTCGACCCGGAGTTCTTCGGCATCATGCCGCGCGAGGCGCTGGCCATGGACCCGCAGCAGCGCCTGCTGCTCCAGGCATCCTGGGAAGCCTTCGAACGGGCCGGCATCGACCCGACCGCGATGCGCGGCAGCCGGACCGGCATCTACGCCGGCATCATGTACCACGACTACGGCAGTCGGCTCCACGAGATACCCGATGAGGTCGCGGGCTACCTCGGCAACGGCAGCGCGGGCAGCATCGCCTCCGGCCGGGTCGCCTACACCCTCGGTCTCGAAGGCCCCGCGGTCACGGTCGACACCGCCTGCTCCTCCTCGCTGGTCTCCCTGCACATGGCCTGCCAGGCGTTGCGCTCCGGCGAGGTCACCATGGCGCTGGCCGGCGGAGTGACCGTGATGCCGACGCCCGAGATCTTCGTCGACTTCAGCCAGCAGCGCGGGCTCGCCGCCGACGGCCGGTGCAAGGCCTTCGCCTCGGCGGCCGACGGCACCGGCTGGTCCGAGGGGATCGGCATCCTGCTGATCGAGCGGCTCTCCGAGGCACAGCGCCACGGCCACCCCGTGCTCGCCGTGATCCGGGGCAGCGCGATCAACCAGGACGGCGCGTCGAATGGCCTCACCGCCCCCAACGGCCCCTCGCAGCAGCGCGTGATCCAGCAGGCGCTGGCCGCCGCGGGGGTGTCGGCCGAGGACATCGACCTGGTCGAGGGCCACGGCACCGGCACCCGGCTGGGCGACCCGATCGAGGCCCAGGCGCTGCTCGCCACCTACGGCCAGGAGCGGCCCGAAGGCCGTCCGGTGCGGCTCGGTTCGGTCAAGTCCAACATCGGGCACGCCCAGGCCGCGGCCGGCGTGAGCGGTGTCATCAAGACGGTGATGGCCCTGCGCAACGGCCTGATGCCGAAGACCCTCCACGTCGACGAACCCTCCGCCGAGGTCGACTGGACGGCGGGCGCGGTGAGTCTGCTGACCGAGCCGGTCGCCTGGGACACCGGCGACCGTCCCCGGCGGGCCGCGGTCTCCTCCTTCGGACTCAGCGGCACCAACGCCCACATGATCCTCGAAGAGGCCCCCGCAGCCCCGGAGCCCGCGGCGCGGGAGGAGTCCGCCGCGCCGCTCCCGGTGCTCCCGCTGGTCCTGTCCGCCAAGAACGCCTCATCCCTGCCCGAACAGGCCCGGGCGCTGCTCACCCACCTCCAGGAGCACCCGGAGCAGGGACTGACCGACACCGCCTACTCGCTGGCGACGACCAGGGCCGCGCTCGAACACCGCGCGGTGGTACCGGCCCGGAACCGGGAGGACGCCCTCGCCGCCCTCACCGCCCTCGCCGACGGCGCCCCGTCGCCGGAGGTGGTCGGGGGCACCGCGACCCCCGGCGCCCCCGTCGCCTTCCTCTTCTCCGGCCAGGGTGCCCAGCGGCCCGGTATGGGCCGCGAACTCTACGCGGAGCACCCGGTGTTCGCCCGCGCGCTGGACGCCGTGTGCGCTCACCTCGACCCGCGTCTCGAACACCCGCTGCGCGCGGTGATGTTCGCCGACGCGGAAACGCCCGAGGCGGAGCTGCTCGGGCACACCGTCTACACCCAGAGCGCGCTGTTCGCCTTCGAGGTGGCGCTGTTCAGGCTTGTCGAGTCCTGGGGCATCGTCCCCGACGCCCTGATGGGCCACTCGATCGGAGAGCTGGCGGCGGCCCACGTGGCGGGCGTGCTCTCGCTCGCCGATGCCTGCGCCCTGGTGGCCGCCCGCGGCCGGCTGATGCAGGAGCTGCCGTCCGACGGCGCCATGATCGCCGTACAGGCCACCGAGGACGAGGTACGGCCCCTGCTGACCGGCCGCATCGACATCGCGGCCGTCAACGGGCCCTCGTCCGTGGTCGTCTCGGGCGCCGAGGACGAGGCATCGGCCCTCGCCGCGGTCTTCAAGGAGCAGGGCAGGCGGACCAGCAGGCTGCGCGTCTCGCACGCCTTCCACTCCCCGCTCATGGAGCCGATGCTCGACGCCTTCCGTGAGGTCGCCGAGTCGCTCACGTACGACACCCCGCGCATCCGCGTCATCTCCGACGTGACCGGTGCGCAGGCCACCGACGAGGAGCTGGCCTCGCCGGAGTACTGGGTGCGCCACGTACGGGCCGCCGTGCGCTTCGCCGACGGCGTCCGCCACTTGTGCTCCGAGGGGATCACCCGGTTTGTCGAACTGGGCCCCGACGGGGTGCTGACGGCGCTGGCGCAGGGCTGCTTCGAGGACCCCGGCACGGTGGCGGTGCCCACCCAGGCCAAGGACCGGCCCGAGAACGCGGCCTTGACCACGGCCCTGGCACGACTGCACGTCCTCGGAATCAGCCCTCGGTGGCCCGAGTTCTTCGCCGGCCGCGGTGCCCGCCGCGTGGAACTGCCCACGTACGCATTCGAAAAGCGGAGGTACTGGCTCGACATGCCCGCAGCAGCGGCCAAGGACGTCACCGGCGTCGGACAGATCGCGGCCGGACACCCCTTGCTCAGCGCCGTCGTGGTCACGCCCGACTCGGGCGGCGCGGTGCTGACCGGCAGGCTGTCGGTCGACACGCACGCCTGGCTGGCCGACCACGACGTGCTGGGTACGGTGATCCTGCCCGGCACCGGCTATGTGGAACTCGCCGTCAGGGCGGGGCAGGAGGTCGGCTGCGAGGTCGTCGAAGAGCTCACCATCGAGGCCATCATGGCCATCCCGGCCACCGGCGGCGTGGCCGTACAGGTGGTGGCCGGCGCGGCCGACGCCGACGGCCGCCGCCCGCTGACCGTCTACTCCCGTCCCGAGGACGCGCCCGCGGACCAGCCCTGGGCCAAGAACGCCACGGGATACCTGATCGGCGGTGTCACCACCCCGGACGCGTCCGGGTACTTCGCCGGCCACGGCGCGGTCTGGCCGCCCGAGGGCGCGGAGCCCGTCGACATCAGCGACGTCTACGACTACCTCACCGGCCAGGGTTACCACTACGGGCCGATGTTCCGCGGGCTGCGGGGCATCTGGCTGCGTGGTGCGGAGACCTTCGCCGAGGTCGCCCTGCCCGAGGAAGCGACCGCGGAAGCCGCCCGGTTCGGGCTCCACCCGTCCCTGCTCGACGCGGCCCTGAGCGCCACCGACTTCATGGAGGGGCGCAAGCCGCAGGACGTCGGAGGAACGCAGCTGCCCTTCTCCTGGGCCGATGTCACCCTGCACGCCACCGGTGCCGCCCGCCTGCGCGTCCGTATCACCTCCGCGGCGTCCCGGTCCTCGGCCGGATCGGACGCGGTCAAGCTGGAGCTGGCCGACTCGCTCGGGACCCCGGTGGCGACGGTGGAGTCCCTCGTCGTCCGGCCCGTCACCGCGGACCGGGTGAGCGCCGCCGCCTCCTCCGGCTCCGGCGCGAGGGAATCGATGTTCCGCGTCGGCTGGAGCCAACTTCCCCTGGGCGGTGCGGTGTCCGCCGACACGGCGCGCTGGGCCGTCCTTGCCGCCGAGGACCGGGACCGGGACCGGCTCGGCATGGGGAAGGACCTCGCTCCCCACCGTGACCTGGCTGCCCTGCGCGAGGCGGTCACGGCGGGCGCCCCGGTGCCCGAGCTGATCCTGCTGCCCGTCCCGGCCGCCACGGACACCGACGTCCCCACGTCGGTCCGCTCCGCGGCGCACGTCGTACTGAGCACCCTCACCGAGTGGCTGGCCGACGATCTGTTCGCCGACTCCCGGCTGATGGTGCTCACCCGAGGCTCCGTCGTCGCCCCGGGGGAGACCCCGGACCTCGCCCAGGCACCCGTCTGGGGACTGGTCAGGGCGGCCCAGGAGGAGAACCCGGGACGGATCGTCCTGGTGGACACCGACGGCTCCGCGTCCGCCACCCGCACCCTTGCCTCCGTCGTCGGCGTCGACGAACCCGCTTTCGCCCTGCGCGGCAGCGAGGTGCGCGTGCCCCGGCTCGTCGCGGTGCCCGACAACGGCGCACCGGCCGAGGCCCCGTGGACCAGCGAAGGCACCGTACTCGTCACCGGCGGCACCACCGGCCTCGGCGCCCTCGTCGCCCGCCACCTGGTGACGGCCCACGGCGTACGCCACCTCCTGCTGACCAGCAGGAGGGGACCCGGTTCGGCAGGCGCGGACCGACTGCGCGCCGACCTTGTCGAGGCGGGCGCCGACGTCACCGTCGCGGCCTGTGACGTCGGCGACCGGGAGGCCGTGGCACGGCTGCTGTCCGGCATTCCCGCGGAGCATCCGCTCACCGCCGTCGTCCACGCCGCGGGCATCATGGACAACGCGCTGATCGGGGCGCTGACCGGCGAACAGATGGACACCGTGCTGCGGCCCAAGGTGGACGGAGCCTGGCACCTCCACGAACTGACCGAAGGCCAGGACCTGTCCGCGTTCGTCCTGTTCTCCTCGTGCGCGGGCCTGGTCGTCGGGGCCGGGCAGGGGAACTACGCCACGGCCAACCGCTTCCTGGACGCGCTCGCGGCACACCGGCGGTCGAGCGGTCTGCCCGCCCACTCCCTGGCCTTCGGACTGTGGAGCGCGAGGACCGAACTGGGCGGCGGTGTCACCGAGTCCGACCTTCAGCAGATGAGCCGCGCGGGCATGCCGGCCATGTCCACCGACGAGGGCCTCGCCCTCTTCGACGACGCACTCTCCCTCGATGAGCCGCTGCTCGTCCCGATCCTCCTGGAGCAGCCACCCGCAGACGAGTCCGCCGAGTCGGCGCGCCCGGTTCCCGCCCTGCTCAAGGACGTGTTGAAGGCTCCCGTACGCCGCCAGGAGCGGGCGGCCGCCGCGGTGGCCGCCCCCGCGGAGGAGCCCGCCGGCGGACTCGAACAGCGCCTGGCCGGGCTGTCCGAGGACGCCCGGGACCGACTGCTGCTGGACCTGGTCCGACGGGAGGTCGCCGCGGTACGGCACGACAGGCCGGAGTCGATCGACGTCGGGAAGGGCTTCACCGAGCTGGGCCTCGACTCGCTCGCGGCCATCGAACTGCGCAACCGGCTGCAGACCGCGACCGGGCTGCGCCTTCCCGCGACGCTCATGTTCGACTACCCGAGCCCCGACACACTGGCAGGGTTCCTGCACGAAGAGCTGCTTCCCGGCCTCCCCGACGCTCCGGACGCCGAGGCCGACGAGACGGCGATCCGCCGCCGGCTGGAGTCGATCCCGCTGGCCAGGCTGCGCGAGGCGGGCCTGCTGGACCAACTGCTCTCACTGACCGCCGCCGACGGCGCCGAACAGGGTCCGGCCGAGCCCGACCGGAGCGCCGAGATCAAGAACATGAACGTCGACGAATTGGTGCGGGCCGCGCTCTCGTCCGGCGAATCCCAGTAATTCCCGCTCATCCCTGTCACAAGAGAGGCTTGGCTATCACCGTGAGTATGTCGGTCGAGCAGATCGTCGAGGCGCTCCGCACATCGATGCTGGAGAACGAGCGCCTGCGCCGCGAGCACAGTGAACTGGCGGCGGCGGCCAGCGAGCCGATCGCCGTCGTGGGGATGGCATGCCGGTATCCCGGCGGAGTGACCGATCCCGAGGGCCTCTGGCGGCTCGTACGGGACGAGGTGGACGCGATCACCCCGTTCCCCACCGACCGCGGCTGGGACACGGACGGGCTGTACGACCCCGAGCCGGGCAAGCCAGGGAAGACCGTCACCCGGCACGGCGGCTTCCTCTACGACATGGCCGACTTCGACCCGGGGTTCTTCGGGATCAGCCCGAACGAGGCCCTGGGGATGGATCCCCAGCAGCGGCTGCTCCTGGAGGCGTCCTGGGAAGCCGTGGAGAGCGCCGGCATCGACCCGCTGTCGCTCAAGGGCAGCAAGACCGGAGTGTTCTCCGGGGTGATGTACCACGACTACGGACCCGGTACCAGCGACGGCAGCCTGGTCACGGGCCGGGTGGCGTTCACCCTGGGCCTCGAGGGCCCGGCGGTCACGGTGGACACGGCCTGCTCCTCGTCCCTGGTGGCGCTGAACTGGGCCGTGCAGTCGCTGCGGTCGGGGGAGTGCTCGCTGGCGCTGGCGGGCGGCGTGGCCCTCATGGCCACCCCCGACATGTTCCTCTACTTCAGCAACCAGCGTGGTCTCGCCGGCGACGGCCGGATCAAGGCGTTCGCGGGCGCGGCGGACGGCACGGCCTGGGGCGAGGGGGTGGGAATGCTGCTGGTGGAGCGGCTGTCGGACGCCCGGCGGCTGGGCCATCCGGTGCTGGGCGTGATCCGCGGGATCGCCGTCAACCAGGACGGCGCGTCGAGCGGGCTCACGACACCCAACGGCCCCTCCCAGCAGCGGGTGATCCGCCAGGCGCTGGAGAACGCCGGTCTGTCGGCGGCGGACGTGGACGTGGTGGAGGCGCACGGCACCGGCACGACACTCGGCGACCCGATCGAGGCCCAGGCGCTGCTCGCCACCTACGGCCGCGAACGCGCGGGTGGAGAGCCGCTGTGGCTGGGTTCCCTGAAGTCGAACATCGGGCACACACAGGCCGCTTCGGGTGTCGGCGGCATCATCAAGATGATCACGGCGATGCGGCACGGTGTGCTGCCCAAGACCCTGCACGTCGACGAGCCGACGCCGAAGGTGGACTGGACGGCCGGCGAGGTCGAGCTGCTCACCGAGGCGCGGGAATGGCCCGAGGGCGACCGGCCGCGCCGGGCTGGGGTCTCCTCGTTCGGCGTGAGCGGCACCAACGCGCACGTGATCGTCGAGGAACCGCCGCGCACTGAGACCGAGCCCCCGCGCGACTCCGATGCGCCTGAGTCGCCCGTGCCCGTGCTGGTGTCGGGCAAGAGCCCCGCGGCGGTGCGGGCCCAGGCGGAACGGCTCGCGGGCTTCCTGGCCGACCGGCCCGAGGCGCGGCCGGCGGATGTGGGGCTGTCCCTGCTCGGTTCTCGGTCGTTGTTCGAGTATCGGGGTGTGGTGGTGGCTGGTGGTGGGGCGGGTTTGG
>NZ_JBIAVS010000049.1:0-29801 GCF_042894545.1 Streptomyces sp. NPDC001530
CGAGCAGGTTCAAATCCAATTGCATGTGAGTAATCCTAGCCGTGCTTGACATGCATTTTAAGTTAATGAAGGGGCGGGCGTTAGATGCTGGCGACTTTGCCGCAGCGGGCGCACGGCTTCTTGGCACGTCGGCCGGCGCAGCGCGGACACAGCCGCCCCTCCGGTCCGGTGCGGGTGGGAAGAGGGTCGGTCCGTCCGCAGTCACCACAGGCCACCAGGGCGACCTTGTCACCGTGGCCGACGCGGTGAGCGCGGCCAGCAAACGCACCACACAGGTCGGGCAGTCAGCACTGGGCAGGCTCAGGGCATCGGGCCTGTCGGATAGATAGCGCACCAGGCGGAAGGCGTTCGCACCACGCCATGCCCGGGCTTCCTCCGCCGCGGCCCGCGCCTGTTCGGGGGCCAGGGATTCGCCCACCGCTGACCGCAGCAGCGCGACGATCTGCTCCTGGGCGGCAGCGAGTTCGGCGCGTAAGCGGAGCTGGTCCGGCGTCAGCGGCCTCACGGCTGACCCGGCCGCCGGATCGTGGTCCGCCGCTCCTTCAGCGGCAGTGGCTCGGCCTGTCCGTCCGCGGTCTTCCTGACCTGGGCGTTGACCACCTTCGGCTTGATGAGATCGTTCGGCGTGCACCCAAAGATGTCGCACAGCGCGACCAAGCTGTCCATACTCATCCGCTGGGGCGGTTGCGTCACCAAGCGGTAGACCTGCTCGCGCGACAGAGTCACGCCTCGTTCCGCCAGGAGCGGCACCAGGTCTGAGGTCTGGAACATCTGGTGCTCGGCCATCGTGGCCCGCAGACACCACTCGTAGCCCATCTTCTTGATCATTTAAGGTCCCAGTCGTCACCCAGCCGGCGCTTCAGCGAAGCCTCCAGGAGCTGGTTCCGGTACTCGTCAGAGACACCCATGTAGATGGCCGTCGTAGAAGCGTGGCTGTGGCCCACCTGCTCTTGAACAAAGCGAGCAGGGTAGCCGAACTCGGTCAGATGCGTGATGTAACTGTGGCGCAGACAGTGCAGGTCGAGGTCTTCGTCAAGGCCGGCGTCCTGGCGTGCCGTCACGAATGCCTCGTTGACCGAGCGGGGAGACATCCGGCCAGCCCGCTCGGTCACCCACAAGGCCGGGTGCCGGCCCGGCGAGAGCCGCGGGCGAATCTCGTGCACCCACTCGTCGAGGACGTCGACCACCCAATCCATCTCCGGGACCAGAAGCACGGTCCGTCGCTTCGGCGGCGCCCCCTTGGAGGACTTGCCGTACCGGACGGTCATGCTGCCGGCGGTCCCGAACTGCGGTGCCTTCCTGTGACGTCGCAGATCCACCAGGTCGACCTTCGAGGACTCGGTCCGCCGGGTGCCGTAGGCGTAGATCGTCTTGAGCGCGGCAGCATCGCGTAGCGCGGTGATCGTGCCCTTGCGGCCTTGCCCGTGAATGCGTCGAGGCCGGGCATTGGCGGCGTCGAACAGCGCCTGGACCTCGTCGTAGGTCAGAGGCCGGCGCCGGGGATCACCCTCATACTCCACCGAGTGCAGGACAGAGTTGCCTTCATGGAAGATCACCTGCGGTGACAGGCCGAACCGTTCCTAGCAGGTCTCGACCCACCCGTACCGACGGTCCAGCAGGTACTCCATGAACAGCTCGATGACCACCTCGTAAGACCGGGCCGTAGACAACTGGATCGGCCTGGCCCCGCTGCGAAGGTGGACGATGAACGCCTCGCCATCGGCGGGAGTCCACTGCCACGGGTACAACCCCGTGAACTCCTCGAACCGTTGGATCAGACGCAGCCGGGGCTGGATCGTCGAATCCTGGAGAAACCGCGCGGACTGCTGCCGAGCCCATCCGTCCTTCATTGCACAAGAAACCGCTGGCTCCGGGTTCAGAAGGACAACGTTCGGGGCCAGGGCAAGACGCACCGAACCGGGTGCCTCAGCGACCATGGCCGCCGTTGTATCAAACGCATCATTCCGTCCTCGCTCCGACTCAGGTCACTGGATTCCGGTGGCTCTGGTCACCACGCATTGATGACCGGCGCGTCGGGTTCGTGCTGCCGCCAGGCCTCGTTGAGGCGCGCGAGCCGGTCCGCGGCGGCGATGCCGCGCAGGGACGCGACCTTGCCGTCGCTGACTTCGAACGCCACGGCGCCCACGACCCGGTCGTCGACCACGGCGAGGACGGCCGGGGAGCCGTTGACCAGCGCGATGTGGAACGCGGGGGAGCCGCCGGCCAGCCGCCGCTTCGCCGGAGTGGGCTTGAAGCCGGCCCGCACGTAGGAGGCGACGCGCTCGCGCGTCTTGTACCGCAACAGCCGCCTGGCCAGTCCGGCGCCGTCCGAGACCGCGGTCGCGTCGGCGGTGAGCATCGCCACCAGCCGTTCGGTGCGCCCCGACGTGGCGGCGGCGAGGAACTCCTCGACGATCCGGCGCGCGGACGCCGGGTCCACCTCGTCGCCGCCGCGGCGCTCGGCGGCGACCCGGCGTCGGGCCCGGTGGACATGCTGCTGGCTCGCGGACTCGGTGATGTCGAGGATCCCGGCGATCTCGGCGTGGGGGTACGAGAAGGCCTCGCGCAGGACGTAAGCGGCCCGCTCGACCGGCGAGAGGCGCTCCATGAGGGTCAGTACGGCCAAGGACACCGATTCGCGCTGCTCGAAGGTATCGGCAGGGCCGAGCATCGGGTCGCCCTCGAGGAGTGGCTCGGGCAGCCAGTCTCCGACAGCGCGCTCATGGCGCGCCTGCGCCGAGCGGAGCCGGTCGAGGCAGAGATTGGTGACGACCTTGGTCAGCCAGGCCTCCGGCGCCTCGATACGTTCCCGGTCCGCGGCCTGCCAGCGCAGGAACGCGTCCTGCACGGCGTCCTCGGCGTCGGCCGCCGAGCCGAGCAGACGGTACGCGAGCGAGGCCAGCCGGCCCCGGCTGGCCTCGAACCGATCGATGGCTGCGCTGTCCATGCGGAGCAGCCTATGCGGCGGCCCTCACACCGGCCCGGTCAGGCGTGGTGGCCAGGCGGCGCTTGCGCTTCGGCATGCCGAAGGTCGGGTGGGCGATGGCCCACCCGGCCCCCTTGAGCACGCCCGACTTGAGCCGCGTGGCGGTCCGGCCGCCCAGGTACCAGGACTTCGACCGGACGTCCCCGTCCACCATCTGGAAGATCGCGTCCCGCCGCCCGAGGCTGATGTGGTTGCCGTAGTACTTCAGCCCGGTGGTCGGAACCTTGCTGCCCGTCAGGCGCGCGATGATCGCGGCGGTCGCCTGCATGTTGGTGTAGCCGGCCGAGGCGCAGGACATCGGCAGCGGCCGGCCGTTCTCGCCGATCGCGTAGGCGCAGTCACCGGCGGCGTAGACGTCCGGGTGCGAGACCGAGCGCATGGTGCGGTCGACGACGATCTGGCCGGTCTCGGCGACCTCCAGGCCGCTGGCGGCCGCGATGGGGTGCACGGCGAACCCGGCCGACCACACGGTCACGTCGGCCGGGATGGACGTACCGTCGGCGGCGATCGCCCGTGTCGGCTCGACGGCTTCGATGCCGGTGTGCTCGTGGACGGTGATGCCGAGCCGGTCGAAGGCCTGGCGCAGGTGACGGCGGGCCTTCGGGGAGAGCCAGGCGCCCAGCTCGCCGCGGGCGGCGAGCGCGACCGAGAGGTCGGGCCGGGACTCGGCGAACTCGGTGGCGGTCTCGATGCCGGTCAGCCCCTCACCGACGACCAGCACGGTGCCGCCCTCGCCCAGGCCGGCCAGGCGCTCGCGCAGACGCAGCGCCGAGGACCGGCCGGTCACATCGAAGGCGTACTCGGCCACGCCGGGGACGCCATGGTGGGCTACGGAGCTGCCGAGCGCGTAGAGAAGCGTGTCGTACGCGAGCTCGCCATCGCCGTCCTCGCCGGTCACGGCGACGGTCCTGCGCTCGGGGTCGACGCCGGTGACGCGCGCCAGGCGCAGCCGCACCCCGGTGCCCTCGAATACGTCGGCGAGCTTGCGGAACGCGAGGTCCTGGCCGATCGCGAGCTGGTGGAGCCGCATCCGCTCAACGAAGTCGGGCACGGCGTTGACGACGGTGATCTCGGTGTCGGCGGGGGAGAGCCGGCGGGCCAGGTTTCCGGCGGCGAAGGCCCCGGCATATCCGGCGCCGAGTACGACGATGCGGTGCTTCATGGCGTTGCTCCTGTCTCGTTCGCGTGCCCCTTGAACGAGACGGCGCCCCGATTGCTGACAGGAGCCGGGTGTGACGCGGGTCACCGAACTAAGACGAGCGGCTGAGCCTCCGACAGACGCTTGGGCCTGTCTTGGGCAGTCGAAACGGGGCGATGGCCAACTACGGATCGAGATGGCCAACTATCGGTCGGCGTCACATCCGCGACACGCCCCAGAAGCTGCGGTTCGAACACTTGCGCTAATACCGGGGTATGGTGGATACCTAAAGAGGTGCAGGCCGGGCAGGGGGTGCGCGAGCGACAGGAGGTGCGGGCGATGGATTTACCCACTTGCACACCGCCTCCGGTTACTCCGCCCGCTACGGCGCTTCCCACCCCAAGGACCTGGTGGCCCGGGCCGCAGAGCGCGGCATGAGCGCGCTCGCGCTCACCGACCGCGACTGCGTCACCGGGACGATCCGCTTCGTGAAGGCCTGCGCCGCCCACGGCGTACGGCCAATCCTCGGTGGCGACCTCGCCGTCTCCGCCGACCCTGGCCGGCGACGCCGTACGCCGGTGAGGGGCGGCGCGCACGTCGTCGAGCCTCGTCTGCGGGTCACCCTGCTCGCCCAGACGAAGGAGGGCTGGGCACGGCTGTGCCGACTCGTGTCCGCCGCGCACGCCGCGGCCGCGGGCGGCCCCCGCTGCTGTCCCTGTCCTCGCTCGCGGAGCACGCCGGACCGGGCCTGGTCGTGCTGCTCGGCCCGATGTCCGAACCGGTGCGTGCCCTCGCCGCGGGCCGCCCGGATGTCGCCGAGCAGCTGCTCGCCCCGTGGCGCGCGCTGTTCGGCGAGAGGCTGCGCCTGGAGTGCGTGTACTACGGCCTCGCCGGCACCGGTCCCGGGTCACTGCGGCTGGCGGCGCGCACCCTGCTGGCCGACCGTACCGGCGTCGCGGCGGTGGTGACCAACGCCGTCCGGTATGCCGACGCCGCCCAATACCGGCTCGCGGACGTGCTGGACGCGGCCCGGCTGCTGCGGCCGATTCCCTTCCGCCGCCCGGGCCGACTCGACCCGGGCGAGCGATGGTTGAAGGACCCCGCGGCCATGACCGAGATCTCCGGGCAGATCGCGCACGCCGCCGGCATGGGCCCGCAGCGCGCGGCCCGGCTGCTCGCGGAGACCGCGGCGACTGCCGCGTCCTGCATGCTCGATCCGGTGGCCGACCTCCAACTCGGGGTGCCGCACTTGACCATGCTTCCGGCGCCCGAGCCGCGCGTGGCAACCCGGATCCCCAGTGCCCGCGCGTCCGCCACGACCGGCGCGACCGCCAGGAAGTACGCCTCGAACCTCAGGCGGCCGATCACCTCCAGCTCGTAGTCCAGCTGCCGTACCGCCTGCTCGTCCGTATCCAGGCCGCGGGCGATCATCCCCGCCTCGCAGCGCTGGCGCAGCAGCCGCATCGCCGAGCCGGGCTCGGGGCCGGCTCCCACGACGGACGGCTCGGGAAAGGCGTCAGAGCGGCTTGATGCGGGCCTTGAGCAGGCAGAACTCATTGCCCTCGGGGTCGGCCAGAACATGCCACTGCTCGTCCCCGGTCTGGCCGATGTCGGCCCGGCGGGCACCGAGCTTCAGGAGGCGTTCGAACTCGGCGTCCTGGTCGCGGTCGGTGGGGTTGACGTCGATGTGCAGCCGGGACTTCCCCGGCTCCGGCTCGTCCCGGACGCTGAAGAAGATCGTGGGCTGCGGACCGCCGAACCCTTCCGGCGTCCCGATCTCCACGCAGCCCTCCTCGCGTCCGACCACGACGTAGCCCAGGACCTCGCACCAGAACTGCGCCAACAGTTCGGGGTCGCGGCAACCGAGCACAAGCTCACCGATACGACATGCCATAAAGAAACCTGCTCTCAGTCGGCGGGCCGCCGGGGCCACGCGCGCAGCTCATGGGCTCTCAGCAGCGAAAACAACTACGCGACCGTACCGGACGAGGCAAGCATGGGAAAGATTTTTTCCGTGCCGAGAACCTGTCGGGGAGGCCGGGCACGGCAGTTGGCCGGGCGGTCGACGTCGAGCGCGGGATGGGTCGGGTAACCCGCCTGTCGGCCGGTCGTTCTGTTCGGTGTGGGGCGGGGTGATCTTTCTGATGACGATGGCCGACGTGCGGAGGAGCTGGTGCGGCACCGGCGGCTGCCCGATGCGCGATACCGGCGGAAGTGGGACGGCGCAGAGGAAGTCCGCGCGGCCGCCATCGACTTCCGTCGCAACGCCTTTGGACTTCCCCCGGCCGGGTCCAGGATGGGAACGGAGATCACGGAGGGGGAGGGCGTGCAGCTGACCATCGACACCCAGACCGACACCTACGAGCAGGCGATCGCGGCCGTGCAGGCCGCGTACGGGCTCAACCCCGCGGCCGTGGCGAGCGGTTGGGCGGACGCCCCCACTGCCGCGCCCCGCCCAGGCCCGGAGACCCTGAGCGGCGACGTCCTCTGGGAGGACTGGACGGACCGGCTGCTGTTCGACACCGTCGCGTCTGTGATGCCCGGCGCCCGGGCCGTGCTGCGCCGCCTGGTCGAAGTGGGCGGCACAGCCACCTTCGACGAAGTCAAGGAGCACTTCGCCAGCCATCCCACGGTGCCGATCGAGCCGAAGAAGATCGGCGGGACCCTGACCAGCATCCGCGCGGTGCGGCGCAGAATCGGCCCGGACAACCGGACCAACCTGCTGGAGCGCGACGACCGCCGACGCATCTACCGGATCGAGCCCGCCCTCCTGGAGGGCCTCAAGAGGGCCTTCGACCTCGCCGAAGCCCGCCCCGACCTTCTGCGTCAGGAACCAGTCGGCCCATGACCAGCCGGGGACGCAACCCGGCCGGGCTGCGCTCGCTGTGCGTGCGCGGAGCTAGTGAGCCGGTCTTGAGTCGTCTCGTCGCCACGTGAGTCGTGTTCCGTTTCAGATCATGGCTTCGGCGGTGACGGGACTGGTTGGCTGCGGTCTGCTGTGGGAATGGGTGACAGCAGGCTTGAGCCGCTGGAGTTATCCGATGCCGAGCGGCGCAGGTTGCAGGGCTGGGCGCGGCGCCGGGCGACGGCTCAGGGCCTGGCGTTACGGGCACGGATCGTGCTGGCCTGCGCGGACGGCGGCAGCAACACCGCGGTTGCCGCGCGGCTGGGCGTCAACCGGGGCACGGTGACCAAGTGGCGGGCGAGGTTCCTGCGAGCCCGGCTGGACGGCCTGAACGACGAACCGCGGCCCGGGGTGCCGCGCACTATCACCGACGCCCAGGTCGAAGAGGTGGTGGTACGCACTCTGGAAGAGGTCCCGGAAGGCGCCACGCACTGGTCGAAGCGGGAGCTGGCCAGGCGGGTGGGGATCTCACCGACCAGCGTGCACCGCATCTGGCGGGCCTTCGGGCTGCAGCCCTGGAGGACAGAGGACTTCAAGATCTCCCCGGACCCGCTGCTGATCGACAAGATCCGGGATGTGGTGGGCCTGTATCTGGCGCCGCCGGCGAACGCGGCGGTGTTCGCGGTGGACGAGAAACCGCAGATCCAGGCCCTGGAGCGGACCGCGCCGGTGCTGCCCATGGTGCCCGGGACGCCCGAGCGGCGCAGCTTCGACTATGTCCGGCACGGCACGGTGGATCTGTTCGCCGCGTTGAACACCGCTACCGGAAAAGTGATCGGGAGGCTGTCCGCGCAGCACCGGGCGGTGGACTTCCGCGACTTCCTTGACGAGATCGACCGCCAGACCGATCCGCGCCTGGCGGTCCACGTCATCTGCGACAACCTCTCCGCCCACAAGGCGCCCGTGGTGCACCGATGGCTGCTGCAACACCCCGCGCTTCCACCTGCACTTCACCCCGACCTACTCATCGTGGATCAACCAGGTCGAGCGGTGGTTCGCCGAGTTGGAACGACGCTGCCTGGAACGGGGCGTTTCCTGCTCCCTCGACGACCTGAAAACCTCACTAGAGGACTGGATCAAGATCTGGAACAGCAACGCCAAGCCGTTCAAGTGGACCAAGACCGCCGACCAGATCATCGACCGCATCTGCCGCTATTGCTCATGCATCTCCGGACCAGCTCACTAGGCGACGTCCGGCCTGCCGAGCTGCAGATCGTGGGCCGGACGCCAGACTTCACGGGGGCGGGACGCGGTGGGTGCGGTTCCGGCCCGGGCGAGGTGCGCTCGGCCACCCGGGTGCCCGAGCCCTGGCGTGCGGTGAGCCAGCCCTCGGCCACCAGGTCGGCGTACGCGTCGGCGACCGTGTTGCGCGCGATGCCCAGGTCGGCGGCGAGCGTGCGGGAGGAGGGCAGCCGGGTGCCGGGCGCCAGCCGCCCGGAGCGGACCGCTTCCCGCAGCGCCTTCGTCAGCCCTTTGCGCAGGCCCGGCCCGGTCGGCTCGACATGCAGGTCGAACCTCAGAGTGGCCCAAGGTTTCGCCATGGAAATGGACCATACTCCTGGGCTGCTCCGCTCCTAAGGTCGGAGACATGACGACGAGCGACTAGCAGTCCGGCCGGCGCTGTGCAGATCGGCCGGCCGCGTCCTATCAGCCCCGCCGAGGGGATGCCGAACAGGCTTTCCATTCCTGCAATATTTCCACCAAAGAGACAAATGTCCGAGGAGACAATTCCCATGAAAGCGATCGTGGTGACGGACCGGGCTGCGGGAACGGCCGGGATGACGCTGGTGGAGCGGCCCGAGCCGCAGGCAGCGATCAACGATGTCGTCGTTCAGATTCATGCGTCGGGATTCGTCCCGACCGAGATGGCGTGGCCCTCGACCTGGACCGATCGCCTTGACCGTGACCGAACACCGTCGATCCCTGGGCACGAGCTGGCCGGAGTGGTCACCGCCCTCGGCTATGGCACGACGGGACTGTCGGTGGGACAGCGGGTGTTCGGCCTCACGGACTGGACTCGCGACGGCACCCTGGCCGAGTACGCGGCCGTCGAGGCACGCAACCTCGCGCCGCTGCCGGGCGACGTCGACTTCACGGTGGGCGCGAGCCTGCCGATCTCGGGCCTGACTGCGTGGCAGGGACTGTTCGAGCACGGCCGACTTCAGGCGGGGCAGAGCGTGCTCGTGCACGGTGCGGCCGGCGCAGTCGGGTCGATGGTGACGCAGCTCGCACGTGAGTTCGGTGCGTACGTCATCGGCACCGGACGCGCTGCCGACCGTCAGACGGTGCTCGACTTCGGCGCGAAGGAGTTCGTCGACCTTGAGAACGACGCCCTGGAAGAGGTCGGCAGCGTCGATCTGGTGTTCGATGGCATCGGCGGCGACATCGGGAAGCGGTCCGCAGGCCTGATTCGGGCCGGAGGAACGCTGGTGTCCATCGTGGGGCCGCCGGAGGCGCGGCCCGCCGACGGCCTGGCGGTCGACTTCGTCGTCGAGTCCGATCGTGCCCAACTGAGTGAGATCGTGCGGCGGGTGCAGGACGGACGACTGCGGACGAACATCGGCAACGTCTCGACCCTCGACGATGCCGTCGCCGCCCTCAATCCGACCGAGCGACGCAAGGGGAAGACGATCATCCGCGTTCGTCTGTGAGGACTCGGGGACAGTGACCGGTCCTCCCCTCCTCGTGGATCAGCGTCAGATACGTGTCAGGTCGGGCGACTCGTACCGGAACACGTCATCGGACTGGTCCGCTATCTGGCGCGCACCCCGCGTAACCACGGCCAGCTGCCGCCCGACAGCGATCGTCGGACGGCAGGTCGGCACGACCAGGCTGGCATTCCCCGAGCAACTGGTGGAGATCGAGCTCGTCGACAAGATCTAGCCAGCTAAAGCGTGTTGCACAAGGCTGTGTTCGGGCAGGTCAGGCCCGTGAGTGGGGTCGTCTGCTCATGACGCTAGGGCGAGGTTGTGCATGTGGGCGACGGCCTGAACCGCGTGATGGAGGCCGTCGCGGCGTGGAACACGTCATCGGCCGGATGAAGAACTACAAGATCCTCCGCGATTGCCGCCGGTCCCCGCCACCCATGTCCACGTCGGTCATCGGCGCAACTCCCGTCTCGCGTACGGTGCGGCGCCGTCTGGTCCGGCGCCGCGCGTACGACGAAGCGCAGCAGCCGGCCCCGACCAGATGACCGACCACGAAGGCCCGACCACGGTCACGGTGCGACAACACCGCCCCCGGCCGTGCCGACAACCCCGCCGACGTCCCCTCCGACAGCCGCCCGTCCGTTCTCGGGCCCGGTCTGCATACACGCAGGTCGCCACGCTGGTCCGGCCGTGGTCGCCAGCCCGACATCCCCTCTACGCCACCCACGCCCGCCTCGAACACCAGGAGAACCGCTGCGCGGCCTGCTGGAAGCCAGTATCACCGAGAACATCGTCACCGCCGTGCACGTCATCATCAACCGCATCGATCCGCAGTCCGTGGACGCGCCCGCCTCGGCCGTCTCCTACGCCCGCCGCCTCGCCCAGTGTGACGTCCCGCTCTCGGCGCTGCTGCGCGCCTACCGTCTCGGCCATGCGCAGAGCCTGGACCTGGTCCTCGGCGAGGCGGCCCGATTGGGGTTACCCGACCCGGTCGGTACCGTCATCGCCCTGGTCAGCCTGACCTCGGCCTACCTGGACCAGGTCTGCGACCAGGTAGGCCGCGCCTATGAGCAGGAACGCGAACGCTGGGTGGGCACCCGCGGCATGCTGCGCCAGCACTGGGTCAAGCAGCTCCTCGACAACCCCAAGGTCGATGTGCGGCAGGCCGAGGCCGCCCTCGACTACCGGTTGTCCGGCAGCCATCTGGCTGTCGAGGGCTGGCTCCACGGCACCGCGGCGACCACCGACCCCACCACGGTCTTCGACCGACTGACCTCACTGCTGTACACCGTGCTGCGCGCCCAGGGTCGCCCCCTGCTGGTGCACACCGACGAGGCCGATGCCCGGATCTGGCTTGCCGTCAGGCCCGAGTGGCCCGTGGACCCCGACACGGTCGCCGCCGAACTGGCCGACGCCGCCCTACCGGTGCGGGTCGCCCTCGGCATCGTCCGCCCGGGACTCGACGGCTTCCGCCGCAGCACCCGCGCCGCCGCCCGCGCCAAAGCCCTCACCCTCTCCGCGGGACCGAACACCCCCCACGCGGTCGCCTTCGCCCGCGTCGCACCCGTCGCCCTCCTGGTCGACGAGCCCCGCGAACTGGCCGACTTCGTCTTTGACACCCTTGGCGACCTCGCCGTCGACGACCCCCGCCGTGAACTCCTCCGCGAGACGCTCCGCGTCTTCCTCGCCACCAATCGCAGCTACACCGCCACCGCGGACCAGCTGATGGTCCACCGCAACACCGTCCACTACCGCGTCCAGCGGGCCGTCGACCACTATCACCTCGACCTCGACGCCAACGCCTTCGACCTCCACTTCGCTCTCAACGTCTGCCGCTGGCAAGGGGCGAAGGTGCTACGCCGCAAGCGAGGATGACCGCGCGCACCGCAACCACGACGATCCGCCTCGCGTGACAACCGGGCACTCGCCCTGCCGTGCCCCCCACGGCCGCAGCGGACGGAGCCGGGGAGCCGCAGCCGACATACCGTGAGCGCATTGCTCGCTGACGCTCGGTGAGGATGCGTCAGACAGGCTCCGGTGCCGGGCTCGGGATCCTGCCGGGCACCGTGGCGTGGCCGCACCCCTGTGAGCGCTCGCACGGGCCGCTCCGTCCGGCCGCTGCTCCTGAGCCGGGGGCTACTCCTGTCCGGCGACCGCCATCTCTCCGAGGAGCGACCAGCCGTCCTGCGGAATGGTCACGTTCACGATGCGCGGTGTCTCGACCAGATGGGGCGGCAGCGTCTGCTGCGCAGCCTTGAAGTGCGCGGACTGCACATGCGTGACCGCGGCTTCTTCGTCGCGGAAGGCTTCGACCAGGACGTACTCCGTCGGGTCCGCCACGCTGCGCGACCAGTCGAACCACAGACAGCCGGGCTCGGCGCGCGTGGCCCGGGTGAAGTCAGCGGTGATCTCGGGCCAGCGGTCGGCGTGCGCGGGACGGACTCGGAACTTGGCGGTAATGAAGATCATGGGATTCCTTCGCTGATGTCTGTGCGTCGTCTCCGCCGCGTGTGGCGCGGCGGAGGGGAAACGGTCGCCCGGTCGGCGCGGAGCATCCACCTGCATCAAACAGGCGTTGCGTACGGCACGGGCGGGGCGACGATCCGATCCGCGGGCGGGAGGGGCTCTGCTTGCTTTCCGGCCGCGGCACGAGGACTCATGGCGACACGACATGATCGGACGACGTCGGCTTGCCGTCGCCGGCTCGCCGATCTCACGACACCGGACGCGTGGCGGCATTGCGCCGCACGGCCGCGGCGCCCCACGTGCCGCGGGCATGCCCGACGGATCGTTACGACCGGAGTACCAACTGACCGTCCGCGTAGGGAAGGACCTTGGGGCGCGGCAGGTGCACCAGGACCTCCTCGCCCGCCGGAACTCCCTCCTCCCGAGGCGTCTTGGCCCTGACGAGCTGCCCGGCGACCTCGACTTCAAGCACGCGCTGCGCGCCGTGGTCCCTGACGCCCCGCAGCCTGCCGGGGAAGGTGTTGGGGCCGGGGTCCGTGACGACCTTGACGTACTCGGGCCGGACGCCGACCTGGACCTCGGTCGTACGCTGCGGGATGTCCCAGGCAACGGACAGCGTCCGGCCACCCAGCGCGAAGGGCCCGTCGCCCCGGTCCACGGTCAGGAAGTTCATCGCCGGTGAGCCGATGAAGTAGCCGACGTAGGTGGACGAGGGCGCCTCGAAGAGCTGCTCCGGGGTGCCCTGCTGCACGGCACGGCCGTCCTTCATGACCAGCACTTCCTGTGCGAAGCTCATCGCCTCGTACTGGTCGTGCGTCACATAGATCACCGTGGGCCTGAACTGCTCGGTGATCTCACGGATCTTGCGCCGCAGCGAGTGCTTCAGCTGTGGGTCGATGACGGTGAGCGGCTCGTCCATCAATACGGCCGCCACGTCGTCACGGACCAGGCCGCGGCCCAGTGAGATCAGCTGCTTGTCGTCGGCGGTGAGGCCGCGCGCGGGGTGCCTAAGCCGGTCGTGCAGGTCGAGGGCCTCGGCGACCTGCTGGACCTTGGCGTCGATCCTCGCCCTGTCCCAGCGGCGGCACTGCAGGGGGAAGGCGAGGTTCTCGTAGACCGTCATCGACTTGTAGATGACGGGGAACTGGAAGACCTGGGCGATGTTGCGGGCCTTCGTGGGCAGGGCGGTGACGTCGACGCCGTCGAACAGCACCCGTCCCTGGGATGGTCTGACCAGGCCGGACAGGATGTTCAGCAGCGTCGTCTTGCCGCAGCCCGAGGGGCCAACCAGCGCATACGTTTTGCCCGACTCGAAGGTCAGCTTCAGCGGCTTGAGAGCCCACCGCTCCTCCTCGACACCCGGCGCGTACGCGTGCCCGACGTCGACGATGTCCAACTGCGCCATATCAACGCCCTTCCACTGAAGCGAGATCGTATGAAGGTGTTCGCACGAGCGTCCCCTGCTCGTCGAAGGCGAACAGCCGGTCGGGACGGAGCCGAAGTTTGACCAGGTCGCCGAGGGCGACGTCGTGGATGCCCTCGATCTGCACGACGAAGGGGGTCTCACCGACGACCACATGGACGAAGGTCTCGGAGCCGGAGATCTCGACGAACGTGACCTCGCCCCCGACCCCGCTGGAGGCCAGGCTGACGTCGGTGGCGCGCAGGCCGAACTGGTAGGCGCCGTCGGGCAGGTTGGCGAGGTGTGCGGAGACGTGCGTGGCCTGGAAGCCGGCCACCGTGACCTGGCCGCCCTCGATCCGGCCCGCGAAGATGTTCATGGGCGGGTCGTTGATGATGGACGCCACCGTGGTGGTCGCCGGGCGTTCGAAGACCTCCTGCGGGGTGCCGGTCTGGAGGATCCGCCCCTCGTGCATGACCAGGACCACGTCCCCGAGCATCATCGCTTCGGCGGGTTCGGTGGTCGTGTAGATGACGATCGTGTCGCCCTGGTCCGAGAAGAGGGCCTTGAACTCGTCGCGCAGCTGTTCGCGCAACTTGTAGTCCAGGTTCGCCAGTGGCTCGTCGAGCAGGAGGATGCCGGTACCGCGGGCCAGGGCGCGAGCCATCGCGACGCGCTGCTGCTGGCCGCCGGAGAGTTGGGAGGGCTTGCGCTTCTCGAAGTCCGCAAGCCCCACGCTCGCCAGGCTCTGCCGGACCCGTCGCTGGATCTCGTCCCGTGACAGCCCGGCCCGCTTCAGCGGGAAGGCCACGTTGTTGTACACATTGAGATGCGGGTAGTTGATGAACTGCTGGTAGACCATGGCGGTGTCGCGCCGCCACACCGGCGTCTTCAGGAAGTCGGCTCCCGCCCGGGTCAGCGAGCCGGAGTCCACTTTCTGCAGGCCGGCCAGGGCCCGTAGCAGCGTCGTCTTCCCGGCCATCGTCCGGCCGATGACGGTGTGGAGCCGTCCCGGCTGGAAGGTGGCGGTCACGTTCTTGAGGTGCTCGACGCCGTCGACGGTCAGGCACAGATCAGTGGCGCTGAGGTTCATCGGACCGCTCCCGACAGGTTCCCCTTGGACAGTAGGCGCTCCACCCAGAGGGCGAGCAGGATCAGCGGTGCCACGCCGAAGAGCGCGGCGGCGGACAGCGTCCACCACGGTGGAATGGAGGAGTTGAGGGCGACGACCGCCTGGGGCAGGGTCTGGACCTCGGTGAAGGTCAGCCGGAAGGCGAAGAAGAAGTCGTTCCAGCCGAACACGGCGCAGAACATCGCCGCCACGGTCAGCCCGGGCAGGGAGTTCGGCAGGATCGCCCGCACGAAGGTCTGGAACGGGGGGCAGCCGTCCAGCATCGCCATCTCGTCGATCTCCCGGGGGATGCCGTTGAAGAAGTCCACCATCACCCAGACCGCGATGGGCAGCAGCAGCGCGACCGTCACGATGACCAGGCCCGGGATGCTGTCCAGGAGGCCACCCCACTGCAGGAGGTAGAAGAAGGGGATCACCAGGACGACGGGCGGCATGATCCGTTGGGAGACGAAGAAGAAGACGATGTCGCTGTTCTTGATGAAGCCCAGCTTGAACCGGTACCGGGACAGCGCGTAGGCGGCCAGGGACCCCAGGGCCAGGCTGATGGCGGACGCGGCGATGGTGATGACGGCGCTGTTGACGAAGGGCTGGATCACATCGATACCGCCGGCTCCGCCGAAGATGTTGCGCCAGCCGGTGAGGGTGGGCTTGTACTGCACCCAGGGGAGGTAGGTGGGACCGCCCTGGACGGCGTTGGCGTTCTTGAAGCTGGTCGTCATTGCCCAGAAGAACGGTCCCGCGACGAAGCAGGCCCACAGGGCGATCACGGTGTACTTGAATACGGGATAAAGGCGCGACCTCATGAGTCCCCCTTCAGCTTGAAGGCCCTGGTGAGCAGGGCGGCGATGACCGTGAGCGTGACGATCATCAGGACGAGGTAGGTCAGGGACATCGCCCCGCCGTAGCCGGTCTGCTGATCGCGGAGCCCCTGGATGTAGAGGTAGTAACCCGGGGTCTCCGTGGAGGACCCCGGCCCGCCGGACGTCAGTACGTAGACGCTGTCCGAGAGCTTGGACGCCTCGATCAGCCGGATGATGACCGCCGCGACCGAGACCGGTGCCATCAGCGGGAAGGTCACCTTCCAGAAGGTGCGCCAGGTGCCGGCGCCGTCGATCGCGGCGGCCATGAACGGTTCCTTGGGAAGGCTGAGCAGGCCGGCCAGCAGCAACAGGAACATGAAGGGGGTCCACTGCCAGACCTCGACGGTCATCAGCGCGACCAGCGCCGGACCGGACTCGGTGAGCCAGGGAATTTTCGTCAAGCCCAGCATCCCCAGCAGATCGTTCGCCGGCCCCAGTGACTCATGGAAGATCGTCTGCCAGATGGCGGCCATCACCACGGGCGTGGTCATCATGGGGACGAGAAAGAGCACCCGCCAGAATCTGCGGCCGCGTGCCTCGCGCCAGACCAGCAGGGCCATACCGAACCCGATGACGTACTGGATCAGGACCGTGCCGCCCGCCAGCAGGATCAGCCGGGTGATGGAGGCCCAGAAGCGGCTGTCGTGCAGCATCGCGGTGTAGTTGGCGCCTCCGATGAAGTCCATCTGAGGGTTGCTGACGTTCCAGCCGGAGAAGCTGACGCGGATGGTGAACAGAAGCGGGAAAATGATGATCAGAAAGAGCGTGAGCAGTCCCGGCAGCAGGAACATGCTCTTGTGCCGGCGCAGGCCGTCCATGGTTCTCCTTGCGGAAGGGGGCGGGCGCCCCCGGGTGGCCGGCCGGTCCGGTCCGGCCACCCGGGGCGTCCTGCGGTCGGATCAGGAGTTGTCCTCAAGCGCGACCACGTTGCGATAGGCGCTTTGGACCTTGTCCTTGCCGATCTGGCCGGTGATCTTGGACCATTCCTTGGCCACGTCGTCCAGTGCCTGCTGGGGGGAGCTCTGTCCCGCCAGAGCCGCGGCGACACCGTTGGCCAGCGCGGACATGTACTGGTTGACACCGGGAACGCGCAGGTCGAAGACGCGGTTGGTGCTCTTCTCCATGCCGGAGAGCGTGTGCACGTACGACTTGGCTGCCTTCGGGTCCCAGCCCAGCCTCTCCCAGAAGTTCGGGTCGAAGTGGGAGTAGCGGTAGGGGTTGACGCCGAACCGGCCGATGGTCAGGTCGAGGGCGGTGTTGGCCTCGTTGCTGAAGAAGCACAGGTAGTCAAAGGCCATCTGCCGGTGGCGCGAGGCCTTGGCCACCGCCGAAGTCCAGCCCCAGGTGAAGTAGGGAGCCTGGTTCGCCTTCGTGTCCCACGACTTGGTGGTGCGGTTGTAGACCTCGCTGGATCCGGGCAGTGGCGCCGCCTGCACCTTGTTGCGGATCCTGCTGTCGGGCTGCTGGGCCTGGATGAAGGCGTCGTCCCACGAGTACGACATCAGCGTCTGGCCGCCGCCGAAGGAGAAGATCTCGTCTCCCAGGCCGAAGTTGGCGCCACCGGGTGCCCAGGTCGACTTGGCCTTCACCATGTCGTCCAGGGCGCGGACGAAGCCGGGCGTGTTGATCAGCGGCTTCATGGTCTCAAGGTCGAAGAAGACACCGCCCTTGACGTCCGGGTTCTTCACATACGGCGCCGCCCGGCTGATGAAGGCGGAGAACGTCAGGTCGTCGCGCTTGGTCACCTCGGCACTGCCGTAGTTGCGCTTGCCGTCGCCATCGAAGTCCTTGCCGCTGAAGAACTTGGCGACGTCCTGGTATTCGGCCCAGGTCTTCGGAACTCTCAGCTCCTTGCCCGTGGCCGCCTTGTAGGCCGCCTGCTGCTTGGGGTCGTTCAGCACGTCGGTGCGGACCTTGAGGTAGTGCCGGTCCCCGTCCATGGGGTACTGCACGACCTTCCCGTTCCAAGTCGCCACGTCCCTATAGGTACCCGTGACGTCCTTCATGCCGGGAGTGTCCAGATACTTCTTCGGCACCGGCGCGAGGTACGGGGCCATGTCGCCGATCCACAGCGAGGGGTAGAACATCACGTCGTAGGCGGGCTGGCCCGCCTGCAGGGGCGTGAGGATTTTCTGGTGCAGCTCGCCGAAGGGGATGTTGACCACCTCGACCTTCCCGCCGGTGATGTCCTCGAACTGCTTGGCGTGCAGCTGGGTCGGCTCGCCGATGACCGGGACGGCATGGCTGATGATCTTCAGCGTCTGCCCGGAGTAGTCCTTCCGGCTGATCGCCTCATAGCTGCACGGCCCCGGGAAGTCCTCCACCTTGGTGTCCGGGTAGTCCTTGCCGTACTTCTTGTAGCTGATCGCCGAGTTGAGCTTGAAGAGCGGGGCCTTCTCCTTCGGCTTGTCCTGTGCCTGGTTCGGGGCGGTGCACGCGGTGGCGGTCAGGGCCGCGACGGCCGCGACGGCGGCGAACCGCTTGTAGGGTCTCGTACGCATGGAACTGCTCCTTGGACGTGTCAGGGGATCAAGATCGCTCGGCCGCGTACGGCCCCGGTGTCCAGGTCGTCGAGGGCCTGCCGGAAGGAGGCGAGGGGGTACCGCTGGGTGTGCAGGGTGACCTTGCCCTGGGCCGCCAGGACCATCAGCTCGGAGAGGTCGTTGTAGGACCCCACGAGGTTGCCGATGAAGTTGATCTCCGTGGAGATGACGTCGATCGTCGGAACGCGGAGGTGGCCGCCGTAGCCGATGACGTAGTAGTTGCCGTTGCGGCGCAGGCAGGCCACGCCCGTCTCGACGGCGCCCCCCTCACCGACGAAGTCCAGGACGGCCTCCGCCCCGTGCCCTGCGGTGAGTTCCCGTACGCGTTCGGCCTCGCTTCCGTCCGCGACGAGCGTGTGGTCGGCGCCCAGTTCCTTGGCCAGCGCGAGGGCCTCCGGGCTGCGGTCGATGACGATCATCTCGACCGGCGACAGGGCCCGCAGCACCTGGATGCCGATGTGTCCGAGTCCGCCGGCGCCTATGACCACGGCCTTGTCACCGGGCCGCAGCACCCGGGCCGCCTTGGCGACGGCGTGGTACGCCGTGAGCCCGGCGTCCGCCAGGGCCGCCACCGAGGCCGGCTCGAGGGACGGGTCGAGAGGCACGACCGAGCGGGCGGTGGTCTTCAGGTACTCGGCGTAGCCCCCCTCGGTGTCGATCCCGGGAAAGGCCGAGTTCATGCAGTGCACGTCGTCGCCGGCCCGGCAGGCGCGGCACAGACCGCAGGTCACCAGCGGGTGCAGGATGACCGGGTCGCCGACCTCGACATGGGTGACGGCCTCCCCGACCGCCGCGACCCAGCCGGCGTTCTCGTGACCGATCGTGTACGGGAGGGCGACCCCGCTCTTTTCCTTCCACTGTCCTTCGAGGATGTGCAGATCGGTCCGGCAGACCCCGGCGCCCCCGATCTTCACGATCACATCCAGCGGACCGGTGATCTGCGGGTCCGGCACGTCCACGAGCACGGGCGGCTCGTCGTACTCGATGACCTGCACGGCTTTCATAGCGGCTCCCTGCGAGTCGGCGGGTGGGTGGTGCGCCGATTACACAGGCCGCCGATCGCAGGTCGATGTCTCAGAATCCGTCCGCGAATGTCTCAATGTGATACACGCCGTAGGCGCCACGCCGTCGAGCTGGTCCAATCACTGCACCGAGGGATTGTGACGCGCGCCGTACGGGAGTGTTAATGCCCCGCCAACAACCCGGAAGCTCACTGAGAGCAGCCAAAGAGCTCTACCTGGAAGTCACCAAGGAGCCAAGCGCCCGGCCGCTCGTGGTCGCCTCGTGGCAACGCTCGATCGAATACAAGGTGAAGTCGGGCAGCCTTGACGCTCCCTACCTGGAGAACCCCAATCTGGACACCCCCCTCGCCAGGGCGGCGCTGCCGATCCTGGACAGGCTGCACAAGCAGCTCGCCGACGACCCGGTGTCCACGATGATCACAGACCGGGACGGCGTGGTGCTCTCCCGGAAGGTGTCCCACGAGGGTCTGACGACGAACCTCAACCGTGTGCATCTGGCCCCCGGGCATGTGTTCGCCGAGCGCTATGTGGGCACCAACGGCATTGGGACCGCGCTGGCCAGCGGCCGCCCGGTCATGATCGCCGGAAGGCAGCACTACGTCGAGGATCTGCGGAACTTCCACTGCGCGGCCGTACCGATCCTGCATCCCACCCGGCGCACCCTGCTGGGAGCCTTCAACCTCACTACCATCCGTCAGGGCTCCGACGGCATGCTGATGGCCTTCGCCCGCTCGGTCGCCGCCCAGATCGAGAGCGAGATCGCGGCGATCAGCTCGCGGCGCGAACGGGCCCTGTTCCAGGACTACATGGAGGCGTGCTCCTCGGTGCGCCCGGGACCCGTGCTGGCCCTCAACCGCGATGTCGTCATGATGAACGAGCAGCTCAGGGCGGCGGTGACCGGGCCGGATCACTATGCGCTGCTCGACCATGCCCGTGAGATCGCCGACGACCGCCGGTTGGAGGGGACGCGCAGCATCGCCCTGCCCTCGGGACGGGTCGCCGAACTCAGGGTCAGTCGCTGTCGGCGCGAGGACAGCGACGCGGGCACCATCCTCCGAGTCCGGCTGATCGGACGCTCCCAGCCCGGCCCTGCAGTTTCCGCCACACCTGCCCGGCCGGTCCTGGGACTGGTGGGCTCGTCCCCGCAGTGGCTGCGCGCGGTCGCCGACAGCGAAGCGGCGTTCGTGGCCGGGACGTGGCTTCATCTCCTGGGCGAAGTCGGCGTCGGCAAGAGGACGCTGGTCGAGGCCCTGCACCGGGCCCATGGCGCCGGACGCCGGCTGGAAATGGCGGAACCGCCGCTGTCGGATTCGGCGGCCGTCACCGAGCGCTGGCTGCACGACGTCGGAGAGCTGCTTGCCGTGCCGTCCAGGGTGCTCGTCCTGCGCGACGTCCACTTGTTGGGTGACCAGCTGCGGCAGCGGCTGGGGAGCCTGTTGACGCACCTGGACGGCACCGCCACGGGGCAATTGGTGATGACCAGCCAGCCGTCGATGGTCAGCACAGACGACCAGCCGGACCAGTTCTGCGGTGCCACGGTGGAGGTGCCGCCCCTGCGCCATCGCTATGGGGACATCGAGCACCTGGCGCGGTTGTTCCTGCGCAAGTACCGGCCGAGCGGGGAGAGCGCGTTCTCCCCGGATGCGCTGGCCCTGCTCCAGCGATGCCCCTGGCCGGAGAACGTCCGGCAGCTCGAGTCGGTGATCCGCGGCCTGGCGCGGCGGCCTTCCGGCCGGATGATCCACGTGGAGGACCTGCCGCCGGAATGCCGGGTGTCCTCGCACAAGGTCCTGACCACCATCGAGGCGCTGGAACGCGACGCCATTCTGCGTGGGTTGATGGACCGCAACTCCAACGTCCAGCGCACCGCGCAGCACCTCGGGATCTCCCGCGCCACGATGTACCGCAAGATGCGCCGTTACGGGATCGTCCCGTCGAGCCTGACCTGACGAGCCGCCGCCGGCACGGCTGGGATCACCGCAGCCGACCGTTCCCTGCCGTACCGGAGACGTTGGTGTACGACGAGGGGCCGGTGCTCCAGGTGGTCATGGGTGACGAAGGGTGCCAGAGCTTCTCAGACCATGGCGCGCCGCTCGCCGTCCGTCCATCACGAGGTCCAGGAGTGGGGTGGCGCGCGGCTGCCAGTCCCCGTCGGGTCGATCTGCGACAGGCCAGCGATGGTGGGGTCTGCTTGCGCGGTGCCGTCAGGTCCTCCCGCAGCATGGCGTCGATCCATGCCTTGGCCGGCTCCAGGACCGTCGCCCGCGGTTTCGGGGCTTTCCTCGGCGCAGGCAACGCCGATTCCAGCGCCTGCTTGATGGTCCGGCGGTGAACGCCGCACTTCTCCGCCAGCGCGCGCTGCGAAAGCCCTGGATCAAGACGCTTGTCCCGACAGATGCTCGCAAACAGACCGACGCGCGACAAACCCACCCCGGCCTCCGACACGACCGTGACCAAACGCCACGGCCCCGACATGACCGTGATCGCCCAGATCCAGGCGTTCACCCCGTCGACGCGGGCCTTCAGCCCCGGTGCGTCGGCCTCGACCGTGTAGTGCAAGCAGTCGGGGTCATCGCGCACGGGGTCGGACAGCCGCACGCACACAGCCCGGTTGATGCTGCAGCGGATACTCACCGTCTGTGGCTGGTCGGGGGCGGCACCTTGGGAGTTCACGCGCCGAACGGTAGCCGTCCTCCCTGTTCGCCGTCACCGCGATTCCTGCGCTGGCAGCCGGCCCGGGTCCACGCGGTCGGCGAGATAGATGAGGGTGGCCTGCGGGTCCATGCCGAAGGCCGCGGCGACGAGTTTGGGGTCCATGGTGTTCACCAGGTCGATGAGGCGGGTGCTGCGGATCATCCGGGGCGGGAATCCGCAGTCGTCAAGAACGTGGGAGAGATAGGCAGTTGAGGCCGGGTTTCGCCCGGCCTTTGTTCCTTTGGTGACCATCACATGCGGGTTGTCGGTCCGCCATGCCTCGCGGTGGGCGAGACACCGTTCAAGCACCGCCCAAGACGCGGGGTCCAGCGGAACGGGGTGGGGCCGCTTGCCGAGCCGGACGGTCCGGGCCTGCACGTCCACGTCCCTGACCTGCAGCATTCGGGCTTCCACGCTGGAAGCTCCGTGCAACAGGGCGAACATCCCGACGAGGGCCTCATGGGGGTGGACATGCTCGTCGGTGGTCCAGCGCCGGAACAGCTCGCGCTGCTGGTCGAGGGTGAGGGTCCTGCCGCGGAAGCCGTTCGCCTCCTTGGCGATCAGGCCGCGGGTCGGGTCGACCAGCACCAGCTTCTGGGCCCGCGCGAAGCGGAAGAACTGCCGCAGCACGGTCAGTCGCCGCTTGCGGGCCCTGGGCAGGACGGCCAGGAAGGTTTCGATGTCGTGCACGTCGACGAGGGACCAGTCGGTCTTGCCCCGCGCGTTGATCAGGAAGACGGCCAGGTCCCGCATGGTGGCCAGGGCGGTTTCCAGGGTGTGGTTGCTGCGGGGGCGGGTGCCGGCTCGGCGGGCCCGGTCCTGGGCTCGCATCCGGGAGGTGTCGAATGCGGCGACTGCCGGTCGCAGGGGTTCGGGCACGGCTTCAACTGGGCGGCGAGGTCGGCCAGTTGCGAGTCGTTCGTCCTGGTCGGTTGGCAGGGCCAGACCGCGGAGGGTGAAGAAGTCCTCGAGTGCACGGGCGAAGGAGCCCATTGACCGTCCGGGCCTGCGGGATCGCTCCAGCAGGGCCTGAGGTGAGTTGGAGTGCTCGTCCTCGAGGAGCCGTCCCAGGTCGGTGATGAAGCCGCAGGCTCTGGCGACGCAGTGGCGGGCTGCGATCTGGGCGACGAAGTCGGCGAGCCACACGGGTGGTTCGGTGAGTCGTTCCTGGAGGTGTTCACCACGGATGAAAGGGCGGCCGGGGTGTTTTTGCCAGCAGGCGGAGCACATTCCCAGTCCAGCATGTCGCCGCAGCTGCCCGCACTCGCGGCAGATCCTCGGCGGGTTCTTCCCCTGCCGGGGTCGTGAGCAGTGACCGCACCAGCCGGTCGTCTCGCGCAGATAACCCGGCTTTTGGCAGCGTGGACATGTTCGCTGTCCGGCCAGCTGGCCTGCCCGGCGCCGGCAGTCCCGGCACAACTGGTTCTGTGGTGAGCGGACCGGATGACCGCACTCCGTGCACACGCGCGAGCAGGTGATGCACCGGCCGGTGTCGTCCTGCAGCACGCGGTCGAGACCGCAGGAAGGGCAAGGGGCCTTGGCGGCCTGCTCGTTCATGCGGCGCCAGCACAGGCAGCAGTGCTGGCGGTCGAGATATCCGACCGGTCCGCCGCAGGTGACGCAGTCCCGTTGCTTCTTGCCCATTATGGCCTGCCGTCACAGGGGCGGCATCGAACGGCCCCGGGCGGAGGCGGCCTGCGGGAGGTCGGTGACCGGGCGAGGGGGTGCGATCGGCCGTTCGACGGGGGTGGTGTCGACCTCGATCAGGTCGTTGGGGGTGCATTCCAGCGCGGTGCACAACGCGGCCAGCGTGGTCATTTCCACCTGCGAGGGCTCCTTGGTGAACAGCGCGGACACCGAGGCCGAGGACAGCTGAAGGCCCGCCTTCTCGGCCAGCAGCCGCCGCAGCTCGGTCCCGGTCCACACCTCGCGCTGGGCAGCGGCCATCCGCAGCCGCCATTGGATCCTCATGCCGTGGTGTCCTTCCCGCTCAGCTCGGCCAGAGTGCTGGCGACCGCCCGTTGATAGGCGTCCTCGATGAAGGTCGCGGAGGGGCGGACATAGCGCATGGTCGAGCTGACGGTCCAGTGACCGAGCATCTGCTGGATCGCCACGAGGTCGACGCCGCGTTCGTAGTTGTGGGTCGCGCAGGCTCGTCGCAGGGCATGCGGGCTGAACCGGTCGACCGTCGGGCGGCCTTCGAGTTCCATCAGATAGCGCAGGCGGTTGCGGATGGTCCCGCGGTGGAGGCTGCCGCCGGACTCGTCGGCGAACAGCACTGGCGAGTGAGGGAACTTGGGTCGCACGTCTTCCAGGAACCACCGCAGCACCAGGTCGAGGCCGTCGAGCATGGGCACCCACCGCGGCCGCGGTCCGGAGGTATGGGCTCCCTTGCCGAAGCGGACATGCAGTTTGCCGAACGGTCCGCGGGAGTAGTGCAGGTCCGGCTTCTCCAGCAGGGATGCCTCCTCGGAGCGGAGCCCGGCGTGATACAGCGTCCGGAACATCGCATAGTCCCTGGCCGCGGGTCCGTACTTCCTCGCGCTCGCGATCCGCTGCTTCATGAAGTCGAAGAAGTCGCCCACCCGCTCCGGCGTCGGCAGCGGCAGCAGGGCCGGCGAGTCGTCGCCGACATGCCGGGAGGCGTTGAACTCGTCGATCGGGCAGACCAGTCGGACGCCGAACGCGGCCTCGATCTCGGCCGCTTTGCGGGCCTGCAGGAACCGGTGGAAGCCTTTGAAGATCTGCACGTACTCGCGCCGGGTCGACGTCTTGCGGCCCTGGATCGCGAGGTCGCCGACCACGCGGTCGATGTCCTCGGGAGTCACTTCCCACGCGGGTCGCCCCAGAGCCGTGAGGTCCGCTCCAGCAGGCCGATGTCGTTGTCGATGGTCACCGGGCTGAACCCGCGGGCCCTCCAGGACGCGACGAACGCGTCCACGCACGCGGCCTGGAACCGCCACGGATCCGTCGTCAGCGGCTCCTGCGGGACGGCCCCGCCCGCGATGACCTGGAGTCTCGCCTCGGCCACCGGCACACCTTCCTCGCACCTGAACGGTCAAGGCAGCACCTGGAGAACCGGGGTGCCACCGCGAGATTCAACGAGGACCGCCAGACGGGGATACGGCCAGGTGACAGCAGCAACTCTTGTGAGGGAACAAGTGCCAGCCCCAGATGAATGGGGCCAGGTCATCGGCGACGAGGTTCTCGCCACCGCCATCCTCGACCGCCTCCTGCACCACTGCGAAGTGATCTCCATCAACGGCCCGAGCTACCGCCTGAAGAACCGCCTCAAAGCCATCGAGCGCGAGACCGAAGTCGCCTGACACCTCTGCACGTTCATCCGTACGCGGCTCTGCACTTCAGCTCGTACGCCGACACCCGGGCGTTGGCGATCGCGATGGTCACGGGCTCGCGTGGAGGTGGTTGCGTTCGCCGTTGTGGTCGAGGATGCACAGGACCTCGGCGGGCCCGCGGTCGGCGCGCAGGGTGTGGGGGGTCATGGTGGAGAAGGAGGCGGCCTGTCCGGCCTCGACGCGAATGACGCGTTCGCCGAGGTAGAGGATGACCGTGCCGGACAGCACGGTGAACCAGTCCCGGCCCGGGTGGACTCCGAGGTCGTCCGGCGCGACGGCGCCCGCCGGGTCGGTGATGCGCATCTTGGCGACGGTCAGGCCCTGGGGGCCGTTGTCGCCGCTGAGGAGCCAGGTGGTCAGGCCCCGGTCCTCGTCGCGGTCGGGACGGATGACGACGTCGGAGTCGTCGGGGGATTCGACGAGCTGGTCGAGGGACTTGCCCAGGGCGCTCGCGATGGCGGTGAGCTGGTCAAGGCTGATGCGGCGGTGCCCGGTCTCGATCCGGCTGAGCTGGGACGGGCTGATGTCGGCGCGTTCGGCGAGGTTGTCCAGTGACCAGCCGCGTGCTTTGCGCAGGGACCGGATCCGCATCCTGACGATGGCGTCGAGAGTCGATTCTTGCTTCACCGGCAAGAGCGTATGACCTGTTGGCAGTGATCGTCATACCGTCGGCGCATGAGTACGCACCACACCACTCACGGTCATATCGGGCACGAGCGTGCGAGCGGCTTCGACGTTGCGATGGCGGAGCTGCTGGAGCTGGACGCCGAGGTCCTCAAGCCGTACCTCACGGAGCTGACCGACTGGATCGCGAATCTCGCCGACTCCGTCCCGGCGCGGATCATGGACGTGGGCAGTGGTCCCGGCACCGGCAGTCTCGCGCTCGCCGACCGGTTCCCCGCCGCGTCGGTGACGGCAGCGGACATCTCGCCCCAGATGCTGCACCGGCTGCAGAAGCAGGCAGCCACGCACGGCGTCGCAGGACGTATCCGCACGCTGGAGGCGAACCTGGACGAGCCATGGCCCCTGTCCGGCAAAGGGGAGCCGTACGACCTGATGTGGGCCGCTGCCTTCCTGCACCACCTGAGCGATCCGGCCCGGACGCTGGCTCAGGCGTACGGGCAGCTGCGGCCGGGCGGTCTGCTCGCGGTCAGCGAGATGGACTTCTTCCCGCGCTTCCTGCCCGAGGACGCCGACGTCGGCCGCCCTGGGCTGGAGGCACGGCTGCACGCCGTGACGAACACCGAGCCGCCGCACGAATGGGACCGGACGCTCATGGACGCCGGCTTCACCGTGGACGCGCGCCGCCCCTTCGAGATCCGCCTCACCGCCTCCCAGGCCGGTCCGGCGTTGGGCCGCTACGCGCAGGTCTGTCTGACCAAGCTGCGCTCCCACGCCAACGACGCGCTGGAAGCGGATGACCTGGCCGCCCTCGACGTCCTCTTGGACGAGACCCACCCGCTCGGCATCGTGCGCCGCGGTGACCTGAGCGTCCGCACGACACGCACCACCTGGATCGCCCGCCGCCCCTAGGCCGGCCGGCCTCCGCCGTGCGCCCGTTCTCTTCTCTTTCTTTCTTGCCTCGTTTCTGGAGTACGTCATGAGCACTGCACCCGTTGCGGCCACTGAGCCCGGAGTCGCGCCACCGCGTCGCGGGCGCGTCCTGGCCGTACTGGGCCTCGCCCAGCTGATGGTGGTCCTGGACACCACCATCGTGAACATCGCACTGCCCTCCGCGCAGGCCGACCTCGGCTTCTCGGACGGCTCCCGGCAGTGGATCGTCACCGCGTACGCGCTGGCGTTCGCCGCTCTGCTTCTGCTGGGCGGGCGCCTGGCCGATCTCTTCGGCCGCAAACCGGCCTTCCTCATCGGCGCGGCCGGCTTCGCCGCCGCCTCCGCCCTGGGGGTCTCGCCCCGTGCTGAAGAACACCTCCGAGGTGAAGCCGACCACGGTGCACGCGGATACGCGGGGCCAGAGCTTCCCTGTCTTTGCGCTCGCCCGCCTGCTGGGCTCGACCTGGATCCGGAACTGGAAGGAACTGACCTTCTACCGGCCCACGAAGCAGACGGAGTACGTGCACATCGATGCCCTGTTCGGCGAGCCGGGCCGCAACGTCATCGACTTCGACCTGATCGAGTCCCAGGTGCGGCACCTGATGCGGGTGGCGATCTCCGTACGCGAGGGCGCCATCTCCTCCACGCTGCTGCTGCGTCGCCTGCGCGCGGGCTCACGCAAGAACGCCGCCTACACCGCCTTCCGTGAGGTCGGCCGTGTGATCCGTAACGTCCAGCTGCTGCGCTACCTCTCGGATGCCCCACTGCGCCGGCGGGTCACCGCGGCCACGAACAAGGTCGAGGCATTCAACGGCTTCTCCCAGTGGATCGGCTTCGGCAACGGTGGCGTCATCACCGACAACGACCCCGTCGAGCAGGAGAAGACCGCGACATTGAACGCTCTGCTCACGAACGCGGTGATCTTCCACAACGCCCTGGACATCGCCGAGATCGTGCGCCAGCTCCAGGAGGAGGGCCACGTCGTCGACCCCGAGGACCTGGCCCACATCTCGCCGTACCTGACCGAGCACATCCGCCGCTTCGGCGAGTACTCCACCCACGAACTCGACCTTGAGCCCGAGGCGTACGACCCGCACCCGGACGTCGACTTCAGCCCGCTGCGCGGCGACGGCCCGGCGCGGACGGCTACGGCCAGGCAGCCTGACCATCGATGCCAGGTCACTACTTCAGCGGCAGCGTGATGCCGTCCGGCGCCAGCGCCATGCACACGCACGCGCACTTGGATCGGCGAGTGTGAGGCCGGTGTCGGCGGCCGCTGCGGGTATCGGCGGGCAGATTCGCGACCAGCTCCGCAAGCGCGTCCGCCGTGAGATGGGCCGATTCCTCGGTGCGAGGCCGACGGTCCCGGGAGGGTGGCCACGGGTCGCCGTCCGGCGCTGAATCGCCGGCCCTGGCTGCGCTGTCGTATCCGTTCTGGATGTGGGCCCGCCGGGGGCGGTGCACTGTGTGCGGATCAGCGGGCGATCGAGATCGCGAAGGGCGCGAATCCGCTGGACCGAATCACGTGCGGTACGAACAGGATCGCGGCCTCTGTGGCGCGGGCGGTCTGGATCCCGCCGAGGTCGGTGATCCATTCCTTTTGCCAGCCGAGGTCGGTGAGCAGTTCACGGACGGTCTGCTTGGCCTGCGGGTCCTCGCCGGAGAGGAAGGCGTCGGGCGCCTGGGGGAGCGTGGCCGGCGAGGTCATCACCGGGAAGAGCATGGTGTTGAGTGTCTTGACGACGCGCGTTTCGGGGAGCGCTTCCTGGAGCTGTTCGGCGAGGCTTGAGCCGGGGTAGATCAGGTCGGCGGGCAGTCCGTCCGGTCCGTCGGTGGTGGCGTTGGAGACGTCGACGAGGATCTTGTCGCGGAGTTCTTCGCGCAGAGCGGCGAGCCGGTCCAGCGAGCCGGCGCCCGGGGTGGCGTTGATGACGATCCGGGCAGTCCGGGCGGCGTCGGCGGCGGCGCCCGGCGTGCGGTCCGCCACGGTCACTTCGTGTCCTGCCCGGGTGAGGGCTGTGGCCAGGTTGCCGCCGACGCGGCCGTTTCCGAGAACTGCGATCGTGGTCATGATGATCTGGTCCTTCCGTGCGTGCGGGTTGTGGTGCGCGGTCAGCGTGAGAGCGTGGATACGGCCTCGGCGTGGACGCCGGGCGCGGCAGCCAGGAAGCTCTGGCTCTGTGGGGTCCAGGGGCGGCCCTCGGCGTCGGAGATCTGTCCGCCGGCCTCGGTGACGAGCAGCGCTCCGGGCAGCAGGTCCGCGCGGGCGCCGGCGAACTGCCAGAAGGCGTCGATCCGGCCGGCGGCCACGTTCAGCAGGTGCAGGGTCGCGGGCACGGCGGTGCGGACGACGAGCGCGTCGAAGAGCATCGCGGTGATCGAGGAGCCGACGCGCCGCACGACCTTTTCGTCCTCGTCCGGCCGGGCCTGGCTGGTGGCCACGATGCTCAGGCCGAGGTCCGCGGTCTGGGAGACGTGCAGCGGCCGGCCGTCGAGGTGGGCGCCCGCACCGGTGAGCGCGGTGTAGGTCTCGCCGGTCAACGGCAGGTGGACCGCGGTGAGCACCGGCTGGTTCTCACGCACGAGGGTGGCGGTCACCGCCCACTCCGGCAGGGCGTGCAGGTGGTTGACGTTGCCTTCGGCCGGATCCACGACCCACCATTCGCCGGGCGGCAGCGCCCCGCCGTCCAGTTCGTCCTCCACCCAGCCGGCGTCCGGGCGCAGGCGCGTGAGGCGGGGGCGCAGGATGTCGAGGGCCGTGTCGTCGTTGGCGGCGAGGGCGCGCATCAGCTCTTCGCGGGTCTGGTAGCGGACCACGTCGCCGAAGCGCTCGCGCAGCGCCGAACCCGCCTCACGCACGGCGATCGCGGTCTGGGCGAGCAGGTCGGCGTCGGAGGCGGCGACGTCAGTGGTCTGAAGCGTTTCGGACATGGTGGTATTCCCGTCTGAGGAGGGGTGCTGAGGCCGGTCGAGGGCCGAACTGCGCGTTACTTCTTGCGCTTTCGCCTCAACGGTATGCAGCCCCGCAATTAACTTCAAATGCATGTCAGGCACGGCTAGGATTACTCACATGCAATTGGATTTGAACCTGCTCA
>NZ_JBIAVS010000050.1:0-27658 GCF_042894545.1 Streptomyces sp. NPDC001530
GATGCGCGCCGCCCGGTGGTGGAGCGAAAGCGGGAGACCAGCGTGCCCAACACCGTTCGGAGCACGCGGCTGAGCAGGAGTTCTGGCAACAGGACCCGCTCCCGCTCAGTCCTTAGGAACGGTCACACAGCGATGCCGCACACGAGGGACGTCGAAGCGAGCAGGAGAACGCCCGAGGCAGAGGCCACCACAGCGATCGGATCCCTGGCCCGCAGGTGCGTCAGCACGGCGCCGAACATCAGCGCGCACAGTCCCGCGCCGGCCGCGATGCCCAGCGGCCGGACCGCCAGCCCCCCCGAGAAGCCCCACGCCGCCTCCGGCCTCCAGCACGCCGATCGTCCGCCACAGCGAGGGCGACATGCCGAAGTGGTCGCGGTACTGCAGGGACCGGCGCAGCCCGTAGATCTTGATCGCCCCGGTGAAGACGAATATCGGGCCGGTGGCTCCAGCCAGGATGATTCGCAAGACGTCCACAGGTCACCTCTCGAGCAGCGGGGCAGTCGCGGATGGGATACTGCTGGGGCGATGACCGATCCCACGACAACGACCGGCCCCCTTCCGACGATGCGCGATGACCAGCGGGAGGCCTCCCGGCGCAGACTGATCGACGCGGCCCTGGGGATCCTCGCCGAGGAGGGCTACCGCGGCCTCACGGTGAAGAAGGTCGGTGATCGCGCCGGGGTCAGCCGGGGCATGGTCAACTACCACTTCGAGTCCAAGGCGGGGCTCGTCGAGGCGGTCATCAACGACATCCGCGAGGTCTTTGTCGACCGTCTCCGGGCGCTCCCCGGATACCACCGGATGACCGGGCTCGAGGCCGTGCTGGCCAAGCTGGGGCAGTATTTGTCAAGTCTGGCCGAGCCGGGCCCCAGTGTCCGGGCACGTGCGCTGCTGGTGCTGCTCGTCGAGGCGGTCGGCAGCCCGGGGGACAGCGCCAAGGGTCCCCTGGGCGGCCAACTCGACTTGGTCCGCACCGGCGTGGAGGACGACATCCGACGTGGCGTCGCCGACGGCAGCGTTCGCCCTGACCTGGACCCCCGCGCGCAGGCATTCCTTCTGGAGAGCCTGGCGCGCGGCGTACTGCTCCAGTACCAGCTGGACTCCTCGCGCGTCCGCCTGGAGGAGATCGGCCGCGCGGCCCACGACATGGTGCTGCTGGCACTCGCTGCGGACCGGAGGTCCGGCTGACGTCGGCGGCCGTCTGTGGGAGTCTGCCCGGGCACCGGCCGGATGGCTGCCGAACCGCTGTCAGACGGCACTCAGGCCGCCGTCCACCACCAGCTGCTGGCCCGTGATGTAGGAGGCGCGGTCGGAGAGCAGGAACGTGACCGCCTCCGCCACCTCCCACGCGGTGCCTTGCCGGCCGAGTGGGATCCGGGCGAAGGACGCGGTCCTGGAGGTGCGTGCTGCCGATGCCTGACGGCCCATCGGGGTGTCGATCAGGCCAGGTACGACCACGTTGGCGCGGATACGGCGCGCGGCGCCTTCCTTGGCGACATGCCGGGTCAGACCCACCAGCCCCGCCTTGGAACTGTCGTACGCAGGCGAGCCGGTGGCGGCGCGCAGTCCGGCAACGGATCCGATGAAGACGATCGCGCCGCCGCCGCCCATCGTCGGCAGGCCGTACTTCGCGGCCAGGAAGGGCGCGCGCAGATTGAGCGAGAGGACGCGGTCCCAGTCCTCGGGCGAGGAGCCGGCCAGGCCAACGCCGAGCCCGATGCCCGCGTTCACCACGAGCGCGTCCAGACCGCCGAGCTCGCGGGCGGCCTCGGCGACCAACGCGGCGGTCTGTTCGGGGTCGGTGGCATCAGCCACCAGGGCGACTCCTGGGGAGCCCTCGGCGGTGACAAGCCGGGCGGTCGCCGCGGCCGCCTCGGGTGCGATGTCGGCGCAGGCCACACTCGCTCCCTCACGGGCGGCAAGGACGGATATCGCCCGCCCGTTGCCGACGGGTGCTTGCGGATCCCCGTCCGGACGGGTGCCCGCGCCGATCACCAGGAGCTTGCGGCCGGCCAGACGGCGCGCCTCCCTCTCCGATCTCCGCTGCTCATCCATCGGCGCGCGCCGCCTTCCCAGTGCCGGTCCGGTCGAAGCCCGGCTCCAGCTGCACGCCGGTGGAGTTCAGGAAGAACGCCAGCATGTGGTACTGACCGATGAGCATGGTGATCTCTATCAGCTCTGCCTCCTCGTAGTGGGACGCGAGAGCTTCCCAGGTCACGGTCGAAATCCGTGCGTCGCGATGCAGCTGGTCCGCGGCCCGGAGCAGATGCCTGTCGAGGTCCGTCCATCCGGCGGCCTCCGGGCCCTGGGTGATACGCCGGACATCCGCGGTCGTGACGCCGGCGGCCTCGGCCAACGGCAGATGGCGTCCCCACTCGTAAGCGGCCCCGGTGTTGTGCGCGGTGCGCAGGATCAGTAGCTCCCTGATCCTTCCCGGCAGCAGCCCGCCGCGGAGCAGCTGCCCGCCGAACGGCATGAACCGCGCGTAGAGGTCCGGGTGGCGGGCCAACGTGGTGAAGATGTTGGGCACCCCGCCTCCCGGGTCCCGTGGAGCGGCGGTCAGAAGCCCGCGCAACCGCGCGTCCCAGCGATCCTCCGGCAGCGGCGCAATGCGGGGGAGGCGGTTGCCACCGGGGAGGTGATTGTGGGATGCGTCAGGTACCTCAGTCGTCGCGTCGTCCATACGCTTACAGTAGAAACTGGCTGAACGTTTAGCAAGTAAACAACGGCGATGTGCAGAGGCTGACCGAGTCGATGGTTTCCCAGTCGGTTTCGTCGAAGGCGTATCCGGCGTAGCGGGACAGCAACTCAAGGAAGGCAGGCAGGTTGCGGCCCCAGATCCATCCGGCGATCGGCCCCCCGTCCCTGTGAGAGGGACAGCACGGCAGACGTGATCTGCCGTCAGGCCACGACGACGAGGTCGGCTGGGAAGGCGGTCTGTTCGTCGAACAGCTTGCGGTGCTGGAGGCAGTGGCGCGGCACCCGCGAACCGAGGTTGCGCTGCTGTGCCACAAGCATGCTAGAGCAGCTGATTCAAGGAAATTCGCAGGTCAGTTGGGGGTTGCATGGCTAGCTCTCGCTGGCAACATCGGCGCTGCGTTCTCGAAGCCCCGCCGCTCACTCGGCGGGGCTTCGCCGTTGGGCCGCGCCTCGTGCTGCGCCGTGTGCATCGTCCTGCTCTACGACGACCCGCACCGCCCCCTGCTCGCACAGCGGCTTGACCGGATGCGGTGAAGAACTCGACCGCGAAACAGGCGTCATGAACCGCATCCACGCCCCTCTCTTCCTGCGCCATCCACTCCCGAGGAGGACTGACCTCATGACCGTCACACCGATCCGACCCAGCCACGAGCAGCCGGTCGAGCTGGACCGGCAGCCCCCACAGGCTGAGCCGTTCTTCGAGCTGCGATTCGCCGAACTGCGCATCACCGTTCAGCGCCCGCCCTACAGGCTCATCGGTGCGCTCGCGACAGGAGCCGGCGCCCTATCGGTGTGGCTCACCCGCTGACCGCAAGGCGAAAAGGTTCGGCAACAGGACGAGCCTCCGGAGACATTGCAGATGTCTCCGGAGGCTCCCGCGTACCCTACAAGCCGTCACATTTATGCGATCACGGTGCGGTTGGCGGGCTACATCAGGGTGTCGACGGGCGGTCAGCTGGACGGGTTCGGTCTGGAGGACCAGGAGCAGATCGTCCGCCGCTGGGCCCGCGAGTACGGGCACCGGTTCGTGAAGCTGTTCGTGGAGAAGGCCGTGCCGGGCACCGTCGCCGGCGATGAGCGGCCGCAGTTGGGCGCCGCCCTCTCGTGGATCGAGGACAAGAAGGTCCACGGGCTCGTGGCGCCGAACCTCGACCGGCTCGCGCGCGAGCTCGTCGTGCAGGAGGCCGCGCTCGCGCAGACCTGGAAGCACGGCGGCCGCGCCTTCATGGCCGACCAGGGCGAGATCCTGCCCGACGACCCAGAGGACCCGATGCGCACTGCCATGCGCCAGATGATGGGCGTCTTCGCGCGGTTGGACCGCGGGATGACCGTGGCCACGCTCCGCCGCGGCCGCCGCATCAAGGGAGAGAAGGGCGAGTACGCGTACGGCCCGCCGTACGGATGGCAGGCCCACAAGAAGGAGCTGACCCCGGAGGAGATGGAGCAGGCTGGCCGTGCACGCGGCCGCCGGCTCCGGGACGAGGACGGGCTGTCCTACCGCGAGATCGCCGCCGTCCTGGAGGCCGAGGGCATCCGCCCGAAGCGCGGGGATCGTTGGCACCCGGAGACCGTCCGCCGGATGCTCGCCAACACCCAGCGGCCGGCCGCCGACCCTGCGCAAGCGCACCGCGTAGCCGGGGCAGCGCGGTTTGGGGCTATCAGCGACCGGAGCGGGAGAAGCCACGGTTCTTCGGTTGGGCTCTCCTCAGGCGACCGACAGAGAAGAAGCCCGGGACACGACTGTCGGCTGACGTTTTGGAGAGCGTGTCGCGGCCGGGGGGACTCCGGTTCCCGCTCTCCTAAGGAGCGGACTACAAGCTGGCCGGGCGCGTTTCCGAGTTGCTGAACATGCCTGTTGTACATCGGAAGCCGACTTTTGCCCGGCGTGTCGACGTCCGGGCATCGTTGTCCAACAACCGATCGATTGTTGGACGGCGACGACCACCACGAAGGCGCAGCCGAGCAGTGCGACGGCGGTCTAGGCGCCCGCCGGTACTGGCAGAGGACCGTTCCTTTGGACTGAGCAGGAGTGAACCTGATCAGCCGCACGCCCCGAACGGTGCTGGGCGCACTGGTCGTCCGCTTTCGCATCCCGGGCGGCGACACGGATCCTGTCCGTGGTCCGAGCCGGGCGGGCGGAGTCCCTCACGACCTGGCCATGTGGATGCGGCCAGAGGCGACGGGGAGGCCCTGGACCATCTCGCTGGTGGAACAGGGGCCCCGCACGCCGGCACCGCACCCGGCGTCCCAGATCGCACGGCAACGCTACCCCGGCCCGCTCAGGGCGCCGCAAGCCCGCGAGCCGACCATCACACGATCGAGTTAAATCGCCCTTGTACACACTCCCCGACGACCAGTTCCCACCCCACTCAAACGTGGTACCGGGCGGCTCCGCGTACGGCGCGTCGGGTTCAGTCGGTGATGTACCAATCGTTCTTGAGGTACTCCAGGGTGTAGCTGCCGAGGTCGCTCTCGGAGAAGGTGGCGGAGGCCCTGACCGCTTCGACCGGCATCTCGATCTTGTCGGGCGTGCGCACGGCGATGCGCTGTGGGTCGACCGTCGCGGTTTTCAGGGCCTTCTTCTGGGCGGGCGAGATCATCTGGAACACGGCGGCGTACGTCGACGTGCACGGGCCGAGCCCCTGGTCCTGTGCCTTCTTCGCGGCGGGCCCGGCCACTTCGCAGACCGTGTCGATGTCCTCACGGCCCAGGGCGTGGAGGTACTCCTCGTACCGCTGGATCGCGCCCTCCTTCGTCCTGGGAGCGGGCTGGTCGCCGGACGGCTCGGCCGACGGCTTCTCGGTCCGAGCGGACACGGACGGCGTGGCCGACGGCTCTTCGGCCCGCGTGGACGCGGACGGCTGCGAAGGCTTCGCGTCCGTGTCCTCCTTCGCTTTGTCCGGACCGCACGCGCACGCCACCAGCGCCACACAGGCCGATACCGCCACGCTCACCATCGTCCGCGCTCTCATTCGGTCCCCTCACCACCAGCCGACAACACGTCAAGAGGTCACGCAGGATCCGGGAGAACGGTTCCCGAGCCGGTGCCCCGGCCAAGGCCGGTTGACCCTGCTGCCAGTGCGCTGGTCCTGCCCGCCTGACGGCAGGACCAACGACATCACAGCTCGTCGTTCAACAGCGAATACATGACCATGTCCCGGTGTTCGTTCCCCACCTGCTGCCACCCTCGCAGCAGCCCCTCACGTTGGAACCCCGCACGCTCTGCAGTGCGCAGGGAGGCCGAATTCCACGGCTCCACCCACAGTTCAAGCCGGGGAATCCGCAGATCACGCAAGGCCCAGCCGACCACGGCGTCGACGGCAGCCACGGCGGCACCGTGACCACGCGCCGACTTGACGACCCAGTAGCCCAGCGACGCACGGCCCTCTTCCAGGTCCTTCAGCCACAGCCCCACCTGGCCGACCGGCTGATCGTCAGAGGTCACGATGACGAACGTATACCCAGCCCTCGTGGTCGCTCGGCTCCACTGCCGTTCGATGAACGCGACGCCTGCTGGCTCGGAATAGGGGGATGGCACCGTCGTGATCAACGGGATGTAGTCATCTTCCGACGCCTCACGGACAAGCGGAAGGTCCGAAAGGCGCCAGGGCCGAAGCGTAAATCCACCACCAGCGGTGAGTTCAGGCACGTCAAGAGGTTGCTCCATCCGCCCACCCTGCCGTGCTTCCAGACCGGTCCGCACCTGCGTTTCGAGCACCGCTCCGCGCTCGTCACTTTTCCAGAACAACGAGCGACGCTGGTCCCGGCGACGTCATCTCTCGTGAACATCCGCTGGCTCGCTGATCACCAACTGCTGTTGTAACCGATCGACAAACGCTGCCGCTGAACGTGAACGAAGCCAGGCCGGTACACAACGGCGGTGGAGCAGCTCATCGAGGCGAAGCGGGAGCACCGGGAGCCGCCCAAGGCGCCCGAGGAGGCCGCCCCGGGCGGGGTCGTCGGCCTGATGGCCGCGCTGAAGGAGTCCGTGGCGAAGGCGCAGGCCTCCCGATTGCGGTTCGCCGGCGGCGCCGCCTGGGAGAAGACCCGCCGCCTCGCGGAGCCGGCCGGGCACGACGATGACCTGCGCACGCTGGCCTACCAGTTGACGGACGCGGCCGGTCTGCAGCGCGGCCGGCTGACCGGACTTGCTCTGAGGGGCGAGGATCTGGTCGACGCCGACCAGATCGCCCAGCAGATCAGCTTCGATGATGCCCGGGAGGCACGGCTCGTGGCCGAAGCGGTCATCGACCACGTCCGCGAGAAGTTCGGTCCCCGCATCATCGGACCCGCTGCCGTCCACCGACGCGCCTCGTGAGCTGCTCGCAGACGGCAGCAGGTACGGCGTCAAGTCCCGGGCTGATCAACGGACTTGGGTGAACGCCCGTGAGTACGCCTGGAGAGGCTCGCGCATGGACGTTCACATCACTTGGTGCGCCGGTCGATCTCCGCCTGCACCGCATCGATCGCGACCCGGATCTCCGTGATCGCGGCCCCCTGCTGCCGGGACAGGGCCAACAGTTCCTCCAGCGTGATCCGCTTGCTGGACAGCTTCTTGCCGAAGCAGTCCGGCAGAACTGTCTTCTGGTAGACGTCGATGCGCGCCACGATGTCGCCGAAGCGGAGGTCGGGGGAGCGCCGCTCCGCCTGCTTGACCCGCGTGCGCAGCTCGTTGAGGGAGCTGAGGTCCGGCTTCTGGGCCGGCATGTCTGCCAGCTTGTCCAGGACGACGGCGACTTCATCGAGCAGGTTGTAGTCGGGTTTGAGCCGTTCGGCCTTCTCTGCCGTCCTGCGCTTGCGCAGCTTATAGACAGTGAAACCGATCGACACCACGACGCCGATCAGGCTGATGACGGCAGCCCATGTCCAGGTACTGCTGAAACTCTCCTGGGGAGCGTTACTGCCCAGCATCACCCGGATGCCTGGACGATACGCGTTCTTCACCGGTTGGGAAGCAATGCAGTGCACTATCAGTTGTCCTTGGAGAGAACAGGACCTCGCCAGGGCTCCGCCAAGAGCTTCCCCGACGAGGCCGTCGACAGGTTCTCGCTGCACCGCACAGCCGGTGCAGGACAGTGGCCCCGGACCCGATTGCGGTCCGGGGCCACAGCGTTGTTGCTGCACGCTTCCCCGGCGGCTGCGCTCTGGCGCTCCTCTTGTCAGGGGTGCCAGATACGGGAGTGCGAAGTACGCAGACTGCCTCGCTGTGGCGGAGGCACATCTCTAGTCAAGGCCGGTGCGATCTTCATTCCAAACCCCGATAAAGCATGCCGATGAACGACGAAGAATCCTGACGGGGTGGTCTGTGCATGCCACGTGCAGATAGTTCTTGATTCTTCTCTTTTCTTCGTCCTCCTGCTTGAACAACGCCTGCAGGGCGGCTAGTTCAACATCAGCAACCTGCCGGATGGAGATCAACTAGATTATTCCGGCCTCCGACCGGAAGAATGGCGCGACTGCCGAGGGGGCGGTGTGAGGGGGGTGCTCCATGGGGCGCAGAGTCAGTGCCTTGCAGGACGATGGACGGCCCTTGACCGGCTTTGCGCTCAGCTTGCGGGACCTCTGGGACAAGGCGGGCGCTCCGGCGACCATGAAGGAGCTGGCCGCCAGGGCCGGCTACCCGCAGCCCCGTTTATCGGAGTTGTTCAACGCCAAGAAGGTGCCGTCTGATGAGCTCCTTGGCGACGTGGTCCAGGCACTCAAAGGGGACTCCGCAGTCTGGCTGGTCAGACTCAAGGCGCTACGGGTTGCTGAAGAGAAGTTCCAGGCGGCCGCCGCGCGGCAGGGAGACTCACTTGAGGCCAAGCTTGCGCGCCTGGAGGAGGAGAACAAAAGACTGCTGGCCTTGACGGCCCATCCCGAGTCCGTTATTGCGCAGGCGAAGGCTGCCGACGAGGCGGCAGCCGCCCGAGCCCTGGGAGCATCGAACCTTGAGGCGCAGGCGCGCGCACTGTTGGCGGAGGCCATCGATCAGTTTCGGCAGCTACATGAGCGGATGCCCATCGTCCAGAGACAAGCCGATTCGGTCATCGCCGAGGCGCGGGCCATAGCGGACCGATGCGTGCTCGATGGACGTACGCAACAGGAAGGGATCGTTCAGGAGGCCAACGACCGGGCCGAATCGATCATCCGTAAGTCCCTGCAAGAGGCAAGCGCACTCAAGCAGCGCACCATCCGGGAGACGAAGGCGCAGCGCGAGAAGGCGGCCGCATCAGTGGATCGCCTCCTCAAGGGGGCCGACCAACTCCGCAGTGAAGCCGAACAGTTCATGCAGCAGGCTGAGACTCGGCGCTCGAACATGGAGACGCGAGCCAAGATCGAGATCGAGCGAATCGTCCAAGAAGCCCTGAAGAGGCTGGAGGCCGCAGGAGCCACTCAAGAGGTCGAAATGCTCGAATTGCTCCTGCTGGATTTCAACATCAACGACAGTCATACGCACGTGAGGGGACGGCACGCACGCAGGCCTGCGCCCAGCATCCCTTCTCTCTTCCCGGACGCCAGAGCTGACAATCGTCAGCCCCAGGAAGCACCCGTCGAACCCGACCAGGGGCGACGCTGGAGCCCCCGGTGGGGCTTCCCGCCGCAAAGAAGCTGAAGCCGCAGACCCGGACTACTTCGAGGGGGCCGGATAGCGCAGGAGGCTCGTCCAGATGTCTGCCCTCGCCGGCCCTGTCAGGGGGGTGATGCGGACGGAGGGCTGTCGTCTGCGGGGTTGGTCAGGGTCGGGTCGGTCGCCGTGTGGGTGGGCGGGCATGCGGCGTTCCGTCGAACTCGTTCGATGTGGTGCAACCCGGTGACGGGGTCGACGCCCTGGAGGAACCGATCCTCGTGCCGCGTCCACATGGATTCCTTCCGGAAGGTGGAGATGCCGGCGAGGCCCTCGGTGAAGCTTCGGGTCACCGCCCCGAGCAGGCGGGGGAGCAGGATGAGGACCACGATCCACGGCGCTGCCCCACCGATTGCTGCCAGGCCGCCGGTGGTGAGGCTGCCGAGGGTGTCGGGGATGCGGGGCGTGGTCATGATCGGACTCCAGGGCGAGGCGCGGGCGGGGTGCTGTCACCCGTTGGGTCGCGGGGGTGGGTCGGGACAGCAGCAGTGCGGGAGATTTCCTGGTGGGCACTGTGGTGGGGCGCGGGGTTAGCGACGCAAGTCCGTAGGTCACAGGGGACGTTGTCACCCGGATCGGGCCCATTCCAGACCTGTGAGCTGCAGCTTCCTGCGCCGGTCAGCCCTTGAACGCCCTGCGCTCATCAGCAAGCGAGTCGGTTACCTTCTCGGGCTTCCGCGCAGACCGCGGCCCCCTACGCCCCTGGCCCGTTAGCCGCGCAACCCCCACCGGCCGGACGCCTCACAGAAAATTTCTGTCCGGACATCACGTGGTCCGGCAGAGCGTTGACCTGCCGTGGTGGGGGTTCTGGGTGCAGTCCGGCAGGCCGTGGTCGGGGGGTCGGGCCGCAGCCGGATGTGCCTGGTCGGGTGCCGTGGTGGGGGCGGACGTGGCTACGGTGACAACCGCTCGGACGTCCCTGGTTCAGCTTCAAGCGGCCTGGTACCGCACCCATGACGCCCTCGCTGCGCCCCGTCCCGCGACGAACACCGCACTCCGTCGCCGTCTGTGATGCGGTCGGCCCGCCTGTGGCGGCGGAGAAGCCGAATGACAGCGCCAACAAGACGACTGGTGTGGGCGGGATCAAGAGCTGCTCGCCGCATGCACCGTTCTCGTGCAACAGCGAGTCGGAGAATGAGTGGTACAACCCCGGTCCGGGCCGGGAGCTCACCGTGGCGCAGACCAGTCGGCAGTACAAGTACCCACCCCCATACCGGACGACGACAGCGTCCTTCAGCTGCGAGTACCGGAGCACGGATCCGCTGTACAGCTATCGCACGCGCGTGATCGGTTCGGTCTACTACGGCGAGAGCGCAAGCGCGGACGTGAGCGGCGCCGTTCTGCAGGCACTCTGTTTGTAGTCCCTTGGCCGGGGGTGTCCGGTGAGAGCGCCTGGGATGCCCCCGACCTGACTTATGAATGCGAGGTAGACGCCTGTGGAGGCGTGGCCGATGTGCGTTGCGTGGAGCAACCGGATTCTGAGCGCCGCCGATCGGATCCCTGGGGAACTCAGCGACCGCCACGAGCGGTTCAGGACCTGGTCGATGGAGCCCCACTCAGCTGAGGCCTTGCTGAAGACGCTGCTCGCGCTGAGCATCCATGCGCTTGTGCTCGACGCTGCTGCCGAAGGGCGGCCTTGCCAGGAGGACACGATCAGGCGAATACGGCTCGCTGACATCGAGGACACCGTGACGAAGCGGCCATCCCACGAGCTGCTCGCGGGCCTGCCCCGCCTCAGCGAGGACGAACAGCTCCGCGTCGATGCGCTCCGGGTGCTTGTGTACGACGACGCGTCGGCACTGTCCCTGGGCCGCTTGAGCCAGTTGATCCGCATCACCCTGCTGAACGTCGCCGCTGGACTGTCCACCCCGGATCCGGTCTGCGCCGACGTGGTCTGAACCATCACGTCAGAGCGCCCCCAGGCCCGAATTGCCCCCACCTTGCAGCGGAGACAGGTACCTTCGGGCGACCGTGCGCGTGCAGGGGTTACCTGTACATGCACCGGTATGGGGCGTGACCGCGGTATCGATCAGATCAGGGAAGCTGCCCTCACGCCGGGCCTGCGCCAGCCGCGCCGACAACCGCCGGTACATCGGCGCCGTGTGCGGCAGCGCCCCCTCGGACACCAGCCGGTACATCACCTGCCGCAATGTCACCTTCAACGGCCCCTAGCCGACCACGATCTGCCGCGCCCGGTCCACGACAGCCGGCCACCGGACACCCAGCTGCTCGACATGGCCCGCGCCGCCGACATCCCCTTTGAGGACGAGCAGCGCGAGGACGCCGTCACCGCCGCAGCGGCTGTGCACGCGAGAACGGGAGCCGTTTGTCGACGACTTCGGGGTCACCCTCTTATCTGTTGCCTGTTGCCCGTGCCCGTTGACGCCGGGGTGTGCAGCCGAAGCGTGCGGCGGGGTCCGTGCCCACTGCGTTGGGCACGGACCCCGCCCGGACCCTACTGGTGCCTACCAGCGCAGGCCGAGTGCGGTCAGTTCTTGTCCAGGAGCAGTGTTCCTGATCAGTGGTTGGTGGGCTGACCTGGGCTTATCAGATTGGTGTGCTGGTTGAGGTGTGTGCTGTGAGGGCTGGCGGCGTCCGGGTGGTGGATCTCGGTTGGCGGGTCTGGCCTGCGGTTTTGTCGGGTGGCGTGCTGGCTGATCAGGTGGTGTCTGTAGCGCTGATGGGCTGATCAGGTTCGGCGGTCGCGGGTATGTCGGCAGTGCTGTCTGAGGGCGTTTCGGGTTTCGTGTGGAGGACCTCGCGGGCCTGCTCCGCGGCGCGGGTGATGCTCTGGGAGACGAAGTCGAGGAAGCGGGCGATGTTCTCGAGGCGGGCGGCGGCCGGGGTGCCGGGGCCGAGGATGCCGACGCCCTGCCGTGCGGTCTCGACGAGCTGGGCGGTGGACCGGGCGCTGGCCATCGTCGCAGCCGAAGGTCGATCTGTACGCCGCGATCCGCCCTGACACCGCGGCGGCATGTCGCGACGGGCTTTGCAGCGCAAGTACAACGTCACCCGGCGGACGGTGCGGAGGGCACTGGACCGCCAGCACGATGTCGTCATGGACACGCATCCCCTCCGGCTCTTCGCTTACGGCCTGGTGCTTCGTTTACTGCGCACAGTTCGCCATGGTGTACGGCGGCGCGGACGGCTGAACGATCGGCTCCGCACCGCCTGAAGCGCGATGTCACGCGGGTGGTCGCGGGTTCGCGGTCGTGTTCAGGCCGTCCAGGAGCAGGTCGAGGCCGGTGGTGAATTGGTCGCGGTCGTCGTGGTCGCGCAGGTCCGTGGTGGTGCGCGTCAGGAAGGGGTAGTCGGCGGGGTCGAGTTTTTCCCAGCGTTCGGCGGTCTGGGCGAGGAAGGCGTCGCGGCTGGTGGTCGCGTCGGCGTTGGCGCGTGGGGCGACGATCTGGGCGCTGACGCCGGTGATGTAGTAGGAGATCGCGGTGGAGACCGCGAAATGCCGTTCGGCGGGCAGCCCGGTTCGTGCGACAAGGGTGCCGATGCGGTCGAGCAGGCGCAGTGCGTTCGCCAGCGTGGGCGGCGCATTGACGTGGGACGCTGCCCACGGGTGCCGATCAAGGGCATCGAAGACGGCGATGGCAAGCGCGCGCAGCTCGGCGCCGGCGCCTTCCTCGGGGCGTGGGGCCGCGGCGAGGGCATGGCCGAGCACCTGATCGGCGGCCAGGGCGACGAGCTCGTCCTTGTTCGTCACGTGCCAGTACAGCGCGCCGGGTCCGGTGTTCAGTTGTTTGGCCAGCAGCCGGAAGGTGAGCCCCCGCTCGCCGAGCTCGTCCAGGAGCACAACGGCCGCTCCGACGATGATCTCTCGCGACAGGGCGTCGGCACGCGCTTTCCCATCGGGTGCTCTTCCTCGGGTCCGTGGCATGACCTCATTTTGACACGTCCTGGATCCGTGTTCCATATTACTTATGGAACACGGATCCATATAGCTGTCCGGGCAGCTGTCCGGCGCTCCGCCCGCACGGGAACGAGGAAGCCCATGAACACCAGCCACCACCCGATCGCCATCGTCGGCGCCGGCCTCGGCGGCCTGACCCTCGCCCGGGTCCTGCACGTCCACGGCATTTCCGCAACGATCTACGAGGCCGACCCCTCGGCGAAGTCCGGCACGCAGGGCGGCCAGCTCGACATCCACGAGGACGACGGGCAGCGCGCGCTCGCCGACGCCGGCCTCACCGACGAGTTCCGCGCGATCATCCATGAAGGCGCTGAGGCGGCGCGCGTGCTCGACCAGCACGGCAAGCTGCTGTTCGACGCCCCCGACGACGGCACGGCGCGGCGTCCCGAAGTGCTCCGCGGAGACCTGCGCCGGATCCTGCTCGACTCCCTGCCCGACCAGACGGTCCAGTGGGGATACAAGGTCACTGGTGTCCGGCCCCTCGGCGATGGCCGACACGAGCTGACCTTCGCCGACGGCTCGACCGTGACCAGCGGTCTCCTCGTCGGTGCCGACGGCGCCTGGTCGAGGATCCGCCCACTGCTCTGCGACGCCAAGCCCGAGTACGTCGGCACGACGTTCATCGACACCTACCTGTACGACGCCGACGAGCGGCACACCGCGACGGCCGAGGCGGTCGGCGTGGGCGCGATGTACGCGCTGGCCCCGGGCAAGGGGATCATCGCGCACCGCGAGGCGGGGAACATCCTTCACGCGTACGTCGAGCTGAACCGCTCCGCCGAGTGGATCGCCGGCATCGACTTCACCGACGCCGCCGCCGCGAGGGCTCGGGTCGCGGCCGAGTTCGACGGGTGGGCTCCGGAGCTGACCGCGCTGATCACCGACGGCCAGACCGCTCCGGTCGCGCGCATGATCCACACGCTCCCGGACGGACACCGGTGGGAGCGCATGCCCGGGGTGACGCTCCTCGGCGACGCCGCGCACCTGATGCCGCCGTCCGGTGACGGCGCGAACCTGGCGATGCTCGACGGCGCCGAACTCGGTAAGGCAATCGCCGCTCACCCCGACGACTTGGAGGCGGCACTCACCGCCTACGAAGAGGCGCTGTTCCCGCGCACCGAACGCTTCTACGCCGAGGCGCACGAAATGCTGGACCTCTGCCTCGGCGACCGCGCACCGTTCGGATTCATCGACCTCTTCAACAGTGCTCCCCAGGGTCAAGATGGGGCACATGAGCAGCGCTGAGCTGTTCGGATTCTTCGCGGCGACGGCCGAGACCGAGCGTGAGGACATCCGCGAGGCCACCCTCGACGGACTCGACACCGCAGCCCGCAAGGGCAACCACGGCGGCCGGCCCCCGGCCTTCGACAAGGCCCAGTACCGTCGCCGCAGCGCGGTCGAGCGGTGCGTGAACAAGGGGAAGCAGTTCCGCGCGGTGGCCAGCCGGTACGACAAGCGCGACTGCATCTTCAACGGCACCCTGACCGTCGCAGCGATCGTCATCTGGCTCCGCGACACCGTCCAAGAGCCATCAGAAGCGCCCTAGTGGGCCGGGCGAGGGGCTGCCGCCCCTGCGTGATCCGGAGGGGCCCGAGCTGGACGAGGACGACGACGGAGGGCAGGACTGACCGTCAGGTGTCATCGAGATCAGGAGCCGACCAGGGCGTGATCAGCTAGCGCGCCTGCGCCTTCGTCAGCCGCTTCCCAGCGGTCGCGGTCCGCTCCCGGGGAGCGCGCGGCTCGATGCCGGTGACCTTGACCGCCTTGGCGAACTCGGCGTCGATCCGCCCTTGCCGAGCGCGCGGCCGAGTTCGCCGGTCCGCGTGCGCGACGATTTCAGCTACGGGCGCGAGGGCGGCGTTTTCCCTCGGCATCGCTGCTCGCTGCGCTGGTCAGGAGCGCGCTTGCGACAACGTCGAAGAGGTGATCGGCGCGTGGCGCGAGCGAGGGTTGATCGCCGAGCCAGGCGAGCGCCGCTACCAGCGCGAACAAATCGGCGCCATCAATGTCGGTCCGCGCCATGCCCGCGGCCTGGGCACGGGTGAGGAGCCGCGCACCGGCTGCGCGCAGGGTGACGCACGAAGCGTGGAGTGCGGATTCGGTGTCCTCGATGGCGGCTGCCATCAGCACGGTCACGCCCCGATACTCGGTTGTCCACGCGACGCAGTCGCGTAGCCACGAAACGAGAGCGTCTTGGGGCGAGCTCGACGTCTCGAGCTCGCCTGCCTTTGCCGTCAGTTCGTCGAAGCTCGTGCGGAGCAGGGCGTCGAGCAGCGCCTCGCGCGTCGGGAAGTGACGCAGCAGCGTCGCGAGTCCGACATCGGCCCTGCGCGCGATGTCGCGCAGTGACACGTCGACGCCTTGCTCGGTGATGGCGGTGCCCGCTACTGCGAGCAGGTGGTCGCGGTTCTTCCTGGCGTCGGCCCGCATCTGTCCCTCTTGACTATCCGGATCAGTGGTCCATATATTCGGATCAGTGGTCCGTTTATGTGGATCGCTGATCCGGATAAGCCTATCCCGCAGCGCGGGCAGGAGAAAACGATGCCGACACACACGATGAGGGCGGTCCGGCTCCATGAGCACGGCGGCCCTGAAGTTCTGCGTGACGACGAGGTGCCGATTCCCGAGCCGGGGCCGGGTGAGGTGCTCGTTCGCGTGCACGCGGCCGGCATCAACCCCCCCGACTGGTACCTGCGCGACGGGATGTCCAACCTGCCTCCGAAGACGAGGCCGAAGTTCAGCTTGCCCGTGATTCCGGGGACGGACCTGTCGGGCGTCGTCGAGGCCGTCGCCGCGGACGTGGACGGCCTCTCCGTCGGTGATGAAGTCTTCGGTCTCCTTCGCTTCCCCAGCTTCGATGGCAGCACATATGCCGAGTACGTGGCCGCGCCTGCGTCGGACCTCGCACTCAAGCCGGCCGGCATCGATCACGTGCACGCCGCCGGGGCGCCTATGGCCGGGCTCACCGCGTGGCAGTTCCTGATCGAGCTCGGACACGATCACCCCTCGCCCTTCCAGGCGGCGCAGCATCGTCCGGTGCCACTCGACGCCAACGTGACGGTGCTCATCAACGGCGCCGCGGGCGGCGTGGGGCACTTCGCGCTACAGCTGGCGAAATGGAAGGGTGCACGTGTCATCGCGGTGGCGTCGGGCGCGCATGAATTGTTCCTGAGCGAGCTCGGCGCCGACGAGTTCATCGACTACACCAAGAGCCGTCCCGAGGAACTCGTGCACGACGTCGACCTCGTTCTCGACACCGTCGGCGGCCCCGACAGCAAGCGCTTCCTGCGCACGCTCAAGCGCGGCGGCTCCCAGTTCCCCGTGTTCTTCGGCGAATTCGACGAAGAAGAGACCGTGAAGCTGGGCGTCACAGTCACGGGCACCCAGGTCCGCTCGAACGGCGCGCAGCTTGCCGAACTGGGACGCCTGCTCGACGCGGGCACGGTCCGCGTCGCGATCGACAGCACGTTTGCGCTCGCGGATGCCCGGGCGGCGCACGAACGCGCCGCCCGAGGGCACATCCAGGGCAAGATCGTGCTCACGGTCGCTTAGGAACGAGCCGTTTCACCGACGCGTCCGGCGCTCGTCCGCGGGGCACCGGGTACCGTGATCGTGGAGCGTGAACTGCTCGGCGGGGAGTGCTCGTTCTGGGCCTGCGACCCGAGCAAGGCGCTGCTGTGGCCGGTGGTGGCACGTGCCGACGCGCGCCGCGTACCCGGGTTGCGCCAGGCGGTGACCGGGCCGCTGGACGTCGAGGCGGTCCTCGCGCACCGCGACAAGATGTCCTCGTACTGGAAGGACGAGGACCAGGTCGACTGGCTGGATTCGGTCTCCGTCGATCTCATACGCGGCCACGGCCGGCTTACCGGTCCCCGCCAGGTGGCGGTGCAGACTTCCGAGGGCGACACCGTCCGGCTGACCGCCCGGCACGCCGTGGCCATCTCCACCCGGCACCAGCGCGGCCCTGCCTAACATCCCCGGACTCGACACCCGGGTGTGAGTAGTTGAGGTACAGGAAGTAGCGCCGAGATTGATCCCGGGACTGCAGCGCCCGTCTGAGGGCCCCGGACAGGCTCAAGCGGCGTGATGAAACCCCTGGGGACCTACGAAGAAGCTGCGAAAACCCCGAGAAGTAGAGGGAGTTGAGAAAACCAGCTGCTACCCCACGCCAACCCAGACAGTCACCAGCGCATGCCGAGTTGATCGAGGTCGGCTCGGCGCTGTGCGGTGAGCCTGGCAGCGCGGCGACGGGTGTTGTCCACCCATGCCCCCAACTTCACGGCCACCTCTTGGCCGCCGTCTCCCTCGCCCACAGTGATCGTCTCTACGTGCTTCCTCGGAACGGTGAGATGGCCTTCGCGCGCGTGATACGGCCGTGCCGCGGCGAGGTTGAGCGCCCATTTGTCGTCTTGGGTGCGCCTCATCGGCCGCTCCTGGACGCTGGCCGGCGTGAGTCCGAGAGCGTTGTCGAGAAGCCACCTCTGGGCGGGTAGCAGTTTGTCCCAGCTCAGGCGCTGGGCGCTTGTCCACGCTCCGAGGTCTTCGCCCTGGACGATGAGCTCGCCTGCTTCGGCAGGAAGTTCGCCGCCTGCTCCGAGATGGGTGCGGGCGAGACGTAAACAGCGCTGCCAGGCAATGAGGCTTTTCCAACCTCATCGTGAGACTGCGAGGTTGGAACACCGCAGGGTGTGCGGAAAGCTCTGTCGGCTCAAGCAGCGTTCACCGCCTCGGCGCTCCCCACCATCTCCCGCGCTGGTGATAGACGCGGTTCCAGTCTTCGCCGGTGGCATTCTCGGGCACTGCTACGAGCATCGATTTCGCTTCGTCACACACGCGCTCGGCCTGAGCCGCGGTCAGGCGTCGGCAGTTCGAAAGCAGCCCCGCCATCTCGGCCGCCAGCGGATCGTCGGGGCGCGACGGCTCGGGGAGCTCGACACCGGTGATGGCGGCGAGGTCACCAGCCGAGATGCCCAGGGTGGTAGAGAAGCCCGTCACCAGGTCCGTGGTCAGCGGAACGCGGCCCCGGCCGATTCCGCTGATCGTGGAGGCGGCCAGGTACACGCGGCCCTCGGTCAGCAGGGCCAGGGTCTTGGCCGCGGCGGTCAGGGAGTGCAGGTTCCGGTTGCCGCACAGCAGGTTGGCGAGCATCGCACCGAAGCCCGCCTCGTGCTGGTCATAGGTCCGCGGCGGATGGGACGGAGGGTCTCGGCGTTCGTGCGGCAGCTGATCGACCAGCCAGTGGACGCGGGCTCTGTGATCCGACGGCAGCGCCATCGTGATCTTGACAAGACTCGCGATTCCGGGTCCGGCTGCCGGATCCCCAGGGGTGCCAGCTTCCGGCGCTGGGACGTCGGCGATCACGTAGAGGTCGGCGGCATGGAAACCAAGAGCGGGGGCAAGGTTGTCGAGCTGCGAAGCCAGCGGCGGCACGCCCGAGACAATCGAGCGGAGTTCGGTCTCCGAGATGCCGGACGCCGAGGACAGCCATGTGACATCCATCCGACGGTGATTCAGAAGTCGGGTCAAGAGCACGCCGAAGCCTGGGTGATTCGCCACAGTGCGCATTTTCCAGCCTCAGGCGTTTGTGGCGAGGTGGAGGGCCAGGACGGCTTGGACGATTCCGGTGATGCGGGTGGTGCTGCACCGGAGCCTGCGTAGGAGCCGCCAGGCCTTGAGGGTGGCCATGGCCTGCTCGCCGAGTGCGCGGATCTTGGCGTGGGAGGCATTGACGGCTCGCTGGCCTGCCGAGAGTTTGTCCCAGCGGCCTCGGTAGGGGACGCGGACGGTGCCGCCGGCTCCTTGGTAGGCCTTGTCCGCCCAGCAGCGGATGCCGGCCTGGGCCAGGGCGGCGGGGATGTCGTCCGTCGTGTTGTGCGATTGCCTCGCGCATGTGTACGGCAACGCTGCTGATCATCCGGACCGCGAACGCCGGTATCCCTCGGACGTGACGGACGGCGAGTGGGCGGCCATCCGGGCGTTGCTGCCGATGCCGGACTGGCTGGAAGGCCGGGGTGGGCAGCCCGAGGGCTATTGCCACCGCCAGATGCTCGACGCGATTCGCTATCTGGTCGCGGGCGGGGCTCCCCGCGGGCGATGCCCGCTGACTTCCCGGCCTGGGGCCGGGTTTACGCCTTCTTCCGCCGCTGGCAGCAGACAGGCTTGATCGCGGAGTTCCACGACCGGCTGCGCGGGCTGGTCGTCTGACCCCAGGCCCAGACCGAGCGTCCAAGGTCGGTCACGCGAAACGCGGCCGCGCGGAGACCATCACGCGGAGGAGCGGGGATGATTCTGGTCGCGCCAGGCCCGAGGCGAGATTCCGTATGCCTGTTTGAACACCTTGCTGAAGTGGGTCGCGTCCACGAAGCCCCACCTTCGTCCTATCGCTGCGATGGTCCGCAGTCGGCCGTTCGGGCCGGCCAGCTCTCGCCTGCATTCGGCCAAGCGGCGTGTACGGATCCAGTCTCCGAGGCTGATGCCCGACCGGGACAGCACAGCGTAGAGATGACGCACGGAGACGCCGTGTGCAGCGGCGATCCGTGCCGCCGACAGATCGGGATCAGCCAAACGCTCCCGGATGTATTGAGTGATCCGCAGGCTGAGTGTCGCCTCCAACGGCCCCTTGGCCAGGCTGGAGTTGCCGTGCTGCGACGCCAAGACGGCACGCAGCAGTTCGACGCTGGGTTCCACGACGGCGTCGGCGTGCACGCCCTGGTGCATTTCGTCGCTGACGGCCAGTTGGGAGAAGTATGTGAAGGCGAGGCGTGCAATGGGGTTGTCGGATCCCAAGGGGACCGCGGTGATGTCTCGTAGCAACCGCTCGGGGAGCGCGAGTGCCGCGCGGGGGAAACGGAAGAAGTGGTAGTCGACTCCCTCGTCGAAGAGATGCGTGTAGGGAGCGATCGATTCGTAGACGGCGCAGTCTCCCGGCCTCAGTAGGCACTCGCGACCGTTCTGCACCACCAGGCTGGTGCCCGTCACCTGCAGGCCGAGGGTGACGGCCGGCTCCTCGTCCTCCCGGGCCAGCCGCTCCGTCCGACGGATAGTGACCGCGGTCGCCCGCGCCGAACAGATCCTGAGGGGCCCAACGGTGCCGAGCCCTATGCGAACGGAGATGTCCTCAGCCGGAGGACGGTGGTCGATATCGACCGCCACCATGGATTCCCACACCGCGTGCCGGATCACTTCCTCCCGGTCCTGCGGCGGTATGAACGCGGTATCCAGGACCGGGCTCATGAGGCATACCTTCGTCTGCGTCGGTCATAGAGCCGGCCTGACAGTACCTCGGCCCGTTCCCCCACAAGTCCCCCCTCGACACGGACGGTTCCCGACATCAGTTTGTCGGGATTCTCCCTCGCTGTACAACGGCTTCGACGGGCACACACAGGGCCCTCACCTGATGCAGCGTCAACGTGAAGCAGTGCACTACTGACAAAGTTCCCTGCACGGATGACAAAGTCCGAAACCCACGATGACCCTAAGGTCCATGGGCGAGGCCAGAGAAACGTAGCTGTTCAGCAGGCGTGGACGCGCATAGATCAAACTCCATACTGAAAGGAAGCAATAGGCATGCGCAAGACAGGTAAAAGCAAGGCACTTCTCGCGACAGGGACCATGATGGCGGCCCTACTGGGAGGAGTGATCACCGCTGCCCCAGCCCACGCAGCAGACGGGGTGTGCACCGGATCCGTGGTGGTACAGAACGGGTCGGGCCGGCACTTCGTGTTGCCGATCAACGTCGCGAACAACACGAGTTACTGCTACCTGCAGTACGGGCACACCGGTGCCGGGGTCAGAGCCCTGCAGAAGAACATGAACAGCTGCTACGGCAAGACGCTCGAACTTGACGGCAGCTTTGGGCCGGCCACCCGAGATGCTCTCCGAGACGTTCAGGACAGGATCGGCGCGGCGGTTGACGGCGTCTACGGCCGCGAGACCAGGGGCAAGATGAAGTGGGCCCGCTACAGCAACGAAACCGGCGCGCGGTACGACTGCATCTATCTGGCATGACTTAAGTAGCCGTATCTCAACCGATCATGGAACGTGCAGGTCGAACAGGGTTCCTGGTCGGGTGGTCTTCCGGCTGTCCGCGCATGCGGGCAGGGCCCCTCGGTAGCTCGGTGATGCGAATCGATCCGAGCAGTACCGGGAGGCCCTGTTGTCGTATATGTACGCGTCCGAGCTGGTTGATTTCAGCTCGTCCGCCGTGTCGTGCGATTGCCTCGCGCATGTGTACGGCAACGCGGCCGATCATCCCGAGCCCGAGCCGCGGTATCCGTCGGACATGACGGACGCGGAGTGGGCGGCGGTGCGACCGTTGTTGCCCACGCCGTCCTGGCCGGAGGGCCGGGGCGGGCGGCCCGAGGGCTACTGCCACCGCCAGATGCTGGACGCGATCCGCTACCTGGTCGCGGGCGGGATTTCCTGGCGGGCGATGCCCGCGGATTTCCCCTGCCGGCCGCGGGTCTATGCCTTCTTCCGCCGGTGGCGTGAGCATGGGCTGACCAAAGAGTTCTTGTACTTGTGCGGCAATTGCTCCATAAGCCGAACGATCCGCGGGTGCACGAGCGGGCTCACCGGCCAGACTCCGGCCCGCAGGAAGCCGGGATTGTGCATCCCGAACGCCATTGAGCTGCTCAGTGATCGGTGGAGGGCGCCTCTGCCGAGGCGTGCAGCAGCAGGTCGCGCAGTGCCGTGGCGGTGTCCGACGGCTCGGTGGGGGTGAGGACGACCTGGTCGGCGGTGGTCGAAGGGCCGGTGAGGGGGATGATGCGCAGGCCGGGTGGCTGGTGTTCGAGTGCGGATTCGACGGCGATGCCGATGCCCGTTCCGGCGGCGACATGAGCGGCGATGGCATGCACGCTGTCAGCGGTTCTGATGATGCGCAGATTGGCTCCGCCGATGTGGAAGGCGGACAGGAGGCGGTCGCAGAGACCGCTGTTGATCTGGTGAGGCCAGGTGAGCAGGCCGGTGGTGGACAGTTCGGACGCGCTCAGCTCGGCGTGCCCGGCGAGGGGGTGGGCCGCGGGTACGAGCGCCATGAACCTCTCGGTGGACAGCACCCTCGCGCGTACGCCGGTGACGTCGCCGGTCGCCCAGCCGATGCCCAGCCCGATCGTCTCCGCCCGCAGGGCGGTGAGCTGGGCTGTGGTCGCCATGGTCTCCGGCACGATCGTCACGTCGGGGAAACGGTCGCGCAGTTGCGGCAGACAGCGCAACAGCAGCTGGTGGCCGGTGTATTCGGCGTGGCCGACGACGAGGGTGGTGCGAGTCCGGTCGCCGGCGGCCAGGGAGCGTCCGCGCTGCTGGAAGCGGCGCAGCTGGGCCAGGGTGGCGTGGGCGTCGGGCAGCAGCGCTTCGCCGAGATCGGTCAGTGACACCCGGCGGCTAGTGCGGTGGAACAGCCGCCCGCCCAGGGTGCTCTCCAGCCGCCTGACGGCGTCGCTGACGGTGGGCTGCCCCCGGTGCAGGCGCGCGGCGGCGCGGCCGAAGTGGAGCTCTTCCGCGACCGCGACGAATGCTTCCAGTTCCAGCCTGTCCACGGGACCAGGCTAACGCGATCGATCGGTGTAGCCGATCGCTGCGTGCCGAAGTTCGGCGTTGATGCCGTGCCGTGCGCAGGTTGTGATGGCTGGGCAAGCAAGGATTTCCGCACAACCGGAAGTAGTGAAGAGCACATGCCAGTCAATGACGTTGACCGTGAGCACGACGCGCCGATGGTCACGGTGACGGTGGTCTACCACTCGGTGCACGGGCACACCCGGGTCCTGGCCGAGCACCTCGCCGACGGGGCGCGGCTGGTGCCGGGCGCCCGGGTGCATCTCGTCGAGATCCGGCCCGAGGACGTCATCGCGGGCCGTTGGCTCGATGCGGAGGTGCTGGCGCTGCTCGAGCGCTCCGATGCGATCGTCTTCGGCTGCCCGACGCTGATGGGCAGCGTGTCGGCGGTGTTCAAGGCGTTCATGGAGGCGGCGTTCACGCCGTTCACGACGCAGGCGTGGAAGGACAAGCTGGCCGGTGGGTTCACCATGTCCGCCTCGCAGAGCGGGGACAAGCTGGTGGTCCTGGAGCAGTTGGCGGTCTTCGCCGCGCAGATGGGCATGCAGTGGATCGGCGTGGGCGACATGCCGGGCAACAACTGGAGCGGCGGCACCCGCGACGATGTGAACCGGCTGGGCTCGTGGCTGGGTCTGATGAGCCAGAGCCACGCCGACCAGGGGCCGGAGCACGCCGGATCGCGCGGCGACCGGATCACCGCGCAGCGGTACGGCGAGCGGATCGCCGGGCTGACTCAGCGTTGGGTCAACGCCGTGCCGTACGACACCCCCCGGATGACCGAACACGAGGCCCGCGCCCTGTCTGCCTCCCTCAGGGAGACGGACGACGCACCGGCAGCGCTGACTGGCGCCTGACCTCGTAGACCGACCCGCACCGGCGTCGGCGTCGGTGTCCTGGACAGGCAAGCCGTGAGGTCCGTATCGGGAAAGACGGCACGCCTGCCATCGGGGGTCATTCGGGGACATCGGCGCCGGAAAGGGTTGGACAACGTGCCGGAAACGGCCACCGGAGAGCTCTGGAAGGACCTGTGCCCTGAAGAACTGGCGCGCATCGGCAAGGTCGCACCCCGACCCGAAATAGGCGACCGCGCTGGTCAGGGCCCTGCTGGTCCTCACGAACCACGAAGTCGCCCGCCGGTCGACGATCTTCACGAGAGTCATGACCCGTGACCAGCCCGAGCATCCCGCGATCCACGCACACCAGCCCACCTGACCTGCGATCTTCATGATTTGTCGGTGACTTCGGCCAGGGCGCGGGTCCACACCGCCGCGCCGAGCAGGCCCTTGAGGTGTTCCAGGCGGGCGTGCGCCTCACCCCAGTCGCTCTGCCACTGGCCCCGGTCCATGACGGTGCGCAGGTTGTCCAGTGCGTGGTGTAGGTGGGCCAGGCGGCTGTGGTGCGCGGGGTGGACCCGGGCGTTAGTGCAGGCCAGACACATCAGGAACGAGGCCCCGCAGCCTCCGGCGGGGCCGGGATAGGGGCTGTTGTCGTAGTCATGGCAGTCGGCGGTGGCTGTCGGCTGGTCGGATGGGTCGGCTCTCTCGCGCAGTTCGGCGGCGAAAATCGTTTCGCGGGCCTTGGCCACGACGGCCTCGGCCGCCTCGGCGATGACCGGGATCGCGGCCCGGCGGACCAGGGGGTCGGCCAGGGCGTAGACGCGGTCGTGGGTGGCCTGACTGTTCTGTCCGGGCTCGCGCCGGTGCAGAGTGTTCACCGTCCGCCGCCCCCTGCGGAATGCTGAGGAGGAGAAGCCCTGTTGGGTCGCCCAAGTCTTGGCCGTGCAGCCGGAGATACCGAGCCCGAACACCCCGACGCCTGACTTCTTGCTCGTGTCGTCCTGCGGGTAGCCGTCCAGCGGGGCCCTGGCGGAGCGCCAGATCAGGAATTGGTCCGTGCCGGGGCTCAGTGTGTGGACAGCAGCCCGGGCGAACACGGTGGCCTCCAGTGCCTGCGTGATGAGTCGGCCCGGGGAGGCGGCCCCGGCGTCGGTGAGGTTGCGGGTCTCGAAGTACCGTCCGGTGCCGCGCTTGTGCTTCTCCAGTTCGACCCGGTAGATCCGCGTGCCGTCGCTGCTGGCGTCCGGAGCCGCTTGCGGCACCTTCAGACGGTTGATCACTGACAGGTTCCAGCCGTGCTCGGCCAGCAGCAGCACCCCCAACGCGACCGTCTCCATCCGGGTCAAAAACAGCCGCTGCCACGTGTGCTCGGGCCTCTCCCCGCCCAGCACCCTGACATAGCGGGCGAGCACCCTGCCGCGCTGGCGAACCCTGGTGTCGTGGGGTGCCTCGCCGGTCCGGGCCAGACAGTCCAGTGCCTCACCCAGCAGCCACGCCTCGCTGCCGCGAGCGAACGCCCCTGACTGCCATTGGGCAAGGTGGCGGGCATTCTCCGTGATCCGCAGATGTGCGGTACGGAACATTCGCCGCGCCGTCGAGACGATCGCGTCGAACTCGCCACCCTGGAAGGACACCTCCTTCGTCTTGGGCGCCAGGACGCGTTGGGAGACAGCTTCCCGTGCCGCCGCGGACAGTCGCGGGTCGTCCAGCAGCAGCCCCCGCACGGTGACGATCTGCCGGTAGCCGAACAAAGTGTTCGGTCGGCTGAGCTTCCCCTGCTTCCACACCCCCGCTGTCAGCTGGTCGATGTCGGCAAACCGGCATGCCCTTCGCGGCCAGATGTGCCGCCACTACAAGGACGCCACCAACGACGACGGCCACCACATCTCCGCCGGCGTCGAGCGGGAGGTCCCCTGGGTCGCCATCGCCCCAGTTGTCCGCTCCGTTCGCATCCTTGAGCGCATCGTCCCCGAGGGCGAGCTCCTTTTCAGCGCCGCCCATCACGACTTCCAGGGGGCCAAAGCCCACCATGGGGCGCTGAAGAACGGGACTCTGAACCGCCGCATCGACAGCTTCGTCGCCTGGGCCAACCGCGAAGCCGTCACCCAGGGCCTTCCGCAACAGGCCATCCCCGAGGACCCGCACGGTGAGCTCGGCATGGCCCGGTTCAGACGCACGCTGGCCTGGCACATCGCCCGCCGCCCGGGCGGGCTGATCGCCCTCGCCATCCAGTACGGCCACATGCGCACCGTCCTGGACGTACGCACATCCACCGGCTACGGAGCTCGCGGCCGCCGGGGCATCCACGGGGTGCTCGATGTCGAGACGGCCCTTGCCGCGGCCGACACCGCCGCGCGGCTCCGCGACCGCATGGCCGCCGGTGAGAAGATCTCCGGACCGGCGGCCCGTCGCGCTGTCACCGGCGCGACCAAAGCCCCGCACTTCGAGGGCCGCATCGTCCCCTCCACGTTCGCGAGGAAGGCGGCCGCCTATCTCGCCCGGGACGGCATTGTCCTGTTCGACAACCCCGACGCCCTCCTGATCTGCGCATTCAAGCGCGAGACGGCATTGTGCCAACCGGCACCGAACGCGACCTCGCCGAATGTGCTCGACTGCCGGGCAGGCTGCGGAAACATGGCCCGCACCGACACTCACGCCAGTCAACTGCGTGATCGCGCCGACGAGATCGACCAGCTCGCCGCGCACGCACCCATGCACATCGGCAACCGGCTGCGGGCCAACGCCGCCCGACTCCGCCAGGCCGCCGTCACCCACGCCGCCACCGCCGAGACCGCCGAGGCCCTGAGATGACCCAGCAACCCACCGACGAGCGCACGCGCATCCGCGAGGCCATAGACCGCCTCCTGGCCGGGCAAGCCACCGCCTCCAACGGCAGCCTCACCGTCGTCGCCCTCGCGGCTGAGGCCGGCGTCCACCGCATGGCCCTCATGAAGAGACACGCAGACCTGAAGAACGAGTTCTACGAACGTGTCCGCAACGAAACCCGGCAGGTCCCGGAACCCGAGAAGCGACTCCGGGAAACCGTCACGAAGCTGAAGAAGACCATCGCCAACCAGAAGGCCGAAATCGAAGACCTTCGCCAGCAGGTGACCAGGCTCGCCCTAGCCAGCGCCGTCCTCACTCATAAAATCGACAATCAAGAAGAAACCGCACCTATCTCCGACAACGTCATCGCGTTCCCCCACTCGAAAAGCTGAGAGGGCAGTAGCGAATGTTCGGGAGCCTCAAAGTGCCTGGTCAAAGACTGTCTAGAGCGTTCGCGAAAGCCTGGATCTCACACGCTGCAGCGTGATCAAATAGGGGATGACATCGTTCTGGACTGGCAAACAGGTACGCCTGCGCGGTATCGAGCCCGACGACTGGAGCGCGTTCATGCGCTTCGCCGAGGATGAGGAGCGTTTAGGAGACCTGCTCAACCCACCCCGTTCCGCCGAGGGCTTCCGTGCATGGGCGAAGGAGCAGTCCGTTGCCAAGCCCGACGGCGATTGCTTCGGGTTGGCAATCCAAGCCATCGACACGGGCAAGATAGTTGGTGCTATCGGCTCCCACCATGCTGATCCACGTGCGGGCTGGTTCGAGTACGGCGTCACGATGTGCGCTGGTCATCGACGCAAAGGCTACGCGACAGAAGCCGTGGTGATGCTGCTGAGCTTCATGTTCGCCGAGCGGCGCTATCACAAGTGCGAAGCACGGATCTTCGCACACAACGAGGCATCACTGGCACTTCAACGTCGGCTCGGTTTCATCGAAGAGGGCCGCCTCCGCGACCACGTGTTCTTCGCCGGTCGGCACCACGATCTCGTCATGATGGGCATGCTCGCTGACGAGTTCGCCCAACTGCACTCGACGAGCGAATGAGCTTCCACCCAGAGCGCCGGTGCCACTGCTTCCGGTCCGGCGATTGGATACGTGGGCCTGTTCCGGTTACTGAGCTCGTCGGATTGTTGTCGGGTGGCGGGTGAGGGTGAGTCCGGTGCCGGCAAGACAGCCGTCGATGAGGTCGGGGCGTTGCTGGATGTG
>NZ_JBIAVS010000051.1:0-25699 GCF_042894545.1 Streptomyces sp. NPDC001530
TGGTGACCAGGATGACAAGAGCGGAGTGACGGGAGACTGTCACGCTCCGTTCTGTGGGAGCCCGGGGGTGCGATTCCCCCGGGCCACCCGACCCCGACACATCGTGCGGTACGAGGTGACTGGCCTGCACCGGCGTTGCCGGAACCGCGCCCCTGGCACAGCCAGGCTCCGACGCGAAGTGACAACAAGCCTGCCTTGGTGACAGCTATCGCGCCTCGGCTCACCAACACGCGGGCACCATCGGCAGGTTGGAAAAGGCTCAGTCGTGTGACCGCCAATCGTCGAACGCGGCCAGAAGATCGTCGGTCCAGCGGGAGAGGACGGTCCTTCCCCATGCGGCGGACGCCCCCGAAGGATCTCCGAGCACACCGTTGGGGCTGACCGCGCGTACGCCGGACGCACGCAGCTCCGGGAGGATCTCCCGCAGCGGTCGGCGGTCTCCGGCGGCCGCGGCCGCGGTCTTCACGGCCGCCGGGCGCAGGGCGAGCATGACGGACGTCTCGACCCGGCCCGCGTGACTGTCCTCGGCGGCTCCGGCCGGTGCCCAGGCCCGCACGCGCCGCCCTTCCGCACACAGCCGGGCGACCGCCGCGCGCAGCGGCACGGCGTTTCCGCCGTGCCCGGAGACCAGCAGGACACCGTCGAAGACATCGGCGGAGCGCACGAGCTCGACGATCAGCAGCTCCGTGGCGGCCTGCCCGATGGACAGGGTGCCGGGGAATCCGGCGTGCTCCCCACTGGATCCGTACGGCACCGCGGGGGCGAGGACCGTCCCGCCGCGCCGGTCGACGAGCGCCTCGGCGAGGGCAACGGCGATCTCGGTGTCCACGGTGAACGGCAGGTGGGGGCCGTGCTGTTCGGTGGAGCCGACCGGTACCACCAGCACACCGGCGCCCCGGGCGTCGCCGACATCGGGCCAGGCCATGCCGTCCAGGCGGCGCGGCGTGCTCATCTCGCGGCCCCTTCGCCCGTGCCGTGGCTCTGCACACCGTCCCGCCCCGGCCAGTCGGCCAGGTCGGGGCGGAGCGGGGCGGTCGTGCGGTGCCGCAGCGCGCCCCACCACACCCCCGCGCCATAGGCCATGTCGTCCGCGACGCGGAGGGCGACCCAGCGGCCCGGATCGACCGGCGGGCGCCGCACATACCATTCCCGGACATAGGAGCCGTACGCCGCCGCCAGCAGCCATCGGCCACGGCGACGCGCCGCCAGCACCGGTACCGCGGCCGGCCACCAGGACCGGGTGACCGCGTCGGCCAGCAGACGCCCGGCGCCCGCATGGCCGCGCAGCGCCAACTCCAGCGACACGGAGGCCGGAACCCCCGCGGGCGCCAACTTGCGCGGCAGCAGGGACGCGGTGACAGCGGCGACCCCGAGTCCGGTCACCGGCCTGCCCGCCGCCAGGGCCGCCCAGGACACCGCGCTCCACACCGACACCTTGACGGGAGCGACGGCCTTGCCGTGCCGGATCGCCAGGGGTGCGGCCGACGTGCCGTAGTCGAAGCGCTGCCGCGCCCACGCCCGCCAGGTCGGGCGGGGGTCGTGCCGCACCACCGCCGCGGGCTCGTAGCGGACTTGCCGGCCCGCGGCGGCCAGCCGCCACACGAGGTCGACGTCCTCGCCGAATTGCATGCGCTCGTCGAATCCGCCGTGCTCGCGCAGTGCGGAAGCGCGGACGACCAGCGCAGCCGACGGTACGTAACCGACGCGGCCGCCGGGGCGGACCGGGGCAGGGGTGTCCCCGAGGTCGAGCGAGGACCGAGTCCGCTCGTAACGCTCCAGCAGCGTCGGGCCCGGCCGACTGCGCACGCGGGGTGCCACGGCGGCCACGTCCGGGTCCTCGAAGTGCCCGAGCAGCGGCTCCAGCCAGCCCGGTTCCGGCTGGACATCGGCGTCCAGGAAGGCCACGAGGTCCGTACTGACCGTCCGCCAGCCGGAGTTGCGGGCGGCAGCCGGACCCAGGGCCACGTCGTGCCGCACCGTGGCTCCGGCGAGCGGGACTTCGGATCCGTCGTCCACCACGACGACCTTGGCGACCGGCCCCAGCGCCGACAGCAGTCGGCCCAGCGCCGCGGCGTGATCGCGGACCGGCACCACGACCGTGACGTCCTCGGCGCGGTGGCGGGCGTTCGTGTGGCGGGGATGGGCCACGCCCGCCCCGACCAGCCGGGCGGCGAGCCGCCGGTGCGCCGCCGAGTGCGCCACCGGCTCACCGTCCAGCCAGCCGTCCACCAGCCGCGCCGCGGCATCAGACAACCGCAGTACGCGATAGGGGGAACCCCCGAGCAGGACCCGGCCGGCGGCCAGCCGACGCGTTCCGGGGTCGGCCTCCAGACGGAGCACGGACTCACTCATGCCGTGAACCCCCCGTCCGCGTGCACGACCGTGCCCGTGATCGCGGAGGAGTTCTCGCCGCACAGCCAGCACACCGCGGCGGCGACCTCCCGCGGATCCAGCAGCCGGTCGACGAGCTGGTGCCGGGCGAACTCCTCGACGTCCGGCAGGCCGTACAGGTCCGCGCTGGCGTCGAGCATGTCCGTACGCGTCGAACCGGGCGACACCGCCGTGGCCGTGACGCCCGTGCCCCGCAGGTCCGTGGCGAGCCCGCGGACCAGTCCCACGACGGCGTGCTTGGCGGCGTTGTAGCCGGCCAGGTGCCACAGCCCCCGGTGCGCGGCGGCGGAGGCCAGCGCCACGAACCGGCCGGAGCGCGGCTGGGATCGGCGCAGCAGGGCGGGCACGGCGACCTGCGCCAGATGCGCCACGCCGCGCACCCCGGTCTCGAACAGCGCGTCCCACTCGGTGTCGGGCATCTCCCACAGCGGCTGCCCGCCCGCCATCACCGCGGCGGCGGCCACGGCCGCGTCCAGCCCGCCGAACTCCGCCTCCGCCAAGGCGATCGCCGAGGCCAGGGCGTCTCTGTCACGGACGTCGGCCACCACGCCCAGGACCCTGCCGGGCCAGCGGTCGGCCACCGCGGCCAACTGATCCTTCGTCGCCAGCGCGTAACCGGCCCCCGCGACATCCGCGCAGATGTCGACGGCGACCACCCGCCAGCCGTCGTTCGCGAGATGGTCGACGACCGCGGCTCCTATGCCCCGTGCCGCGCCGGTCACCAGGGCGACCCTCGGATCCGTCACTCGTGCTCCTTCACATACGCGTGCTCACGCAGGTACGCGAGCAGTTCGTCGGCGGCCGCGGTGGGGGTGGGCGGGACGACCAGCCGCGGCGGGATCCGCTCCTGGTACGCGCTGGTGATCGCCAGCACCCGCTCCAGGGGGTCGTGTCCCTCGGGAGGCGGACAGACCATCGGCCGAGGACGGTACGGGCGCACCGCGCCGGCGCGCACCCGGGGCGGCGGCCCCTCGACCCGCGTGCACGCGATCTCGGCGGTGCGGGCCGCGAGCTCCGCGGGCAGTGAGGCCCGGCGTGGCCGGACGCCGCCGGGTTCCACCGAGCACACGGCCGGGAGCGGTACCTCCAGCCGCTCGCGCCGCCCGTTGTCCAGACGCCGTACGGCGTGCAACGAGGCTCCGGCCGCCGACAGTTCCAGCAGACCGCAAGCCTGGGCCGCGGACAGGAACGCGGCCAGGAACGCGGGCGTCGAGGCCGTGCCGCGGTCCGCCGGACGGTCGCCGCAGACCACGATGTCCGGCCTGCCGAGCCGCCTGGTCAGCGCCTCGGCCAGGCTGCGCGCCGTCGCCTCGTCGTCGTGGTCGGGACCGCTCACCCGCAGTGCGTACGACGCCCCGCGGGCCAGCGCCTCGCGCAGCATCTCGTCGGCGGCGGCGGGGCCCACGGTCACCGCGACGCAGCGGCCGCCGTACGCCTTGGCGAGCAGCAGGGCATGCTCCAGGGCGCAGCTGTCCGCGGCATCGGCGCCGCCCGCGAGCGGCCCCGCGTCGAGGGCACCGGTCGGTGGATGGACGCTCGCCCGCTCGTCGGCCCAGCGCAGTGCGGCCACGATCAGCATCCGGCTCACCCCGTCCGGAAGACGACGCCGTGGCCGCCCTCGGGGTAGCTCCAGGTGATCGCTCCGTCGGCGTCGCAGACCAGATAGCAGGTGCCGCATTCGAAGCACTGCTCGTAGTTGAAGAGAATGCCGCCGTCGGCGGTGGGCACGAAGAGCTTGGCCGGGCACGCGTGCAGGCACGCCCGGGTGGTGCACGAGCGGCAGACCTCGGTGTCGACCGTGATGTGTGCCTGCTCCGAGACCCGGAACTCCACGGTGGACATCAGGTCCTCGAAGTCCGGGCCGTACCGGTCCGCGGTCATCCGAATGACCTCCATCCCTTCAACGCGTCGGCCAGAAGATGGCGTGGCTTCACGCCGTGCTTGCGGGCGCCCCGGCGCAGCAGCCGCAGCACTCCGGGCTTCGGCCGGGGGTTGTCCACCTGGAACATCCCCTGGACGAGGTCGCAGACCAGCCCGGGGTACTGCTGCTGGACCCGCTGCGAGAACACGAGGCCGGGCACCCGGCGCAGCTTGCGGAGGTCGGCGAGCACGAACGAGTTCTCCAGCAGGCGCCGGTAATCGGACAGGCCCCGGCGTGAGGTGTCCCCGGCGGCCAGCGCCGCCACTGTCGCCCGGCCCGCGTACATGCCCGCGCCCAGGGCGAAGTTGACCCCCTCCAGCCAGAGGCCCGCCGCGAGACACATCGCGGCGGCGTCACCCGCCACGAGGATCCCGTCACCGATCAGCTCCGGCATGGTGTCGTAGCCGCCTTCCGGAATCAGGTGCGCCGAGTACTCCTTCACCTCGGCGCCGCGCACCAGCGGGGCGATCGCCGGATGCGCCTTGAGGTCCGCCAGCAACTCCTCCGGTCTGACGCCGGACTTGGCGAGCCCGTAGAGACCGACGACCACGCCGACGCTGAGCGAGTCGAGCTGGGTGTAGAGGAACCCGCCGCCGGGGACGTCCCGCGTACACCCGAGGATCTCCAGGTCCAGGCCCTCCCGGCCGCTGACCCCGAACCGTTCGTCGATGACCCCGCGGGGGAGCGCCAGTGTCTCCTTCACCCCCAGGGCGGTGTGCCCGGGCGTCGGCCCGGAGGGGTACAGACCCGCCTCCTTGGCCAGGAAGGAGTTCACACCGTCGCAGGCGATCACCACGGAGGCGGTGAGATCGCCGTCCGGCCGGTCGGTGCGCACACCGGTGACGGTGCCGTCCGCAGCCCGCAGCAGTCCGGTGGCGACCGTGGAGGGGACGAGGACGGCGCCCGCCTCCACCGCCAAGGAGGCGAGCCAGGCGTCCAGGTCGGCGCGGTGCACCGTGGCGCCGTTGTAGGGAGCGCCGCCCCACTCCTGGGCACGGAAGTCGACCGTCAGGGCCTGATCCGCCGTCATCACCATGGTGGAACGCCGGGTCACCCACCGCTGGACGGGCATCCGGTCCCACCAGTTCTCCACGAGCTCGTCGAGAATCCGGCCGTAGACCACCCCGCCGTAGACGTTCTTGGCACCAGGGAAGGGGCCTCGTTCGATCAGAGCGACGGAGCGGCCGGCGCGGGCCACCTCCAGCGCGGCCGCGGACCCGGCGGGACCGGCGCCCACGACCACGACGTCGAACAGGGGCTCAGCCACGGCCGACCCCCAGCCGCCGGGCCAGCTCGGTGACGACCGCGGGTGCGTCGGCGACGATGCCCAGGTCGGCCATCGCGGTCATCGGACAGGCCGGGTCGGTGTTGACGCTCACCACATGGCGGGGGCGGCCGAGGCCGCCGGTGTGCTGTGCCGCGCCGGATATCCCGAACGCGACGTACAGGTCGGGGCCGATCACCACGCCGGTCGTGCCGATCTGAAGGTCGTGGCCGAGCCACCCCGCGTCGGTGACCGCACGTGTCCCGCCGACGGTGGCGCCCAGCGCCGCCCCGACCTCCGTCAGCAGCGCGGTCGCCGCCGGACCGCCGAGTCCGGCACCGGCGCCGATCACCCGGGGCGCCTCGGCGAGCCCCGCCGCACCGGGGTCCCGGTCGAGCACCTCCAGCACCCGGGCGTCCGGGACCGGCCCGGCGGGCGGCAGGGTGATCTCCATGGGCCGTGCCACGGACCTCGCCGGCGACACACCCCGTACGCCTGGCAACAGCGTCGCCACGAAGGGGCCTCCGGCGGTCAGTTCGACCAGCGCCCGGTCCTGCCGACGCAGTACGTCGGCCCCGGTCGGCGTCACGGTCAGGGCCCCGGCCAGCAGCGGTCGGTCCAGTGCCAGGGCGAGCCGGGGGGCGAGATCGCGGCCGTCCGGCGAGGCCGGCAGCACCACGGTGTGCGTCGTGGCCAGCACGGGAGCGAGCGCCCGGGCCAGCGAGCCGGGGGTGACGCGGTCGTCCTCGGCGAGCCACAGGCGTTCCACCGCGACAAGACGCTCGGCGGCTCGCCCGGTTCCGGTTCCGACGAGCAGGGCCGCGCCGCCCGCCTCCGCGACGGCCTCGTCGCCGCCGTCGGGCACCGTCCCGTCCCGTACGACGAGGACCGCGACGGTGTGCTCGTCCCCCGGCCCCGCGGCGCTCACAGCGCGGCCCCGATCCGGTGGCCCTCGATGACGGCGGCGTGCGCGCGGCGCGGTGCGACGCAGTCGCCCACCCGACGCACGTCGAACGGCGCGCCCTTCAGGGCATGCCACAAGGTGTCCTCCGGAACCTGGTGGGTCGCACACACCACCCAGTCGGCGCGCATCGGTCGGGTCTCTCCCGTCGTATGGGTCAGGATCTGCAGTTCCACACCGCCGGACTCCGGGGCCGAGGCGGACAGGACCACCTGGTCCGTGGACAGCCCGATGCTCTTGGCGTGCGCACGCATCAGGAAGGTCTCCATGTCGAGCGTGACGCCGAGGTCCTGGCCGACCACCATGGCCGGGGTGCGGATGTGTACGCGGCAGCCCCGGTCGGCCAGCAACTCGGCCACGGAGGTGGCCTGGTGGAAGCCCAGTTCGTCGATGACCACGACCTCTCCGTGGGGAGCGGCCCGGCCTTCGAGCACATCGCGCACATCGACGACGCGGGACAGTCCGGCGGCCCAGGGCGGCGGACCGGGACGGGCACCGGTGGCGACCACGACCGCGTCCGGTGACTTGGCGCGCAGGGATGCGGCCGTCGCTTCCGTGCCGGTCCTGATCCGCACGCCGCGCCGTCGGCACTCGGCGAGCAGATTGCGCGTCACGTCCAGGAATTCGGCCCTGCTGGGCACGCTCGCGGCCACCGCCACCTGCCCGCCCGTCGCGGCCTCCCGCTCGAACAGCGTCACGTCGTGTCCGCGCTCCGCCGCCGTCGCGGCCGCCTGCAGCCCGCCCGGTCCGCCGCCGACCACGAGCACCCGCCTGGGCCTGGCCCGTGGGGCGGGCAGCGGTACGGACTCGCGGCCCGCCCGGGGGTTCTCGATGCAGCCGAGCCACCGGTTCAGCCCCATCCGCCCCACGCACTCCTGGTTGCAGGACAGACAGGTGCGAATGGCGTCGGTGCGCCCGGCCCTGGCCTTGCCGAGGAAGTCGGGGTCGGCGATCTGTCCGCGGACCACGCCGACGAGGTCGCAGTGTCCCTCGGCCAGCGCTCGCTCCGCCTGGACGGGGTCCTTGATCCGGCCGACGCCGACGACCGGCAGCCGTACGGCGCGGCGGATCGCGTTCGAGACGAACAGCGCGTAGCCGGCCGGGACCGTCATGGAGGCCTCGATCATGTAGAGCGTGGACGTGGCCACCCCGATCGACGTGTTGATGTAGTCGACCTCGCCGGTCGCCTCGACCATGCGCGCGACGTCGACCGCCTCGTCGATGGTGGTGCCGCCCTCGATCAGTTCGTCGCCGCACAACCGGACGCCCAGCGCACGGTCCGGCCCGAGGGCCGCCCGCACGGCCCGGATGATCTCCATCAGCAGCCGGGCCCTGTTCGGCAGTGAACCGCCGTACTCGTCCGTGCGCCTGTTCGTGGCCGGGGAGAGGAAACCGCGGACGATCGAGGAGTGGGAGCACTGCAACTCCACGCCGTCGAAGCCCCCTTCGGCGCAGTGACCGGCCACGGTGGCGTACCCGGCGACGATCTCGGCGATCTCGTCGGCGTCGACGGCCTTGGGCACTTCGCGGAACAGGGGGTCGGGCACCGGCGACGGCGCCCATACCGGAAGCCGCGAGTACAGGCCCGAAGCCTGGCCTCCGTTGTGGTTGAGCTGGGCGAGAATGGGGACGCCGTGGGCGTGCACCGCCTCGGTGATCCTCCGGTAGTGGGGCACGACCGAGGGCCGGAAGCCGTGGATCAGTTTCTCGTACGGCCAGTCCGTCGGGTGCGTCGAATGCTCCTCCGTGATGATCAGCCCGGCGCCCCCGGCCGCCCTGGCGGCGTAGTAGGCCGCGTGTTGCTCGGTCGGAAGCCCGTCCTCGGCGTAGTTGGTCAAGTGCGCCGAGAACACCACGCGGTTCGCGACCGTCAGCGGCCCGATCCGCAGCGGACTCAGCAGATGGCGCAGACGTGCCCGAGCACCGCTCACCGTGCCTCCTGAAGCTCATGGACGGGCGCGTCAAGCTCATGGACGGGCGCGTCGCACAGCGTCAGCGCGGCCCGCCGCCCCTCGAGCAATGCCTCGTACACGGTCCTCGGCGCCACCCGGTCCCCGGCGACGACGGCACCCCGCGGCGCGGGCACCGGATCGGGGAGGCGATGCCCGCAGTGCACCAGGGCGGCACACTCCACCCGCCCGCGTACGCCGGTGATCGCGTCGCTGATCACCAGGTGGCCCGGACCCGCCTCACGCAGCACACTGCGTCTGGCCTGGATGACGCCGGCCTGCCGGAGGCGGGTGTTGGCGGGCGCCAGGTCCCCGGTGATCGCCAGCTGGGTGCCCACGACCTGGTCCCGGGTGATGATCGTGGTGGTGCGCCCGGCCGCCGCCAGCAACTCCGCGACACCGGTCCCGACGGCGTCGCCCACCGTGTCGTACACCGCCACCGGACCGACCGGCAGCGTGTCGTCCGCCGCGCCCCGGCCGGCGGAGCGCAGCACGTCGACGGCGTCGACGACGACGGCGCCGCCGTGCACCGTGTAGTCGCGCGGGCCGGGGACGGACCCCGTGGCCAGGACGAGTCCTCCCTCGGCGGCCGCCCGCTCCAGCTCCGCCGCGCTGACCTCGGTGCCGAGCGTGATGTCGACGCCCAGCCTCCGCACCTCCGAGCCCAGCCAGTCGGCGAGCCTGCCCAGCCGCTCGTGCCCCGGCACCCGAGCGGCGGTCGTCAACATCCCGCCGAGCCGGTCGGCACGCTCGACCAGGCGCACCCGGGTGCCGCGCAGTGCGAGGACCCGCGCCGTCTCGAGGCCCGCGGGCCCCCCACCCACCACCAGGACCTCGCGCGAGGCCCGCGTCGTGCCCTCGACCGGCGGGTCCTCGCGCTCGTGCCCGCTGCGTGGTTCACCGGTACAGCTGACGACCGGATTGCGGCTGTCCCGGACCTGGCACCGCTGGTTCGCGAGGACGCAGGGGCGGATGCGGTCGGCCCGGCCCTCGGACAACTTGCGCACCAGTTCGGGATCCGCGATCTGCGCCCGTGTCATCTCCACCAGATCGGCGACACCGTCGGCCAGCGCCCACTCGGCCTGGCCGGTGTCGACCACGGACCCCTGAAGCACCACCGCGCAGCCGCCGTCGACCGCGGACCGTACGGCGCGGCACAGCTCGGAGTTGAAGCCCGGATCGGCGTGCGCGTCGGGCCGGGTCGCCGAGGTGCCCATCGCCGAGCCCCGCACCACGACGAGGTAGTCCACGTCGGACGCGACGCCCCGGGCGATCAGCGCGGCCTCCTCGGGGCGGATACCGGCCCACGGCGCCAACTCGTCGCAGCTCAGTCGTAGTCCGAGCACCCGGTCGGCGCCGATCTGCCGCCGCACGGAGGTCAGTACCTCCCGCAGCAGTGCGGTCCGGTCGGTTCCGTAGGCGTCCTCGCGCAGATTGGTCAGCCCGGACAGGAACTGCCGCAGCAAGGAGTGCTGTCCGGCGTTGATCTCCACGCCGTCGGTGCCGCACTCGACGGCCAGGGCGGCCGCCACCCCGAACCCCCGGACCACCTGATCGATCTCCGGCTGCTCCATCTCCATGGGCATTTCGCGGCTCGCCACGTCGGCCACGCGCGAGGGCGCCCACAGCGGCTGCTGGGAATAGGCGGACGAGCCCTGCGACCCGCTGTGCCCGAGCGCTGCCACGACCAGGGAGCCGTGCGGTCGGCAGGCACGGGCGACGGCCGCCCAGCCGGGCCCGGAGTCGGCCGCCATGGGGGCACGTTCGTAGGGCCAGTCGGAGCCGTGCACACTCGCGGTCTCGGTGACGACGATGCCCGCGCCTCCGGCCGCGCGCCGTGCGTAGTACGCGACATGACGGTCCGAGAGTGCCCGGCCCGAGCCGAGGTTCGTCTCGTGAGGGCCGAACATCACACGGCTCGGCGCGCTGCGGCCGGCCAGTTCGACCGGGTCGGTCGGATGGGGTCCCTGTTGTTTCTGCGTGGAGGAGGTCATGTCCCTGTGCGGGGGCGGAGTCATGGGCGGATCGGTTCCGTTTCAGCCGTGCGGAGGGAAGCCCGCCAGCGGACTGGTGTCACATGCCCGGTCGGGAACCGGGGAGGGCTCGGGCGGTCGCCGGCCGATGGTCACCGGCAGGGGACGGCGGCGATGCGAGTGGTCCTTGTCCGGCCGGGGCCGGTCGGCCGCGCCGACCGTGCTCAGGGCACTCGCGCCGTTGCCCCGTACGCATTCCGGATCGGGGCCGTCCAAGGGCAGCCCGGTGAAGAACTTGGCAGCGGGGCAGCCGCCCCGGCAGGAGTCGAAGGCCGAGCAGGAGGCGCAGGCGCCGCCCGTCTGCGGATTGCGCAGGCGCGTGAAGAGTGCGGAGTCGCGCCACACCGAGGTGAAGCCGCCCTCGTCGAGCACGTTCCCGGCCAGGAACTCGGAGTGGATGGCGAACGGGCAGGCGTAGACGTCGCCGACCGGATCGATGAGGCAGACCACGCGGCCCGCTCCGCAGAGGTTCAACCCGGGCAGGGGGGTCGAGCCCAGGGCGTTGAGATGGAAGAAGGAGTCTCCCGTGAGCACCTTCTCGCCGTGGGCCAGCAGCCACTCGTACAGGACGCTCTGCTGCCGCACGGTGGGACGCAGGTCGTGCCAGACGTCCGCGCCGCGCCCTGCCGGGCGCAGCCGGGTGATCCTCAGCTGGGCTCCGTACTCCTGCGCCATGGCCGCGAAGTCGTCGAGTTGCGGCACATTGTGACGGGTCATCACCACGCTGATCTTGAAGTCCCGGAATCCGGCGTCGCGCAGATTCCGCATCGCCCGCACCGCCGTGTCGTACGAACCCGGGCCGCGCACCGCGTCGTTGACGGCCGCACTGGCTCCGTCGAGGGAGAGCTGTATGTCGACGTAGTCCGTCCCGGCGAGCCGACGGGCCCGCTCCGGTGTGATCCGTACGCCGTTGGTCGAGAACTTCACTCCCACCTGGTGGGCGATCGCGTAGTCGAGGAGCTCCCAAAAGTCGGGGCGTACGGTGGGCTCGCCGCCTCCGATGTTGACGTAGAACACCTGCAGCCGCTGGAGCTCGTCGATCACCGTCTTGCACTGGGCGGTCGTCAGCTCGCGGGGGTCACGGCGTCCGGACGCGGACAGACAGTGCACGCAGGAGAGGTTGCACGCGTAGGTGAGCTCCCACGTCAGGCAGATCGGTGCGTCAAGGCCGTGCTCGAAGTGGTCGACGAGTTTCATGACGCGTCCTCATCGGTCGTCTCGTGGGGGGTCGTCTCGCGGGGCTCGATCGTCCCCGTGGCCAGCAGTCCGGCCAGTGCGGTGAGATAGCGGGTGTGCTGATCGGCGGGCACGCCGGCGGAGACGAGAGCGCTGTGGGCATCGGGCTGGTCCGCCAGTTCCCGGACCACTCGCACCAGGGCGGGTGTCTTCAGGAACGACAGCCGCCGGGTGCGGAAGTCGTAGGCCAGTGCGCCGAAGGGCTCCGGGCGCAGCGCGACACTCGCCTGCAGACGATAGGGGCGGGAGGGATCCAGGTCGGCTGCCATGGCGGCTAGTAGACGCCGCACATGCCGTCGATCGATACTTCTTCGACCAGCAGATCGGACTCCAGCAGCGCGGGTTCCTCGGCGGTCGTGGCCGGCTCCGGCTTCGTTTCGTCGGATCGCTCGGGTGAGTTCATGAGTTTCTCCTCCTCGACCAAATGGCATGTGAAAATAGGTCGTTGTGCGGAATCTCGCGGAAACCGTGCCGTCGACAGTAGTGTCACCCGGTGCAGGAATGGAAGAGGTGATGACCCCTATGACCCCACAACTGAAAAATAGGGGTACGGATTCGAGTAATCGACCCGGGAGACGCCCGGCCACGAGCCGCGAGGAACTGGAAGAAGTAGCCTTCGAGTTGTTTCAGGCCAACGGATTCGAGGAGACGTCGGTCGATGACATAGCACGTCGGGCGGGAATCGCCCGGCGGACGTTCTTCCGGTACTTCGACTCCAAGAACGACGTCGTGTGGGGTGCCTTCGACGAGCAACTGCACCGCATGCGGAGGGAATTCCTCGACCGCCCCGGTGACCAGGCCCTGATGGACGCCATCCGCACGGTGGTCGTCGCCTGCAACCGGGTGGAGCCCGGCGAGGAGGCGCGGCACCGCCGGCGGCTGGAGCTGATCATGGGAGTGCCGGTGCTCCAGGCGTATTCCACGCTGCGCTATGCCGAATGGCGCGCGGTGATCGCCGAGTTCGCGGCCGGTCGCCTCGGCCCGGAGGCGGATTCCCTGCTGCCCCGCTCGCTTGCGCACGCCGTACTCGGTGTGGCCCTGGCCGCACACGAGCATTGGCTGGAGCGGCCGGAAAGCGACCTGTGTGCCGTACTCGACTCCGCCTTGCGGCAATTGGCCCGCGGATTCCACATGGCCGACAACCCGGGGTGGTGCTAGCTGCACCGTGCATCGGGTGGTGGCCCCATGGAATTCCGCTTCTGCCGAGGCCATGCTCAAACAAGTGCAGGAATTCGGCGAGGAGGAACGCATGCGGGTGTGTGCCGTGGACGGAGTGACCTGCGCGGTGCTGGTGGACGGCCGACTGGATGTGTACGCGCCCGGACGCGCCGAGCGCTATCGCTGCAGCCCGGTGGGCGCCGCCATGTGGATCGCCTTGCGACAGAACGGCGGACACGTCGAATCCGCCGTGAACACGCTGGCCGATGTCTGGGGAACCGAGCCGGAGAAGGTCCGTGTCGCGATGACCGCTTGGTGCCGCCAATTGACGGCCGCGGGTTTGCTGAGGACCGAGCGGCTCACCGCCGTGCGGCCGAAGACCGACGATCCGGGCGCCCGCGGCCTGGTGCGCCGCGGCGGGCCCGGATCGTAGAGCGAGCGTGTCGTTCCCTCAGCCCATTTTCCGGATCTCTTCTTCGGATCTATCTTCGGTTCGCTTTCTCAGCCCATGGACGGGCCGAGGAAGAAACCTCCCGTCGCGTCGAGGACGTGGCCGGTGACCCAGCGACCGTCGTCGGAGGCGAGGAAGGCGACGGCATCGGCGATGTCTTCCGGCTGCCCGATCCGCCCGAGCGTCGTCAGGGAGGAAAGGGCCGCCCGGACCGGCTCGTTGTCGCGCAGCCAGGCCGTGATGTCGGTCTCGGTGATACCGGCCGCCACCGAGTTCACCGTGATGCCCCGGGAGCCGACCAGGTAGGCGAGAGAGCGGCTCAGCACATCGACGGCGCCCTTGGTCATCGAGTACGCCAGGTCCGGGTTGGCGATCCGGGACGAGGGGGAGGAGACGTTGATGATCCGTCCCCCGTCACGCATCAGGGGCAGGGCTCGCTTGCTCACGAACAGCGGTGCCCGCACGTTGACGGCGAAGACCCGGTCGAACGTCTCCTCGGTGACCAGGTCGATGGAGCCCTCCATCCCGGTGGCGATGCCCGCGTTGTTGACCAGGATGTCGAGGGGCTTGCCCGCGAGCGCCGCCTCAAGCCCCGTGAACAGGGTGTCGAGGGCTTCGTCCGTACCGAACTCCGCCCGGACCGCGATCGCCTGGCCGTCCTTGGCCTCGATGGCCGCCACCGTCTCCTTCGCGGCGGTCTCCTGGCGCCCGTAGTGGACGATCACCCGGGCACCGTCGCTGCCCAGCCTTTCGGCGATGGCGCGCCCGATGCCGCGCGAGGCCCCTGTCACCAGCGCCGTCTTGCCGGTCAGATCCGCCACGTCGTGCTCCTCGTTCGTAGATCCCGCGGATGCGCGGAGATTTCTTGAGAGGGAATGGCCGGGCCATTCCGGGGAATTCCTCAACGCTTTCAGCGCTCAGCCCGGCCGGACACCCCTAGTGAGCCCCTACTTCGTCAGGGAGGTACCCAGGGTTCCGGCCGGGCTGAAGGGTGACCGCGGAGGCTGCCGAGCAGACCCGGGTCAGGCGTCCGCGGTACGGATCGGGGCGCCGACGCGGTGCATTTCCCGGAGTGCTTCGGCGTACGACCGCACCAGACCCGTCTCGTGGTAACTGATCCCGAGTTGGGCGCAGTACGTGCGCACGATGGGGCGGGCGCGGCGGAGATGTGCGGTCGGCATGCTGGGGAAGAGGTGGTGTTCTATCTGGTAGTTGAGGCCGCCCAGCGCGGTGTCGATCAGCCAGTTGCCCCGGACGTTGCGGGAGGTGAGCACCTGGCGCCGGAGGAAGTCCGGCATCTCGTCGCCGGTGCAGGTGGGCATCCCCTTGTGGTTCGGAGCGAAGATCAACCCCATGTAGACGCCCCACAGGCAGGTGTGCGCGAGCAGGAAGACCACCGCTTTCCCGGGCGAGAGCACGAGGAACAACGCGGTCAGGTAGCAGGCGAAGTGCCCGGCCAGCAGACCGGCTTCGAGCCCGCGTCGCCTGAGGCCGGGCTTGACGACCGCGGTCACCGCGGAGGCGTGAAGATTGAGGCCCTCCAGCGTGAGCAGCGGGAAGTAGAAGTACGCCTGCCTGCCTCCCACGAAGCGGGTGATGCCCGAACTCGCCCTGGCCTGGTCCTGGCTCCACACGAGCACGTTGGGCTGGATATCGGGGTCGAGGTCTTCGTTGTTGGGGTTGGCGTGATGGCGGGTGTGCTTGTCCATCCACCAGCCGTAGCTCATGCCGATGCCCAGATTGGCCACGACCCGGCCGATGGCCTCGCTGCGGCGCCGCGTGCGACACACCTGACGGTGTGCCAGATCGTGGCCGAGCAGGGCGATCTGACCGGACAGGACAGCGAGTACGGTGGCCACGAGGAGCTGCAGCCACGTGTCTCCGAGCAAGAAGAACGCCACCCAGGCGGCGCAGAACGAGCCGCCGACCACGGAGAACCTGGCCGCGTAGTAGAGCGGTCGGCGCTCGAGCAGGCCGGCGCCGGCGATCTGCCGGGCCAACCGGGAGTAATCGCTGCCTGTTTCGGTCCCGGTTTCGGTCACGGACTCGGTCCGCGCTCCGGACTGCGCCGTGCTGGGCGATAGGTGCGTGGTCACTGTTTCGGTCCCCCTTACTCGGAGTCTCGCGGCGGAGTGCCCGTCAGTCGCGGACGGCGTCGAGCGGCATGTTCACGGCCTCGTCGGCGGCGACCGGGGCGCTCACGGGCCGGGGCATCAGCAGGCTGCAGAGCCCGGCCAGGACGAAGGCGCCCACGGTGATCCACAGGCCCGTCTCGACCGCGTCCTTGAGCGTGGCGGCCGTGGGATCCTCGCCGGCGATGCCGAAGAAGACGACACCGACGATGGCGATGCCCAGGACGAAGCCGATCTGGTGGAAGGTGCTGAACGTGCCGGAAGCGGCGCCCGCGTCCTTGGTCGGCACGGTGGCCAGCGTGATGTCGTGCAGCGGCGGGAACATGAAGACCATGCCGACGCCCGCCAGGCCGAGGGGGAGCGCCAGGTCCCAGCCGCTCAGTCCGGCGCCCTCGGTGACGATCTCGTACCTGACCCAGACGAAGCAGGCCGCCTGGGCGATGCCGCCGATGAGGATCAGGTTGCGGCCGAACTTGTTGAGCGGGGTGAGCGCGGGGGTGGCGACCATCGCGCCCACCGTTCCGGCGGTCAGCGTCAGGCCGGCGGCCAGGGCGGAGAAGCCGAGGGCGGTCTGCAGGTAGTAGCCGACGATCAGCATGTAGCTGCCGTTGGCGATCCAGGCGATGACCTGGACGAGGATGCCCGAGCGGAAGCCGTGGTTGGAGAACAGCGGCATGGGCAGCAGCGGCGAACCGTCGCGGGCGAGCTTCCGCTTCTGGTGCAGGACGAACAGACCGCCCGTGACGGGCGATACGGCGAGCATGGTCCAGATCCACCAGGCCCAGTCCTCGTGCCGTCCGTCGAACAGCGCGAACGTCACCAGGAAGACCGTGCCGGTGGCGAGTACGACACCCAGCAGGTCGAGCTTGAGCGGGTGTTCGGACCGGGTGTTCGGGACAGCGATCACGGCAGCGGCGATCAGGGCCGCGCCGACCGGCAGGTTGACGAGAAAGATGGAGCGCCAGTCCGAGCCGAAGAGGTCCGCCGTGATGAGCCAGCCGCCGAGCAGCAGACCCGCGACCGATCCGAGCGCCGTGACGACGCCGATGATGCCGTAGATCGGCCCTCGTTCCTGCGGCTTGAACAGCACCTGCACGGTGGAGAGGACCTGCGGCACCATGATGCCGGCGAACGAGCCCTGGACGACGCGGGCGAGGACGAGCATCTCGCCGCTGTTCGCGGCCGAGGCAAGCAGCGAGGCCAGGGTGAACCCGGCGATGCCGATGATGAATACCCGCTGGCGGCCGAAGATGTCGCCCAGTCGGCCGCCGGTCACGAGGGTGGCGGCGAAGGCGAGCATGTAGCCGCCGATGGTCCATTCCAGCTGGGCCGCTGAGGTGTCGAGACTCTTTTGGATCGCGGGGAGAGCCGTGTTCACGATGGTCGAGTCGACCAAGTCCATGAACATGGCGAAGATCAGCACCGTCACCGCGACGACGCGCTTGTTCATAACGGATTCCGTCCGTTGGGATGGGAGTTGAGGTCAGTGCGGAAGACCGGAGCCCCGCCGGTGCGACCGGCGGGGCTCCGGGTGTACCCGGCACCGCACGGGGGATGACTGGCGCCCTGGGTACATCAAGGGCTTTCGGCGGGATTGCCGAGAGCCCTGGCTTTCGGTGGGTTACTGAGCGGCCTTGACCAGCGCCTGGACACCGGCGGCGATGTTGGCGGCGAGGGCCTCACCGTGCGCCGCGCCCATCTGCTCACTGCCGGCTCCACTGAACTCGACGGAGTGCGTGACGCGGGAGCCGCCGCCCGGCAGCGCCCTGACGCGGCAGTCGGAGCGGGAGACGAGCTCGTCGGTGAGCTGAACGTCGATGGTGAAGCCCTCACCCGCGGTCACGTCGCTGAGCGTGAACGGCGCGGGCGGCTGTCCCTGGGAGGTCACCTGCCCGGCGGTCCCGGTGCTGAAGGGGCCCGCGAGCTCCACCTTCAGCATGCCGATGTTCCAGGTGGGCCACGTGTCGATGTTCGCGTACTGGGCCCAGACCGCGGCCGGTGCCACGTCGACGTCGGTGCTGTGCTCGTGCTGCCACATGATGATCCCCAGATCTGTACGTACTTACGTCCTAGACGAACGTACATGTAAAGCGAGAAGAGGCGCAACCCCCTTGCCCGACAAGGCCGTACTACGCACACTGCGGGTGCCGCCGAACCTGGCGGCACCCGCAGTGATGCGGACGCGATTCACTTGCCGTGCTTGACCGCCGTACCCGCGTCGACCCGCAGCTGAGTGCCCGTCACGAACCTGGACTCGTCGGAGGCCAAGTAGGCGATGGCGTGGGACACGTCGATCGGCTCCACGTAAGGGGCGGGCAGCGCCAGGAACTTCGGGAACACCTGCTCGGCGTCCTCCTGGGTCGGGTTCTCCAGGTCGGGACGGAACGTCCGGTACATCCGCTCGTTCTGGAGCATCGGGGTGTTCACGTTGGTCGGGTGCACCAGATTGATCCGCCGGCCCGAAGGCGCCAACAGCGGCGCGAACCAGTTCACGTACTGGCCGAGGATCTGCTTGGAGAACGGGTAGGCCATGCCGCCGGGGCCCATGTGCTCGCCGTCGCCGTGCTCGGCCAGGAACGACGCCGCCGAACCGATCAGGATGATCGACGCGCCCTCCGTCAGATGCGGCAGCGCGGTGTGGACCGTGTTGAGGCTCCCCACCAGGTTGACGTCGATGGTGTCGGAGAACGAGTGCAGCGGGCGGTCGCCGCCGATCGTCGCGATACCGGCGTTCGCCACCACCACGTCGAGGCGGCCCAGTTCGGCCACCCCTTCGTCGATGGCGGCCTTCAGAGCCGCCCGGTCACGGGTGTCGACCTTCTTCGTCACCACCCGGCGGCCGGCCTTCTCCACCAGACGAGCGGTCTCCTGCAACTCCTCTTCGGTGCCCATCGGATATTCGACGACATCAATGTCCTCGCAGATGTCGATCGCTATGATGTCGGCGCCCTCCTCGGCGAGGCGAACGGCGTGGCTGCGCCCCTGCCCGCGTGCCGCACCCGTGATGACGGCGACTTTTCCTTCCACGCGGCCCATATGGCCCTCCCGGTGGTGTTGGTGAGCTGAAGAGTCTTCGTAGCGGGCGGCCGCTCTCAGCCCGGTCTCGTACTGAGAGGCATGGCCGGCCGGATCTGCGATCGTGTTCAGCGCGGACGATTCGCCGCTCTTTCTACCGCCCGCCCTCCGGGCGCGGTGTTAATCCGTCACCCCTAATCACGCCCGCACGCCGTGATTAGGGGCAGGCCGGCGCGGCCCGTTGCGCCGCCCCGGCGTTCGCCGCCGTTTGCCAGGATCCCCAGCACTCTCTTAGGGGTTCGCGACCCACTCTTAGGGGGTCGATGCTCTGGCGAGAGCGTCACGCTCTGGATTTGAATGGGGCCCGGCTCCCATTCAACGATGCAGCCCAGAGGATTTCGCATGGTCTACGTATTGAGCGAGTCGGCAACCATCAACGGCGATGTGTCATCGGTCTGGCAGACGATGACCGACGTGGCTTCCTGGGCCACGTGGGATCCTCATTTCCTGAGTTGCGGATTCGAGGGTCCCTTCGAAGTCGGTGCAACCGGCTGGACCATCAACCGAATCGTTTCCGGAGGGGCCAGTCACTTCACACTCATAGCGGTCGAGAATGAGCGGTCTTTCACGACGCAATCCCCCATGCCTTTCGGCAAGATGCTCATCATCAACGAGTATCGGCCGGCCGGCGACGGGCGCGTGACGGTCAGCCGCCGATCCGAGATCCACGGCGCCTTCGGCCCGGTGTTCCGGCTCTACGCCAAGCGCTACCGCACCGACGTGCAACTCACCTTCGCCGCACTGGAAAAGGAAGCGGGTCGGCGTGCCATGGAAGGGGAGACCACGCGATGAGCCACGCAGTCGTACTGGGAGGCGGACTGGCGGGGATGCTCTCCGCGGTGGCGCTCTCCCGCCATGTGGACCGGGTCACCATCGTCGAGTACGACCAATATCCCGACGCTCCCGGAACCCGCCGCGGGATACCGCAGGCGCACCAGTCGCACATGTTCATGGGCGGCGGAGCGGAAGCCGTGGACCAACTGCTTCCCGGCACCGTCGATCTGCTGTACGCCGCCGGCGCGCACCGCCTCAAGATGTCCCAGAACATCCTGACGCTCTCCGCCGAGGGCTGGTACCGGCGCTTCGACCACAAGGCCTACCTGATCAGCTGCAGCCGGGGCCTCATCGACTACACGGTGCGGCAGCAGGCGCTGCGCGACGACACCATCACCGTGCTGCAGTCGACCAAGGTGGTCGGCCTGGTCGGAAACCCCGGCCTGGTCACCGGAGTCCGTGTCCAGCAGGGCGAGGAGGACGAGCGGACCATCGACGCCGACTTCGTCGTGGATGCCACCGGCAGCCGCTCCAAGGCCCCCGACTGGCTCACCGCCATCGGAGTGCCGCAGGTCCAGGAGGAGTTCCTCGACGCCGGACTCGCCTACGCGAGCCGCATCTACGAAGCACCCGAGTGGGCCCGAGGCGGCGTACCCGCCATGCTCATCCAGGCCAAGCCCCAGGAGGGGCGGCCCGGCGGCGGCGCGGGACTGCTCCCGCTGGAGGGCGACCGCTGGATCGTCCCGCTGATCGGCACCCGTGGCGGCCAACCGCCCAGCAGCGAGGACGGATTCCTCGACTTCGCCCGAGGCGTCCGCCACCCGATGGTCGCCCGGCTCATCGAGACGGCACGCCCCGTCCGGGAGATCCGAGCCGCCCGAGGCCTGGCCAACCGCAGGCGACGCTACGAACGGCTCCCGGTCCCGGAGGGCTTCGTCGCCATCGGCGACTCCGCCACCGTCCTCAGCCCCAACTACGCGACGGGCATGACGCTCGCCGCCTTCGGGGCACTCGCCCTGCGCACCCGGCTCAAGACCCACGGGCTCAAGCCCGGCCTGTCCCGCAAGGTCCAGGCCGATGTGGCCAAGGCCGCGGTCGGTCCCTGGCGGACGGCCATCAGCAGCGACCGCTGGTTCCCGGACATCAAGACCAACCTCAAGCTGCGCGGCGGCCGGATGCAGCGCGCCATGGTCGCCAGGTGGTCCAGGACGGCCGCGGTGACGCCCGAAGTGGCCGGTCCCGCCTTCGAGGTGGCGACGCTGACCAGCCCGCCGAGCAAGATGATGACGCTGCCGATGATCATGTCCGTGCTCCGCGGGCCGCAGCGGGCCCCGCTCACCGCCGAGGAAGCCATCGCCCAGTTCCCCGAATTCGGCGACCGGCTCGGCACCGACGAGGCAAGCGCCTCGCGTCCGGAACAGCTGCACGCCACCCCGAGTGACTTGAGTTAGGAGATCGCTGTCCGTGGGCAACGAGGAGAGGCTTCTCGGATACCTGAGGCGAGCAACCGCTGATCTGCGGGACGCCCGTAGGCGGCTTGCCGAGGCCGAGCGTGCGCAGCCGAGCGACGAACCCATCGCGATCGTGGCGATGAGCTGCCGGTATCCGGGCGGTGTGTCCTCTCCGGAGGATCTGTGGAGGCTCGTCGACGAGGGAACCGACGCGATATCCGGATTCCCGGCCGACCGCGGCTGGGACATCGACGGCCTGTACGACCCCGAACCCGGGCAGCCCGGAAAGTCGTACGCCCGTGAAGGCGGCTTCCTCCACGACGCGGGCGAGTTCGACTCCGCCCTGTTCGGGATCAGCCCGAACGAGGCGTTGCTCATGGATCCGCAGCAGCGGCTGCTGCTGGAGTCCACATGGGAGGCGTTCGAGCGGGCGGGCATCGACCCGGCGTCGCTGAAGGGCAGCAGGACCGGTGTGTTCGCCGGGCTGATGTACCACGACTACGGGCTCGGCGTCGAAGCCGGCGCCACCAGCGGCGGCAGCCTGGTGTCCGGCCGGGTCGCGTACACGCTGGGGCTGCAGGGCCCCGCGCTCACGGTGGACACGGCGTGCTCGTCGTCCTTGGTGGCTCTGCACCTGGCCGCGCAGTCGCTGCGGTCGGGGGAGTGCTCGATGGCGCTGGCCGGCGGAGTGACGGTGATGTCCTCCCCGGAGATGTTCGTCTACTTCAGTACGCAGCGGGGCCTGGCACCGGACGGTCGCTGCAAGTCCTTCGCGGCGTCGACGGACGGCACGGGCTGCTCCGAGGGCGTCGGCGTGCTGCTCCTGGAGCGGCTGTCGGACGCCCGCCGCAACGGTCATCCGGTCCTCGCCGTGGTGCGGGGTTCCTCCGTCAACCAGGACGGTGCGAGCAATGGTTTCTCGGCGCCGAATGGTCCGTCGCAGCGGCGGGTGATTCGTCAGGCGTTGGCGAATGCGGGTGTGTCGGCGGCGGATGTGGATGTGGTGGAGGCGCACGGTACGGGGACGACGCTGGGTGATCCGATCGAGGCGCAGGCGTTGTTGGCGACGTATGGGCAGGATCGGCCGGGGGAGCGGCCGTTGTGGTTGGGGTCGTTGAAGTCGAACATCGGTCATACGCAGGCGGCGGCGGGTGTGGCCGGTGTGATCAAGATGGTGGAGGCGATGCGGCACGGTGTGCTGCCCAGGACGCTGCATGTGGATGAGCCGACGCCGCAGGTGGACTGGTCGGAGGGCAATGTTCGGCTGCTGACCGAGGCGCGGGAGTGGCCCGTGGAGGCGGGTCGGCCGCGGCGGGCGGGTGTGTCCTCCTTCGGCCTGAGCGGCACCAACGCACACGTCATCGTGGAAGAAGTCCCGCCCACCGAGGTCGAGCCCGCGCGCACTTCCGACGCGCCTGCCTTGCCGGTGCCGTGGGTGGTGTCGGGCAAGAGCGCCGATGCGCTGCGGGCCCAGGCCGAGCGGCTGCTGTCCTACGTGGAGGACCGGCCTGAGCTGCGGCCGGTGGATGTGGCCCTCTCGCTGTTCACGGGGCGCGCGAACCTTGAGCACCGGGGTGTGGTGGTCGGCGACGGCCGGGAGGAGCTGGTCGCGGGTCTGGCGGCGCTGGCCGAGGGGCGCAGTGCGCCCGGTGTCGTGCGGGGCACCGGCCGGTTGAAAGGGCTGACCGCGTTCTTGTTCACGGGTCAGGGGGCTCAGCGGTTGGGGATGGGGCGGGAGTTGTATGCCGTGTTCCCGGTGTTCGCCGAGGCCTTTGATGCGGTGACCGTGGAGTTGGATCGGTATCTGGACCGGTCGTTGCGGGATGTGGTGTGGGGTGAGGAGCGGGGGCTTCTCGACCGGACCGAGTTCACGCAGGCGGGTCTGTTCGCGCTGGAAGTGGCGTTGTTCCGGTTGGTGGAGTCGTGGGGTGTGCGGCCCGACTTCCTGGCCGGGCATTCGATCGGCGAGCTCGCCGCGGCGCATGTCGCGGGTGTGTTGTCGCTGGGGGATGCGGCGCGGTTGGTGGCGGCGCGTGGCCGGTTGATGCAGGCACTTCCCTCCGGTGGTGCGATGGTCGCGGTCCAGGCCGGTGAGGACGAGGTGCGTCCGCTGTTGGTCGAGGGCGTGGACATCGCCGCGGTCAACGGGCCGACGTCGGTGGTGATTTCGGGTGCCGAAGACGCCGTATCGCAGGTGTCGGAGCAGCTGGCCGGACAGGGCCGCAAGACCAAGCGCTTGGCGGTCTCGCACGCCTTTCACTCTTCGCTGATGGAGCCGATGCTTGCCGAATTCCGTGCGGTGGCGGAGGAGTTGACGTACGGCGAGGCGTCGATTCCGGTGGTTTCGAACGTCACCGGTGAGCCGGCGCAGGAGCTGGGTTCGCCCGAGTACTGGGTGCGGCATGTCCGTGAGGCCGTGCGGTTCGCGGACGGTATTCGCTCGCTGGTGGCCGAGGGTGTCTCGCGGTTCGTGGAGCTGGGCCCGGACGGCGTGCTGACCGGTATGGCGGAAGAGACCGCTGAGGGCGCGGTGTTGGTTCCGGCGTTGCGCAGGGACCGCTCGGAGCCCGAGGCCCTGGTCTCCGCCTTGGGCCGGCTGCATGTCGCCGGTACGGTGGTGGACTGGTCGGCCTTCTTCGCCGGGAGTGGAGCGCAGCGCGTCGACCTGCCGACGTACGCCTTCCAGCGCCGGCGCTACTGGATCGATACGACCTCAGTGCTCGGCGACCTCGGTTCGACCTCGTTCAAGGTGCCCGCAGTTGACGCGGCCAGGTCCGCCGCGGCTGACGCGCTGACGGAGCAACTGGCCGGGCTGACCGACGCGGAGCGGGACCGCGCCTTGCTGCGGCTGGTGCGCGAAATGGCCGCGTTGGTGCTGGGGCATGCCTCGGCGGAGGCGATCGAGCCGGAGCACCAGTTCCAGGAGCTGGGCTTCGACTCGCTGACCGCCATGGAGTTCCGTACCCAGCTGAGTGCTGCCATCGGGGTTCGACTGCCGGCGACGCTGATCTTCGACTATCCGACTCCGGAGGCGCTCGCGGAGTACCTCGCGGCAGAGATGTCCGGTGCGGCCGACGGGTCGCGCGAGCTGGTGGCGGCCACGGCGAGGCACGACGAGCCGCTCGCCATCGTGGGGATGGCCTGCCGCTACCCGGGCGGCGTGACCTCCCCGGAGGACCTCTGGCGACTGGTGGCCGATGGCGCCGACGCGGTGTCGGGATTCCCCACCGACCGAGGCTGGGATGTCGACTCGCTCTACGACCCGGAGCCCGGAAAGCCGGGCAGGAGCTACACCCGTCAGGGTGGCTTCCTGTACGACGCGGCGGAGTTCGATCCGGACTTCTTCCGCATGAGCCCGCGTGAGGCACGGGAGACCGACCCGCAGCAGCGGCTGCTCCTGGAGACCGTGTGGGAGGCGCTGGAGCGGGCGGGTATCGACCCGCATTCACTCAAGGGCAGCCCGACCGGCGTCTTCGCAGGGGTCATCTACGACGACTACTCCCCGGTCATGGGAACGGGCGCCATCGCGAGTGTCGTCTCGGGCAGGGTGTCGTACGTCCTCGGTCTCGAAGGCCCCGCGGTCAGCGTGGACACCGCGTGCTCCTCCTCGCTCGTGGCGCTGCATCTGGCCGGGCAGTCCCTGCGGTCGGGGGAGTGCTCCCTGGCGCTGGTAGGTGGCGTCACCGTGATGGCCACGCCCGGTTCCTTCATCAGCTTCAGTCAGGAACAGGGCCTCGCTCCGGACGGTCGTTGCAAGTCCTTCGCGGCGTCGACGGACGGCACGGGTTGGGGTGAGGGCGTGGGCGTGCTGCTGCTGGAGCGGCTGTCGGATGCGCGGAGGAATGGTCACCCGGTGCTGGCGGTGGTGCGGGGCAGTGCGGTGAATCAGGACGGTGCGTCGAATGGGCTGACGGCGCCGAATGGTCCGTCGCAGCGGCGGGTGATTCGTCAGGCGTTGGCGAATGCGGGTGTGTCGGCGGCGGATGTGGATGTGGTGGAGGCGCACGGTACGGGGACGACGCTGGGTGATCCGATCGAGGCGCAGGCGTTGTTGGCGACGTATGGGCAGGATCGGCCGGGGGAGCGGCCGTTGTGGTTGGGGTCGTTGAAGTCGAACATCGGTCATACGCAGGCGGCGGCGGGTGTGGCCGGTGTGATCAAGATGGTCGAGGCGATGCGGCACGGGGTGCTGCCCAAGACCCTGCACGTCGACGAGCCGACCCCGGAAGTCGACTGGACGGCCGGAAACGTCCAACTCCTCACCGAGGCGCAGGAATGGCCTGCCCATGGGACCGCTCGCCGGGCGGGCGTATCTGCCTTCGGCTTCAGCGGCACCAACGCGCACGTGATCGTCGAGGAAGCACCGCGCACCGAAGCCGAGACTCCGCGCACCGAAGCCGAGACCCCGCACACCTCGGATGCGCCTGCCTTGCCGGTGCCGTGGGTGGTGTCGGGCAAGAGCGCCGACGCGCTGCGGGCCCAGGCCGAGCGGCTGCTGTCCCACGTGGAGGATCGGCCTGAGCTGCGGCCGGCGGACGTGGCCTTCTCACTCTCCGCGGGGCGTGCGAGGTTCGAGCACCGCGGTGTGGTGGTCGCCGGTGGCCGCGAGGAGCTGGTCGCGGGTCTGGCGGCGCTGGCCGAGGGGCGTAGCGCGCCCGGTGTCGTCAGCGGCGAGGCAAGCCGTGGTCTGACTGCGTTCTTGTTCACGGGTCAGGGGGCTCAGCGGTTGGGGATGGGGCGGGAGTTGTATGCCGTGTTCCCGGTGTTCGCCGAGGCTTTCGATGCGGTGACCGTGGAGTTGGATCGGTATCTGGACCGGTCGTTGCGGGATGTGGTGTGGGGTGAGGATGCCGGTCTGCTGAGTCAGACGGTGTTCACGCAGGCGGGTCTGTTCGCGCTGGAA
>NZ_JBIAVS010000052.1:0-24945 GCF_042894545.1 Streptomyces sp. NPDC001530
GGGGGGGGGGGGGGGGGGGGGCGGGGGCGCCCGCCCCCCCCCCCCCGCCGCGGGGCGCCCCCCCCCCCCCCCGCCCCCGGGGGGGGGGGGGGCGCCCCCCCCCCGGGACGGGACGGGCAGGGGCGGAGGGGGCGAAAACACGCTTCTCACGGCTGGTACGGCGGTGCGGCCCCCCACGTCCACCTGGGTACTGGCTGATCTCCGGGAGGGGTGGCGTTCGGGCCGGAGAAGTAGACGGCCAGCCGTGTGCCCCACTCCGCGTACGCGAGAAACGCGGAGCGGAATTCCGCGTCGGTCGGAAGACCGGCGTCATCCGCCGCGTCCTGCAAGAGGTTCACCCAGCGACGCCGCTGGGCTTCGGTGATCCCCTTCCCCATGTGCTTGGCGACCATGTGCCCATGGCCGCCCTGGGTTTCGGAGTACGCCGGCGGGCCGCCGAAGACCTCGCCGAGCCAGAGGGCGACATGGGCGGCGTGTTCGGGGGCCAGGTCCGCGAAGAGCGGAGCGAGGAGGTCGTCCTTGAGGACCTTGTCGTAGAACACCTCCGTCAGGCGGGCGAAGGCCTCGGCGCCGCCCGCCCAGGCGTAGAGGGTGGGCACGGAGGCGCCCGAGCCCCGTACCGACGTCGGCTTGTAGTGGCGCATCTCCTCGATGTTGCCGATGTAGGGGCGGATCTCCGCGAGGAAGGCGGGGAACAGATCCGACGTGCGGAAGCCCTCCACATGGTCCTTGGTCGACGTCCAGGTGATCCGCAGGACGAAGTGCTCGAAGTCCTCCTCGCAGCGCGCGAGTTCGTAGTCGACGCACTGCGGGGCCGCGGCGAGCTGGGCGGCGGCCCGGGTGTAGGCGGCCAGGAACTCCGCCGACTGTTCTTCGGGAATCCGGTAGCGAATGTATTCGACAGTCGAAGCGGTCATGCCCCCACACAAACACGGACGGCCCGTCGGAAGCTCTCCTTCCGACGGGCCGTCGCGTCGTGTCAGCGTTCAGCGAAAAACGATCACCAGCGCCTCACTACGTCAACGTCACTTTCCGTAGTAGGCGTTGTAGATCGAGATCGTCGACTTGTTCCCCTTCTTGTCGGCGATCTTGGCGTGGAACGAGATGCCCTTGCCCTTCGCCGGGTTCTTGAAGGTGATCTTGCCGTTCCTGACGTCCAGCTTGGTCCATGACTGACCGTAGTCGTACGACACGTACACGGACAGGGACGCGAGGTTGGCGCCCTTGGCCGCGCCCTGGACGGTGACCGGAATGGTGACCTTCTGGTCGGCGGGACCACGGCTGTCCAGGCCGAGGGCCGCGCCGAAGCGGGCCGTGGAGACCGGCAGCTTCGCCGTGTCGACCTTCTTGGAGCGGAACGTCCAGCTCGCGTCGATCCGCGTGGAGGCCGCGGCCACCTTCACGGAACGCTTGATGGACGTGGTCAGCTTGTACGCCGCGTCCGCGTCCGGCACCTTGAACTGCCCGCTGCCATCCAGCGGATCGTCGGTCTCGGCGACCTTGGTGCCGTTGCGGTACAGGGTCGTCTTGACCGAGGTGAAGAGGGACGCCCCGGCGTGCGACTGTCCGTCGGCGAACATCGGCAGATAGCCGCTGATGTACCTGCCGTCGCGGAAGACGCCGTACAGACCGCCGATCTTCGGGCCGAAGACGCCGGTGTTGAACGTCTTCGTGTAGTTCCTGCCCGCCTTGAAGGTCTGCGCGTCCTCCTGGGTGTAGTAGGCGTCGGTGATCGGGTAGCCGTCGGCGTCCTTGCCGCCGAACTGCTCGAAGTCGAAGCTCCACTGGACCTGGTCACCGGTGGACAGGTACAGGGTGCGCGCGCCGGGCAGCTTCTGCTCGACCGAGGTCCCGGCCGAGAAGTCGTTGGGCAGGAAGCCGTACGCGGTGACCGCGCCCGTCTTGCCGGACGCCGAAGCCCCCATGTTCAACTTCAGATGGGCCAGCTCGCTCGCCTTGTAGTGCTTGACGTGCGTGCCCTGCAGCTTGGTGACCTTGCCGCCGGTGAAGATGTCGTACTCGGCGTCGTCGCCCTTGGTCCACGTACCCGACCAGCTCTGGGACAGACCGGAGGAGACCGCCGGGCCGATGTGCGCGACCCGCAGGTCCTGGAAGGAGTCCGCGCCGACTCCGACACCGACGCCCGCGGGCTCGTACATGTACGAGACGAGCGCGGACACGGGCTTGGCCTGAGCGTCCGGCACCGTGATGTCGGCGGACTTGGCCGTGCGCTGGTCGACCGTCACCGAGAGGTTCTTGGTGACGCTCAGCTTGGGCTGGATCAGCCAGTCGAGGCCCCCCTCCAGGGTGTCGACGTCCTTCACGAGCTGGGAGCTCAGGATGTAGTTGCCCTTGGGCACCCGGATGGTCTCGGTGGCCCCGGTGCCCTGCGAGAAGAAGTACCGGCCGTTGGCGAGCCCCGAGAAGGCGGCGAGGCTGGTGAGGTGGGTGGGCTGCTGCCCGTCCCGCACGAGGTACTTCAGCTTGACGTCGTACGACTCCACCTCGCGCTGCACCGCCGCGGCGGTCCGCACGGACTGGCCGCCGCCCGTGGCCGTCACGTACGCCGCGTACGCGCCGTCCGTGGTGCCGCCCAGCTTGGTGTTGACGGTGACGTCCACCGAGGCCTTGCCGCCCGCCGGGACCTTGACCGTCTTGGCGCCGAGCTTGAAGAAGCCCGCGGGAGCCGCCTGCCCCTTGGGGTTGGTGGCGGTCGCCGTGAGGGTCAGGGTGACGTCGGTCTTGCCGAGGTTGCGGTAGGTGAGCTTCTTGGTCACCGGCTTGTCGTCGGTGTGCGGCCACTGCTGGACGCCGAAGCTCACCGCGTTCGGGTCGGCGAGCACGGACTGCTTGATCGCCTTGTCGACGGCGATCCGGCCCGAACCCTGCTGGAACGGCGTGTACTTACCGCCCTTGGCGGAGCCGGTCAGCGCGCTCTTGAGCTCGGCGAACGTCCAGGTGGGGTGTTCCTGCTTGAGGATCGCCGCCGCGCCCGCGACATGCGGGGTCGCCATCGACGTACCGGAGATCGTCAGATAGCCCGAGGGCTTCTCGCCGACTTCCTTGTCGATGAGGCTGCCCGGGGCCGCGGCCGCCGTGATGTCCACGCCGGGTGCGGTCACGTCGGGCTTGATGGCGCCGTCGAGTCCGGGGCCGCGGCTGGAGAAGTCGGCCAGCTTGTCCTTGTCGTCGACCGCGCCGACGGTGAGCGCGTCGGCCGCGCTGCCCGGGGAGCCGATGGTCTGCTCGCCGAAGTCGCCGTCGTTGCCGGCGGCGATCGCGAAGAGGATGCCCTTCTCCTCGGAGAGCTTGTTGACCTCGGCCTCGAGCGGATCGATCTCCGGGGTGTCGCCGCCGCCGAGGCTCAGGTTGACGACGTCGGCGCCCTGTTCGGCCGCCCACTCCATGCCCGCGAGGATGGAGGAGTCGTCTCCGTAGCCGTCGTCGCTGAGGACCTTGCCGCTCAGGATCTTCGCGCCGGGCGCGACCCCCTTGTACTTGCCGCCCGACTTCGCGCCCGTGCCCGCCGCGATCGAGGCGACGTGCGTGCCGTGGCCGAACTTGTCGGTCGCGTCGGCGGACGTGGAGAAGTTCTTGGCCGCGATCACCTGGTCCTTGAGGTCCGGGTGGGTGGCGTCGACACCCGTGTCCAGTACGGCGATCTTGACGCCCTTGCCGTTGTAACCGGCCGCCCACGCCTTCGGGGCGCCGATCTGCGGCACCGACTTGTCGAGGCTCGCCTTGCGCACGCCGTCCAGCCAGACATGCGCGATACCGGAGGCGGCGGCGCCCTTGTCCGTGACCGCGTTCCACAGCTCGGCCGCGTCCTGCTGCGGGGTGAGCACCGCGTCCGCGTTCAGGGACTTCAGGGTCCGGCGGAGCGTGCCCGCCTCGCGGACGTCGGCCTTGGCGGCCGTCGCGGCTCCCTTGTAGCCGACGATCAGCTTCAGACCCCGCTTCTGCGTGTTGCGGGACTTGCTGAGCTCGGTGACGTCGAAGAGCCGCTGGTCGAGCTTGCCGGTGGCTATCAGGCGCTGGGCGTCGATCGGCACCACGAGTGTGTGGCCGTCCGCCTTGCGGATCGTCACGGGTATGTGGGCGCGGCCCTTGGCCCGTTCGAAGCCGACGACGCGGCCCTTGGCGTCGACGGCCACTCGGTCACCGGTGATGAGGGTGATGTGGTGCTTGGCCGTCAGCTTGCCCTGCCGGGCCGCGGAAGCGCTGCTCGCGTGCTCTGCCTTCGCCGACGCCGGGCTGGTCATTCCCGCCGCCAGGGCCACGGCTGCCGCCGTGGCGATCGTCGCCGCGCACGCTCTTTTCACTTGTCTGCGCAAGTCTCCCCCTGGAGATGTGGTCCGGATGAAATCCCCATTCATCCGGCCGGGGGAGGTCCCGTACGCATGCGCGTACACCCCCCGGAATACGCAGTATGCCCGGGGGGTGAGGGGGCGCCAATAGTGAGGTGGCAGTAAAGAGTTGACGGAGTTGCTCCGCTACGCTGCCGCGCTCCCCCTTTTGTGCTCCTTTATGCTCCCGCGTTCTCCTTGACAGTGATCCTGCCCTTGCGGATCGTCGCAAGCCGCGGGGCCTTCTTCGCGATCGCGGAATCGTGCGTGACCATGATGAAAGTGAGCCCGTGCTCCTTCCACATGGCTTCCAGTACGTCCATGATCTCGTCGCGCATGGACTCGTCGAGGTTTCCGGTGGGTTCGTCGGCGAGCAGTACCTTCGGCTGTTTGACCAGGGCGCGGGCGATCGCGACGCGCTGCTGCTGGCCGCCGGACAGCTCGGCGGGCAGATGCCCGAGCCGCTCGGCCAGGCCCACCGACTCCAGTGCCGCGGCGGCTCGTTCGCGCCGCTCCTTGGTCTTCACACCGAGGGGTACGAGGGCGGTTTCCACGTTCTCCTGCGCGGTGAGCGTGGGAATCAGGTTGAAGCTCTGAAAGACGAAACCGATGTTTTCGCTGCGCACCTTGGTGAGCTTCGCCTCGGAAAGCTTCGCCATGTCCGTGCCGTCGAGTCCGACACTGCCCGCGGTGGGGCGGTCGAGCCCGCCGAGCATCTGGAGAAGGGTGGATTTTCCGCCACCGGTGGGGCCCTGGATGACAAGCCGGTCGCCGTCCCCGATGGTGAGGTCGATTCCGGCGAGCGCGTCGACCGTTTCCTTGCCCCGCGTATAGCGCTTGGTGACGCCTCTGAGTTCGTACATGGTGCAACTCCTGGGATACGTGCGTACGTAGGGGGGCGGGGCTTATTCGACGCGGCGCAGGGCATCCGCGGGCCGCAGCCGGGAGGCGCGCCAGCCGCCGAAGGCGCCCGCGATCAGACCGCCGGTGACCGCGAGGGCGACCGCGACGACGATGGTGTTGAGGCTGACGGGCGCGGTGAGCGCGACGTCGAGGGCCTTGGAAGCGGTCTGCCGGGCGGGACCGCCGAAGCCACCGCCGCCGGGACCGCCGCCCGGGCCACCGCCCGAACTGCCGACCTGCGCCTGCAGGGTGGGGCTGATCTCGGTGACGACATAGGCGCCCGCGAGGCCGAGCGCGATACCGAGGGCGCCGCCGACCAGACCGTTGACGATGGCCTCACCGACGACCTGGCGGGTGACCCGGCCCGACTTCCAGCCGAGCGCCTTGAGGGTGCCGAACTCGCGCACCCGGCGGGAGACGGCCGAGGAGGTCAGCAGACCGGCGACCAGGAAGGCGGCCACGAGCACCGCGATGGACAGCCACTTGCCGACGTTCGAGGCGAGGCTGGAGGCGGTCGACAGGGAGCCGGAGACGGTGTCGGCGAGGTCGGCGGAGGTGGTGACCGTCGTACCCGAGATGTTCTTCTGGATGGTGCTCTTGACGCTGCTGATCTGCTGCGAGTCGGACGCCTTGACGTAGATCGTGGTGACCTTGTCCTTGGAGTCGCTGAGCGTCTGCGCCTGCTTGAGCGGGATGTAGAGGTTGGCCGCCGCGTCGCCGCTGTCCGGCGTCGCGATGCCGATGACCTTGTACTTGACGCTCTTGATGGTGACGGTGCTGCCGACCTTGAGCTTCTTCTCCTTGGCGTAGGACTTGTCGGCGACGACGACCTTGGCGTTGGTCTCGGACGTCTTGAACGTACGACCGCTGGTGATCTTCGACGAGGTCAGCGGGCCGAGGGCCGGCTTGGTGACGTCGGTGCCGTAGACCGAGTAGTTGTTGACGTCGAAGTCGGCGCCGCCGCCCTCGACGCGGCCCTGCGGGGACGGCTGGGCGCCCGGGCCCCCGCCCTGCTGGTTGCCACCGCCGTTCTGGTCCTGCTGGAACTGACCCCGCGTGAACTGGCCGTTGACCCGGATGACTTGGAGGCTCAGCCCGCCGACGGAGTCCGCGACGCCCTTCTGGGAGTCGACCTTGGCGACGGTCGAGGCGGCCAGGGTCTGGAAGCCCTGGACCATGACGCGGTCGCTGCTCTGCTCCGCGTCGGAGTCGCTGTCCCGGGCGTCGAAGTTGAAGCGCGGGCGGTCACTGCTGCTCGCCGCGGGCGCCGCCGCCTTGGTGACCGTCATGTCCGTACCCAGTCCGTACAGCGACTGGAGGACCTTGCCCTGCGCCCTCTCCATGCCCGAGGAGACGGAGCTGACCACGATGACCAGGGCGATGCCCAGGGCGAGTCCGGAGGCGACGACGAGGGCCGCCTTTCTGCGGCGGCGCAGTTCGCGCCTCAGGTAGGTGAAGAACATGGGCCGCAAGCTAGGTACGGCGCGTGATGATGGGATAAGGCCGAAATAAGAGAACGATGAGAAGACTGTGGCGGGGCGGGAGTTCACCTGTGCGCCGTCACAGAAGCCTGTGGAAACGCGAGGGCGGCGGCAACCCGTGGGGGTTGCCGCCGCCTCGGCGGGTTCAGGTCCCTCAGACGGCCGAGCCGGCCTTCCAGGCCGCCCAGTCCAGGTTCCAGCCGTTGAGGCCGTTGTCGGGGGCGACGGTCTTGTCGCCGGTGTTCTTCACGACCACGACGTCACCGATCAGCGAGTGGTTGTAGAACCACGCGGCGGGGGTGTTCGGGTCACCCGCACCCTTGGTGTCGGAGAGGCCGACACAGCCGTGGCTGGTGTTCACCGCGCCGAAGATGGACTTGGCGCCCCAGTAGTTGCCGTGCACGAAGGTGCCGGAGTTCGACAGGCGCATGGCGTGGGGTACGTCCTTGATGTCGTACTCGCCCTTGCCGTCGTCGTCGGTGAAGCCGACCGTCGCGCCGTTCATCCGGGTCTCCTTGAACTTCTCGGAGATCACCATCTGGCCTTCGTACGTCGTGTTCTCCGGGGAGCCCGCGGAGATCGGGATGGTCTTGATGACCTTGCCGTCCTGGGTGACCTTCATCGTCTTGGTCTGGGCGTCGACGATGGAGACCTGGTTGCGGCCGACCTTGAAGGTGACCGTCTTCTGCTGCACGCCGTACACGCCGCTCGCGCCCTCGACGCCGTCGAGGTTGAGCTTGAGGGTGACGGTGGAGCCGCCGGTCCAGTAGTCCTCGGGGCGGAAGTCCAGGCGGTTGGCGTTGAACCAGTGGCCGACGACCTCCTGGCCGCTGCTGGAGGAGACGGTGATCCCCTTCTGCACCGCGGCCTTGTTCGTGATCGCCTTGTTGAAGTTGATCGAGACCGGCATGCCGACGCCGACGGTGGAGCCGTCCTCAGGCGTGAAGTTGCCTATGAAGCTGTTGGCCGGGGAGACCGTGGTGAACGACGCGTTCTCGTGGGCGGCGCGGCCCTCGGAGTCCTTGGCCTCGGCGGTGACCTTGTACGTGGTGGCCCGCTCGAGCTGGACGGAGGGCTTCCAGCTCTTCTTGTCGGCGGATATCTGACCGGCGACGGCGGTGCCGGACGCGGTCTGCATGGTGACGGACGTGAGCGTGCCCTTGCTCACGGTGACCGCGGCGGCGTTGTTGATGGAGGCGTTGTCGGAGCCGTCCTTGGGTGTGATCTTGATCTGGGCCTCGGAGGTCTTCTTGGCTGCCGCCTCGTCGACCTTGGCCTGCGACGTGCCGTCGCCGCCGTCCGATGCGCTGGCCTTGTCGCCGCCTCCGCTGCACGCAGAGAGCACCAGCACCCCGCCGAGCAGTGCGGACGCGGTCATCAGACGCTTGCGCCGCTTACTGTTCGTCATCACACGCTTCTCCATCGTTGCCGAATCCCCAAAAGACACGAGAGCCCCGTAAGAACAATCAACGCTACGACCGGTTCGTCCCGTTCCACACCCCTGGGATGTGTGGGGCACACCACGTCCAGCCAAGTGGACCGAGTGGTGCGGAGGTGGTCAGTGCGTCTGCTGAGACGAGGAAACCCCGGGCGGCGGTTGCCGCCCGGGGTCACGATTTCCCCAAGGCGTGTCAGCCGACTCCGACTTCTTCGTCGTCCTCGTCGTCATCATCCTCGTCGAGGTCCCAATCCGGCGAATCGGGGTCGTAGTCAATGGGCTCGCTGCTCCAGGAGGCCTGGGCGAGTTCGATCCCGGGCACCTCGCTGACCAGGTCGAACGGATCCACGAGATACGCGAGGGCTTCGGCAGTGTCTTCCGTCACTGCGCTCTCGGCGTGCGTGCGCTCGTCGGCCGGCATCCCGGCGTCGCCGGCGATGCGGCGCAGCGCGGCCTTGGTGACGGCGTCGGCGTCGTCGACTTCCAGCACCAGTTCGACACGAAGCCGTACAAACTGTGATGTCTCAGGAGTACTCATGGGACGGAGCGTACGACCCATGGGTTGCGCGACTTTCCCACGACCCGCGCCTTTCATTAGCATCGCCCCACACGGCCAATTCGCCAGCGCCACAAGGGGATCGATATTTCGTGTCCGCCGCACGTCGATCGTTGTTGACCGCCACCGCCGCGGGGACCCTTCTGGGAGCCCTGTGGTTCGTCCCGTCCGCCAACGCGACCCAGGACGAACCCACGCCAAGCGTCTCGGCGTCAACATCCGCGACGACGACCACCAACGCGGTGCCGACGTCAACGGAGTCGAGCACGGAGTCGGGTGAAGGGGAGCACACCCAGCTCGCCGACACCGGAAGCGTCGACACGACGCCGTACGTCGTCGGCGGCACCCTCTTCCTCGGCCTGGGCGCCGCATTCATCACCTATTCGGTGCGCCGCGAGCGCACGACGGCCTACTGAGCACGGTGCTCCGGCCCGGACAACCCACAGGGAAGCCATGCGAGACCTGACCGAGCTGACCGATGTCGAGGAACCTTCCTGGCCGGTCCTGTCCGAGGCACTCGCCACCAGCGGGGTGTCCATGGACGTACTGCCCGGCGACCCGGCACAGGGCCGCGCCACGCTACTCCAACTGCAGATCACCGCCCGCTCCTGGCTGGGCGGGATGGTGCTCAACTGCGGCGGCGTGGTGCTGGACAGCGGCTGGCTGCGGATCTACGGCAGCCCGGGCGCCGGTACGTCGACGGGGATACCGGGTGCGGTGACGGGGCTGCCCAGTCTCGCCCAGGTCAATGACTTCCCCAGGCAGTTCGATCCGTCCTGGCGGCCCTTCAACGGGCTCGTCGTCGGCCACGACGTGCTGGGCGGGGTCTTCGTCATGAACGGGCCCGACCCGGAGGCGGCGGGCCGTCCCGGACGGCCCGGCGAGATCGTGTACTTCGCGCCGGACTCCCTGCGCTGGGATTCCCTCGAAGTGGGGCACGCGGCCTGGCTCACCTGGCTGCTCACCGAGGGCACGGAGCAGTTCTACGACACGCTGCGGTGGCCCGGCTGGCGTGCGGAGTCCGGTGCGCTGACCGGCAGGCAGGGGCTGTCCGTCGTGCCCTTCCTCTGGTCGGCGGAGGCCCGCCGGGATCTGATGTCGACCAGTCGGCGTGCGGTGCCGCTGGCCGAAATCCTCAGCCTCCACCGGGACTTCGCCCTGAAGCTCGACTCGGTCGATCCGGGGTTCTTGGGCAACGTCTGACGGTCCGGGTGTAACGCGGCCGTTGGGAATCTGCCGGTAGTTCGTGGCCGGTCGCGCAGTTCCCCGCGCCCCTTTCGGGGCGCGGTACACCCGCGGCGGTCACCGGTTCCGCCTACGCGGCCCTGCGTCCGCCACCGCCCTGGCCGCCACGTTCCGTGCGGCGCTGCGGGGCGCGCCCGCGGCCGCCCGAGCGGGCGGCACCCGCACCGCCGCCGGTGTCGGTACGGCGGCTGGTGGCACCCCCGTTGCCGCCGCTACGGCGGCCGGTGGCCGTGCCGCCCGCCGCGCCCCCCGCACCGGTACCCGAGGGACGCCGGGCCCCTCCTCCGGTCGCGCGCCGGGACTTGGGCCGCTGCTTCGGCTGCTCGGCGGGCTGGGGCACCTCGATGACCACCGGCACTCCGGAGGGCTCGCGGGCGCCGGTGAGGCGGGCCAGCTCCTCGTCGCTGGACTTGATGCGGGCGGTGCGCGGGGTGATGCCAGCGTCCGCCATCAGCCGGGTCATCTCGCGCTTCTGCTCGGGCAGTACGAGGGTGACGACGCTGCCGGACTCCCCGGCGCGGGCGGTGCGGCCGCCGCGGTGGAGGTAGTCCTTGTGGTCGGTCGGCGGGTCCACGTTGACCACGAGGTCGAGGTCGTCGATGTGGATGCCGCGGGCCGCCACGTTGGTGGCGACGAGCGCGGTGACCTGACCGTTCTTGAACTGGTCGAGGGTGCGGTTGCGCTGCGGCTGGCTGCGTCCGCCGTGCAGCGCGGAGGCCCGTACGCCGTTGGCGAGGAGCCGCTTGGTGAAGCGGTCGGCGCCGCGCTTGGTGTCGACGAAGAGGATGACCCGGCCGTCGCGCGCCGCGATCCGCAGGGCGACGGCCTTCTTGTCGGTCTCGTCGACGACGTGCAGCACGTGGTGCTCCATGGTGGTCACCGCGCCCGCGGACGGGTCGACGGAGTGCACCACGGGGTCGTTGAGGAACATCCGGACGAGCCGGTCGATGTTCTTGTCGAGCGTCGCCGAGAACAGCAGCCGCTGACCGCCCGGTTCGACCTGCTGGAGCAGCGCGGTGACCTGCGGCATGAAGCCCATGTCGGCCATCTGGTCGGCCTCGTCGAGGACGGTGATGGCGACCTGCCCGAGGGCGCAGTCGCCGCGCTCGATGAGGTCCTTGAGCCGCCCCGGAGTGGCCACAAGGACCTCGGCACCGCGGCGCAGCGCACCGGCCTGCCTGCTGATCGACATACCGCCGACGGCCGTGGCCACGCGCAGGTTCACGGCGGTCGCGTACGGCGTCAGCGCATCGTTGACCTGCTGCGCGAGCTCACGCGTGGGGACCAGGACCAGCGCGAGCGGCTTCTTCGCCTCGGCCCGGCGCCCTGCCGTACGCGCCAGCAGAGCGAGCCCGAAGGCGAGCGTCTTGCCGGAGCCGGTGCGGCCCCGGCCGAGGACGTCGCGCCCGGCAAGGGAGTTGGGCAGGGTCGCGCCCTGGATCGGGAAGGGCTCGGTGACGCCCTGGGCCGTGAGGGTCTTGGTCAGCGCGGCGGGCATGTCCAGCGCGTCGAAGGACTCGACGGCGGGCAGTGCGGGCGTGATCGTCTCGGGCAGGGAGAACTCCTGCGGCGGGGCGACCTTGCGGGCACCGCTCTTGCCGACGCCCCGGCCGGTGTTGCGGCCCGCGTTCCTCGCGGAGCCACTTGCCTGGGCGCCGCCACGTGCATTCGCCGGCCGCTTACGGACGGGACGTTCGGATCGAGTCATGCTGGATCTGGATTTCCTTCCTGGGCCCACGGACTGCACGCACAGCACTCACTGCACTCACAGCGCGAGCCGGGACCCGCACCCGAAGGTGCGGGTCCCGGCTCTGGAAAAGCGCGTCCCCGAATCAGGCGGGGATGATGTTCTCCGCCTGCAGGCCCTTCTGGCCCTGCGCGACGTCGAACGAGACCTTCTGGCCCTCCAGCAGCTCACGGAAGCCGGAGCTGGCGATGTTGGAGTAGTGGGCGAAGACGTCGGGGCCGCCGCCGTCCTGCTCGATGAAGCCGAAGCCCTTTTCCGAGTTGAACCACTTCACGGTGCCTGTAGCCATTGTTTTCTCCTGAATAGGTAGGGGCCCCATCCGGAGATGCACCGGGAAAAGCCGGAGATGCCGGTAAAACAAAACGCGCCTGCGGAGGATTCCGATCAGGCGCACAAAGTAAATGGGTACCAAAAACGTATCAACGAGACCGTAGCACACCCTGGGGCACACGGGCGACGCCGTTGTGTGTGAGCCGGGGCACCCCCGGCCCGCACACAACGGACGACCGCGCTCAGGACTACTACGCCAGCGGACCCGTCACCGGCTCCACCGCCGCCACCACATGACCGCCGCGCACGAACGCGTCCGCCGCCTCCAGGTCGGGGGCGAGGAAGCGGTCCGGGCCGGGGCCCTGGACACCGGCCGCGCGGACGGCGTCGATGACCGCCTGCGACGCCGGGGCGGGGGTCAGGCCCTCGCGCAGCTCGATCGCGCGGGTGGCGGCGTACAGCTCGATCGCGACGATCCGGGTCAGGTTGTCCACGGCCGTCCGCAGCTTGCGCGCCGCCGACCAGCCCATGGAGACGTGGTCCTCCTGCATCGCGGAGGACGGGATGGAGTCCGCGGACGCCGGTACGGCCAGCCGCTTCATCTCGCTGACCAGCGCGGCCTGCGTGTACTGGGCGATCATCAGGCCGGAGTCGACACCGGCGTCGTCCGCGAGGAACGGCGGCAGGCCGTGCGAGCGGTTCTTGTCGAGGAGCCGGTCGGTGCGGCGCTCGGCGATGGACCCGAGGTCAGCGGCTGCTATGGCGAGGAAGTCGAGGACGTACGCGACCGGGGCGCCGTGGAAGTTGCCGTTCGACTCGACGCGGCCGTCGGGCAGCACGACCGGGTTGTCGACGGCGGAGGCGAGCTCGCGCTCGGCGACCGTGCGGGCGTGCGCGAGGGTGTCGCGGCCGGCGCCCGCGACCTGCGGGGCGCAGCGCACGGAGTAGGCGTCCTGGACGCGCGGCGCACCGTCCTGGTGGTGTCCGGTGAGGCCCGAACCCTTCAGCACGGCCAGCATGTTGGCGGCCGAGGCGCTCTGCCCGGGGTGCGGGCGGATGGCATGCAGCTCGGGCGCGAGGACCTTGTCCGTGCCGAGCAGCGCTTCCAGCGAGAGGGCGGCCGTCACATCGGCGGACTTGTAGAGCGTCTCCAGGTCGGCGAGGGCCATGACCAGCATGCCGAGCATGCCGTCGGTGCCGTTGAGGAGGGCGAGGCCTTCCTTCTCGCGCAGTTCGACGGGCGCGATGCCGGCCTCGGCGAGGAGCTCAGCGGCCGGTCGCACGACGCCGTCGGGGCCCTCGGCGTCGCCCTCGCCCATGAGCGTGAGCGCGCAGTGGGACAGCGGCGCCAGGTCGCCGGAGCAGCCGAGCGAGCCGTACTCGTGGACGACCGGGGTGATCCCGGCGTTGAGGATGTCCGCCATGGTCTGCGCGACCTCGGGCCGCACGCCCGTGTGCCCCGAGCAGACGGTCTTGAGTCGCAGGAACATCAGCGCGCGGACCACCTCGCGCTCGACGCGCGGGCCCATCCCGGCGGCGTGCGAGCGGACGATGTTGCGCTGCAGCTGGGCGCGCAGCTCCGGGCTGATGTGCCGGGTCGCGAGGGCGCCGAAACCGGTGGAGACGCCGTAGACGGGCTCCGGCTTGGCCGCCAGCGCGTCCACGATCTCGCGGGCCGCGGCGAGGGCCGCCACCGCCTCGTCGGAGAGCTCGATCCGGGCGCCGTGGCGCGCCACGGCGAGAACGTCGGACGCGGTCACCCCGGACGTCCCCACCACCACAGTGTGCATATCCATATTCAGGAGCGTACGCAGTGAATTCGATGATGTCACTAGTGGGTGGCCGGTTTACCCCTTACTTCGACGTACGTCACAGGGCGGCGGGACGACCCCTTCGGATCCAGGCGTACGCGGCGAGCCCGTCACGGGCGGGGCTCGTGACGCCCACGGAAGCGACGGCGCTCCCCCGCCTCTTCCCGGGACGGAGCGTCAGCGAGGCGTACGACGGGATCGTCGGGACCCTCGCGCCCGGCGATGACGGGCTTGGCCGCACGTACGGCCTTCGCACGGTACTGGGCGGCGTCGGCCAGCCGGAAGAGCCGCCGTGCCGAGGACACGGACCCGATCGGATCCTCGGTCGAGGCGACCCCGCACGCCACCCCTTCCCCCAGCTCCAACTCGGCGGCGCGGCGGCAGAGTTCGTCGGCGACACGGACGACCTCGTCCGCCGCCGGGCCCACCGCGAGCAGGCAGAACTCGTCACCGCCGAGACGGGCGGCGAGCGTGCCCGGAAGCATGGCCCCGCACAGGGACAGCACCGACCCGAACCGCTCGAGGAGCCGGTCGCCGACCGCGTGCCCACGGGTGTCGTTCACCCGCTTGAGCCCGTTGAGGTCGCAGACGACGAGGCTGACGACGACCCCGTCCCCCTTGTGCCGCTCGACGGCCTCGTCGAGGCGTACGTCCACGGCGCGGCGGTTGGCGAGCCCGGTCAGGGCGTCGGTGAACGCCAGCCGCCGGGCCTCCTCCAGGCGCTCGGTCTGGGCGATCCCGGCCGCGACGACCGAGGCGAGGACGGTGGCGAAGTCGGCGTCGGCCCGCTCGAAGACGGGCGCGCCGAACGGGCGGGCCACATACAGTTCACCCCACGCCCGGCCGTGCAGCACGATCGGGGCGACGACGCAGCAGGCGCGACCGCGTCGGCGCAGGGCGGCCACGCGCTGGTGGCAGTACCCGGCGGGACCCCCCGCCGGGCCGTCGGCCGTCTCCACCCAGGCGTTGGGTCCGCCGCCCCCCGCCCAGCGTTCGTGCAGGAACTCGGTGATCTCCGGGAACTGGTGCACGGGGTAGGCCTCCCCGTCCGGGAACTCGACCTCGTCCTCGGCCCGCTCCCCCACGTTGACGAGCACCCGCAGCCGGCCGAGTTCGCGCTCCCACACGGAGAGCGCGGCGAAGCTTCCGGCCAGCGCGTGGCACGCGCCGAGCGCTGCGGCTCGCCACGACTCGCGCGGGGTGTGCGCCGCCGCCATCCCCTGCGCCAGCGCCACCACGGCCCTTAGCCGTCTGTCCTCACCCATCACTCCAGGCTAGGTAAAACTGTGGCATTTAGGGACATTGATACGGCGAACAGGGGTCCGGGGTGGTCGCCGCGTTGGGTTTTTCGCCCCCTCCGCCCCTACCCCTCCCGACCTGGGGCTCCGCCCCAGACCCCGCTCCTCAAACGCCGGAGGGGCTATTTTTCAGCCCGTCCGGCGTTTGAGGACGAGGCCGTCAAGGCCGATAGGGGGTCCAGGGGGCGGAGCCCCTTGGCGGGGTCTGGGGCGCAGCCCCAGGGGACGGGAATGGGTAGGGGCGGCGGGGGCGACATCACTCCCCCGGCCACTCCGGCGGACGCTTCTCGTTGAACGCCGCCACACCCTCCGCCCGGTCCCCGGAAAACGCGACAGAGCGCCAGGCCGCGTCCTCGACCTCCAGCCCCGCCCGGAGATCAAGCCCCTGACCAAGCCTCAGCGCACGCTTGGCGGCACGCAGCCCCACGGGCGAGTTCGCGGCGATGCGGGCGGCAAGGGCGAGGGCCTCCGCCCTGTCCTGCCCCGCGTCCACCAACTCGTCCACGAGCCCCAACTCCCGCGCCTCCGCCGCCTCCAGACGCCGCGCCGAGAAGATGAGCTCGGCCGCACGGGCCGCACCGACCCGGCGGGGCAGCAGCTGCGTACCGCCCCCTCCGGGGATCACCCCGACGGACACCTCGGGCAGCCCGAGGACCGCCGTACGGTCGGCCACGATCAGGTCGCACGACAGCGCCAGCTCGAACCCACCGCCCAAGGCGAAGCCGTGCACGGCGGCGACAGTCGGCATCGGCAGCTCCAGGACACCGGTGTACGCGGCCCGCGCGACCGGCCGCTGCCGCACCAGGTCGGCGTCGGTGAAGGAGTTGCGCTCCTTCAGGTCGGCGCCGACGCAGAAGGCGCGCTCATGAGTGGAGGTGAGGACGACCACGCGTACGTCGCGGTCACCGGCGAGCGCCTCGCAGGCACCGGTGATCGACCGGGCCATGTCCGTGGACACGGCGTTCATGGCCTTGGGCCGGTCGAGGGCGAGCTCCGCGACGTACGCGTGCCGCCGTACGACGACGAACTCCCCGAACCGCCGCTCGTCCCCTCGCTCCTGCTCCGCCATGACACCCTCCCGGTTAACGCGGGTTAACTACCGACGCCCCGATCATCGCAGCCGTCGCCGCCCGACGAAACCCACCCCCTTCGCGGGCATCTCCCCGTTCGAGTGACATCCCGCCCAACTCCCGCCCGCCAACCCCAAACCGCACATATCCTGCGCACCGCCACGGCGCATTGGGGGGCGCGGGCACATTGGGGAGGGACGACCATGACGAATCGAGAGACAACGCAGGCCACGAAGCCCCGGTCGGAACCGCGACGCACACCCCCAGGGGCGTGGCCGACGCCCCCCGGGACGGCGGACGGCACCTCGGCGCATCCCACACCGGACCACAGCGAGACGACTGGGCGCGCGGGCGAACGCGGTGCGCCGGTCGGCCCCGCGAGAGACGGCAGCGCATCAGGCCGCCCCGCGGTGACCGCTTCGTCGGGCGACGGCGCCGAGCGGGCGCCCGGGCTCGTCGAAGCGGAACCCGCCGGGCGCAAGCCCGCGCTCCCCGTGACGGAACCCGCCGGGCAGAAGCCCGCGCTCCCCGTAACGGAACCCGCCGAGCGGGCGCCCGCGCTCGCCGAAACGGGACCCGCCGACCCGGCCCCCGCTCCCCTCTGGCTGCGCCCCGTCCGGGGGCGGCACCGTAGGCCCCGGCCGCGGCGGGTGCTCTTCGTCGTGGGTGGACTCGCGCTCGCCGCGGGGGTGTTGAGCTTTGTTCGGATGACGCCGGAGTCGGTGATCGGGGGTGGAGGGAGCGCGGAGGCCGAGCCGACGGGGGCAGCAACCGCTACGGACACGGCGGGCAACGCCGTCACCACCGTCGAGGCCGTGCCCTCCGCACACCCCGTGACGGCCACGGCGACCACCGTGATGGGTGGGTCGAGCGCGACACCCACCTCGGGCGTGAGCGTCGTACCGACACTGTCACCCACGACGCCGACGTCGATCCCGTCACCGCACGGAAGCGCCCCCGCGACCGACACGCCGGACACCACCGGCATTCCCACCGCGCCCTTGACGACACCACCCCCGGCCGCGACCACTCCCACCACCCCGCGGCCCGCCCCCAGCGCGACCACGACCACCCACGCCCCGGCCCCGCAGCCCGAGCCGTCGGGCGTGTGCGTGCCGATCGTCGGGATCTGCGTGAACGGTCTGGCGGCGCCGATCGGTCCCCGTCAGGGCCCCCTCCCGGACGCCGCCCGCTGGAACGCCCGCTAGAACGCCGTCAGGACCCCGTCAGGACTCGGCGTCCCGGCGGGCGAGCAGCCACGGTTCGATCACGCCGAGGCCACGCACCGGGCGCTGCCACATCGGCTGGAGGGCGAAGCGGTAGGAAGGCGGTTCCTCGCCCTCCTTCTCGGCGGCGGCCGCGGCCTCGGCGGCCTCCGCCTCGGAGGCGGGCGCGTCGCCGGTGTGGATGAGTTCCTCCGCGAAGGCGCCGTCCACCAGGACCGCGTCGCGCGGCGCTATCGACGTGAGGCGGCTCGCGAGGTTCACGGTGGTGCCGAAGACATCACCCATCCGTGTGGTCACCGTGCCGAAGGCGATGCCGACGCGCAGCTCCGGCATCGTCTCGTCGTTCGCCATCGTCTCGATGAGGCGCAGCGCGATCTCGGCGGCGATGCCGGCGTCGTCGGCGGCGTACAGCACCTCGTCGCCGAGCGTCTTGATGAGCCGCCCGCCGTGCGCGGCGACCAGATCGGCGGCGGTCGTCTCGAAGGCCTCGACGAGTTCGCCGAGCTCCTCCTCCTCCATGCGGCGGGTCAGCCGCGTGAACCCGACGAGGTCGGCGAAGCCGACGGCGAGGCGCCGGTCGACCATCTCCTCGTCGTCGGCGGTCTGGATGACCCGGCCGGCCGAGGCGGCGAGCTGGCGCCGCCAGACGTAGACGAGGAACTCCTCCAGCTCGGGCAGGAGCAGCTCGACGATCGGGTACGTCACCTCGGTGCGCGTCATCCCCGGCTCGGGCGGCTCGGTCAGCCCCTCCAGGAAGGAGTCCATCTGCCACTCGGCCAGCCGGGCGGTGGTCTGCCCGGTGGACCGGGCCACCTGCACTGCCATCGCCTCGCTGAGCAGTCCCGCCTCGACGAGGCCGGAGAGCCGGCGCAGCGCGAGCACGTCGGCCTCCGTGAGCGCCTTGGCCTGCCCGATGTCGGCGAAGCCCATCGCCCGCCAGAAGCGGGTGGCCAGCTCAACGGAGACGCCCGCGCTGCGGGCCGCCTGGAAGGGGGTGTAGCGGCGCTCGGCACCGAGGATGAGCCCCTCCAGGCGCAGCGCCAGCGGGTCGCCTCCGGAGTCGGCGTCCGGGTGCATGTCCACGCGACCGTTCGCGTCGGACCGGGGGTCGGTCCGTGCGTCCGAACGGGCATGGGCCCGGGTGTCCGAGCGTCCTTCGGCCGGTGCTTCGGTCCGTGCGGGGGACGCGTCGGTGGCCGACCCGGCGGTACGGCCCGGCTCGCCGTCGGGGGCGGGGTGGGCACCCGTGTCGGAGCCGGTGTCGTCGACGGTCACGCCTGCTGCCCTTCCGATCTGCCGCGGTCAGGTATCGACCGCGCTCAACTCTACGGCAGGTGTGCGCTGGCTCACTCCCGACGCCGTGGCTGAGCTCCGCCGCAGCCCCGGCTCCTCAAACACCGGAGGGGCTGAATCTTTCGACGGACGGGGCTGGAATGTTTCAGCCCGTCCGGCGTTTGAGGACGAGCGCGTCAGCGCGATAGGGGGGTCTGGGGGGCGAAGCCCCCCAGATACGGGATGGGTAGGGGCGGAGGGGGCGAAAAAGCCCACCCCGCGCCTACGCCGACCGCAGATGGACCACATCCCCCGCCCCCACCGGCTCCTGCACACCCGCCTCGGTAGCGATGACCAGGCGCCCATCCCCGTCCACGGCCACCGCCTCCCCGGTGATCGACCGCCCCCCGGGCAACTCGGCCCGGACGGAGCGGCCGAGCGTCGCGCAGCCGGCGGCGTACGTCTCCTGGAGGCCGGACGCGGCAGGGTCGCCCCCGGCGCCGCGCCAGCGCTCGTACCACTGCTCCAGGGAGCGGAGCACGGCCCGCAGGACGGTGTCACGGTCCGTGCTCACCGCGCCGGCCAGCGCGAGCGAGCCGGCCCCGGGCACGGGAAGTTCGTCCTCGCGGAGCGTGACGTTGATGCCGATGCCGATCACCACCGCGTCGGCGCCCGCCCGCTCCGCGAGGATGCCCCCGGCCTTCCGCTCCTCGTCACCGACAGTCACCATCAGGTCATTGGGCCACTTGAGTGCCGTATCGACGCCGGCCGCCCGCGAGAGGCCTGTCGCGACGGCGACGCCGGTGAGCAGCGGCAGCCAGCCCCAGCGCTCGACGGGGACCTGGGTGGGCCGCAGCAGCACGGAGAAGAAGAGGCCCGAGCGGGCGGGCGCCGTCCAGTGGCGGTCCAGGCGGCCGCGTCCGGCGTTCTGTTCCTCGGCGACGAGGACGAGCCCCTCGTCCGCCTTCTCCTCCGTGGCGAGGGCGACGAGGTCGGAGTTGGTGGACCCGGTGCGCTGGACCACCCGGACATCGCGCCACAGCCCGTCGTCGCGGACCAGCGCCCGGCGCAGGGAGGCCCCGTTCAGCGGCGGACGGTCCAGGTCGGACCACCGATTGTCGTTCGCGTTGTCGTTCGCGTCTGATGCATCTCGCGGCGTCATGCAACCCACCCTAGGTGTGGTAAACGCCGCACTGCCGAACCGTAGGCACCCCACTACGCTACGGATGAGTAGCAAGCCCCCCTTCTGAGCACCTCACCCTCACGTCCCCCTAGAGCAGGCAGGGAGCCGCATCCCGATGTCCGAGCCGGAAGAGCTGCAACACCCCGATATCCACACCACCGCGGGCAAGCTCGCGGACTTGCAGCGCCGCATCCAAGAGGCGACGCATGCCGGCTCGGAGCGCGCCGTCGAAAAGCAGCACGCCAAGGGCAAGTTGACGGCCCGTGAGCGGATCGAGCTGCTGATGGACGAGGGTTCGTTCGTCGAGTTCGACGAGTTCGCCCGGCACCGGTCGACCGACTTCGGGCTGGAGAAGAACCGCCCGTACGGCGACGGCGTCGTCACGGGCTACGGGATGGTCGACGGACGGCCCGTCGCCGTGTTCTCGCAGGACTTCACCGTCTTCGGCGGCGCCCTCGGCGAGGTCTTCGGCCAGAAGATCATGAAGGTGATGGACTTCGCGCTGAAGACCGGCTGTCCGGTCATCGGCATCAACGACTCCGGCGGCGCCCGCATCCAGGAGGGCGTCAGCGCGCTCGGCATGTACGGCGAGATCTTCCGCCGGAACACGCACGCGTCGGGTGTCATCCCCCAGATCAGCCTGGTCGTCGGCCCGTGCGCCGGTGGCGCCGTCTACTCCCCGGCCATCACCGACTTCACGATCATGGTCGACCAGACCTCGCACATGTTCATCACCGGCCCGGACGTCATCAAGACGGTCACCGGCGAGGACGTCGGCTTCGAGGAGCTCGGCGGCGCGCGCACGCACAACGCGGTGTCGGGCGTCGCCCACCACATGGCGGGCGACGAGAAGGACGCCATCGACTACGTCAAGCAGCTGCTGTCGTACCTGCCGTCCAACAACCTCAGCGAGCCCCCGGTGTTCCCGGAGGAGGCTGACCTCGCCCTCACCGACGAGGACCGCGAGCTGGACACGATCGTGCCGGACAGCGCGAACCAGCCGTACGACATGCACGCGGTGATCGAGCACATCCTGGACGACTCCGAGTTCTTCGAGACGCAGCCGCTGTTCGCGCCGAACATCCTCACCGGCTTCGGCCGGGTGGAGGGCCACCCCGTCGGCATCGTCGCCAACCAGCCGATGCAGTTCGCCGGCTGCCTCGACATCGACGCCTCCGAAAAGGCCGCGCGGTTCGTGCGGACCTGCGACGCCTTCAACGTCCCCGTGATCACCTTCGTGGACGTGCCCGGCTTCCTGCCCGGCGTCGACCAGGAGCACACCGGCATCATCCGCCGCGGCGCCAAGCTGATCTACGCGTACGCGGAAGCCACCGTGCCGCTGATCACCGTGATCACGCGCAAGGCCTTCGGCGGTGCCTACGACGTCATGGGCTCCAAGCACCTGGGCGCCGACCTGAACCTCGCCTGGCCGACCGCCCAGATCGCCGTCATGGGCGCGCAGGGCGCGGTGAACATCCTGCACCGCCGCACCATCGCGGCCGCCGAGGACCAGGAGGCGACCCGGGCCCGCCTGATCCAGGAGTACGAGGACACGCTGCTGAACCCGTACACGGCGGCCGAGCGCGGCTACATCGACGGCGTGATCATGCCGTCCCAGACCCGCTCCCACGTCGTACGCGGTCTGCGTCAGCTGCGCACCAAGCGGGAATCACTCCCTCCGAAGAAGCACGGCAACATCCCCCTGTAGACCCCTGTGGACCCGGATCATTCTTGGGAGCAGACATGACGATCAAGGTCGTACGGGGCAATCCGACCCCCGAGGAGCTGGCCGCCGCCCTGGCGGTGGTCAGGGTGCGCGCCGCGGCGGCGGCCCCCGCCCCGTCCGGCGCGCCCGGGACCCGGGACTCCTGGTCCGACCCGGCCCGCATCGCCGCACACCGGCTGCCCCAGCCGGGCCCGACGGCGTGGACCCGCACGTACTGGCCCGGCTAGCCAGAGGGCCCCGACAGGGGCGCGGGGCTGTGACATATGCGGCTCCGCCGCGTGGGCGCGCCCAGCCACCAGCAACCCGCACCTACGAACGGCCGGCAGTTCCCATCCCGTCCTCCAAGCGGAGCGCCACGGCTTCGGCCATCACCGCGTACCCGGCGTCGTTCGGGTGCAGGTGATCGCCGAAGTCGTACGCCGGGTGCAGCCGGTCCGGGTCGGCCGGGTCGGCCAGGGCGCGGTTCAGGTCCACCACCGCGTCCCACTCCCCAGAGCCGCGGATCCACTCGTTCACCTCGTGGCTCACCTTCGCGGCGTGCTCGCCCCAGTGGTCGGAGCCGCCGAAGGGCAGCAGGGTGGAGCCGATCACCCGTAGCCCCCGTCCCCGCGCCTGCCGTATCAACTCCCGGTAGCCGTCGATGAGTTCGTCGGCCTCGACGACCGGTGCGGGCTTGTACGTCGGCTGTTCGTCCGTTTCGCTGAAGCCGATGTCGTTCAGGCCCTGGAGCACGACGAGCGCCTCCACGCCCGGGTGGTCGAGGACGTCGCGCCCGAGGCGGTGGACGCCCTTCTCGCCGTACCAGGCGGAGTCGCCCAGCAGCAGATTCCCGCCGATGCCCGCGTTGAGGACGGGCCGGCCGGTGCGTTCGGCGAGCGCGTCGGACCAGCGGCGGTTGGCGCCCGGGGTCGAGCCGAAGCCGTCGGTGATGGAGTCCCCGAAGAGCGCGACGGCGTCCGTACGGCCGCCCGCGTCGACCTCGACGGCCGACAGGAAGTACCAGGACTCGGTCGCCTCGGCGAAGCCCTGGCCCTCGATGTCGTCGAGGCGGTTCCCGGCACCCCGGTAGCTCGTCGCGAAGGCCTGCGCGTGGAAGGTCGCGGGCCCGGTGACGGTGTCGAGGTGAAGGGTGACGGTCACCGACTCCAGGGATTCCAGGGCGAGTTCGACGGGATCGCTGACAACGAGTCCGCGCGCCGGGATCTCGACCGAGGCGGCCCCCGCGAAGGTGAGCCGCCGCACCGAGCCCGCCTCGACGGCGGCCCCTTCGCCCGTACGGGCCACGGTGGCGCCCGCGATCCGCAGCGGCGAGGTGCTGTACGCGTGGGAGAGCCGGACGCGGATCCGGTCGCCGCCCGCGGTGAGGCGAACGACCTGGCGCAGCGACTGGCGCCAGAAGCCCTCCCGCGACCAGTTGGGGGTGAAGCCCTCGCTGGGGAGCTGGGGCGATGCGGTCCAGGCGGTGGTGAACACGGCAGTTCCCTCCCGAAGGTCCCCCACTAAAGGGGACCGGAGTTCCTTTAGTAATGCCCACGACCGTAGCAGGCACTCAGCCGCTAAAGAAATCCCAGACCCGTTTACACGGGGCGTACGTAAGTTGAGTACGCGTACTCAGGCGCCCGGGTCCGTCGCCGTCGCACGATCGAAGACATGCTGTGGTCCGACCCGGAGAACGAGCCCCCGAAGGAACTCCGCGACATGCAGGTCATGTTGCGGCGCCTGGGCGTTCTCATGGCGCTGGCCATGGTGCTCGCGATGATCGTCATCGGCATCGGATGACCGTGCTCAGCATCGGGTGAAGTACGCCGATACCCTGACCGCATGACCGATCAGCCGCGCCGCCGCCTCGTGCTCGCCTCGCAGTCCCCCGCCCGGCTCAACCTGCTGCGGCAGGCCGGACTCGACCCCGAGGTGATCGTGAGCGGGGTCGACGAGGACGCCGTGACCGCGCCCACCCCTGCCGAACTCGCGCTCGCACTGGCCGAGGCGAAGGCCTCCGTCGTGGCGGCGAAGCCCGAGGTCCAGGGCGCGCTGGTGATCGGCTGCGACTCGGTGCTCGAGCTGGACGGCGAGGCGCTCGGCAAGCCCGCGGACGCCGAGGAGGCCACCGCCCGCTGGAAGTCGATGCGCGGCCGGGCCGGGACCCTCCAGACGGGCCACTGCATCTACGACACGGCGGCCAAGCGCTACGCCTCCGGGACCGCGTCCACCGTGGTCCACTTCGGCGAGCCGACCGACGCCGAGATCGCCGCGTACGTCGCCTCGGGCGAACCGCTCTATGTGGCGGGCGCGTTCACCCTCGACGGCCGCTCGGCCCCGTTCATCGACGGCATCGACGGCGACCACGGCAACGTCATCGGGATCTCGCTGCCGCTGGTGCGCCACCTGCTGGCCGAACTGGGCATCGGCATCACGGAGTTGTGGACGCCCGGGGAGAAGTGATCAGGAGGCCGACGGGGCGGGCGGAGCGGTGACCGGCGCTCCGCCTCCGTTGTCGCCGTTCTTGCCGTCCTCGGGGGCGGCGTCGGCCGGGCCGGCGGCCTCCCGGCGGTCGTACGCCATGAGGGTGAACACGATCAGCGCGAGCACCACCATCATGAAGGCGAAGGCGCCCCAGCCCACCAGGCCCACCGTGAACGCGCCGAGCAGGCCGTGCACGACGGCGGAACTGATGAGCAGGATGCGGCCGAAGAGGCCCGGGGCACGGTCGCGGAGGGCGACCAGCAGGGCGGCGAGGCCGCAGGCCGCGAAGTAGAGGCCGAAGACCAGGCCGCCGACCTTCGAGGACACGGACATCATGTCCGAGTCGAGGCCGGCCAGGGACATGTCCTGGCGGTCGACGACGACGCCGAGGAACCAGTTCAGCAGCCCGATGCCGATCGCCTCCACGAAGAGCACGATCGCCGCCACCCACGCCACCGGTCTGCGCACCACCGGTCCCCACCCACTTCCGTGTGCTGTTACCCCAAGTACGTTCCGTACATCCCGAACGCTACTAACGGGTAAACCCCCGGACAAGGGTTCTGCCGAGGGCAAAGAATCGTTGGGCCATTCGTAGGGACTCCACAAAGAAACGTTGTGGGCCGCAGCACGGAGTCACAGAGACCTTGACCACATCGGAGGGCTAGGGTTCAGGGAAGGATTCCTGCGTGCCGGGGTGCGACAAGGGAATTCGCGGATCGGGCGAGCCTCGCATCACGCTCCGTGTGGGCAAGCTCACCACTGGGGACGGGTCGAAAGGTCGTGTCGGCAGTCCCTAAACTCGGCTTGTTTCAAGGAGGGAGCCATCGTGCGCAAGGTGCTCATCGCCAACCGTGGCGAAATCGCTGTCCGCGTGGCCCGGGCGTGCCGGGATGCCGGGATCGCGAGCGTT
>NZ_JBIAVS010000053.1:0-24678 GCF_042894545.1 Streptomyces sp. NPDC001530
CGCGCGGTCTGCTCCGCAGACACGACGCGCCGCCGCTACGCGGCGGTTGATTCCGCGCTCCGCGCGGAATGCGGCGGGGACTCCGTCACCGCCTACCGGACCGCTCCGCGGTCCGGCGGATCCAGCAGAGCTGGATCCTCTTCCTTTGTGTGCCTACTCCGTAGGCACACAAAGGAAGTTGACGCACGCTCCGCGCGCGTCAATCGGCTGGCTGGAAAGGTGGGGCTGGCCCCCTTCGTTCTGATGGGCTTTCAGGCACGATCCGCCCGGGTGCGCATCCGTCAAACGGTTGCCCCCCATCCCTCATAATCCTTGTGCGTCATCTTACGACGCCGGATAGATTCTGGGATAATGGAGGGGTACCGCTCCGACTCGTCGGAGGTCACCTGACGCGCTGGTGCGGCACGGTGGGTGCCCAAGAATTTCGCCCATCAGAGCCAAATACAGCTTATGAATCGTCTTTGACGGTCCCTCAAATAGCTATGAGAAATAGGGGTTGCATATGCCGGGCGCGCCATTGTGGCCACATCAAGTGGAAGCAGTCGACGGGGTTATGAGGGCGCTTCAAGTGCCTGATGGTGGACGGATGCCGTACGAGGGACTGCGGGCGCAGGTCATCGCCGCCACTGGCTCGGGCAAGACCCGCATCGCGGTGGAAGCGGCCCGCCGGCTCTCTGCACGGCGGGTGCTGGTCCTGGTGCCGACTCTGGATCTGCTCACCCAGATGGCCAGTGCCTGGCGCCTGGGCGGCCGGCGGGGCGCGATGGTCGGCGTGTGCTCGCTGCGGGCTGAAGACAGCGACGGGATCCCCTGCACCACCGACCCAGACGAACTCCTCGCCTGGACGCAGGACTTGGACGTGGTGACGGTCTTTGCCACTTACGCCGCAGTTGGGCTCGGCATTCTGCAGCGGGCGCATGCGGCTGGTCTTGCGGTGTGGGATCTGATGGTCGTGGACGAGGCGCACCGCACCAGCGGGGATGCGGGCAAGCCGTGGGCGGCCGTGCACGACCAGGCGCGGATGCCGGCGGTGCGCAGGTTGTACATGACTGCCACGGCCCGTGTCTGGGAGGCCGAGGGTGCGGTGCCGCGGCTGGTGGCGAGCATGGATGGGGGCAGTGCGGTGTTCGGTCCGGTGGCGTACAAGTTGAGGCTGTCCGAGGCCATCCGCCGGGGTCTGGTCGCCCCGTACCAGGTGGTGTGTCTCGACATCCGCGACCCTGGCCTGTACGCGGCTCTCGCCGTGGAGTCGGCTGCCTCGGATGCGGTGCGCGGGGCGCGGCTTGCGGCGTTGCAGACGGGGCTTTTGACGGCGGCCGCGCAGGAGAAGCTGCGGCGCGTCCTGACGTTCCACAGTCACGTCCGTGAGGCCGAAGCCATGGCCGCGGGCATTCCGGGCGTGGCGGCGCAACTGCGGGAGGAGGACCCGCGCGGGTTCCCGCCTGTGGAGCGGGTGTGGGGGCAGTGGCTGTACGGCGAGCACCCGCCCGCCCACCGGCGGTACGTGCTGGACGAGTTCGCCTCCGACGTCATTCGCGTCGGAGGCGGGGAGGGCCGGGATGTCCCTGCTGCAATACGGGTCTTGAGTTCCGTGAAAGTCCTCGGAGAAGGCGTCGATACCCCGCACTGCGACGCGGTCGCTTTCTGCGACGCGCGCGGCTCCATGATCGACATCGTGCAAATGGTCGGACGCGCCCTGCGAATGCAGCCCGGCGAAGGGAAAATTGCGTCACTTGTTGTTCCCGTATTTCTCGGCCCGGATGAAGATACGGGCGAAATGCTGACCTCGGACGCCTACGGGACCCTCGCGAAGATCCTCGGGGCGCTGCGGGCACACGACACCGACACGATCGAGGCACTCGCCGACCCCCGTATCCGCAGCAGCCGCCCCGGGCGCGCCGAGGACGAGCTGGGCGACGGAGAAGGAGAGTTCGAGGGCGTCCGTGAGGGCGAGGGTGGTACGGCGGCCGGTGCGGTGAGCGCGACAGCCGCGGGGCTGCTGCGGTTCAGCGAGGAGCGCGACCCCGCGCTCCTCGCGCAGTTCGTGAAACTGCGGGTGATCGACCCGGAGAACACCTACTGGCGGCGCGGCATCGAAGCCGCCACCCGCTACCTGAAGGAGACCGGCGGCACGGGGCTGCGGGTGCTCTACGGCTACAAAGCGCCGGACGACTGGCCCGGCGTGGGCGGGTTCCCGCTCGGGGTGTGGCTGGCCGACCAGCGCCGCTACTACAACGCCGGGCAGCTCGAAGCCGGGCGTGCGGCGCAGCTGGACGCTTTGGGCATGGTGTGGTCACACCATGACGTCGCCTTCGACGAAGGCCTCGCCGTGGCGCGGGCGTGGGCGGCCGCACACGGACACTTCCTCCCACCAGCCACCGCGGTCTGGGAAGACTTCCCCATCGGAGTATGGGCAAAGAACCAGCGCGCAGCCGCCCGACGCGCCCTGCACAACGAGGAACTGCGGGCAGCCGGACAGGTAGTGCCCTCCAGCGCTGGAGCGCTGCCTCAGAGCCGCCTGGAAGCCCTGGAGGAGATCGATCCAGGCTGGTGCCCGCTCGGATGGGACATCGCCTGGCAACGCTGCTTCCGCCTCGCACGCAACCACCTCGAAGCCGGCGGCAAACTTCCTGCCGAAGCGGGCGAACTCATCGTCCAAGGCGAAGACCTCGGAGTATGGACAAGCGCCCAGCGCCTGAGCTGGGACAAACTGCTACCCGCCCAGCAATGGCTCCTCGACAACACCCTCGAACTCACACCCGCTGGTATCGAGGGACAGGCCGCCAGGCGCACCCAAGACGACAAATGGGCGGCCAACCTCACTGCAGCCCGCCAGTACCACGCACGCGAAGGCCACCTGCGCGTGCCGCGCAAGCACGTCGAACGCCTCGACGACGGAACAGAGGTGAAGTTGGGGACCTGGCTCGACAACACACGCCGCCGCGCCACCAAACTCCCTCCCCAACGGCGCTACGAACTCAACCAGTTGGGGATGAGGTGGTAGCTCATCACACTGCGGGCGGTGGTCACGGCTTTGCCGAGGGTGGTCGCTGTCGTGCTCTTGATGTGGCCTGTGGATCCCAACGTGGTCCGTAAGGCGACTTACGGAGCTAATAGCAGTGGCGGGGGGGGCCCCCCGGGGGGGGGGGCCCCCCCACAACAGAGAGTGGGGAAGAACCAACAATAGAAGAAAGGAGACGGGGTGGATATCTAACAAAACGAGTGGGGGGGGGGTGGGGGGGGGTGTTGTTTTTTTGGGGGCGTGTCACCCCCCGGTGGCCCTTTCGCCCCATTTAGGAAAAAATAAGAGGGGGCCCCCCCCCCCCCGGGGGGCCCCCCGCCACTTCAACGAGTCGTCTGGCCTTCCAGCATGAAGGCCTTACGGAGGGCGGTCTATAGAGACTCTCCCGTCTGTGGGCGCGAAGCGGGGTGTCGCGTCAGCATCGTGGTCCGTCGGTCGTGTGGTCTAGGTGGGTCAGGAAGTCTTCGATCTCGCGCACCAGGGTTTGTGTTCCTTCAGCCAGCTCGGATCTGGCTTGCCCCGAAGAGGAGTCAACTCTGTTTGCGGCTACGCGAGTATCGTTGGATCGGCATGCGAAGCTGCTCCCGAATGACGTGAATGCCTCGACACTATGCGCTACCCGTTCTTGCTTTTTCCGGCATGCCGATAGTTCCTCTTCTCGTTCAGCATCGAGGATTTCAAGGTAGCCTTGTGCGTCCTCGTCGCCCTTGGATGCTGCTTTTTCCCACCACTGTCGTGCCTCAGCATCTCTGTCCAGGAACTCTAGGATTTCTGCTACACGACGTGTTTCTTGCGGCGTTGCGGAATCGTCGATTTCCCTCTTTAGGAGGGTATGAAGTTCCCGCAATGCTTCGGATCGGGAGTTTCCGTCTATGACGTATTCCGGGCAGGGGGCGGAGGCCGGGGGCCAGCCCGTGGGCTGGCCCCCCTCCGCCTGGTCAGAGTCCTCGCCGATCCGAGGATCCTCGGATACTGCCTGCTCACAGCCTTCGAGCAGCAGCCGCAGGACGAGGAGCCGGATGGTGCCACGCTCCTCGGGCTGCAGGGGCCAAGTAGACAGGTACATCATGCGGTTACCTCCTCGTTCGACTCGTTGATGGAACTCTTCAGGTTGTTGACGGCGACTTTGATGTAGCGCTTCACCGACTCCTCCTTAATGCGGAGGCGCTGTGCAACCACTGCAGGGCTGAGGTCTTGCAGAACGCACAGGGTGATGACCTCGCGCTGCCGTTCGGGAAGTTTTGCTATCAGTTCATCGATGCCCTCTTTAATCATCTCGTATGCGGCGTCGGGGATGCCGATGCCTGATTCAGCCTCGGGCAGTTCCTGAACCGGTACCGTGACCATCCGCTTGTTCTTGCGAAACTGGTCAATGACCGCCCTCTTCACTGCCGTGCGGCCGTAGGCGGTGAGAGAACCCTGCTCGTCCGAGAGTTTTTCCCACCGCCGGTACATCTTCAGGTAGACGTCCTGCACAGCGTCCTGGGCGCTGTGCAAGTCGCCTGCCTGGGCCTGGGCCAGTCGGGAGAATGCCTCGATGGTCTCGAGGACGAAGGACTCGAAGTCCACTCCCGGTGCGGCCTCGCTCACGCAGCCTCCCGCGTGGCGATGGCCCGGTGGGTCGCCGGATCGGCTGCGTCCTTGCGGAACAGCCAGGCCGGCTGCCCCTCCTCGAAGCGGGCGGCGGCCCCGCCGTCGGGCAGGGACTGCGCCATCGCGACCATGGTGGCGCGGTGCTCGCGCTCCGCGCGGGCCGCAAGATGCGCCGTGAGGAGCATCTCCACGATGCCCCGGGCGCGGCGCATCGCGTAGTACAGCAGGAACAGCACGGGAAGTGACGCTCCGCCCGCTCCCACCCAGTTCGACCAAGTCATCGACCAGGCCTTCCAGTAGTGACGAACTCGTTGATGAGGACCCAAGGGCCTTCATCCCCTTACACGCCGCAGGGGGCCGGATCCGGATGCCGAGCAGCAAGATTTTTTCCCAACTGCCCCTGCTCTCACGGTCGTCGCACCGTTTCCCCAGGTCACAGGATTGGAAGGGTGGTGACGGCCAGCCGCCGGTAACGGGCTTGGTGGTGCCAATCGGGGCCGGCGTGCTGATGGTGGAGTGCCGGGATGTGCATCGCCCCGTCGCGGACCAGGTCGGGTAGCTGGTGGCCGAACGACGCGGTGAACAGGAGGAAATGGTCCTGGGCTTGTTCCAGGCGGCGGAAGGCAAGGGCGGTGCGCAGGATCGGGCGTGCGCGTGGAGGGATGGCGTAGCCGACGCCGGGCGGCGGTGTGGGCGTGCCGTAGGCGGGGTGCCAGACGTCGGGGACGGTCAGGCGGGTGCAGCGCTCGTCGACCGCCATGACCGTGGTGGTGCGCAGGGCCTCGGGGTCGGTGCCGGTGACCAGCAAGGCGGTCAGCGCGGCGAGGCGCACGGGGTGGGCCACGCCCCGGCTGATGCGGTGAGCCACGTATGGGTGAAGGGGCAAGTGGTGATGCCCGGTCCCGTCGTGGCTTCGAGATCACTGGGCAGGTCGAGCAGGAGGCCGTGGTACAGGAGGGCGGTCTGGGCGCCACGCAGCCGGGCCAGGGTGTGCCTGAGGCTCGGGCTGGTTGTGGTCAGTCGGGAGAGGAAGAACTCCAGGTCCTGCTGCGGCGGTGGGCCGGGGTTGCGGCGCAGCCAGGTGGTGGCCGCGTACACGCCTGCGCGGTACTGCGCATCGGCGCAGGCGGAGTCCTTCCGGGGTCGGCGGTGGCGCTGTTCGGCGCGGAGGCGGGTGAGCGGGACGTGCGGCAGGGGCGTGGGGACATCCTCGGTGGGGGTGGGCCGGTGTGGGGCAGGTGGGCCGAGGAAGTCCAGGGCTGTGTGGGTGCGTGTGATCTGTTGCAGTCTGTGGTCGAGGCGGTGGCGGCCGAGCAGGGTGTGCAGTCGTGCGCTAGTGGCAGGTGTGCCGGTCGGGGTGATCAGGACCAGGTGGATGCCGGTGCGGGCGCGGAGTTCGGCAAGGCGGCGGGTGCGGGCCTCGGTGAGCAGGTGGGCGCGCAGAACGACGATCTGGTGGATGTCCATGACAGTGATCCAGCAGGCGGCGGCCCGCCAGGCGGACGCAGCGGTGATGGCCGCGGAGGCGGTGGGCTGGTAGTCGGTGCGTCCCAGCGCGCGCAGGATGTCCCTGGCCAGGTGGGCGGTAGTTCGGGGGGTGTGCGGGGTGATGCCGACGGTGACGTGGCCGGCCAGCGGGTCGGAACGGGCCTGGGCCGCACGGAAGATGGTGGCGTCGTCGTCCACGGTGATCAGGGTGACGGGCGGCGGGCCGGGCGCGTGCCCGTGGTCTTCATTCGTGATCGTCATGAGCGAGGTGGGCGGCGACGAGATCTTCCACGGTCGTCTCCGGTGCTGGGATGCGGCGCCGTAGGCGCAGGGCGTGGTGGGTGGCCTGCGCCCAGCGGCGGAGGTTGCCGTGGCAGAAACGGGCGTCCAGACGCTCGAGGACAGCGGGGCGGCTGTCGCACCACAGGGGATGGAAGCGGGGGATGGCCCTGCAGACCTGGTCGGGGGTGAGCGAAACGGCCTGGAGCCATACGGCGCTGCGGGAGGCCAGAAGCTGCTGACGGCGCAGCAGGCGGATGCCGCCCGTGCCGACGATGAGCACGATGGCCATCTGGGTGTCGGGGTCGTCGAGGAGGTAGCAGAGGTACTCGATGCAACCAGTCGTCAGCCGATGAGCCTCGTCCACCACCAGGACGTGCTCGCAGGCGGCGAGCCGGGCCCGCAGGAGCGCGTCCTGGATTCCCGGGTCTGAGCCAGCGGCGTGGCTGATGTCCAGGGCGGACAGCAGTTCGGCCCGCAGGGCGGTCGGGGTGGGGGCGGGGTGCGGGCTGAGGCTGCAGATGCGCGGACCGTGAAAGGGGCGGCAGGCGAGCGTGGTTGCGAGGGCGTAGGTCTTGCCGCAGCCGGCGTCGCCGTACAGGCACATGACGGCCTGCTCGGCCAGGGTCTGTTCCAGGGCGTGGGCGACGGCATCGAGGGTGGGCGTGGGGATGGTCGTGGCGTGCGGGAGAGAGAGGTAATGCTGCGGGCCGGGGCGGGTCCGGGATGTGGCCGCGGCATGGTGTGGCCGGACCGAGTTCGTGTGCGGGACAGCGGCGGGCGGGGGCATCAGGCTTCTCCCAGGCGGTGGAAGGCCCAGCGGAGTACATCGGTCTCGACGTGCTGTCTGCGCAGGCGTTTGAGGCCCGTGAGAACCTGCGCGGTCAGCCAGGCCCAGCTCCGGAAGTTGCCGTGCGCGGCGTGGGTGTCGGCGAACGTGATGTCCTCCGGCGTCGCGGTCTCCCACACCGGGTGGAACAGCGGGATGACCTGCAGCACCTCCGCGGGGGTGAGACGGGAGAACTTCTGCCAGATGAAGATGCGGGAAGCGAGCATCGGCTCCTTGCGCAGCACGGTGCGGCAGCCCTGGCCACCGACAAAGACGATCGCCAACTGGGTGCCGTAGTCGTCCCACAGGAAGCGGAAGTACTCGAAGGCATCGGAGTTGAGCCACTGGGCCTCGTCCACGATCAGAGTCCGCGGACGGGCGGACAAGGCGTCGATGAGCAGGCGGTCGAACTCCGAGGGATGTGCCGGAGGGCCGCCGGCCAGGCCGAGTGCGGTGAAGATCGCGTGGCGCACCGCACGAGCGGTGGGGCGAGAGCGAAACGCGATCCGCCGAACCTCCTCGCCAGGTTCCAGCTCACGCAGGCAGGTGTTGACCGCCAAGGTCTTGCCGAAGCCGGCATCGCCATAGACGCACATCATGGCGCGGGCGTCGATGGCGTCGGTGAGGTTCTCCCGGGCGGCCAGCAGCGCACGGGTGGTGACGATGTGCGCGCCCGGCAACGGCACATACTGATCACCGGCTGCGGGTGGCAAAGTGCCGGTCATCGCTCCTCCTCGGCTGGTTGATCGTCGTCTGTAGCGGCAGCCGGTGTGCCAGAAGGAAGGGGCGCCGGGTCGGGGCCATGCGGGGCGCACAAGGCCGCCGGGGTACGCCAGTGGCTCGGCGGTGGTGCGGGCGGGATGAGGTCAGGCAGGGCCAGGTTGGCCGGATCGGCCTGGTGGTGGGCGAGGAATTGGTCGGCCTCGGCAGCGGTGATGGCGTCCAGACGGCGGGGTGTGGTGGGCGACGTGGCGGGAGCGAAGCGTGTGCGGCGCAGTTGCTCGGCGGCTTTGGCCTCGGCGCGCAGGCGGCGGGCGCGCTGAGCGCGGGCGCGGCGCAGAGCGTCGAGTTGTTCGGGCGTGGCCTGGTCGGCCAGATACGCGGTGCCCAGGTGATGTCCGTGTGGGTCGCAGACTTCGATCTCGTGGGTGTGGTGGGGCATGAAGCGCACCGTGACCTCGCGGCCGGCCTGGCCGGTCATCCAGTCCGCGATGTAGTCGCGGTTTTTGAACCGCACGCCGTGGGTGGTGATGGTGCGGGGGCGGCCGTCGTCATCGAGCGTGAAGGACCACAGATCTGCCGACGGGATGTCGGTGAGCGGAGTCGGATCGGCCTGCCAGGCCTCAAGCGGGGTGCGTCCGTCCAGGGCGGCCGGATGATGTTCGGTGTTCCACCAGGCCGCCCAGGCCAGCATCTCGGCGGTGAAGTCACGGAAGGACAGCACGGGTGCTGTGGGGTGACGGTCGGGGCGGCGCTGGGGCTGTTTGGGGGTGTAGCCGGGCAGCGTGGCGAACAGCATGCGCGCCGCGCAGCGGTTGAGGTTTTCCACCGTGCCCTTCAAGTGGGGGCTGTAGGGCGGCAAGTCATCGACGGTCGTCCCCAGGGCGCCCAAGGCCGTGGTGACCGTGCGGGAGAGGAAGTCCTTGCCCCGGTCGATCCGCACCCTCTCGGGCCGGCCGCCGAAGGGACCGTACGGCTCGCTGCGCAGGACTGCGCAGCGCAGTGCGGCCAGGATCGAAGCGCGTGACGGATAGCCCGGGGTTACGGCGAGGCCGGTGATGGCCTTGGTCGCGCAGTCGACGAACCATGTGATGTACGGGCGCACCAGCTCACCATCAGCCTCCACCCGCAGCGGGGCCTGGACGTGGTCGGCTTCCCACACATGGTTGCGCCACGCTCGTGGGCGCTTGCCGAACACGTCCAGCGCGCGGGCAGCTTCAGGACCTTTACGGAACCCGGCCCGCTCCCCCGCTGTGAGATCCCGGCGGACAGCGCGCAAGAACGTCGACAGCGACGGCACCGGATCCAGCACCGGCACAGCCGGTGGCGGGGCCGCCGCCCGGGATCGCCGTCGTGGCGGTAGGCAGGACCCAGGCCGGTTCGGGGGTGCCGGATTCTGCTTCTGCCAGGGGGACGGCCCGGGCCCGGGCGACGAGCTCGCGGTGAACGGCGGAAGCGTTGCCGCGCCAGTAGGCCAGCAGCACCCGGATCTGCGCAGTGATCTCAAACCGGGCGCTGCTGCGGGCCCCGGGACACGCGGCGGCGTCGGGAGACGCGGTGGCCTTGGCCAGCCACCGCCACACCGTACGGTCCGACACCGCCAAACACTGGGCGACCGTGTGCACGTGGCCGCGGGTGAGCCTGCCCTCGGCCTGCAACGCCAGCAGATGCCGCACGGCGGGAGCGCGCAGAGCAGTCAGCGACACCGCATCCAGGGCAGCAGGAATGGGCGTGGGGTGCTGTGTGGTGCTGGAAGTCAGGCCGTTCGCGTCCATCGATGTTCCCTTGAGTGGGGCCGTCCGCCCTGGCACAGCGGTCCAGGCGGAGGTGCGGGTCAGGGGGTGGGGCCCAGGCGGGTGCTCGCGAAGGCCAGCAGCTTGTGATCCACGCTGGTGCCGGGGCGGCGGTCAAGAGCCGCGTACACGTGAGAGGTGACCTTCGCCCAGGCTCGGAAGTTCCCCCGCGCACACGTGGCGTCTGCGTGCAGAAGGTCCTCGTCGAGGGCGGTGTCCCACAGGCCGTGAAACAGACGCAGCACGCCCGGCACCTGGGATGGCTCCAGGCGCGGGGTGTGCTGCCAGGTCAGCACCCTCGAGGCCAGAGCGGGAGCCCGCTTGAGGCTGCGCTCCGCCCCGGCCCCGCACAGCACCAACGCGGCTTGGGTACTCGGCGCGTCAACAAGCAGCCGCAGGTAATCCAGCTCCGGGGCAGCGATCCGCTGCACATCATCGATCACCAGCACACCCGGCGACGTCAGGGCATCGATCAACGCGCAATCGGCCGCATCCGCCCGGTTCGACAGCGACGGGGCAGGCAAGCCAAACGCTGTCAGCAGCGCCGCGCGCAGCTGCGGCAACCCCGGTTTGACCGCCACCTGAGCGCACCGGACAGGAAGACGGCGAGGCAGCAGGCTCAGAGCTTGGTGAAGCGCGACCGTCTTGCCCTGGCCCGGATCTCCGTAGAGACACAACACGCCCCGCGCTGCGACCGTCTGTGCAAGCGCCTCGGTCACCTGGCCCAGCTGTCGGGTCGACACCACACACGCACCCGGCACGTACAACCGCACCCCACCCACGCCCGGTACCGGCCCTGGGAGCACAGCGCCTTCACCATCCGCCGCCGCCCAACTGGCCAGCCGCAGACGCCTGAACGGCCAGACCCGTCTCGTCGACGGTGCCCGGCAGAGCGAGCTCGGCCAACGCGCGGTCGTAACGATCCGGGTCCTGGCGGGCATAGGCGGGCCGGGAGACCTCCAGAACACGGCCCGAGCCCTGCTCCTCGTGCACCGCGCGGTACAGCGTCGCCAACGACGGCAGCCCCGACAGGCCCTCCCCCACGCCCACCGCATCGGGCTGGTCACACATCCACCGGTACAGCGCAGCCACGTTCCCACCCAGACTCGACAGCTGCGCCCACAACTCATCAGTGAACGCGAAGGAAGGGCGCCGCGAAGCAGGCTCCATACGGCCCGATGTCCTGGCCACAGCCAGCCACCGCCACACCGTCCGCACCGACACACCCGCAGCCTCGGCCCCAATGCGCACATGCACCGTCTCCAAGCTGCCTGCCTCATCCAACGCAAGGAGACGACGCACGACCACCTGCCGGGCCAGCGCCCGATCCCGCGATGGAGAAACACGCGGATCGGCAGCCCTATCCGGCGGCACCGACTCATGCAAAGAAGCAGATCGTGAGGTCGACAGCTGAAGGGCCATACCCCAAGCCCACACCTACCGCCCGGGCCACGAGCACAGGAACGGGCAACCCCATGACAGCCAGACAGGGCATGTGCTAGCCGAACGCGCAGATCACGACAGCCAGTTGGTCACCCCGTGACAGCCAAGATCCACTAACAATGACCAGCCCACCAGCCCACATCCACGCCCACCGGCGCTGACACCCAACCCGCCGACACCACCCCACCCACTCACAGTCCTGATCACAGCGATCTCCTGCGACCATGTGCCGGTGCCAACTCAGGGGAGCCAAGCGACGATTGAGAGGAATCGATCATGCCCGCATTCGGGAGAAGAATCAGGCGCGCCGTGTCGGTCATCGGATCGGCAGTGGTGCTCGCCATGCCGCTGACCCTGGCAATGCCGGGGACGGCCACCGCCGCTGAGACCGCAGCGACCAGCCTCGACCGGTTCGCGAACTACGAGTACAAGGAGTGCATCGAGGAGAACTCCTATTACAACTTGTGGTCCCAGGACTGCGGCATCGGCTATTCGGATCTGTACTGGCGGTGGACCGGCACCACCAACACGTCCTCGACACTCCAGAACTACACATGGGGCCACTGCCTCGACAGCAACTCGGCCGGGGACGTCTACGCCAACGGGTGCAACGGTGGGAACAACCAGCTGTGGCAGGTCATCCAACCCGCGGCCGGAAGTGCAGTCATGCTCCGGAACACGGCGACCCGCCTCTGCCTCTACCAGACCGCTGGCGGCCTCTACCGGACGACGGTGTGTGACCGCAATGCGCGCACTCAGCGGTGGACCATCGGCTGAGCTGGGCGGTGGCCTGAAGGCGCGGGTAAGGTCCGGGCGGGTCCGTGCCGAACGCGGTCGGTGCGGACCCGCTGCGCGCTCTGGCTCCACTGGCCGGCAGCATCGTCTGCCCGGGGCCGCGCGCGGCCCGCCGTCGCGCGCGCGAGAGCAGAGTGACGCCCCGATCCCCTCGCCCGCTGCCCGCGCTCCCGCCCCACCTCCCCTAGCTCGGCAGCAGCACGGTGAACGACGGTCTCCCCGGGGCGTCGAAGTAGGTCACCGTCCCGCCCCTGCGGACGACGTCGAGGACGACACTGCCCGTCACGGACTGGCCCGGCGCGTACTGCGTGTCGATGTCCCCTCCGTCGACGGACTCCCGCGTCGTGCAGTCCCGCTCGCCGGCCCCGTCCTGGCACCTCATCGCGCCGTACGGGCTGAAACGCCCGGTCTCGTTCCCGACGTTCTTGATCGTGAGTGTGAGGACGACGTACTGCCCGCGCTTCGACTCGTGCGCTGGGCCGAGCTCCGCGGCCGACAGATACTTGGCCGACTGCACCCTGACGCGCATCTTCGTCGACACCGACTCGTCAGACCTGTCCACGGCCGTAAACGGGCCGACCGTTCCGACCATCAGCAACGGGGCAAGCGCCGGCGAGGACGGCTCCTCCGACGGCTCCGAGACAGGCTCCACAACCGCCTGCGCAGACACCGACGGCTTCGCAGCCCCCTCATCCGAGGGACTCTCTCCCGAACACCCCACCGCGAGAGCGGACAGGACCACAGCCGGCACAACGGCACGGCGAACACAAGCGCGCACAGCGCATCCCCCATGAACAGCGGCCCTCCCTGGCCGCAGGAGCCGTAAGAGTAGGCCACGCACCGCGTGCACCTGCGGAGTGTGAAACCCCCTTCCCCGTGCGAGCAGCAGCGGCCGTGTCCTGGGCGTACCGGGCAGACAGGACCGACGGGCCGTCTTCGGGCCACTGTCAGGCGCCCTTACGAAGGGTACGAATCAGGGTGCGCAGTGGCCGCCTGGGCCGTGTCGACGACCGTGATCACGTTGGGCACCGGCCACGGTTTAAAAGTCCTGCGATTCCCGTGCGCCGGGCCGACCTGCATCCACACCTCGGTCGGTGAAGTACACGCACAGGCACGCAACATATCGCGTCTCTTCAGAGACGCGATGTATCGCATACTCGGAGAGTCAAACCGAGCTGGTCCCGAGCAGAGCAACACGCTGTCGCCTCGGCGACCACCGGCGCCGCCGCGTACGAACTCGCTGACCTCCAGCTCCAGGTCAGCGTTCTCGTCGTCACAGGAGGCGAGTTCGGCGCGCCCCGTATCGGTGATCGAGACCACCTTGCGGCCGCCGTCGGCAGAGTGCGTGACCAGCCCCTCCTGCTCCAACTTGCCAAGCCGCGAGTGGACGGCGCCGGCGGACTGTGGCGTACAGGCCCTGGAAGCGCTCCTCCAGGAGGCGGATCGCCTCATCAGGAGCGCCAGCCCGGTCGCCAGTCACCGCGATCTCAAACTCCGGGTTCAGATCGACGAACCCCAGCAGACAGGCGAAGCCACTCGACGGTGACCTCCTCCTCGCCGCACCGGTTCTCCAGCTCCTCGATGGTTGGGCCACGGCGCACTCCGGAACACGATCAAGGAGCATGCAGCAGCCCCTCGCCGGGCACCTGACAGAGCGGCACTGCGCAGGGAAGCCACTGCGTCGCCCCTGCTCGTAGAGAAGAAGTGCAGGGACACCCAGCCAGCCCCGATGCACATCTGCGACCCGGCGCGCTGCGCGAGTACGCCATGGATGGGGCCGCCGCGGAGTAGAGCGACGTCATTCCGCCCCTGGGAGCGGCTCCTTCGTCGCCCCCAACTGGGTACTGACCTGAAACACATGTGTGGCAACTACACGGCATCGCCCTTCCCCGCAGCAGACGCACCACCCGACCGCCGCTCGCCCCACACGCCTGGCCGGAGGGCCTCGGCCTCCTGCACAACCGGCGGCAAGGGGCGAGCAAGCTGACCGCCGTACTCACTGCGCCGTGCACGCGACCACCCCGGCCACCCCTGAGCCCTGTGAGCCCTCCATGCCGCAACTCTGCCGGTCCGGCGACGTCCTGCCTGTCCCACGGTCGTGTCCGCCGGATACGGCGCCGCGAGCCGGCCGGACCCGACGAGATCTGCGCCGACTTCCACCGCGGCCTGCACCGGACCATGAAGCGGCCGACAGACCAAACGAACTGCCCGACGTCGACTGGCGACTCGGGGCAGAAGCGGAAACCGTCCGGAGCGCCCCCGAGACCTACTGGCCCAAGGGCATCGCCCTGCTCTACGACGATCCCACCGCCCGCCGACCGGGGCTGACGAACTGCTGGAGACACCGTCAGCTAGCGGCCCGCTTGCCACCTATCCCCTTATCCGCCCACCGCCCGACGCTCTACGGTCGGAGGCCAGCCAGCTCACCTGCCGCAGCCGCCCGAGCAACAAGGAGCCCGATGCGCCGGAAAAGAATCCCAGGACCAACGCGGACCACACCCCCAGCGCAGATGCCGCCGGCGCACCGCCCATCCGCCCAGCAGCTGGAGACGCACCAGCACATGGTCGAGCTGCACCAGCCCGGCGCCGAGGAGCTGGACATCGTCAACACCGCCCTCGGCCTGCGCTTCTGGCTACCGGTCACCGGCAAGCCCGGGCGCGGGCAAGAGCACACTCGCGCATTCCGTAGCGTGCGAACTGGGCCTGAGCAACGTGCTGCGCTGGCCGATCGTCAGCCGGTCCACGCTGCAGGACGGGCTGTACCACTACGACGCGATCGCCCGCCTTCAGGATGTGCAGATCGCGGCCCAGGGCACCGACCGGGCCACTCCCGGGGCCCCCGGCTCCGTCGAGGGCATCGGCAGCTACATCCGCCTCGGCGCCTCAGCACCGCGCTGCTGCCCTCCAACACCCCGCGCGTGCTGCTCATCGACGAACTGGACAAGAGCCACATCGACCTGCCCAACGACCTGCTCAACGTGCTGGAGGAGGGCGAGTTCGCCATCCCCGAGCTCGAACGCGTCGCCGACCAGCTGTTGAACGCCACCTACCTCACCAACGCGGCCGCCCCGCCCGGCCGCGACCGTCTCGCGGACCTGCTCATCCAGCGACTCGACCGCCCGAGGTGACCCGCTGATGCCCAACGCCGCGGCGCGCCACGGGGGCCCGCAGTGGTGCCACACCAACGCTCCCCAGCGTGCGACGGCCGCCCGCCGAGCACCTCCTCACCCGCACTCCGCCATGAACGACCTGCCGCTCCCCCGGTTCCTAGGCCGCACGGGGAGCGGCAGGCCCACCAGGAAGTCCGCCCTACCAGGAGAGCTCCCGATGCCCGACCAGGATCCCACCCCAGCCACCCACACGCCCAGCACCACCGGCGACACCGGCGACACCGAGAGCAGGATCGTGTCCTTCCGATGGCCCGGCAAACCGACCCTCTCGACCGGCGCCTGCTTCACCTACGCCTTCACCCTCGGCGGCATGCTCGCCACCGGTCGAATCAGCGACCCAACACAAGCCTGGCAACTCGTCGTCCTCGCCGTCACATCCATGGCATGCGGCGCGACCCTCGCCAGCACACAACGCACCCACCGCCACTCAGCTGACAGCTGAGACCTCCGTCGCACGGGACGGTACGGCGGCCGTCAGGCCGCCGTCACCCGGCAACGCGGGAGGGGCTTTTTCCTCCCGGCCGCCGGGGGGCCACCACGGGGCCGTCCGCGCCCCTCGCGGCAGGCGCCGGTGTGTCCCACCAAGTGGTGTAGGCGACCGGCCTACCGCCCGTGGGTGTGAGCGCCGAGCGTTAGGTTCTGCTCGCGAGGGCCGCCATCGCGGCGGAACACCATGCAGGGAGGGCGGCTTGATGAACCGGAGACGTACGGAGAACGGGCTGCGCAGACCGGTACCCGCACACACAGCAACCGGCGGGCCGGTCAGTGCTGCGGGGTGCGCAACAGTGAATCGGGCAGATAGGCGGACCGAATGCCCAGCGGCCATCCGTGTGCCAGGCAGGCGAGCGCGGCCAGAGCAACGGTTCTGACCGGCAGCGGGCTTCGCGGGGCCGGGTCGGCGCCGACGCTCGCGCCCGGGCCGCTGCGCGAGAGACCCTCGACGCGGAATCGCACCGAGGAGCCGAGTTGATCACGGAGTACCAGCAGAAGCTGCGCGAGCGCTACCTCGCCGCCCCCCTCATGCCGGCCCCAAAGCCGTGGCAGCCGGTGCTCGACAGCACCACTCCCATCGGCGGCCTGCTCGGCATCGGCTTCGCCGTCCACCCCGACAGCGGACATGACCTCGCCATGGTCGTGTCCCATGACGGCCACGGGCTCTTCGACGCAGTCACCGGCGAGAAGATCGCCCGCAATCGAGATCCCGACCCCGCCACCAGCACCCCCGACGCCCACCCAGACCTCACCTGCCCCGGCCTCGGGCCCATCGAAGGCACCCAGGTCCGCATCGCCGGCCTCTTCGGCGGCGGCCTCCACAGCACCACCCCGGACGGCTGGACCCTGGACGTCGTCAGCCCCCAATGGCCCCACGACCGCGTCATCCTCTCCACCGACGGCGGCGCCCACAAAGGCCCGGCGGGAGACACGTGGTGGCACATCTTCAACTCGCAGTACACACAACTGCGCACCGCCGGATTCTCACCCACCGGCCACACCCTCGCCATCGCCACCAGCAGCGACCTCACCCTCTGGACCCGCCACACACCCCACCACAACCACTGAGCGACACCCCGGCGCCAAGGAGAAGGAAGGACAGACGAACCGGGCAGACCTCACCGGAATACTCGACGAACAGACCACAGCCCGCGCAACAGGCCCTCGTTCGAGACCGGACCGGCCGGGCACCTCTGGCTGCCGGCCTCAGGGACAGGGAGTCCTCAGGAGGACTTGGCACTCGCGCGACGGCGGCGTACGGCCAGGACCAGGCCACCGCCGAGGGCGGCCGTGGCGGCCGCGGCGCCGGCGATGAGCGGGGTGCCGTCGGAGCCGGTGCTCGCCAGGTTGCCGTCGACGGAACCGGTGGGGGAGCCACCCGTCGAGGTGCCGGGCGACGTGGAGCCGGTGCTGCCCGTGCTGCCGGAGCCGCCGGTGGACTGGCCTTCGGGGGCGTTGCCGTCGCCGCCCGTGGTGGAGCCGCCGCCGGAGGAGGCGCCGCCGGAGGTGGCGGGTCCGGGCTCGTTGTCGGTGGGGATGGCGATGCGGATCTGGGCCTTGTCGTTGGCGGGGTTCTTGTCGAAGGCCGGGTGGATGTCGTAGACGGAGGTCGCCTTCACCTCGCCGGTGGTGGTCTGTGCGTCGTCCTCGATGTCCAGCATGAAGGTGAAGGAGAGGGACTCGCCGACGTCGATGGTGTGGTCGGCGGGCCAGCAGACATACGTGGACTTGCCCGGCGTCCCCCCGGGCCCGGACGGGCCGTCGATCCCGAACGGCGCGCACTCTTCGGGGACTTCGGCGGCGACCGTGTCCTTCGGTATCTGCACCATGAGCGCCGTCTGGTCGTCGCTCTCCTGGTTCTGGATCCAGCCGGGGCCGTCGTTGCGGAGCTTCACCGTGACGGACTGCCCGTCGCCCGCGAGGGCTTCGGTGTCGTCACCGACGGCGACGAGGTCGGCCGAGCTGTCGGCGGTCAGGGTCAGCCGTCGGTGACTGTCGCTGAACCCCTCGCCCGGAGCCTCACCGGTGGCCGAGGTGCCGTACTGGACGGCCTCCATCAGCGCGTTGGGCAGTGCCTTGAACCGCACGGGCGTTTCGACGGAGGCGCCGGGCTCGATGACGGTGTCGAGCTCGCACAGAGCCTGCCTGACCTGGTCCTCGATGGTCGAGTAGGTGCAGCCCTGCACTGCCTCGGGGAAGTCGAGCCCTCGGGTCAGCCGGATCCGGAAGGTGACGCCGTCCGCGGCCGCGGTGCCCTTGTTGGTGATGACGACGGACTCGTCGTACACCTCGCCGGGCTTGGGAGACGCACTCGGCAGACTCGAGATCACCAGGGAGGGCTCGCCCTCCTCGGCATACGCCGAGGAGGCGGCGACCGCGGGAACGGCCCCAACGATCGCGGCAGCGGCCACGAAGGCCGCCGACATGCGGAGGTGCGAGGGGCGGATGCGCTGGCGCACGGATGGGTCTCCTCGTCGAAACAGGAAGCACGGCGACCGGAGGTTTGCCATCCGGTCATGTCCTGGACACCTGGAAGGTGTCGAGGGTTGTGCCGCTGTGTGAGGAGAGGGAAAGGAGAGATTGGGGGCAAAGGGAAGAGATGGAGGCCGTGGCGGGAATCGAACCCACGTAACTCGCTTTGCAGGTTTGTCCACGCTGGTCAGGGCATGATCCGGCGCCCGGGCCGCCGCCAGCAGCCAGGCGGCTGGCCTCACCACCCGCAGCCAACTGCAGGGCAGCCACCCGGAGCAAGACACAAATGCCTTCACCGCCGCGCTCACCACCGTGCAGAAGCACGACCCCCGCAGCGCCGCCCGACGGCGTCCAACCCCCACCACACGCGATCCGGCCCCTCGACCGCGGAGTCAAGAATCTCGACCCATCGTGAAAATGCCGGCCCCCGGGCCGAGTCGGGCCCGCTGTCCGGGCGGCCAGTCCCACGCGGCGCAGAGATACCCCCGCGGCTCCGGCCGGGGGCGTCCTCTCAAGACGCACCTTTCCACAGCACGTCGTCGAAAGCCTTGACCGCAACAGCGGATCTGCACCGGGGTAGCGCGCCGTTGGCCGCCGCCGTTCAGCCCGCCCCGGGCGGTCGCGGCCGCCCAGGCCGGGTGGGTGGTGCCGAGCGCGGTGCGCTGGAAGAACTCCGCCAGCGCGAGGTGGGAGTACGTGCCCTGCAGCAGGCCGTCGTACGGGCGCGGGTCGGGTCGCCAGGGCGCGAAGTAACATGCCTGCGGACCGGCGTGGTGGAGCGTCAGCGTGTCGCTGAGTGCTGCCAGTCGAGAGGCTCAGCGCACTCACCCGCCGCCCGCACGAGCACCGCGAGCGCGCCGTCGGCCGCCGGGTTCAGACCTTCCAGGCGCGCAGCTGGTCGGCGACCGCAGGCACGCCGAGGCGAGTGTCGCGGATTTTGCGTACGAGGTCGGACAGGGCGCCGTAGGGCGGGTCGATGCCCTCGCCGGACTGGTCCATGTACTGGGCGGCGACGAACGCCGCATACAAGCTATTACGGTGCGGGAGCGGTTCCAGGCGCACGATGGTGTGCATGAGCGCGGCCGCGCGCCAGGCGGCATCGGGGTCGGCCGCGGCGAGTGTCGGGAGCTTGGTCTTGTGGCGGGCGACGGCCGCCACAAGCGCGGAGTAGTCCGAGACCGACATGTCCTCGTCGGCAAGAGCTGCCTCCTGGACGTCGAGCAACCAGGAGACGTCGATGGAGAGGTGCATCAGGCAGCCGCGGCCCCGTTGCGCTCGGAGGGCGGTACCTCGTCGGGGAACGCGTCGTCGAACTCACCCCGCAGCCGGTCAGCCCATACGGAAGCGCCGGCAACGAACTGTCGGCGCTGCATCTCGCGGACTCCAAGGTCGTGCAGGTACTGCTTGAGGCTCTTGCCCTCGGCCGCGGCGGCCGCGCGCACGCCCTCGAGCTCCTCATCGGTGAAGGACACATTCAGTGATGGCATACACCGATGGTACCTAGTTGGTGCCTGGGGTGTGAGGTCTCATGCCAGGTCGCGGGAAAGGTGCTTGCGGACCTCCTCGACGTCGCCGGCGGGGCGAACCGTGCGCAGCAGCGCGGTGCTCGACCTCCCAGAGGGAGATCTCACGGCCGTCGGGTCGTGCTCGTAGAGGGAGAAGCACGGGACCGCGCACTGGGACTTCCCGCGGCGTAGGCGGACGACCAGATCGCGCAGGCCTACGCGAACTTCGGCGCCACCGCGGTCCCCGGCGGTAAGGATGCCCAGGACGTCGTCGAGCACTTCGACGGATACACCCAGGGCAAAGGGCGCTTCAGCATCCGAACGTCCGGCAGCACCAGCCGAACGTGGCCCTGGCCGAATGCTTCGGATCGGCTTCCGCTGGGACGGCGAGGACGAGCCACAGCGTCCGGTCTTCGCGGTCGGCCCGTACCCGATCGATCTGATCGTGGCGGCCACCGTGGCACGGCACGGGACACCGCGCGGCTTCTGACTGACCGAAGGCCAGCTCGGTCGCGGGATGCATAACTGCCCCCGGGCGGGCTCGGGTTACAGGTCGAGGACCGCGCGGAGTGCGTTGTCGACGAGCGTCTGCTGCTCAGGCCCGATGTTGCCGAGCAGGGTGGCGGTCTCGAAGCGGGACGCGGAGAGCTGGAGGAGGTTGACGGCGACGACCGAGGCGTCGACCGGGACGGTCAGGCGCACACTCATCGCCGTGTCAGGGTGCACAGCCGGGGCGTGCAGCACCAGAGCGACCACGGCACCGTACGCGTCGGCGAGTCCGTCGAGGCTGACGACGAGCACCGTGCGGTTGCCCTTGCCGGTGTCGACGTCCCAAACGTCGCCCTTCCGGATCATCACAGGGCGTCGCCCTCGCCGCCGAGGTCGAGGGGCTCAATCGGAGCGAGCTGACGAGCGGCGTCGATCGTCATCTGACGGCGCAGGGCCTTGACGATGTAGTCGTTCAGCGAGGGGGCACTGGCTGCGGCGTCGCGCAGCGCCTTGTCCATGGCGTCGGGAATCCGCAAGGTGATGGCACTCATGCCACCAAATGTAGTGGCATCACTGCCATCACCACATCCCCTGTTCCGCAGCACCGCACCCGCGAGGGCCGCGTCAGCCTCGACATGGACGGCATCCGCTGCACGACCACGCCGGCATGCTGCGGCTCACACCCACCAGGAGCGCATGGCGTGACGCGATCTACCCCGCGCGCGATCAGCGATTTAACTTGGTCCGGACACGTCACGCCAACCGAGGGGGGGACCTTGGCGACACCCGCGAAAACCCTGATCGAAACAGCGAAGAAGAAGCAAGACCAAGCAGACCGCAAGAAGCCGACACACCCCGACGACATCGCCCAAGCCCAAGCTGCCGCCAACCTGGCACTCGCCCAAAGCAACGTCGAACTCGCAGACGCCATCAAAGCCCTCACCGAGGCGGCCGCCAAGAACAGCGGCGCCATCAAGGACGCCATCGCCAGCCTGACCACCAAGCTCGCCGACCTCGCCAAACGCTGAGAATCTCCAACGAGGCCCCGGCCATCCGGCCGGGGCGTTCACACGTCCCGGGACGGCACCCACGCCGCGCACGCCGAGGAGGTGATGAAGCCGCTGCCCCGACCAGGCGGGCCGGGGTGCGCTGACCTCAGCACAACTCCCAAACCATGCAGTCGTACAACGGCGCCTCATCCCAGGGGTGGGACACACCGACCTTCCGGTATCCCCACGCGGCGTAAGCGGCCGGGCCGATCCGCCGCCGGTGGGCCGCCTTCGTACGCGTCCTTCCGCCGACCGGTAGCCCGGCGCTGCACCTCCTCGGCCGCCTCGTTCCGGCAGGCGTGGTGCGGGGTGTGATCCCGGATGCCGTGACCGCCATCATCAGGAGGTTTCCGGTGCAGCACGGCCCTGTGTTCCCGTCCGGTGACGACACCCCTGGAGGCCGCCGGTACGCCGGTGCAGGACCCGTCCCGACAGCCGGGGCAACGCTGCCGGGACGAAGCCGCGAACTGCTGCGGATCCAGGAACTGCTTGCGACCGGTGAGCCCGCGTTCGTCGTGGTGACCGGTGAGCCGGGCATCGGCAAGTCCCGTCTGCTGTCCCGCGTTCCCGCCTTGGCACCCGCCGGTGTGCCGGTGCTGTCGGGGCGGGCGCACGAGCGGGAGAGCACGATGCCCTGGGCGCTGGTCTCGGACGCGCTGGACGGCGTGGAGGACATCGCCGGCGGTGGGGGGCCGGGGGCTTCGGCTCGGTCATCGGGGTCGAGCGGCACCGGACGCTCCGCCGGATCCGCTCGAGGCGGGAGACCACAGGCTCCTCAGGGGGTCCTCTTGCTGGATGACGTGCACTGGGCCGACGCCGCGTCCGTCGAGTTCGTCGACTACGTGGTTCGGCATCCGGTGCCGGGCAGCCTGCTCACCGCGCTCGCCGCGCGCACGGACCGGCTGCCCGCGCTCGTGGAGCGGTTCCTGGGCTGTGCGGCCGTGCCGGTGGCGCGCCTGCCGCTGGGGCCGGTCGATCCGGCGTACCGGCACAACGTGGCCTGGCAGGCCGGGTACCGGCACCCGCGGCACAACGGCGGGCAGCAGTTGGTCGCGGCGTTACAGGAGGCGTTCGCCGAGCGCACGCCGTGCGAGGTCAGCCGAGGTTGTTGCCCCAGAGGGACGTGTCGTCGCTCTTGAGACTGGGAACCCCGCCGTAGGTCCCGCCGTCCGCGGTCACCAGCGGTGCGGACAGCTGGTCCTCCAGCACACCGTCTCGGACTTGGACGATCGTGCTGTCGTGGTCGGTCTTGCCGGGCTTGAACGTCTTGCCCTCGATCGCCGCCTTCAGGTAGTAGAGGGCGTACTTGGCGTAGAGGTCAGCGGGCTGGGAGACCGTGGCGTCGATCTTGCCCTCGGCGATGTCCTTGAGCTCCCTGGGGATGCCGTCGTTGGAGACCACGAACACATGCTTCTTGTCATCCGGGCCGACCAGCAGACCCTGCTGCTTGAGCACCTGCAGGGTGCCGGAGAGCGCGAAGCTGGCCTGCATGTAGACGCCCTTGATATCAGGGTCGGCGGTGAGATCCGTCTGCAGCTTCTGCGCCGCGACCGCCCCGTCCCAGTTGGTCGCCTCCCCGAAGACCTTGATCTTGGGATAGTTCTCCTTCATGCACTCGTTGAACCCCTCGGTGCGGTCCCGGCCATTGATCGAGGCAAGATCGCCCTGGAGCATGACGACCTTGCCCTCGCCGCCGAGCTTGGTGCCGAGGAACCGGCAGGCTTTCTCTCCGTACGCGCGGTTGTCGGCGCGCACCACCATGTAGAGGTCGCCGGTGTCGGGACGGGTATCCAGGGTGACCACGGGGATCTTCTGCGCGGCCAGCTGCTGGAGGGTGGGCGCGATCACGGCGGTGTCCTGCGGGGCCATCGCGACGCCCTTCACCCCGTGGATGATGAAGGTCTGTGCGTTGGCGGCGAGTTTGGCGACGTCGTTCTGCGAGTGGGTGGTCTTCAGCTCCAGGCCGAGCTCCTTGGCGAACCGCGGGGTGTACTTGATGTACGCGTTCCAGAAGTCGGTGTCGGAGCGGGGGTAGTCGACGCCCACCACCGGGGCGCCGTCCGCGTCGACCCCCGAGTCGGCACCGGAGCCGCCGCAGGCGCTGAGCGCGGTGACGGCGAGAGCGGTGACGGCGCCGAGGCCGGGATATCGGAGGCATCGGGTCTTCACGGCTGGTTCTCCTTGCGGACGGTTTCGTGCGGGAGGTCAGGCGCGGGGCCGGATCCGTAGTCCGTGCATGCCGCCATCGACGGCGAGATCAGTACCTGTGGTGGAACCGGAGAACGGGCTCGCAAGGTACGCGATGGCGCCGACGACGACGTCGGTGGTGACAAGTTGGCCCATCGGCTGGCGGGCGCCCAGTGCTGCGCGTCGGCCTCGAGGTCGGCGGCGCGGTCCAGCAGACGGCCGATCCACGGCGTGTCGGCGGTGCCGGGGTTGACACCAGTTCACTCGGATCCCGGAGTGCACGAGGTCGGCGGCGGTCGCGCGGGTGAGGGAGAGGACCGCGCACTTCGTCGATGAGTACAGGGCCCGGTCGGGCAGCCCTGCGGTCGCGGCGATGGAGCAGGTGTTGACGATCGCCGCGCTCCGGGAGCGGCGCAGATGAGGCAGGGCGGCCCGGGACACTCGCACGATGCCGAAGACGTTGACCTCGAAGACCCGGCGCCATTCGTCGTCGGTGTTGCCCTCGATGGAGCCCTGGGCGCCGATACCGGCGTTGTCGACCAGGATGTCGATGCCGCCGAGCCGCTGTGCAGCCTCCTCGACCGCCGCCCGTACGGCCACGTCGGCCGGTATGCCAGCCAGCGGTGCGGGCACGTCGTCGGGCTTGAGGTCGAGGCAGGCAACACGGGCCCCGCGGGCGGCGAGCAGCCGCGCCGTGGCCAGTCCGATACCTGATGCGCCACCGGTCACTACTGCCGTCAGCCCGGCATACTCCGACGCGCCCATGCTGTTGCCTCCGTGTTCCACACTAGGCCGTCGGGGCGGCGACGAGCGGTCAACGATGCCGGGTGGAGTTCGGCGCTGAGCTGGGACGGTGACGCCCTGCCCGGCATCAGCCCGCACACGACCAGTCGGCTGCGCCAGTTCGAGGCCCACGGCATCGTCACCCGCACGACGTACGCGGAGATCCCTCCGCGCGTCGAGTACCGGCTCACCCCTCTCGGCGAGGCGCGAGGTCCTGGAGGCCATGGGCACCTGGGCCATGGAGGTTCCGGACCACGAACCCGACGCCACTGCCTGACCCGCAGCCTCACCCGGCGGCGCGTACGCGCTCACGCCGAGCGCGCCAGCCTCTGGCGCAGTCGGCCGCCGCGCTGGCCTGCTCCTTCGCGACATGGGCGATCGGGCGGCCGGCGCTGCGGACCTCGCGGACCGCGCGCTCGCGAAGCTCGTCCGGGTATTTACGGGGTGCTGCCATGGTGCTGGTGGTTCTCCTTCGCCACGCCAGCACCGCAAGCACCGGGGGAAGGGACGCAACAGCTTCGCCTGGAGCGACTACCGCGACCTGATCGTGCGCGCCCACATCCAACTGG
>NZ_JBIAVS010000054.1:0-22875 GCF_042894545.1 Streptomyces sp. NPDC001530
ACTGTCAACCATCAGCTGGGACCGAAGTGTCAAGCATCTCCCGGGACCGGACAGAGAAGGGCACAACTTCGAGTTACAACTTTCTCTACTGGCTTCGAGGCCGCCACGATCGAGCGCGCCATCGCCATCGGCGAGTACTACACCACTCATGGTCTGGCGGCCTTCGACCTCATGGAGACGGACACGGACAGTGAGAGGGCCCAGCTGGTGCTCGACTGGATCCGGCGAACGAAGCTAACCAGCTTCAAAGCGCATGAACTCGTCACCGCCCGCCGCCGCGCCTTCCCGACAGTACGGAGCACGGCAGCAGCCCTCGGCCTCCTTCAAGTGCACGGCTATCTCAAAGCCACACAGCTTCCTCGAAACGGCTCTCGCGGCCAACTCCCCGCTCTCACCTACCGCGTTCACCCTTCACCCCGACCTGATGACGATGCTTTGTAATCGCCCAGCTACGGTCTGCAGTGGATCCGCCCTCGTTGACAGCCGCCCGACGGTCCCGGGTAACGACGCAGGAGCCGCGTCGGCGGTGTGCCCAGGGCACAGCAGACTCCGGAGCCCTCGATCTGGCGCTTGATCGCCTGTCGTACGTTGTTGCCCAGCCGGGCTGTGGACAGCCTTGCGGCGGGTGCAGCCCGGCCCGGGGCTCGGTGGGTCAGTGCTGGTGGCTGACGTAGTCCAGGTAACCGGCGTCGCCGCCGCCGTACCAGGTGTCGCGGTCGGCCTCGTTCAGTGGGGCGCCGATGCGCAGGCGCTCCACCAGGTCAGGGTTGGCGATGTAGGCGCGGCCGAAGCTGATCAGGTCGGCGCCGTTGGCGAGCCACTGGTCGGCCCACGCCCGGTCGGTGCAGCGCGGGCCGAACGCACCGCCCGGATTGACGATGAACGTGCTGGGCCACGCCTTGCGCAGCGCTATGAGCACATCCTCTTCGGTGGTAGCAATGGCGTGGATGTAGGCGAGACCGATCGGTGCGAGCGCGTCGGTCAGGGCCGAGTAGAGCTGCGGGACGTCGTCTTCGACCATCTCCCAGACGTGGCCCCCCGGGGAGACGCGGATGCCGACGCGGTCGGCGCCGATGGCGTCGGCGACCGCCTCGGCCACCTCGACGGCGAAGCGGATGCGGCCCGTGACGGAACCACCGTAGGCGTCGGTGCGCTGGTTGGCGTTCGAGGACAGGAACTGCTGGATGAGGTAGCCGCTCGCGCCCTGCAGTTCGACACCGTCGAAGCCCGCGTCGATCGCGCGGCGCGCCGCGTCGGCGAACGCCTGTACCTGGTCCCTGACTTCCTGCGCCGAAAGGGCGCGGGGGACGGGTGCGGGCAGAAGCCCCTTGGGGCCGGTGAACACGTCGGCGCTCAGGGCGATCGCGGACGGCGCGACAGGGTGCCGGCCAGCGATCTCGGGGTGGCTGACCCGTCCCGCGTGCAGCAGCTGGGCGAAGATCCTCCCGCCATTGGCGTGCACGGCAGTGGTCACCGTCCGCCATGCGGCAACCTGCTCGTCGTTGTGAAGTCCGGGGGTGCAGGGGGCCGACTGTCCTTGCAGGCTGGGCTGGGTGGACTCGGTGACGATCAGTCCGGCGGTGGCGCGCTGGGCGTAGTACGTCGCCATCGACGGCGTCGCCAGGCCGTCCGGCGTGGCCCGGTTCCGGGTCATCGGTGACATCACGATGCGGTTGGGAAGCTTGAGGATTCCGAGCTGGTAGCTGTCGAAAATGCTGGTCACGGTCGCTCTTTCTTGCCTCGGGAAGCGGGTCGGGTCGTTCGCGGGCTACGCTAAAACCTGACGTTGACGTCAGAGGCAAGTCCTGTGACCCAGGTCACACGGGAGGCATCGATGCGCATCGGCGAACTCGCCACGAAGGCCGGGGTCAGCGTGCGAGCCCTGCGCTACTACGAGGAGCAGAACCTGCTCGCCTCCGAGCGCAGCCCAGGTGGGCAGCGGCACTACCCGGACAGCGCGGTCAAGCACGTCCATCTGATCCAGGAGATGTACCAGGCAGGGCTGCCGAGCAAGTCGATCGCGGAAATCCTGCCGTACCTCGCGACCGGCATGGTGACGCCGCCGCTGCTCGAGCGGCTCGCGGCGGAAAGAGAGCGCATCGACCGGCAGATCAGCGCGCTGGCCGCAACCCGCGACAGGCTCGACGCCGGCATCGCCGAAGCCGCCGCGAACGCGGCCGCGGGGGCACGGTGCCGCCTTGCCTGATCGGCGTTCCTTCCGTGCAGGGCCCTGTCCCACTCGCGCAGACGCCACCAAGCCGCAGCCCGCCGCTACCGCTACCGCTACCGCTACCGCTACCAAAGAGGATCCAGCTCAGGACACGAAATCTGACTGGAGTACTGATCGATCCGAGCCCCGTCTCTCAGGCTCGCCCCGCCGCCCCACGGCCGGGCGGGCCAGGCGCACCCCTCAAGCCTCCTTCGGGCTGGATGTGCGTGCTGTCCGCGGTCCAGCTGGCAAGCAAGCGCAGGGCGTTTTCCGACGGTGATCCGGGTTCGACGGTGTACAGGCCAAGCGTCTGGTCGGGGTCACCCACGGGCGTGAAGGCTTCGAAGCCGAGGGTGAGGTCGCCGACCAGTGGGTGGTGGTAGCGCTTGGATCCGTACTTGGGCTGGTACACGTCGTGTTCCGCCCACCATCGGCGGAAGTCCCGGTCGGCGACGGACAGTTCGCCGACCAGCCGGGCGAGGTGGGGATCGCGCGGATGGTGGCTGGCGTACAGGTGCAGCATGCCCACGTTCTCGCGGGCGGTGGCGGGCCAGTCGGCGTAGAGATCGCGGGCCGCCGCGTCGAGGAACATGTAGCGGGCCATGTTCAACGCGCCGTCCGGCAGGCCCTCGAAATCACGGTAAAACGCGCGGGCCAGGTGATTCGTGGCCAGCACGTCCAGGCGGTGACCCAGAAGCAGGGCCGGAACGTCGGCGATGTTCTCCAGCACCTGCAACAGCCCGGGGCGGGCACGCTGGGCCACCCTGGCATGCGGGCGCTGCCGGGTGGGGTTGGCCAGGGCGAACAGATGGTTACGCTCGGTGTCGTTGAGTTGCAGTGCGCGAGCGACGGCGTCCAGGACGGCAGCCGAGACACTCGCGGTGCGCCCGCGTTCCAGCCGTACGTAGTAGTCCACGCTCACCCCGGCCAGCTGGGCGACTTCCTCACGCCGCAGACCAGGAACCCGGCGCACGCCCGGGTGCGGGGGAAGACCGGCTTGCTCCGGGGTGATACGGGCCCGGCGTGTCCGCAGGAAATCCCGGATATCGGGCTCGGGCACGTGCTGGCTCATGTATTTCAGGCTAGCTCTGCAAGCTGGCCCCTTCCTTGCCTGCGGGGGTACTGCCGTACCCCCCGTAGGCCGGACCCCGGGCCAAGGAGAGCTCTTCCTGGTGTTCCCGGCCGATGGTGCTCTTGATGTGTCACCCGGTGACAAGGGCCGGGACGGATACAGGCAAGGGAGAAGCACCCATGAAGCGCAGGATTCTCGGTGCCACCGGAATATCGGTGAGCGAGTTCGCTCTCGGGGCGATGAATTTCGGTGAATTCGGCAGCTCCGGAAATGCCGACCACGCGGACGCCGTCGGCATCATCCACGCGGCGCTGGACGACGGCATCAATTTCATCGACACCGCCGATGTGTATTCCGAAGGCGAGTCCGAGGCGATCGTCGGCAAAGCGCTCAAGGGCCGTCGCGATCAGGTGGTGCTGGCGACGAAGTTCGGCCTTCCGATGAGTGCGGACGCCAACCACGCCGGCGGCTCCGCGCGGTGGATCAAGCGCGCGGTCGAGGACAGCTTGCGGCGGCTGGACACCGACTACATCGACCTCTATCAAATGCACCGCCCCGACTACGACACCGACCTGGACGAGACCCTGGCGACCCTGTCCGATCTGGTCCGCGCCGGCAAGGTCCGGGCGATCGGTTCATCCACCTTTCCCGTCGAGCGCATCGTGGAGGCACAGTGGGCCGCCGAGAAGGGCGGTCACCGACGCTTCCTCACCGAGCAGCCGCGGTACTCGATCCTCAGCCGGACCATCGAGGAGGCCGTTCTGCCCACCGCTCAGCGTTACGGCATGGGCGTGCTGACCTACGCTCCCCTGTCCAGCGGCTGGCTGTCCGGCGCCGACCCGACCACGCGGGTCCGCGCCCGTATCGCGGCAGGCCAATTCGATCTCAGCGAGCCCGCCAACCAGGCCAAGGTCACGGCCGTGCGTGAGCTTGCCAAGGTGGCACAGGACGCGGGCATGCCACTGACTCATCTGGCCCTGGCGTTCGTGCGATCCCACCCGGCCGTCACATCGGTGCTCATCGGGCCGAGGACCCGCGACCAGCTGGACGGCCTGCTCGCCGGCGCCGACGTCGAACTCAGTGACGACATCCTCGACCGGATCGACGAGATTGTCGCGCCCGGCACCGCGGTCAATGCCGCCGACAATTTCGCCACCGAGCCGCCGGCCCTCCTCGACAAGCGCCTGCGCCGCCGGTGACATCCCTGGTCCGGAACGCAGGCCAGGGCCGCGGCACAACAGTCGATCGACACGTGGCCAGGGCCGCGCTCGCCGCGTGAGCACCACCCTCGACCGCCCCGGCGGAGCCGCGACCGGCCAGAAGGCACAGTCGACGGCACCGCCGTCCCACCACCTCGTACATCCCCATCCAGTTCGGAGATCATCGTGCAGTACCCCACCTCTTCCCCCGACCGCAAGATCGTCCTGGTGACCGGCGCGTCCAGCGGCATCGGCGAGGCCACTGCCCGCCACCTGGCCGCCGCCGGACACCACGTCGTCCTCGGCGCCCGGCGCACGGACCGCCTGGACCGTCTGGTCACCGAGCTCACCGAGGCCGGCCACCTGGCCGAGTCCGCGCAGCTGGACGTCACCGACCGCGACAGCGTGAAGGCCTTCGCCGACGACGTGCTCGAACGCCACGGGCGCATCGACGTCCTGGTCAACAACGCCGGCGTGATGCCGCTTTCCTTCATGGAGGAGCTGCGCGTCGACGAATGGGACCAGATGATCGACGTGAATCTGCGTGGCGTGCTGCACGGCATCGCGGCGGTCCTCCCGGCCATGCGCGAGCGCCGGTTCGGGCAGATCATCAACGTCGCCTCCACCGCCGCACACCGCGTGGACCCGACCGGAGTCGTCTACTGCGCGACGAAGTTCGCCGTACGCGCCGTGTCCGACGGCCTGCGCCAGGAGACCGCCGACATCCGCGTCACCGTCGTCAGCCCCGGCCTCACCAAGACCGAACTCACCCATTCCGGCGGCGACGACCAGCTGCAGGGCGCGGTGCGGTCAGCGCTCGAAACGGTCGGTATCGACGCCTCCGCCATCGCCCAGGCCATCGGCTACGCCATCGCCCAGCCAGCCGACGTCAACGTCAACGAGGTCATCGTCCAGGGCACTGCACAGCTCTGACGTCGTGCCGGGCGGGCCGTCCGCTCGTGCCGCCCATAGCCGCGGCACCTGCAGAGGCCACTGCTGAACCACCGGTCACCGGCTGAACGGTTTCGCTCCCGCGGCGATCGGCGGCACCTCGCTTCCCTCCGGTGCGAGGTGCCGCCGTGCCCCGGCCGCCTAGCCCTTGTCCGCGGGTGACCGCCGTGCTTCGGCGCTCCTGACCGACCACTCCGTAAAAGACAACACCCCCCTGCAACGAGAGAGATCACAATCATGACCCAGCAGTTTGCAGGCACCTCCGCGCTCGTCACCGGCGGCGGCAGCGGCATCGGACGGGCGAGCGCCCTGGCCCTGGCCGCCGAAGGAGCGCTGGTGACGGTCGCCGGCCGCACCGCAGCGACCCTGAAGGAGACCGTTCGCCTGATAGAGGCCTCCGGTGGCTCGGCCCGCTACGTGGTGGCCGACATCACCGACGAGTCCCAGGTGGAGAAAGCCGTCCAGGCCGCCGTCGCGGACACCGGCCGCCTGGACCTCGCGCTGAACAACGCGGGCTACGACGGCGAGTACCAGCTCACCAAGGACTACTCCACCGGGATGCTCGACCACATGATCGCCCTCAACGTGCGCGGCGTGTTTCTGTCGATGAAACACGAACTCCGGCACATGACGGCGCAGGGCTCCGGGGCGATCGTGAACATGTCCTCCGGTGCCGGACTGATCGGCGTCCCCGGGTACTCCGGCTACGCGGCCACCAAGGCCGCCGAGATCGCCATGACCAAGAGCTCGGCACTCGAGGCCGCACCCCACGGCATCCGCATCAACGCCGTGTGCCCCGGACTCGTGGACACGCCGATGATCGCGGCCCTGGACACGGACCAGCGTAAGTCGCTTGACACGGCCCACCCCCTGGGGCGGATCGCCCGTGCAGAGGAGATCGCCGACGCCGTGGTCTGGCTCTGCTCGGACAAGTCGAGCTTCGTCACCGGCATCGCGCTTCCCGTCGACGGCGGGTACACCGTGCCCTGACGGTCGGGCCACCCGGCACGAGCTGCTCGATCCGGAGCACGCACAGGGTTCGGCCGGGGCACCCCGACCCGCGCGGCAGGTCAGGGGCCCCGACTGCTCGCACTCCTCCCGCCGCGAGCACCCGCACCAACGCGGCGTCCGGCCGTTGATCCCCGTCTCGGCGGATCAACGATGCCGCGCCAACAGCACGAACGCATGCGGACAACGACCGCGACCAACGATGACGGAAGCCGATGCGCCATGAACGACCCGCACTTTCAAGTGACCGTTCCGACAAGCAACTCAGACCGCCCTGACCAACGCGGCTGGCATGTATTCACAGGCTGCGCAGCCTCGATGCGCGAGGCGCTGCGAAACGCACGCGAAGCCCACGACGCCGCCCTCGCTGCCTACACGGCCGGGGCCGATATCCCGTGCGAACGCACACACGGCTGGGCTGCACGAGCACTGCGTCCCGGCTGCGAACTCCATTGGCATCAGGCCACAGTCCGCGCATGGAGAGACCCTGCTGGCGGCATCCGGGCCAGCGACCTCCAGTGGCCGGACATCAGCAAATGAAGTCGAGGAGTGTGTGGCTCGCAGCGGCCGCCGAGGCACCCGCTGACTGCGAGCATCAGCTGAACGGTTCCCCTCCCGTCGCCAACGGCGGCACGGACAGGCATTGCAGCCAAGCCTCACGAGGATCACCCTCAGCGCCTCGCAGACCTCCGGTCAGAGCTACGCTCAAGGAGCCCCCACACTGGCCACGCCCTCGGCCCTGAACTACAGGCGAAACCTGCACGCCCAGGAGGCCCACATGCGATCCTGGATGGGAAAGACGCAGGTAGGAGCCGTAGGTCATAGACCCAGTTGCCCTCCTAAAGCGGTGGTCACAGGGCGAGGTCGCCGGCGGCAGCGCTGCAACGACGGCGGACAGCCGCAGCACTCGACGGCGCGGCTTAGCGGATGCGTCGATCTGGGTAGCACAGCCAAGGGCAGATTTGCTGCGTTTCGCTGAACCGGGCGGCTGAGAAGACGACTTGCGCTACGCATGCATGACCAAGCGATGGGACCCAGGCCCAGACGGAGGATCAGCATGCGGGGAAGAGAGCTGCCGTATACCAGTGCGTCTGACCAGCGTGACGCGATGGAGTACATGCAAGAGTGTTACGCAGACGAAGGTATCGACCGCTCCAGGGAGCCAGCGGTATTGGTGCGCGCCAGTGCTGCCGGTAGCCGCGAGGTCTTCCACGGTAACGAGCACTGCGGCCTCGTGGTCGGCGACGGACGACACCTAGCTGAAGCCAGTTGGATGCTGCTGGGCGATGCACGGGGTGTGAGGTATCGACCGTGCGAGCGCTGTGGATCTCCCGCATCTAGAGCTCAACTGCCTCGTACTGCCCTCGGCCGACCGTCTGATTTTCCGTCTTATTCAGCACGGTTCACAGTCGTTCAGGGAAGATCGGAGGTCAACGGCGAGTGAACGACCAACCGCCCATGAACGCAGGTGAACGCTCCTGCACCCAGCCCCGCACCCCACCACCACAGTTGGAAAGCGTGTTGGGGGTAGCCGAGTTGGTATTGCAGACCTTCCAAGGGCGACGAAGCGTGCTCTGCTTGGTGCATGGCAACCATCATCGCCAGTGCCATAGCCGTCCTGGGAACCCTGCTCGGCGCAGGAATCACTCTGGCGTTTCAGCAGCGCGCCACCGACAGAAGCCACCAGTTCACCCGTGGTGAGGGGCTCCGGCAGGAACGACTCGACGCATACTCCGCCTACGGCAGCGTGATGATCAACCTTCGCCGCTGCTTGATACACCTCTGGTTCTGCGAGCACGAACAACCGCCGTCTGAGGACGCTGAGGCTGTGCGGAACCGCGGATTTGCCCTGCGCTCCAGCGCGCAAGAGGCACTGCTCAAGGTCCAGATGCTCACGGATGACGAGACGCTGAGCCATGCCGCGGATTCCGTCCTCGACGAGGTCAACGCTCTTGCCAGGGCGGAGAGTAGAGCCCAACTCGAAGATGGCAGAGCACGGACCCGTTTCGAAATCAGACGACTCATCAGGTCAGCTAGGCAACATCTCTGAATCAGCGTCGGAGCCCCCGTTGGTGCGATCCGTCTGCCGATGCCGCACGCAGACGGATCGCACCACAAGCGCACCAGATCCAGCGGGAAGCAGGGGGGACCACGAGGGAAGCTCGGCCGTTCACCCAGGTCAGCGCCACAACTAGCCGCAAATGACCGCAGCTTCCCAAGCTGATGACAGTGGCACGAACGGTCGCCGGGTCAAATGGTGCTCTGCGCAGCCCTGGGCGACGGAGGCACTTCGAAGACCTTGAGGCCCTTAGCCAAGGCCCGGAACTCCATACTTGCGTCCACGCAGGCGAGAGTGACTTCGCCGGTCGCCATCTGCTGGACCTTGATGGCCTGGCGGATGATCTCGTCGTCGGGGATGGACAGGCGCTGATGGCCTTCATCGTCAAGAAGCACCTCAACGGTCACCTTGTTCCGGACCGGGGCGGGAAAGGTTTGCCCAGCGGCACGATGCTTCTCTCGGAGGCGCTTGAGAACCTTGCTGGGATTCCTAGTATCCGTCGCGGATGGGTTGATCATGCTCACGCAGCCCGCTGCTAGTGTCCGGGTGCGTGGATGGATGCGTGTACGTGGGGAACGCCGGCAAGGACGCAGCGCTCGACCGGGGTTGGCTCCTGGGGCACTTCAAAGGTGCTGGCGACCCTCGGCACAGTTCGGCCGTGGAGATCAAATGGGGCGTTCACCCGTGCGGTGATGAGCGAGCAGAGTGGGTGAAGGGCGAGGAACGAACAGCTCTCCTGGTCCTCATCAGCGGGCGCTTCCGCGTTGACTTCCGCGGCCGCAGTGTCCTCTTGGAACAACAGGGTGACTACGTCGTGTGGGGGCACGGAATCGATCACTCCTGGTTCGCCGAGGAAGAATCAGTCGTGTTGACAGTTCGGTGGCCCTCCGTGGCCGGTTATGCGGTGTCGCAGACGGATCCGGCACCAGGGCACGGCTGACCTCAAACACTGGGCACAATCACACGCGAAGCAAGATTTTTTCGACGTTCGCGGATCTACCTGCGATGCGCTTCCTAGTCGAGCGGGTTCGGCTCGATGTCCACTCGATCGGTGTCGAACACCCTGCCCTTCAACGTCGGTGGGCGGACGATCACAGCAGCGAACAGGAACCGATAGATCGCGTTCATGCGCGCGTGTTCCTCGCCGCTCTCCAGCCTCGTCCAGTTGGCTTCGGCCTCTGGTCCGGCGATTCCCTCCAGGACAGTGATCGGCCGCTTGACGGTCCTCCGTTGCCGCTCCTTCATGCGTTTGATGATCGGCGCTCGCATGGCCTGGAAGTCGGCGGTCGTGAAGTCGTCATCGTTGAGCCACAACTCCTTCAGTTCCTGCAGCTTGGCCCGGTCCCTCTCGTCCGCGACCACGTCAGCTTCCGCGCGCGTGGTCGTGGCGGGCTCGTAACCCGAGGTGTCCAGCTTGGTCAGCACCTTGATCGCCACGTCGCGGACGAATTCTTCGAGGGGTTCTGCCAGAATCGAGCGATTACATTTCCGCTGATCGGTGGCATCGGCATTGGTGCACCGGTAGTTCGCACGCCTGCCGCCGTGCGAACCAGCCATGCGTGCACCACATGCGCATGCCACTACTCCGCGCAGAAGGTAATACCGGCTCGGCCGCTTCTGCTTGCCCTTGGCGCGCGCGGCTCGAAACTCCCTGAACCGTTGGACCTCGTCCCACTGGCCACGGTCGATGATGGCGGGCCACGCTCCGACTCCCACCTCTACGCCCCGGTGGATCCGGATGCCAGCCACAAAGTTGGACGACAGCACATGGCGAACGTTCTCAGGCTGCCATGGCTTTCCCTTGGCTGTGGGGATTGAACGTGCAATGAGGTCCTGAGCGATCCCCTCCGGTGATTCACCATCCAGGTAGCGGCGGAAGACCTCGCGCACGATCTCCGCCTCCTTCTCGATGACCGCACGGCCGTCGCTGGTGTAGCCGTACGGACGATGGCCCACATGGGGCTCGCCCCCCGGCAGCTAGCCGTCCGCCCGCGCCGTCGCCAGCAACTCCTCCGCGTGCGCCCGAGCCGTCTCCGAGTCCTCCTGCCCGGCGAGCATCCGGGACAGCTCACGGATCCGGTCCTCGCCCTCGAGGACCTTCACCCCGGACCGGGTCACCGACCCGTCATTCGTCTTCTCCACCAGCAACTGCCGGTCGGCAAAGGCAGCCACCTGCGGCAGATGCGTCACCACGACAACCTGCGCGGTCTTGGCGAGCCGGGCCAGCCGCCGCCCGATCTCGACCGCCGCCTTGCCGCCGACACCCGCGTCGACCTCGTCGAACAGATACGTCGGCACAGGATCCGTACCCGCGAAGACGACCTCCACGGCAAGCATCACGCGCGAGAGCTCACCGCCCGACGCCCCCTTGGCGATGGGCCGCGGCGGCGCCCCGGGATGCGGGGCGAGCAGCAGCTCGACCTCGTCGGCGCCCGCCGGGCCGTACGCCACCGTGCGCCCGGCGACCTCCACGCCCTCCGGGTCGTCGGTCTGCCGGATCTCGAACGACACGCGCGCGTGCGGCATGGCGAGCGAGGCCAGCTCGGCGGTCACGGCGGCGGCGAACCGCTCGGCGGCCTCCGTACGGGCATCCGTCAACCCCTGGGCGAGCCCGCCCAGTTCGGTCCGCAGCGCGTCCCGCTCGGCGGTCAGCTCGTCGATCCGCTCGTCGTCGCCGTCGAGTTCGGTGAGCCGCGCGGCGCTCTGCTCGGCCCACGCCAGCACGGCGTTGATGTCCTCGCCGTACTTGCGGGTCAGCTGGGTGAGCGCGGCCCGGCGCTCCTCGACCGCCGCGAGCCGCAGCGGATCGGCGTCCAGATCGTCGGCGTACCCCGCCAGTTCGCCCGCCACATCGCCCAGCAGAATCCCGATCTCCCCGATCCGCCCGGACAGCGCGGCCAGGGCGGAGTCGTGAGACCGTACGGCCTCCAGGGCCCGGTGCGCCCCCGCGACAAGCGTGGTGGCGTCGATGCCCTCCGGGTCCTCGGGATTGCCCGCGAGCGCGGCGTGCGCGGCCGTGGCGGCCGACGCGAGCGCCTCTGCGTGGCCGAGGCGCTCGGCCTCGGCGGCCAGCTCCACGTCCTCGCCCGCCCGCGGCTCGACCGCCTCGATCTCGTCGAGCCCGAAGCGCAGCATGTCGGCTTCCTGGGCGCGTTCACGCGCGCGCGTGGTGATCTCGTCCAGCTCGGCCGAGATCGCCCGCAGCCGTCGGTAGGCGCCCGCGTACTTGGCGAGCGGCACGGCGACCGCGTCGCCCGCGTACCGGTCGAGGGCCTGCCGCTGCCGGGACAGCTTGAGCAGTCCTTGCTGGTCGGTCTGGCCGTGCACGGCGACGAGCTCGTCGGCGAGTTCGGCGAGCACGCCCACCGGCACGGAACGCCCGCCCAGGTGTGCCCGCGAGCGCCCCTCGGCCGAAACGGTACGGCTGATCAGCAGCGCCCCGTCGTCGAGTTCGGCTCCGGCCTCCTCGGCCCGTACGACGGCCGTCCCGCCCGTGGGCATGGCGATCCGCCCTTCCACGACGGCGTTCTTGGCGCCGATCCGTACGAGCGCCGGGTCGGCGCGCCCGCCCAGCAGCAGCCCGAGGCTGGTGACCACCATCGTCTTACCCGCACCGGTCTCACCGGTCACGGCGGTGAAACCGGGCGACAGCTCGACGACCGCGTCGTCGATGACTCCGAGCGACCGTATCCGCATCTCCTCCAACACGGACACGACCTTACGAGGTCGGGGCCCGGCTGTGCGACGGGCCCCGCCCCGCTGCTGCGAAGGCGCAGGTGACAAGGTCCCACAAAGAGGCCATTGTCACCCGCGGGAGTGGGCTGCCGTACAAGCCGTCGTACGCCTAGTGCGGCGCCCCGCGCCACCCCGAAACCGGCAGCGCGAACTTGGCGACGAGCCGGTCGGTGAAGGACGCATGGTGCAGCCGAGCCAACCGCACCGGTACGGCGCCGCGCCGCACCTCCACCCGCGCCCCCGGCGGCAGCTCCACCGTCCGCCGCCCGTCGCACCACAGCACGCCCGGCTGGATGTGCGGCAGCACCTCCACGGCGAGCACGGAGTCCGGCGAGGTCACCAGCGGCTTGGCGAACAGCGCGTGCGCACTGATCGGAACCATGAGCAGCGCCTCGACCTCGGGCCACACCACGGGCCCGCCCGCCGAGAAGGCGTACGCCGTCGACCCCGTCGGCGTCGACAGCACGATTCCGTCGCAGCCGAACCCGGTCACCGGTCGCCCGTCGATCTCCAGCACGACTTCCAGCAGCTTCTCGGCGCCCGCCTTCTGCACGGCCGCCTCGTTCAGCGCCCAGTCGGTGTGCACGATGTCACCGTTGCTGTGCACGACGACGTCGACGGTCATGCGCTCCTCGACCTCGTACGCTTTGGTGACGACCCGGTCGACGACCTTGTCGAGGTCGTCGCGCTCGGCCTCCGCGAGGAAGCCGACGCGTCCGAGGTTGACGCCCAGCATCGGCACCCCGGAGGCGCGGGCGAACTCGGCGCCGCGCAGCAGCGTGCCGTCACCGCCGAGCACGATCAGCAGTTCGCAGCCGTCGAGGCACTGCGGAGTCGCCTCCTTGACCAGCTCCACCTGGCCCGGCAGCGGCAGATCGGCCGCCTCCGCCTCCAGGACCCGTACGCCGATCCCGGAGCGCAGCAGCCCCTGGACGACCAGCTCGGCGCTGCGGATGGCTGCCGGCCGCCCGGTGTGGGCCAGCAGGAAAACAGTACGAGCTCGGGTCTGTGTCAACGCGGCCCCTCCGCCACTGCACGGTCAACGTCGGCCGGGTCGAGTTCGGGTGCCCCGGCACGCAGCCACAGAAAGTACTCGACGTTGCCCGAGGGTCCGGGCAACGGGCTTGCGGTCACACCCTGCACTCCGAGCCCCAGCTGCCGGGCTCGCTCGGCCACTGCGCGCACGGCTTCGGCGCGCAGTTCGGGACTGCGTACGACACCGCCGCTCCCCAGCCGTTCCTTCCCCACCTCGAACTGCGGTTTCACCATCATCACCAGGTCGGCATCCGGCGCCGCGCACCGCACCAGGGCGGGCAGCACCAGTCCGAGCGGGATGAAGGACAGATCCCCGACGACAAGATCCACGGGCTCCCCATCGATCGCCTCCAACGTCAACTCGCGTACGTTCGTACGGTCCTTGACGGTGACGCGTTCATCGCTCTGAAGAGACCAGGCGAGTTGTCCGTAGCCGACGTCCACGGCCACGACATGGGCGGCGCCCGCGCGCAGCAGTACGTCGGTGAAGCCTCCGGTGGACGCGCCGGCGTCCAGCGCGCGCCGGCCCTCGACCTTCAGGCCCTGCGGTACGAAGGCCTTCAGGGCGCCCGCGAGCTTGTGTCCGCCGCGCGAGACGTAGTCGGGGTCGCTGTCGTCCTGGGTGACGACGATCGCGGCCGCGGTCTCCACCTGCGTGGCGGGCTTGGTCGCGAGGGTCTTGCCGACGGTGACCCTTCCCGCGGCGATCAGCTGGCTGGCGTGCTCGCGCGAGCGGGCGAGCTTCCGGCGGACCAGCTCGGCGTCGAGGCGGCGGCGTGCCACTCCTGCCACGTTCGGTTCAGCTCCTGCGGTCGTACGTCGAATGGGACTGGTGGCCCGAAGGGCCTCGTTGAGGGGTGGTGGTCGGGTGACGGGCGGGAACCGGAGGTCCCGGGCGGGCGTCGAGCGCGGTGAGCGCGTCGCGCAGCCCCCGATGTACATCCTCGTACACCTCGACGTGTCCGTCCGTGGCGAGGTGGTCGGCGTCGGCCAGCCGGTCGAGCTGGGCGTCGACGTCGGCGTTGCCCGTGGGGGTGCGGTCGACGTTCAGCGGGGCCGGGGCGGCGGGGTCGTACGCGGGTTCGACCGCGAGCCCGGCATCCGGCTGCCCGTCCGGCTCGGGTCCGACCGCGAGCCCGGCGTCCGACTCAACCTCCGGCTCGGGTCCGACCGCGAGCTCCGGCTCCGCCCTCTCCCGCATGGGCTCCGCGACCGCCACCACCGGCGGGACCTCGGCCTCAGGAACTGTGTCGCTCATGCCCCGACGCTACCGCGAAGCGCTGGGGTACCGTCGATCACGATGGCGACGATTGAGGAGTGCCGCACCGCACTCGACAAGCTCTCTGACAATCTGGCGGGCGCCGAAGGGGACGTACGCAGCGCTGCGGCCCTGGACCGCTCGCTGAGCTGCTGTATCACCGACCTCGACATCACCTTCGTGGGCCGGCTCAAGGACGGCCGGATCGAGGTGCTCGAGACGCTCCAGGGCCCGCCCCGCGAAAGAGCCCAGATCCGGCTCACCATGAAGGGCGACGACCTGGTCTCGATGGTGAACGGCGAGCTGAACTTCGCGAAGGCCTGGGGCTCGGGCCGGGTGAAGCTGGAGGCGGGCCTGCGCGACCTGTTCCGGCTCAGGACCCTGCTCTAGCCCTCGGTCACCGCTGGCTCTCAGTCACCGCCACGTCCAGCCCTCTGTCACCGCTGGCTCTCAGTCACCGCCACGCGGGCCCTGCGCGCCGCCGGCACCACAAGCGGCGTCCCCGTCTCCGGGTCGTCGATGACCTGGCAGCGCAGCCCGAAGACCTCCTCGACCAGCTCGGCCGTGACGATGTCGTTCGGCGCGCCCTCGGCGATGACCTGGCCGTCGCGCAGGGCGATGAGGTGGGTGGCGTACCGGGCCGCGTGGTTGAGGTCGTGCAGCACGGCGACCAGGGTGCGGCCCTGCTCCTCGTGGAGCACGGCGCAGAGGTCGAGCACATCGATCTGGTGCTGGATGTCGAGGTAGGTGGTCGGCTCGTCGAGGAGCAGCAGCGGGGTCTGCTGGGCGAGTGCCATCGCGATCCACACGCGTTGCCGCTGACCACCCGACAATTCGTCGACATAGCGATCGGCGAGCTCGGCGACCCCGGTCGAGGCCATCGACTCCTGCACGACCCGCTCGTCCTCCGTCGACCACTGGCGCAGCAGCCCCTGGTGCGGATAGCGGCCCCGGCCGACCAGGTCGCCGACCGTGATCCCGTCGGGTGCGATCGACGACTGCGGCAGCAGCCCCAGCGTCCGCGCGACCTTCTTCGCCGGCATCGACTGGATGACCTGCCCGTCGAGCAGCACCCGCCCCTCGGAGGGCTTGAGCATGCGCGAAAGGGCGCGCAGCAGCGTGGACTTGCCGCAGGCGTTCGGGCCGACGATCACGGTGAAGGAGTTGTCGGGGATCTCCACCGACAGCTTCTCCGCGATGACGCGCTGGTCGTATCCGAGGGTGACGTTGTCGGCGGACAGGCGGTTCACAGTCGTAGCGCTCCTCTTGGTGTTCAAATCCGGCCTGCCTTGCGCTCGGTGACGAGGAGCCACAGCAGATAGACCCCGCCGAGGACTCCGGTGACGACGCCGACGGGCAGCTGGTCGGCGCCGAAGGCCCGCTGCGAGGCCAGGTCCGCGACGATCAGCAGGGTGGCACCCATGCACATCGACGGCACCAGGTTCGGTCCGGGCGACCGGGTCAGCCGCCGGGCGAGCTGCGGCGCGGTGAGCGCGACGAAGCCGACCGGCCCCGCGGCCGCGGTGGCACCCGCGGTGAGCAGCACCGCGGACAGCATCAGCAGCAGCCGCGTCCGCTCGACGCGCACTCCGAGGGCGTACGAGACGTCGTCGCCCATCTCCATCATGCGCAGCCCCCGCGCGTTGCCCAGGACGAGCGGTACGAGGACGGCGCACATGATGAGCAGGGGCCAGACCTGGTCCCAGTCACGGCCGTTGAGCGAGCCGGTCATCCAGACGACCGCGCGGGCCGCGTCGACGATGTCGGCCTTGGTGAGCAGATAGCCGTTGACGGCCGTGACGATCGCGGAGACACCGATACCGACCAGGACCAGTCGATAACCGTGCACTCCCCGCTTCCACGCGAGCAGATAGATCGCGAGCCCGGTCGCGAGTCCGCCGATCAGCGCCCCGAGGGCGACCTGGTTCGCGCTTCCGGAGAACAGCACGATCATGATGAGCGCGCCGGCCGTCGAGCCCTGCCCGAGGCCGAGCACGTCCGGACTGCCCAGCGGATTGCGGGAGATGGACTGGAAGAGCGCCCCGCCGAGTCCGAGCGAGGCCCCCACCAGCAGCCCGACGAGGACACGCGGCAGCCGCAGGTCGTTGACGATGAACTCCTGGCCCGCGTCGCCGTTGCCGACCAGCGTCTTGAGGACGTCGACGGCCGGGATCGGGAAGTCGCCGGTGCCGATCAGCACCACGCTCGCGGCGAGCACGGCCATCAGCAGCAGCACGACGACGGTGAACGCCCGGACGTCGAGCCGCACGGAGAGGCCGCCCCGCGTACGGACCGCGCGGACGGCGGATGCCGGCTTGGGTGTGGTCGTCACAGCTGCGCCGTCCTCCGCCGTCGTACGAGGTAGATGAAGACCGGGCCGCCCAGGACCGCGGTGACGATGCCGACCTGCAGCTCCGCGGGCCGGGCCACCATCCGCCCGACGACATCGGCGCCGAGCAGCAGCACGGGCGACAGGACGGTGGCGTACGGCAGGATCCAGCGCAGGTCGGGCCCGGTGAAGGACCGTACGACGTGTGGGACCATCAGCCCGACGAACACGATCGGCCCGCAGGCGGCGGTCGCGGCGCCGCAGAGCACGGTCGCGGCCGCCATGGACAGCGCGCGGGTCCGGTTCAGGTTGGCGCCGAGCGCGCGGGCGGTGTCGTCGCCCATGGCCACTGCGTTCAGCGGCCGTGCGAGGGCCAGCGCGATGATCGTGCCGACGGCCAGGAACGGCAGCACCTGCTTGATGGTCGAGTCGGTGGCCGAGGCCAGCGAACCGACCGTCCAGAAGCGCATCTTGCCGAGCGCGGCGTCGTCCATGATCATCACGGCCTGGAGATAGCCGTAGAGGGCGGCACTGATCGCGGTGCCCGCGAGCGCGAGCCGTACCGGCGTCGCACCCCGGCTGCCGCCCAGAAACCAGACCAGCGCCCCCACCGCGGCCGCCCCGAAGAAGGCGAACCACACATAGCCGCTCAGACTCGTGACGCCGAAGTACGTGATGGCGGTGACGACCGCGGCGGACGCGCCCGCGTTGATGCCGAGCAGCCCGGGATCGGCCAGCGGATTGCGGGTGAGCGCCTGGAGGACGGCACCGGACAGCCCGAGCGCGGCGCCGACCAGCAGTCCGAGGACGGTACGGGACATCCGGTCGGCGACCACGACGTCGGCGTACGTCCCCGAGTCGTGGAACAGGCCGTGCCAGACCTGCTCCAGCGGCAGCGCCTTCGCACCGATCGCGATGCTCGCCAGGGCGACGAGCACCAGGACGCCCACCGACGCGAGGAGCCCAACGGCACGTATCGCCCGGCGGCTTGGGGGCGCGGGGGCGGTCGCCGCGCGCTGTTCGGGAGGACTGTCGACCAACACGAGGTTAGGTTAGCCTACCCTCGCATTAGGACCCGATCCCTGTCTCCGCTCCTCTCGCCGCTCCTCTCACGTGAGCCGGCCGCGTCGCCACGCCGACTCCTCTCACGGCTCTTGTCACCGCTGATGAGCCGCCCGGGAACCCAGGTAAGCACAGGAAGGATCCCAGGAACCCAGGCAGGCACTCCGAGCGGGCCACAGCTCAGGCAGGGTACTCAGAGCAGCTCACAGCCCAGGCAGGACCTCAAAGCCCCAGCCGCGCCAGCGCCTTCCCCCCGTCCAGCTCGCAGCTGCCCTCCCCGGCCGCCGTCCACGCCGCCGCACACAGCGCCCGCAGCCCATCGAGAGCCTCGCCGTCACCTTCCAGCTCAAGCCGCTCGCTCCCGGCCGTGGCGGTCCAGCCGCCGCAGCGGAACCCGCCGCCCGCCTCGACGACCTCCGGCTGCCCGGTGAGCAGACCGCGCAGATCCGCGTCCACGTACGTCGGCCGGTGCTGCGGCGGCGCCGCGAGGAGCTGCGCGCCATCCGTCACGCCGGTGAGTACGAGCAGCGAGTCCACCTCGCCGTTGAACGCGCCCTCGATGTCCGTGTCCAGCCTGTCGCCCACCACCAGAGGCCGCTTCGCCCCGGTCCGCAGGATCGTCTCGCGGTGCATCGGCGGCAGCGGCTTGCCCGCCACCTGCGGCTCGGCGCCGGTGGCAATGCGGACGACCTCTACCGCCGCGCCGTTCCCCGGAGCGATTCCGCGGGCGCTCGGGATCGTCAGGTCGGTGTTGGACGCGAACCACGGCACCCCGCGGGCGATGGCGTAGCACGCCTCCGCGAAGCGCCCCCAGGTGAGGCCGGCGCCGCCGAACCCCTGGACGACCGCCGCCGGGTCGTCGTCGGCCGACTCGACCGGCTCCAGCCCGCGCTCGCGCAGCGCGACCCGGAGCCCGTCCCCGCCGATGACCAGCACGCGCGAGCCGGCTGGCACCTGTTCGCTGATGAGCCGGGCAGCAGCCTGAGCCGAGGTGATGACGTCAGAGGCCGCCGTCGGTACGCCCAACTCGCTGAGGTGCTCGGCCACCACGTCCGGCGTCCGCAGCGCGTTGTTCGTGACGTACGCCAGATGCATCCCACCCGAGCGGGCCATTCCGAGGGACTCGACGGCGTACGTGATCGCGATGCCGCCCGCGTACACCACCCCGTCCAGATCGAGCAGCGCCGTGTCGTATGCCTCGCTCAGGGCCTGGCCACTGCCCTCGGGCCGCGTCCTGACGGTCTGGCTCATTACACATCGCTCCTCGTTCGATCGCTTTCCCCCGATCATCGCGCATCCCACTGACACACTTACGATGCCTCAATGAACTATGCAGGTCCCGCGGAGGAGACACCGGCGCGCAGCGGCCTCGAACTGACCCCGTTCCGGGGCCTGCGCTACGACCCCGACCGGGTCGGCAGCCTGGCCGCCGTGACATCCCCGCCGTACGACGTCGTCGTACGGCCCGACGGACTGCTCGAACTCGAATCCGCCGATCCCCACAACATCGTCCGGCTGATCCTTCCCCAGGACGGCACACCCACCGCCCGCAACCAGCAGGCGGCCGAAACCCTGCAGCGCTGGCAGTCGGAAGGCGTCCTGACGACCGACCCCGAACCGGGCCTCTACGTCTACGAGCAGCGCCACGGCGACCTGCTGCAACGCGGCGTCATCGGCGCCCTGCGCCTATCGGAGCCCGCGGACTGCGTCGTCCTCCCGCACGAGGACGTGATGCCCCACGTCATCGCGGACCGTGCGGACTTGATGCGCGCCACCTCCGCCAACCTCGAACCCCTGCTGCTGACCTACCGCGGCAACGGTGCCCGGGTCGGCACGGCCGCCGTCATCGAGCGCGCCGCCGAACGCCCTCCGCTGCTGTCGACGACCACGGAGGACGGATTCAGCCACAGTCTGTGGGCGGTCACCGACCCGGCCGAGCTGGCCGAGATCCAGACAGATCTCCGCCACCACCAGGCGCTCATCGCCGACGGCCACCACCGCTGGGCCACCTATCTGCGGCTGCGCGCCGAGCACCCCACCCCCAGCCCCTGGGACTACGGCCTGGTCCTCCTGGTGGACACGGCCCGCTATCCGCTCCGCGTCCGCGCGATCCACCGTCTGCTGCCCCGCCTGCCGGTCGCGGACGCGCTGGCCGACCTAGGGGACTCCTTTCGTGTACGCCGCCTCGACGTACCCCTCGCCGAGGCCTTGCAGGCCCTCTCCGAAGCGGCCGCCGAGGGAAACGCCTTCCTCCTTGCCGGCGATGGCGCCTTCCACCTGGTCGACCGCCCGGACCCAGACCTCCTCGCCCGTACGATCCCGGCCGACCGCCCCGAGGCCTGGCGCACCCTGGACGCGACGGTCCTGCACGCCACGCTCCTCGACCACGTCTGGGGCATTCCGGAGGACTCGCCCTCGCACATCGCGTACATCCACGACACGACCGCCACGGTCGAGAAGGCGGAGCGCGACGGCGGTACGGCCGTCCTGATGCACCCGGTCCGCGAGGAGGTCGTACGCGACCTCGCCCGCCAGGGCGTCACGATGCCCCGCAAGTCGACATCGTTCGGCCCGAAGCCGGCGTCCGGGCTGGTGCTGCGCACACTCGCGCTCTGAAACGCCGACGGGCGGCGGGACTCCTTCCGGAATCCCGCCGCCCGTCAGTTTCGCGGTACGCCTTAGACGTCAACTCTGAGGAGCGTCGTCCTCGGAACCGTCTTCTTCGTCGTCGACGGGGCCCTGCGCGGCCTCGGCAGCCTCGTCCTCGTCGTCGCCCTTGTCCTCAACCTCGAACTTGGTCTCGGTCTCGGTCTCGATCGCCGTCGCGCCCTCGTCCGCGTCCTCTTCCGCGTCCTCGACGAGCGCGTCGACGAACTCGACGCCGTCCAGCTCCGCGAGCCGGTCGGAGGCGTCCGTGCTGCCGTCCTTGTCGGACTCGACAGCCTTGGCGAACCACTCGCGCGCCTCGCCCTCACGGCCGACGGCGAGGAGCGCGTCGGCGTACGCGTAGCGCAGTCGCGCGGTCCAGGGCTGTACGGAGTTCGAGGCGAGCTCCGGGCTCTGGAGGGTCACGATGGCGGCCTCCAGCTGCCCCATGTCCCGCCGCGCACCGGCGGCCACGAGCCGCATCTCGACCTGACCGGCCTTGTCCAGCTTCTGCACCTCGGGCGCGCCGGCCATGTCCAGCGCCTTCTCGGGCCGGCCCAGACCGCGCTCACAGTCCGCCATGACGGGCCACAGCTCCACGCTGCCCGTCATCCGCCGCGCGGCCCGGAACTCGGCGAGCGCCTCGCTGTACTTCTGGTTCGCGTACGCGGCGAAACCGGCCGCCTCGCGTACGGCGGCGACGCGCGACGCCAGCCGCAGGGCAATCTTCGAGTACGCGTACGCACCCTCGGGGTCCTCGTCGATGAGCCGAGCGACCATCACCAGGTTCCGGGAGACATCCTCGGCAAGCCCCTTGGGCAGGCTCTGGAGCTCCTGCCGTACGTCCTTGTCGATCTCCTCGCCGGTGACGTCATCAGGGATCGGCAGCCGCTTGATCGGCTCACGGTCACGGTCCCGCTCGTCGCGGAAACGTCCGCCCCCGCGCCGGTCGTCGCCGCGCCGGTCGTCGCCCCTACGGTCGTCACGACCACGGAAGCCACCGGGGCGCCCGCCCCTGTCGTCACGGCGCGGGCCACCGCGTCCGCGCTCGTCACGGCCACGGAAGCCGCCGCCCCGGCTGTCGTCACGGCGGTCATCACGTCGGTCATCACGTCGGTCGTCGCGGCGGAAAGCCGGACGGTCACCTTCGCGGCGGTCGTCACGCCGGAAGTCGCCGCGGTCGTCGCGACGGAAGCCACCACGGTCGCCACTGTCACGACGGTCATCGCGACGGAAACCGCCACGGTCATCGCCCCGACGATCGTCACGCCGGTCATCCCGCCGATCGTCACGGCGGAAGCCACCGCGGTCACCACTGTCACGACGGTCATCGCGACGGTCGTCGCGGCGGAAGCCACCACGGTCGTCATCGCGCCGCGGGCCGCTGGGCCGGTCGTCACGACGGAAGGCCGGACGGTCGCCGTCGCGCCGGAAGCCACGGTCGCGGTCGCGGTCATCGCGACGGAAGCCACCACGGTCGCCACTGTCACGACGGTCATCGCGACGGAAACCGCCACGGTCATCGCCCCGACGATCGTCACGCCGGTCATCCCGCCGATCGTCACGACGGTCGTCACGGCGGAAGCCACCGCGGTCACCACTGTCACGACGGTCATCGCGACGGTCGTCGCGGCGGAAGCCACCACGGTCGTCATCGCGCCGCGGGCCGCTGGCGCGGTCGTCACGACGAAACGCGGGACGGTCGCCGTCGCGCCGGAAGCCACGGTCACGGTCACGGTCGTCGCGGCGCGGGCCGCTGGGGCGGTCGTCGCGCCGGAACGCCGGACGGCCTCCGCGATCGCCTTCGCGCCGGTCATCACGGCCACGGAAACCGCCGCCACCGCGGCTGTCATCACGACGGCTGTCATCGCGGCGGAAGCCACCGCGGTCCCCGCCTCGATCACCGCCTCGATCACCGCCTCGGTCACCGTCACGGCGGTCATCACGGCGGTCGTCACGCCGGCCGTAGCCGCCACGGTCGGCGCCACCCCGGTCGCTGTCACGGCGGGGGCCCCCGCGGTAGCCGCCGCGGTCACCACTGTCCCGGCGGCGCTGATCGCGCTCCGGTCGCTCATCGGGAGAGTTGGTGGACATGGGTGACTCCTGTCTTCGGTACCGCAAAGTCATTCTCGCGCAGCCAGGTACCCGGCGCGCTTCGTAAAAACAAAAAAGGACCTCTGGTCCCAGCGAGTCGCTGGGACCAGAGGTCCTCCAAAGATTGTTCGGCGGCGTCCTACTCTCCCACAGGGTCCCCCCTGCAGTACCATCGGCGCTGTGAGGCTTAGCTTCCGGGTTCGGAATGTAACCGGGCG
>NZ_JBIAVS010000055.1:0-20679 GCF_042894545.1 Streptomyces sp. NPDC001530
CGACATCTCGAAGCGTGGAGGACGGCCGCGTCACGCATGCCCGGAAACGGGAGGCTTCAGCAGGTCGGATGACGTGCGAGGTTAAACATCAAGCTGAGGTGACCCGATCCCATGTCGAGGCCTTCCAGGCGTGGATGGTGCAGACCCGTTCCTCCTCCACGGCGCTGAACAAACACAAAGCCCTGCAGCAGTTCTTCAAGTGGCTGCGCGACGATGAAGAAGAGATCGACCGATCGCCGATGGACCGGGTCAAGCAGCCCAAGACGGTCAAGAAGCTGGTGCCAGTCATCGAGGACGAGGACACCGCGCGAGTCTTGGGGACCTGCAAGGGGAGGAAGTTCGTCCAACTGCGCGATGAGGCGATCATCCGGCTGTACTACAACACCGGTGCTCGCCTGGCCGAAGTCGGCAATCTGACGCTCGATGACCTCGACATGAACACAGACTCGGTGCGCTACCACGGCAAGGGCAGCAAGGACCGGCGGATGCGATTCGGCCCGCGGACCGGTCGAGCGCTGGGCCGATACCTGCGGGCGCGGGACAAGCACAAAGGTGCCGAGCTTCCAGATCTATGGCTGGCGGACCGGGGCGTCCGAAGGCTCGCTCCGAACGGCATCAAGCTCATGCTCAAGCGACGCGGCCGCGCCGCTGGTGTTGCCCACGTCCACGCCCACCGCTGGCGCCACACCTTCGCCCACGAGTGGAAACGAGCCGGCGGCGACAGCGGCGATCTCATGCTGTTACTCGGTTGGACATCCGATGACATGCCGCGCCACTACGGGGCCAGCGCGGCCGCCGAGCGTGCTCAGGAAACACACGTCAGGATGGGTATAGGTGAAAATGCCTGACCCATCACGCGGAACGTCCCCCTCGACACGGGCGGCGCAAAAGCGCAGCTATCGGGCAAGGGCTGCCGCGCACGCCTTGTGGGCGAGCACCACCGACCGAGCCGCGCGCACGGCACCGGGCACCAAGGCGTTCCTCGACCGATTTGAACGTCAGGTGGATCCCGAAGGAAAGCTGCCACAGGAGGTCCGCGAGCAGATGGCGCAGAGCGCAAGGACCGCGTACATGCTCCGACTTGCCCGGCTCTCGGCGGAGGCGCGTCGACGCAAGAGCCGGAACCCGTAGCGGACGGGCTCGCTTTGTTCAGCGGAGGTGCTGTGAGGAGACGACGAAGCTGCCCGGCGGAAGCCAGGACGCACAGACTCCTTTACTCGGCCGAGTACGCTCGACAGTGACCTCGAAGAACGACCCGTCGCACGCCGCTCAGACCCCACATAACTGGGGGTCAAGGGGTCGCAGGTTCAAATCCTGTCGTCCCGACGGTGCGAAGGGTCTTCGCAGGCGAGAGCCTGTGGGGGCCCTTTGTCGTGTGGATCGTGTCCGGCTTCGAGGTTGAGCATGCCGCTCATCGGCACCTTTACTCGGAGTCCGGCGAAGATGCCGCTCTTGGACCTGAGCAAGATCACTGCAGGTCTGTCGAAGACCTGGTCGGGGTTCCTGCGGGACTGGGACCGTTCTCTACGGTCGGGGAACTACCCGGAGACCACCCGCTACAACTGCCTGCCGTCGGCCGTCTTCAGCAGCTGGCCAGCTGCGCGGCCGCCAGCGTGGCTGGCGGCGCAGGTCGCCGGCGCCTACTCACGCCGCCACCACTCCGGTAAGCCCGCCATGGAGGGTGTGGAGACCAAGCTTCGGCGAGGCGCCTCGGTCGCCGATGTGGGGTGCGGCTTCGGCCACTCGACAGTGATCATGGCCAAGGCATTTCCGCAGTCTCGCTTTCATGGCTTCGACTTCCACGAGCCCTCCATCGAAGCAGCCCAAAAGCTGGCTGAGGAGGAGGGCCTCGGTGATCGTGTGACGTTCGAGGTCACCGCTGCGCAGGACTTGCCCGGTGGCGACTACGATCTCATCACGTTCTTCGATTGCCTCCATGATCTCGGTGATCCCGGTGCAGCACTCCGGGGTGCGGAAGAGGTCCTCGCAGACGACGGAAGCTGTCTTGTTGTCGAGCCAAACGTGTCGGCTGAGCCCGGGGAGAACATCCACCCGATCGGCCGGTCCTTCGCCTCCACCTCAGCTGTTCTCTGTCTGCCGGCAGCCATGGCGCAGGACGGCCCTCACGCGCTCGGTAATCATCCGGGTCAGGACGCTCTCGAAGCGATTGCCGCTGAGGTGGGTCTGCACAGCTGGAGGCCCGCCGTCGAGACCCTCACCAACCTCATTTACGACGTCAGGCGTTAAGGAGCCGTTGTCGTATCCAACGAGCTTTCCTGGTCGAACACGGGTCGGGCCTGCTCCTCCGCCGTCCAGTCCACCGGATAGCAGCGGTGCCTGTGGCCCCTGATGCAGTGCTTGCGGTACCAGTTGCGGGCGGCCCGGTCCGTGCCAGTCGCTGTGCTCCCCTTCTTCCGTCGATTGCAGTCATCGCACGCCGGCACGAAGTTCCACCAGATGTCTGTCCCCGCTCTGCCACCGGCCTCTCGTGATCCAACGTCGTAGCTCAACCGCACGATTGCCGCGCGGTGCCTTTCCGAGCTGTTCCCCGGCACGGCACATCACGGGATCGTCCATGCAGGGCGTGCGGACAGCTCTCCATTACTACGACGACGGGCCCCGAACCAGGTTCACATGCGTCGGCCCGAAGAGGGCCGACGCACGTCGTCAGGTGCCTCTGGCTGCCTACACTGCGCCGTCCCGCGCGGCCGTGGTCCGAAGGACGAAGTCACGGACCGCACCCGCGAACAGCTCGGGCTCCTCGATGTGTCCCATGTGCCCGCTGTTCTCCAGCACCAGCAGCTGCGAGTCGGGGATCAGCTCGTCGAGTTCGAGCGCCCAGCGAGGCCCGCAGATCACGTCGTGCCGGCCCACGACGACCAGAGCCCGCGGCTCCAGTCCCTTGAGAGCGGCGCGATCGTCGATGACCTCAGGTACGAGGTACTCGTCCAGGCCTGAGATGTACGTGGCGCGGACCGCGTCCCGGAAGGGGGCCAGCCGCTCCTCGTTGCCCCAGTAGTCGGCGAAGTACGACGGCAGAACACCGCGGGCGACCGCCACGGTCTGCTCGTCGCTGGAGATGCTGGACATCGCGCCGAACGCGGCCAGCACATCGGGCAGCCCGGGGTGGCCGGCGTGCTTCGCGGCGAACGCCTCCACCCTGCGGCCCGCCTCCGCGCCGTGCTCGGGACCGGTCACGGGCGCGCCCTCGTACAGCACGACGCCCGCCAGCTGCTCGGGGCGGTGCACGGCGTGGTGGGCGGCCACGAACGCGCCGTGCGAATGCCCCAGCAGGTGCACCTTGGGCACACCGAGCCGACTGATCAGCACCTGCAGGAAACGGCTGTACCTCTCCCGGGTGTAACCGTGCGGGTGGGAGGGAAGACGGCTGTCCTCGGCGGTGCCGACGGGCTCGACGTAGACCATCGTCAGGTGCTCTTCGAGGGCGGGCATGCGCAGGTAGTCCCAGAAGATGCCGGGACCGCCGGAGTGCGCCACGCACACCGGGCCGCTGCCGTGGACGTGATAACGCTGGACGATTCCGCCCGTCTGGTACGAGTGGGTTCCGGGCGAGAGGGGGGCCGGCGCCGTCGGTGTGTGCGATGGGTGTGTTCATCGGGATCTCCACGGTCTGCATGTGTCTGGGACACCGACAAGATGCGCCGGGAGCCGAGAAGTCCTATCGCCGGAATGTGATCTGCGTCACGTAGCCCGGGCGATACGGCGGGCCGTGGACTCAGACCGCGGCAGGAGCGGGGGTTGCCTCGGGGCGTGAGGCGTGATGGAGGGAGACCCGGTCGAAGCGGCTGCCGTCCAGCGACATGATCCAGGCGACACCAGGCGGGCAGTGGTCCGGGTCGTCAGACGGGTTGATCAGTTCCATCTCCCAGACGACCAGGGACCGGCCGGCCACCACGTGCAGGGGCCGCTGGCGCACACCCGCCGAAAGGTCCCAGTCCATTTCCCGCCAGCAGAAGGTCGACGCCGCCGAGCCGCCGGCCCCCGGTCAGCAGTGAGACCCCGGGGGAGTAGCGGTCCTTGACCACCTTGCCGAACGCGCCGCGCTCGGCGGCCGCGAGTGTCTCGTACGCCTCCTGCCAGCTGGCTTCGGTACGGCGTGTCGCGTCCTCGTGCGCCGTGGCCGCGGTGGCGGAGAGGGCCTGGGCGAGGGCGCCGCGTGCCTGGCTCAGCCGGCTGCGCACGGTGGTGACGGGAACCGAGCAGGCTTCGGCTATCTGCTGGTACGAGGTGATCCCGGTGGAGAAGTAGCGCAGGACGAGCGGCAGTCGCAGGGTCGGGGACAACGCCTCGACGGCCCCCCAGATCCAGTCCCGCAGCGCGTGGCTCTGCAGGACCTGCTCGGGCGTGGCGCCGTCCGACGGGTGCGGCACCGACTCCATCGGCTCGACACGTCGGGAGGCGCGCAGCAGCGTGCGGCAGCTGTTGCGTACGACCATGCGCAGCCATGGCCCCACGGCTGTCGGATCGCGCACGTCCACGATCCGGCGCAGCGCCACCAGCGCCGCTTCCTGCATGACGTCGTCCACGTCCGGGCCCGGTCCCAGCAGGCTGACCGCCACTGCACGCATTCCGGGCCGGTGCCGCTCCAGCAGCAGGGCCAGGGCCGATACGTCACCCGCCTGCGCGGCCCGTGTCAGTGCCGCGTCCTCCGCCGGCCCGGCGTCTTCCCGTATCCCGCTCATACCTCGTCCTCCCGGCCACGACACCTGTCTTCTTCTTCCGACCCTAACCGCTTCGAGGCACATGCCGGCCGTGACGCCGCAGAGGGCGCTGTGTGTGGCGTCGAGGTACGTGTGCCGGGAAAGGTCGGGGTCTCAGTACCAGTGGTTGGCCTGCCAGAACGCCCAGGCGCCACAGGGGCTGTCGTAGACGCTGTTCATATAGTTGAGGCCCCACTTGATCTGGGTGGCAGGGTTGGTCCGCCAGTCGGCGCCGACGGAGGAGCTGCTGCGGGATCCGCGCCCCGACGGCCTGCTGGGCCTGCTCATCGGACTGGACTGGCGGCACCGCCCGCGGGCCACCTGGGGCGCAGCGACCACGCGCCGTTCTGGAACCGCGGGATCCCCGCGCTGATGCTCACGGACACCGCGAACTTCCGCAATCCGCCTACCACCGGGCGACGGACCTGCCGAAAACGCTCGACTACGAACGTCTGGCCGCCGTCACCGCGGCCACCGCCGTGACCGCCGTCTCGTGGCCCGATGCCCGACGTGCGGTGTGAACATGTCGCCCGGCATGTGGCAGCCGCTGTCGATGTGGGTCTCGGGGATGCGCAACTCACACCTTTCTATGGCAGCATGTGTGCGTACCAGCGCGACACGTATGTCGTAGCGGCGCTCCTCCGGAGGCTCCATGTCCGCATCGCCCGAACCCGCCGCCCCTTCCACGAGCCTCGCTCTGCCCCTCGGCGAGAACCCCGTGGCCGTTCTCGAGGCCGCCGCATGGGCCATGGCCGCGATCGTGAGCACCCAGCGGCAGGCGCTGTCGGCGCCCCTAGCGGAGGTGCTCGCGTGCGATCCGCAGCGCACCGCGGTCCTGGAGAGCGTGGGCCTGGTCCGTCGCGGCCCCGACGGATTCGTCGTCCACCCTTCGCTGGTCCAGGCGGACGCGGCGACGGCGCGCAGCGCGGCGGAGGCGAAGCTCAGCTCGCTGCGGCAGGCCGTCTCGGCCGCCGCCTCCGACGTGGCCGGTACACCGCACGGTGGTTGGGGAGCGCAGACCGATGAGGTGCTGCTCAGCCAGGGACGGGCCTCCGCCGCGACCGGCCACGCGCTCGCCGCGAAGGTTGTTCCGCGGCTTGCCGGGTGCGCCGAGCGGCTGGCAGTCGAGGGCAGCCGCATCCTCGACGTGGGCACCGGCGTCGGCGCGCTGGCCTTGTCGCTGGCCCAGGGCTTCCCCGAGGCGCGGGTGGAGGGCATCGACGTACTGGAGCGGGCGCTGGGTCTGGCGCGGGCGGAGCTGAGCGTCGCGGATCCGGCGGTGGCCGCCCGGGTGTCCCTGCGCCACCAGGATGCGGCGGATGTGTCGGAAACGGGGATCTACCAGCTGATCTGGTTGCCGGCGCCGTTCTTGTCGGAAGAGCTGCTGCGGGCCGCTCTGCCCCGGCTCGTCGAGGCCCTGGCGCCGGGGGCGTGGCTGGTGGCGGGGACCAACCCCGTCGCCGATGACGCGCTGCGCCGCTCCGTCGGGCGGTGGACCGCGGTGCGCGGCGGCGGCAACGCCTTCGACACGGCGCGCATGAGTGAGGAGTTCGAAGCGCTCGGGTTGGGGGAGAGGAGGACCTTTCCCACGGTTCCGGGCGGCCCCGTTCTGATCGCGGCCCGGCGCCCGCTCGGGGACCGCTCGGCGGGGTCCTCGTGATCAGTCCGAGTGCGCCCTGGGCCCCTGGAACAGGTCCGCGGTGGCGGCGTCCCAGTCGATCGCGGCGAGTTCGCAACCGGCGGGAACGAGCTCATAGGTGTACTCCAGCCACTCCGCCAGCGGGGGCACGGGCAGCTCGAACAGGGCCGCCATGTCCCTGGAGGTCAGCTGAAGCCACGCGGTGGCCCGGGCCTCGGAGGGGGACGGCCACATCTGGACGTCACCGAGGCCGCTCGCCGAGTACAGCCCCTGCTGGAGGAGGTCGCGGCCGATCCGCCACAGGACACGCGGGCCGCCCTCGATGAGGAGCTCCACGCACACGTCCAAGGGGGCCTTGGGGTCGAACCGGAACTCCGCCCTGATGGCCTGCCGGGCGGAGACGTCCAGCACGCGCTCGATGTCCAAGATCAGCTCAGGACGGCCCTTCGGCGCCGTTCGACGGGCCTGTACACCGGGTCGGTTGCCGCTCATGACGAGTGGATCCTTCTCTCTGGCGAAAGCTGGCCCGACCCACTCTCGTCCCCGAGGGAGCGTCGTACATAAGTAACTTGACCGTCCAACGTCGCCGACTTCGACGGTGATGGCGGTGACGGACGCCCGCCAGGCGGACCTCTGTCCGCATCGGGGCGGCCCTGTCCGGCGGCCTTCCCGGGGCGCTCGGCCCCCGCGGCCCCGCGGGCGCCGCGGGCGTTCAACATTAAGTCATTCGACTGTCGCCCCTGACCTGTGCCTGAACGATCCTGAAACGGTCGCCCGCGTGCCAGTGCGGGGTGATCGTCATGCTCGGAGGGGCCAGCCGTGAACCACACTCCCGTCGTCTTCATCCATGGCACCTGGCTGCACGCGCTGTCCTGGGAGTCATGGGCGGAGCGCTTCGCCAGCCGGGGGTTCCTCGCGTTCACGCCAGGCTGGCCGGGGGAGGCGGCCGCGGCCTGGGAGATGCGCAAGTCCTCCGAGACGCTCGCGGGCATCGGCCTGGACGTGCTGACGGACCACTACGCAGAGATCGTACGTTCGTTTGAAACCGCGCCGGTGATCGTCGGCCACTCGGTCGGCGGCCTCATCGCGCAGCATCTCATCGGCGCCAACATCGGCCGAGCCGCGGTGGCCATCGCACCCGCCCCGATCAACGACATCCCACTGCCCGCCTCCCCGGCCAGCTTGTGGACCCCTGGCCAGGCCGACACCGCCGAACAGCTGGTGTCCCTGTCTCCGGAGCAGTTCCACCACGCCTTCGCGAACACCGTCGCGGCGGAGGAGGCCCACCGGCTCTTCGAGCGCTACGTCGTACCGGCGCCCCGCCGTCTGCTCGCCGACCTCGGGGTGCGTAGCCCGCGTGCCGTGGTGGATGTCGGCAACACGGACCGCGGCCCGCTCCTGCTGATCTCCGGGCAGGAGGACCTGCTGGTGCCCGACGCCGTCACGCGCGCGGTGTACAAGCAGTACGGCGACTCCACGGCCGTGACCGATCTGAAGCAGTTCGCGGACCGCGCCCACTCCCTGGTCATCGACAGCGGATGGAGATTCGTCGCCGACTACGTGCTCGGCTGGCTGGACGAACGTGGCCTCCGCGCGTACCTCGCATAGGGGCTCGGCGTGCCGCAGTCACACGTTCTGGTCGCCGGGGATCTTGCCCAGTGCGTCGCGCAGGGCGGCGCGTGAGGTGATGCCGAGCTTGGGGAAGACGCGGTAGAGGTGTGAGCTGACGGTGCGTGGTGACAGGTGCATGCGTTCGCCGATCTCCTTGTTGGTCAGGCCGCCGGCGGCGAGGTCGGCGATCCGGCGTTCCTGCCAGGTCAGTGCCGCCAGGTGCGCCGAGGAGACGAGAGTGGACGCACCCGCGGCGCGGAGCTCGGCCCGGGCGCGTTCGGTCCAGGTGGGCGCGCCCAGTCGCTCGAAGGTCTCCGTGGCCAGGGTCAGCGAATGCCGTGCCGCTTTGGGTCCTTGGGTGTGGCGTTGGCGGATGCCGTGGGCGAGGCGGATGCGGGCGAGTTCGTGGGGGAAGTGGGGGGCGGCGGGGTGGGTTTCGGCGTGGTGGTAGAGGGTTTCGGCTTCGGTGGGGTCGGTGGTGGTCATGGCGAGGGCGCCGTAGGTGATGAGGGCGAGGCGGGGGGAGATGTCGGGGAGGTTTGCTTTGTGGGCGGCGAGGGCGTGGGTGCGGGCTTGTTCGGTGCGGCCGGTGTGGAGGGCTGCTTCGACGAGGTCGAGGAGGGTGCGGGGGGCTTGGTGGGCGTAGGGGTGGAAGGTGCCGGGGGGTGTGATGCCGATGGCGTGGAGGTAGGCGGCTTCGTAGTCGCCTTCGGTGAGGGCGGCGGTGGTGCCGATGGCGTCGGTGATCTGGGTGAGGAAGCCGACGCCGCGGGGGCGGGCCCAGGCGTCGACCGTGGCTTGCAGTTCGCGGGCGCGTTCGACCTCGCCGCGCAGCGCGGCCAGCAGACCCAGATACGCTCGCGCGTGGTGGGCGAAGAGCGCGTTCCGATGGGAGGACGCCAGCTCCAGGCAACGCGTCCCGGTGCGCTCGGCCTCGGCCCACTCACCGACGGCGATCTGGTCGAGCATGATCAGGTGCAGCATGGTCATGCCGATGGACATGGCCCCGGTCTCCACCTCGCGGTCCACGGTGCGCTGGAGATGCGGCCGGTACTGGCTGAGGGTGTCCACGTGGTAGGCGGCGGCTGCCAGCCGGGTGATGTCCCACGGTTTGAGGTCGCCCAGGTCGGCGAAGGCGCGCTCCACCCGCTCCTGTGCACCGGTGCCACGCAGCACCACGTCGCCCCAGGCGTCCTCGTAGATGCGGGAGCGGGAGGGCACCAGGTCGCCCAGGGACTCCAGGAGCCGATGGGTCCGCTCCCATGAGGCGTCGTCACCCGCGTACTGGTTGATGGCCAGCAGCAGGTTGACCAGTCGCGTGAGCACCTCGTTCGGCTCCCGCACCCCGCTGCCCCGTATGTTCTCGATCGCGGCGACGACCTGCCGTTGCGAGGACCGCACGTCGCCGTCCTCGTACAGTGCGGCGTACGCCGACGTCACCACCGAGGCCGGGGACTCGTTCCGGCCGGATGTGGTGTCGGAGCGGACCAGTCGCCGGGCCTGGTCCAGCTGGCCGGAGTGCCCGGCGATGAACGCCGCGTCGCCCAGCCGTCGGGAGCGGTCCTCGTGACTCTCGCTCAGCTCCGCGGCCCGGGTCAGCCACGCCACGGCGGCCAGCGCGCCGCCCCGCCGGGTCGCCAGGTCCGCGGCCGCCTCCAGCGCGGCCGCGACCTGCTCGTCGGGGTCGACCGTCGAGGCCGCCAGATGCGTGGCCCGCCGTTCCAGATCGTCACGGTGCACCCGGGCGAGCACGGCGTGTGCCGCGCGCCGTTCGTTGGGCGTTGCCTTCTGGACGACGGTCGAACGCACCAGAGGATGCCGGAAGACGAAGTCGCCGCTGAGCGGATCGATGTCCAGCAGGCCGCAGGCCGCTGCCTCGTCGGCCTCCAGCATGCGGTAGCGCGTGCTCCTCGCGCGGCCGGCCGACGTACCGGCACCGACGCCGTCCAGAGCGCCGCGCAGCAGCTCCGCGCGCACGGCGGCGCCGAGAGCCTCGATACGGGCGCCGTACACGTGCTGCAGACGCAGGGGGAGCGGGATGCCGGTGTACCCGAACAGCTCCTCGGGAGTGCGTCCGGTCCGATTGCTGCGCACGTACGGCGGCAGTTCCAGCAGGGCCAGCGGATTCCCCTGAGCCTCGTCCAGGACCAGACGCCGGATCCGGGGGTCGAGACCGGGATGGTGCCTGTCCAGCAGCTGCTCGGAAGCCTTCTCCGACAGCGTGGTCACCGACAGTTCGGGTAGCGCGGCCGTGTCGAAGCCCGAGGGCACGTCGGAGCGCAGGCCGACGACGAGCCTCACCGAGCTGCCGGTCAACCGGCGCCCCACGAAACCGCACACCTCGGTGCTGGAGGTGTCGAGCCACTGGCCGTCGTCGAGCACCAGCAGGAGGGGTTGCTGCGACGCCGCGAGGGAGAGCAGGTCGAGGACGGCGATCCCGAGCGTCATGACTGAGGGGGGTGCGCCCTCGCCCCGGCCGAAGACGACGTCGAAGACCCCCCGGTGGGTGTCGTCCAGCCGGTCGATGTAGGTGAGCAGCGGATACAGGAACTGATGCAGGCCGGCGAACGGCAGCTCCGACTCGGCCTCGACACCGGCCGCCCTGATCACCCTGTGTCTCTCGGCCGTCGCGAGTTCGGCGACGTGGTCCAGCAGGGCACTCTTGCCGACGCCAGTGTCACCGCGCAGGACGAGAGCCCGCCCTCCGGAGGCCGCCACGAACGCCGACAGTACCTCCTGCTCGCTTTCGCGGCCGACCATGGTCCCGACCATTGACTCCACCATCCCCCACTCCCTTCACCCCGAACGCTCTCGCGTCCGTGCGCACGGATCGCGCCGGGCGCAATGGCGAGGGTACGTCGTCGTGCCTCGCCGCCCGGACCTCGAGGGTGGTGCGTTTCCGGCAGCCACATGTCGGGCGGCCGCGTATGTGACAGCGCGGCCGCCGGCCAGCCCGTCACATGCTCGGTGCGTCCCCCTCACACCTCACGCAGAAGACTAGATGCCTCCGGGGGATTTCGTCATCCGGTATGGCTGAAAAAGTTCTTGTTGTACGGCCATCCTTCCGAATACCGGGCTCGCCGGACGCGCGCTCCGGGGTGTGTACCTTCTGCTGCGAGACGTGTGTCGGGGCCGACACCCCGAGCCATCAGGAGGAACACATGAACCACTCGGCCCGTCGCCGCGGCGTACCAACACGCGTTGGCGTCGGGCGGGAGCACCGGTCGACACACCCTGGTGAGCCTGATCGAGGCCGTTTCACCGATACTTCAGCAGGTGCGGTACGCGACGGAGCTTCTGCTGCCCCACGACAGGACCTCCCCCAGGAAGGCTGAACACGGTGACGACCGCCGCATATCAGGGTGAACCCGGATCCAACTCGGCAACCGCCGCGCGCGCCCTGTACCCCGAGGGCGACGAGCTGGCCTGCACGAGCTTCGAGCAGGCCCTGGACGCCGTGACGCTCGGCGCCGCCGACGTCGCCGTGATCCCGGTCGACAACTCCGCGGCCGGACGCGTCGCCGACGTGCACCACCTGCTGCCGGAGTCGGGGCTGTTCATCATCGCCGAGTACTTCCTCGCCATCCGCTTCGACCTGATGGGGGTGCCCGGCGCGACGCCGGACCAGGTGGAGTGCGTACGCAGTCACGTGCACGCGCTGGGACAGTGCCGCAAGGTGCTGCGGGAGGGCGGCTGGCGCACCCTCGTCAGGACGACACGGCCGGAGCGGCGCGTGAGGTGGCCGAACTGGGCGACCCGCGGCACGCGGCGCTCGCCCCGCCCGCCGCGGCCGAGCTCTACGGCCTCGACGTGCTGCGCTCCGAGGTCGAGGACGACCCGGACAACACCACACGGTTCGTCGTCCTCTCCCGGGACGCCGCCCTGGCCCCGCACACCGGGGAGCCGACGATGACGAGCCTGTTCTTCTCCGTGCGCAACATCCCCAGCGCGCTGTACAAGGCGCTCGGCGGCTTCGCCAGCAGCGGCGTGAACCTCACCAAGATCGAGAGCTACCAGATCGGCGCCGGCCTCAACGCCAGCCGCTTCTACGTCGAGATCGAGGGACACCCCGACGACGAGCGCGTCGCCCTCGCCCTGCACGAGCTGCGCTTCTTCTCCACCGAGGTGCGCATTCTGGGGGTGTACCCCGCGCACCCGCACCGGCTGAAGAACTGACCGCGCACTGGGACGGGAGAGGGCGCGCGGCCCCCGCGCCGACATGTCACGTCCGACCCTGCGTGCACGTCGGGCGGGCGCCGCTTCCGCTCCGGCTCCTGAGACAAGGAAGGCATCCGGAGCGGGTCCGAGGGACTGGGTTCTCCGCCACCGTCGCCGGGGCGGCGGAGAACCCTTCACTGGGACAACGTAGGAGCCCACCCCGGGAGTGCACACACATGTGCCGCTCGCACATGTGCCTGACCGGCGAGAAACATGACGACCTGATGGAAAGCCGGTCCCGGCGGCCTTCTAAGGTGTGAGCATGACTCAGCACCGCAAGGGCCTCGTCCTCGACTTCGGTGGTGTGCTGACAACCCCTCTGCTGCCCGCCGCGCTCGCCTTCGAGAAGCGCGAGGGACTGGCCGAGGGGACTCTGCTCACCCTCTACCTCGACCCCGAGGGAATCCGGCTCACCGAGGAACTGGAGCGTGGCACGCTCACCCAGACCCAGTGGAACGAAGCGGCCGCCAGGCTTCTCGGTGTCCCGCCGGGCAACCTGATGGGCCGTATCTTCGCCGACCTGCGCCCCGAGACCTCGGTGATCGCCGCGGCCGCCGCAGCCCGCCGGGCGGGCGTCGAGGTCGGCATCCTCTCGAACTCCGTCGGCCTGACCCCCTGGAACCTGTACGACGGCTACGAGGTCGAGGAGCGCTACGACGCCCTGGTGCTGTCGGAGGTCCACGGGACGCGCAAGCCCGAACCGGAGATCTTCCGGCTCGTGCTCGGCGAACTCGGCCTGACGGCCGAGGACTGCGTGTTCGTGGACGACACCGAGCAGCACCTGCTGCCTGCGGCGGAGCTGGGATTCGCCACCGTCCACGCCGTGGAGCCTGCCCGGACGGTCGCCGCGCTGGAAACCCTGCTCGGCATCCCGCTGACGGACGACAAGGACCCGGATCGGGTCACCACCTAAGGAGACACCTGTGCGACGGGGCCTGGCCCTGCCGACCTTCGGTCCCGACGCCCGGCCGGAGGGCATCCTGCGCGTCTGCCGGACCGCGGAGGACATGGGATACGACTCCCTGCGGACGGGAGACCGCGTCCTTGCCCCACACGTGCCGGGCGCCCCCTACCCGAGCGGCGACGGCGAGATGCCGCGCGCCTACGAGAACCACATGGACCCCCTGGTCGCCCTGACGTTCGCCGCGGCCCACACGACACGGGTCCACCTGGGCACGACCAGCTGAACGGGCTGTGGCTGCCGCCGATCATGCTGGCCCGCTCCCTGACCACCCTCGACCTCCTCAGCCAGGGGCGGCTGATCGTGTGCCTCGGCCTGGGCTGGATGCCCGACGAGTACACCGCGGTCTCCGTGCCCTGGAAGGGCCGCGGCGCACGGCTCGACGAAACCCTGGACGTCCTGGAGGAGTACTGGGCCAACGACGTGTTCGCGCACGAGGGGCCGCTGTTCACCATCCCGGAGACCGTGGTGGGCCTCAAGCCGTGCCGGCGGCCCGGACCCCATGCTGCTCGCGGCGTTCACCCCCGGCGGACTGCGCCGCATCGGCCGGCGGTTCGGCGGCTGGCTGCCCGTGGCGATGCCGCTCCCGCACCTGATGGGCATGTGGGACGTCATCCAGAAGGCGGCGGTGGAGGCGGAACGCGACCCGGCTACCCTGCGCATGGCGCTGCGCGTCAATCCCCGGCTCACCGACACCAAGACAGACCCGGACCGGATGCCCCGGGCGGGCACCCTCGCCCAGTAAACCGGCTACGCGCGGGCCGCCGCCGAGGCAGGCGTGCACGAACTGTTCGTGGACTTCGGGCAGACCCCCGCCACCCTCGCCGAACGCGTCGACCTGGCAGGCCGCTTCCTCGAAGGAGTCCGCCACGCCTGACGGCGATCGGTTCATCAGCCCGACGGCCCTCGGGAACACCTGGACACATGTGTTCCCGAGGGCCGTCGGTGTGTCAGGACGTTCCGAGGCCGTTCAGCAGGGTGTCGACGACCACGTCCGCTGCCTGCCCGGGGCTCAGTTCGGGCAGCTGCCGGGATACGAGGTGCATGAGCTGAGGCAGCAGCGCGCTTGCCCATCCCTCCGGGAGACCAGGGCGCAGGAGGCCTTCGTCGGTGGCGCGTCGGAGGAAGGCGTCGACCTCGCGGCCCCGGGAGCCTCGAACGCTTCGTGGACGACGAAATGTACGCGCATGAGCTTGGCGGATTCCTGTGGAGGGTCAACGTTCGTGGGAATGGCGGGGAGCCGGAACGGTCGGCAGGCGCCGTGGCCCGGGCCCCGCCGGCCACCTGACGGCGTCGGTGGGGGAGACCCCGGGGTGGGCCCGATGGACGACGTCACGCAGGAATCCGGTGAGGATCTCCAGCGTCCGCCCCGGCTCCTCGCAGGCCGCCGCGTGTCCGCCCTTGACCGCGGCCAGACGAGCGCCGGCTATGCCATTCGCGAGTTCTACCGAGTGCTCCGGATCCACGAACCGGTCTCCCGCGGCCGCGACGACCAGGGTGGGGGCGGTGACGGCGGGGAGGTCGCCGCGGACGTCGATGCCCAGGGCGAAGGCGATCTGCTGGGCGGTGCCGGCCGCGGACGCCACCAACCGGGCGGTGAGCTGTCGGGCTACTTCCGGTGTGCGTGCGTCCAGATAGTCCTCGGAGAAGAACAGCGAGGTCAGGAAGGTGCCCAGCTCGTCGTCGTCGCCGACGTGCAACGACGCCCACACCTCCAGACCGAGCCACAGCGTGGTGCGGGGCCGGGCGAAGCCGCAGAGGGTGAACAGGCCGCGGACCCGGTCGGGATGGCGGGCGGCGACCTTGACCGCGACGGCCGCGCCGAGCGAGGTTCCGGCGATCACGAAGTCGTTCAGCCCGGCCCTGTGCGCCGTGGCCACCACCTGGTCGGCCACGGCACTTGCCTCCAGCAGGCCGGCGGGCAGCGGACTGCGACCCGATCCGGGGAGGTCGGGAAGCACGACGGTGTGCTCGGCCGCGAGGTCGGCGAGCAGCGCCTCCCAGATGTCGGCCGCGGTGCCCCCGATACCGGGCAGGAGCACCAGGCCGGGGCCGCTGCCCTGGATGTCGTACGCGAGCATGTGCCACCTCTTCTCCCCCTTCCCTAAGAGCACGAGAGGGGACGGTGTGCGGGTTCACATGCCCGGTACGCGGTCGGGCCACTGAGCACCCCGGCCGGACGCACGACGGTCGAGCGCGCCGGGCTCCTCCGGCGCGCAGGCGGTCACGGTGTCCTGTCCTTCGCCTGGCCGGGCTCCACCCGCTCGGCGGTCCAGGAGGTGAGGATGCGCAGGGCGTCGTGGGAGGGGCTGCCGGGTTCGGCGGTCAGGACCATCAGGCGTTGTCCAGAGCCGTCGGAGCCGGCCCAGGTGTCGCAGTCGAGGGTGAGGTCGCCGACCAGGGGATGGTGGTAGTGCTTGGTGCCGTAGGTCGCGCTGTTGACGCGGTGTTCGGCCCACCAGGTGCGGAAGTCGGTGTCCTGGATGGTCAGTTCGCCGACGAGGCGGGCGAGGTCCGGGTCGTCGGGGTCGGCCGCAGCCTCCATGCGCAAAGCGGCGACGGCGTCCCGGGCGTCATGGGCCCACTCCCGGTGCATCGCCCGGATCGCGGGGTCGGTGAACATCAGGCGCAGGTAGTTGCGCCGGCCGGCCGGGACGGCGGCGAAGTCGGTGTAGAGGGCTGCGGCGGCGGGGTTCCAGGCCAGGATGTCCAGGCGTTTGCCGAGGACGAGGGCGGGTGTGTGGGTGAGCTGGGCGAGCAGGCGTCGCATGGCGGGGCGTACGCGTTGGACGGGCCGGCGGCGTGGGTGCACGTCGGTTCGGCCGGCGAGTTCGTAGAGGTACTTCTGCTGGTCGTCGTCGAGGCGTAGGGCGCGGGCCAGGGTGGTGAGGACGGGGGCGGAGGCGCGGACGCGGCCCTGTTCGAGGCGGGTGTAGTAGTCCACGCTGATCGCGGCGAGCCGGGCGACCTCCTCGCGGCGCAGTCCCGTGACCTTGCGCGCGGAGTCCGTCTCGGGCAGGCCGCACTCGAGCGGATCCAGCTGCGCCCGACGGACCCTGAGAAAGGCACCGAGCGCACGGGGGTCGGAGTGTGAGGTCATGGCGTCGATTCTCCTGCGGATGGCATACGTGTGAGGTGTGCCAGGTGATGTCCCGAGGACGGCGGAACCTGGAGTCCCGCCGTCCTTCGAGGGAGGTCAGCGGACGGTGGCGTGGGCGGCCCGCTCGATCACGTCGGCCACCAGGTGGGGGTGGGAGACGGCGACCGAGTGGGAGGCGGCGACCTCGGTGGTGTGCGCGTGCGCGCGCTTGGCCATGAACCGCTGGACGGCGGCGGGGATGTTGAGATCGCGGGTGGTGACGATGTCCCAGCTGGGCTTGGTCTTCCAGGCCGCGGTGGTGGCCTTCTCCTCCAGGGCGGCCTGGGCGATGGGACGCTGCTCGGCGGCCATCAGGGCGGCCTGCTGGGCGGGCACGTCGGCGGCGAACTGGTGCCGGAACTTGTCCTGCTGGATGTACAGGTCGGTGGCGGTGGAGCCGTCGGCCTGCTGGTAGGTGACCGGGTCCAGGGCGTCGGGGAGGGTGGAGCCCGGGTACTTGTTGGTCAGCTCCAGGGCGCTCTCGCCGGGGGCGGGCAGGAAGGCGGCGACGTAGACCAGGGCCTTGACGTCGCGGTCGTCGGTGGCGGCCTGGCTGATGACGTTGCCGCCGTAGGAGTGGCCGACGAGGATCTTCGGGCCCTTGACGTGGTCGAGGACCGTGCGCAGGGCGGCGGCGTCGGAGGCCGGGCCGCGCAGCGGGTTGGCGGCGGCGACGACCGGGTAGCCGTCGGCGCGCAGCCGGGAGATGACGCCGTTCCAGCTGGAGCCGTCGGCGAAGGCGCCGTGCTCCAGGACGATGGTCGGCTTGGCGGGTCGGCCGGCGTCGGCGGCCTCGGCGGTCCTGGTCGCGCCGTCGGCGGTGCCGCTGAGGGCGAACGCACCGAGCGCGAGCCCCGCCGTGACCGTGGAGACCGCACCCATTGCCAGTTGCTTGCGTCCACCCTTGATGCTCACCACGACAAACCCCTCTCAGGTTCTTTTCTCGGAATATGGGGCGGGGCGGCCTATCGGCCTCCGTCACCGCCCTGGCTGGTGATGAATTTGCCATCCGATCCGTCACCTGTCAAGGTGGTGACGAACGGTTTTCCGGGCCGACGTGCGAGCCTGGAGCCTGCGCGGACAGACGCGGACAGAAAGGTGAGGTGCCATGAGCGATGCCGAGGAGAAGGCGCTGCTGGCGGGTGGCTGCTTCTGGGGCATGCAGGAGCTGATCCGGGCGCTGCCCGGTGTGGTGCGCACCCGGGTGGGCTACAGCGGCGACGACGACAAGCCCGAGCCCACCTATCGCGACCACGGGAAACACGCGGAGTCGATCGAGATCACCTTTGATCCCACGATCACCGACTACCGCACGATCCTGGAGTACTTCTTCCAGATCCACGACCCGACCACGAGGAACCGGCAGGGCAACGACATCGGCCTCAGCTACCGCTCCGCCATCTTCTACCTCGACGACGAGCAGCGTCGCGTCGCGCAGGACGCCATCGCCGACGTCGACGCGTCCGGGCTGTGGCCGGGGCCGGTGGTGACCGAGGTGGTGCCGGCCGGCCCGTTCTGGGAGGCCGAGCCGGAGCACCAGGACTACCTGCAGCGCTACCCGGACGGCTACACCTGCCATTTCCCGCGGCCGAACTGGCGCCTGCCCAGGCGCGGCGAGTCCTGAACACCGGCGCGGCCGGGAAGGGCGACGCCCTTACCGGCCGCGCACACGTGTGCCGCTGAGGACCACGTAGGCCGGGTTGCGCTATTTTGCCCACGGGTCCCGCAGGATGCTGTCCGCCAGTGCCGCCGCACAGCCGGACAGCATCCGCTCGCCCTTCTCCGGGCTTGCCACCCGGGCGTCGCCCGCGACCCCGGACTCGGTGATCCGGTCGAGGGCACGGCCATGTACACCGGCTCGGTGGACTCCGCGGGCAGCGTGATGTGCGGCCCGTGCGCCTCGTCCAGGTGCTCGGTACGGATCAGCTCGGGGAAGGCGGCCATCATCATGGACGTCTCCCCGTCACACGCGTGCATGAGGCCGTCCTGTGTCTCCAGGGTGTCCCGCACCACCCCCCGTCCGACGCCGAAGTAGCTGGCGAACGCGATCGGCGCAGACAGCTCCGTCGTGAGGGCGTTGAGGGCGGTCATGTTCCCGCCGTGCCCGTTGACGATCAGGATGCGTGAGAAACCCACCCGGAACACGGAGCGGATGTCACGCAGCAGCGCGTGCAACGTGGGCAGGCCGAGCGTCAGGGTGCCGCCGAAGGCCATGTGGTGCTCCGACAGGCCCGTCGGCACGGAAGGCGTCACCACCCACCGGTGTGCTCGGCGGCCAGCACCGCCGCCCGGCGGCACACCTCCGCGGCCAGGAAGTCGTCGACGCCGGTGGGCAGATGGGGGCCGTGCTGCTCGGTGGCCCCGATGGGCAGCAGCACCACGGCGTCCCGCGCCGCGAGGGCACGCGGCTCGGCGGCGGCCAGACGGTTCCACTGGACTTCGCGCATCTGGAACTCCTCCTGGGCGTGACCGGCGCGGCGCGAGGCGCCGGGTCGGGGGGCGGATCTTAGAGGTGGTCGGCGTCGACCACGGCCTGGGCGAAGGCGGTGGGCGCTTCCTGTGGCAGGTTGTGGCCGATGTCCGCGACGGTGCGGTGCAGGTACGGGCCGGTGAAGTGGCCGCGGTAGGAGGAGCCGTCGCCGGCCGGGGTGAAGGGGTCGAGCGCCGCGTCGAGGGTGACGGTGGGAACGCCGATGGGGGGCTGGGCCGCGAGCAGCTTCTCGTAGCGGTCGTAGCGGTGTTCACCCTCGAGGAGGCCGATGCGCCAGCGGTAGTTGTAGAGGACGACGGCGGCGTAGTCGGGGTTCTTGAAGGCCTGGGCGGTGCGCTGGTAGGTGGCGTCGTCGAAGTTCCAGTTGGGGGAGACGAGTGTCCACACGTAGCGGCACAGCGCGATGCGCTTGTCGACGTTCTCCATGGTCTTCTTGCCACGCTCGGTGGCGAAGTACCACTGGTACCACCAGTTGTGCTCCACGGCCGGGAGAGCGGGCTCCAGCTGCGCCTTGCGGTCGGTGATGAGGTAACCGCTGGTGGAGACAAGGGCCTTGACGCGCTCGGGCCACAAGGCGGCGATGATGTCGGCGGTGCGTGAGCCCCAGTCGAAGCCGGCGAGGACGGCCTTGTGGATCTTGAGGGCGTCCATCAGGGCGATGATGTCCAGCGCGATGGCGGACTGCTCGGCGGTGCGGGGGGTGCGGCGGGACAGGAAACGGGTGCTGCCGTGGCCGCGCAGGTAGGGAACGATGACGCGGTACCCCTGGTCGGCGAGGAGCGGGGCGACGTCGACGAAGCTGTGGATGTCGTAGGGCCAGCCGTGCAGGAGGAGGACGACCGGGCCGTGGGCGGGACCGGCCTCGGCGTAGCCGATGTCCAGGACACCCGCCTTGACCTGCTTGATCGTGGCGAACTCGGTGTGCGTGCCCGGGGTGATGGCGGGCACGGTGGGGATGGAGGTGCCGCCCGGCTCGTGTGCGGCGGTCGCGGCAGATGCGCTGGTCTGCAGGCCGGACAGGGACACCGCGGCCGCGCCGGTGCCCAGGCCGACGGCCTTGCTGAAGGTACGCCTGTTGATCATGTGAAGCCCTCCGTCGTGCGTTTCCGGTGACCGGCCCGAGCCCGGGAAACCTCCCGCTCACATCGGCGGTACGAGATCACCGCGGTTCATGACGCGATGACCCTCGCACACCGATCGTCACCTGTCAAACCGGTGACGAATGGCGGCTCCGATGAGGATGGGCGGCAGATCCGTGGCTCTCCCTCTCCAGGAGCGGGACCGGCGGCACATACTCTCGTCCGCAACGAAACCGGACACATCAGTCATATGACGGTCAGGCGCGGAGTCCGTCGACTGAGCGCTCCTCGACGTCCTGCACTGAGATGCCCTGTTCGCCCTCCAACCTGGCCAGTGCGTCGCGCAGGGCGGCGCGTGAGGTGATGCCGAGCTTGGGGGAGACGCGGTAGAGGTGTGAGCTGGCGGTGCGTGGTGACAGGTGCATGCGTTCGCCGATCTCCTTGTTGGTCAGGCCGCCGGCGGCGAGGTCGGCGATCCGGCGTTCCTGCCAGGTCAGTGTTGCGTCGGCTCTCATTCCTTAAGAGTATCTCGGATGTAGAGAATCATAGCCTTGAGGTCACTCTTATGTGCATCTAACAAAGAGAATTGCTACATTGAAGTGGCAGTTGGATGACAGGTAAGAACGACTGAGCCGAAAGCACCGGAAGAGAGAAAGCACATGATCACCTACGACCGGCTCTTCATCGGAGGCTCCTGGATCGAGCCGAGCAACCCGGAGCTGCTCGACATCGCCTCGCCGCACGACCAGTCCGTGGTCGGCCGGGCCGCGCAGGCGCAGCCGGCGGACATCGACCGCGCGGTCGCCGCGGCACGGGCGTC
>NZ_JBIAVS010000056.1:0-20499 GCF_042894545.1 Streptomyces sp. NPDC001530
TGGGAGGCTGCCCGGATCGCAGCCCACACAGTGCTCGATGCACTCGTTGGAGGGGCGGTCCGCCAAGACCGCCCCTGACACGCCATCAGCCAACTGCACTCCGGACGACGCCTCTGACCAGGCCAGATAGCGAAACGCTGCTGGAGTACTAGGTGCTGCACCGCGCTTCATCGATGAGCCACGCTGAGCAACGAGACCAGGGACCTGCCGATGGTGGACGTGATGTGGCTTCGTCGGCAGTGCGGGCCGTTCACCTGCGGCTGTGACCAGGTTCAGCTGGATCCGGCCGCACCTGCAGCTGCGCAAGGGGTGAGTCAGCGGGACGGCTCGGCGTCGAGGTCTCCGGCTTCCCGAGGACCGGGGTCGTCCTGATCTGTCCAGATGCCGAATAGGTCAACGGGCAGTCTTTGCACAGGATGGCGGGGCCGTGCGAACACTGCGGGCCGCCAGGACACGGGCACGATGTCCTGGCGGCCCGCAGTTGGACGGCACGCGGGTCAGGAGCGCTGCACGGCCCCCGACACGAAGAACTGCACCAGACTCGCGGCGAGGTGCACCACCATGACCGCCTCCTGCACGGTCTCCTCCCGAGTTTCCTGCAGGTTGCCGTGACGGCTGGTCTGCCCCGTCCACAGCAGGTCCATCATGCTCTCGACCACCGCCAGGCCCTCGGCGCCGGACTTCCCGGCGATCGGCACGCTCAGTTTGGCCCGCACTTGGCGGAACTCGCCGAGCATCGTACCCAGCGTGGTCCGCCATCCACCAGGCGGCTTCGCTGTCTGCCCTGCTTGAGCAGTTCCCCGAAAGCGGATGGAAGTGGGACGACTCCGAACCCTCGCCCCCCTGACCGGCGTCCTCACGGAATGTGTGCCTGAACCGAGAACGGGCAGCACTTGTCGACGACTTCGGAGAGCGCTTGTCGATCGCGGCGTCGGAAAGTGTCGATGAGAACTGACACCACCCGGGTAAGCGGGTGGGCCTTCCTCGGTGCCGTGATGATGGCCGACCTTCTGCCCGGGTCAGCGAATGCGGCAACTATCGAGGAGGGGCCCGCCTACCGGCCGGGGTGACTGACCAGGTCGACGACCGCGGAGGGATGCCGGGAGACGCCGCCGTGATCGAGGTCCGTGAGGGCCCGGTGCTGATGGTGCGGCGGGGGGTCAACGAGGGCTGGCCATGCCGTACGCGGCGACGTCTGGGATCGGACTGCTGAGACTGCGTCACGTAAAGGAGCCCCCGCCAGACTTCTCACCGGGCGGGGCAGGGTCAGTCAGTCGAGGTCGATCGTGAAGCGCCTCGTGCCCGTAGCGATCGTGTCGGCGTGGACCGAGCCACGAGCCCGGTCGAATTCCCCGGTGCCGCCGGTGATCGCGTTGTCGAACGAAGGGGGAGAGATCGTCGGGAGGCCCTGGGTGAGGATGCCGAAGACCATCCCCTGCACGGTGAGCTGGCCGCCCGGGAGGTTGTAGGTCACGACGCACTCCTCCGCTCCGCCGTTGTCGACCCGGGTGGTGGTGCAGGTGCCGTTGGTCTCGCCGACCTGCTTTTTGTCGTCCTTGTCGAAGAGGATCGAGCGGAAGGCGGTCCGATCGCCCTGGGCGGGGGCGCCGCCGGGGTTGACGGGGAAGCGGGTCTGCTGCGCGAGGTGGCCGATGACTGTGATGACCCGGCCTCCGCCCTTGGCGTGGGCGGAATCGGTGTCCGTAGCGGCGGCCGCGACAGGGGTGCAGGCGAGAAGGGTGACCAGCGCAGTGGCCGTGCCGAGACAGGCTGCTCTGATGGGGCGCATCATGTGGCTCCTGAGGTTGATGCTCATGGATGGTCCGGTGACGCATTCATAACCTCAGCTCTGCCGCCGCCCGGCGCGACCCACCGGAAGATCCGACCAATCGGACGAGCCCGGGACGAGAGACGGCCCGCCCGACCTTGGTCTTCGGTGGCACCGGCGCCCCTTCACCACGCAGAGCACTTCGATGCTCCCACCACAAGCCCCCAAGTGGTGTCAAAACTCAGCGACATCGTTCTTCGGCACCACTGGGTGCTGTCGCCGCTGACGGACAACCGCTGTCAGGTCTCACCAACAAAGCCAAGACGGGCATGAACGTCTCCGACCTCATGCGGATCTTCTACTTCAACCGCCTCGCGCCGGTGTCGAGGGTCGGATGGACCTCCAGGTCGTCCAGGACAAGCTGGAGCGGTCAGCTCATCTCTTCCGGTAACCGCGTGTCGGTCCTGTGCATCGATACCTACGCGCGGGTCAAGTCTGCCTGCCCCGCCATGGGCACCATACCTATGGGAACCGCTGACAGCCCTTTCCGGCATGGTCGATGACGGATCCCTTCATGCCCGGCATGGCGAAACATGGCCGCCGAAAGGAAACGCCGACCGGTTACCGCGGAGAACAGCAACGGCGGGCTGGTCATGTTCGCCGGAGGGCGTCCACTGATCGTCGGCGGTGAGGTCGTCGGAGCGGTCGGTAACCCCGGAGGATCGGTGGCGTGCCGGTGGGTGTGGAGCGGATACTCAAGGAGAGCGAGGCGCCAGCGTGGATACGCACGGTGTGGCGGCACCCGGTGTGGCGGCGGCCAGAGATCGTCGATCATCGGCCTTGCCTCGCGCGGATGAGGATGTGGTGGGAATGCGTTCGGGATGCACGACAGCGTCCTGCCGCCCGCACGCACTCGCATCCATAGTGTCCCTGGCGGGATGCCCCTGATACGGGGCGCAGCATCGCTGTCGGCCTCTGCCGGTCCCGACGGGTACTGGATTTTCTTGTACGCCGAGCGAGGGAATAGCGAAACGGGTTTCACGTGCATAGATGCACAGCAACCATTTTCCCGCAACGACATACTTGCCACAGCAAGGCGGATCGCAACTATTTCTGAGACGCGACATCTGATGCAGGGCCGGAATTGAAGAATTTCCCTTGTCCAGGCAGGGGCCCCTCCGGAGAAATCAGAATTGAGGCGCCATGAAGCATGTGGAAACCGAGGCACGGCCGGCCGGACAGGCGCGACCGGAAGTACCCCAGGTCGATGTCACCCTCAACGTGAACGGCACACTCCACCGACTCCGGCTCGATGCGCGGGTCACACTGCTCGACGCGCTGCGTGACCACCTGGGCCTCACCGGGGCGAAGAAGGGGTGTGACCAGGGCGCGTGCGGGGCCTGCACGGTCATGGTCGACGGCAGGCGCGTGGTGTCGTGTCTCGCGCTGGCCGCCCAGTGCGAAGGGCGCGAGATCACCACCGTGGAGTCCCTGTCGGTCGACGGCGAGTTGCATCCCATGCAGGCAGCCTTCGCCCGGCATGACGCCTTCCAGTGCGGTTACTGCACGCCGGGGCAGATCATGTCCGCGATCTGCCTCGTCGCCGAGGGACGTGCGAACTCGGAGGAAGAGATCCGCGAGTTCATGAGCGGCAACATATGCCGCTGCGGCGCCTACCCGAACATTCGCGCGGCAATTCGCGAAGTGACAGCGGAAGGCTGACCATGCACCCCTTCGAGTATGCCCGGGCCACCGACGCCGACCAGGCCGTGGCCGTGGTCACCGCTGATCCGCACGCATCGTTCCTCGCCGGCGGCACCACGCAGCTGGACCTCATGAAGGACGGGGTTCTCCACCCCGAACGGCTCATCGACATCACCCGCCTGCCCCTCGGCGGTATCACGTACACCGACTCGGCGATCCAGGTCGGCGCGCTCACGACCATGGAGGAGCTCGCCGTCGATCCGGTCGTCAGAGAGCGGCTGCCGTTCGTCCGGGAGGCCCTTCTGCTCGGCGCCTCGACCCAGCTACGCAACATGGCCACCATCGGCGGCAACCTGCTGCAGCGAGCCCGGTGCCGTTACTTCAGAGACCCCACCGTCGCCGCCTGCAACAAGCGCGACCCCGGCTCGGGGTGCGCCGCCATCGCGGGAATCCAGCGGATGCATGCCATCCTCGGCACGAGCGACCACTGCATCGCCCTGCACGCCTCGGACGTCGCGGTACCGCTGACAGCACTCGACGCGATCGTCCACATCCAGAGCATGGATGGTTCACGGTCGATTCCCCTGACCCAGTTCTACCTGCCGCCGGGCGACACGCCCCACATCGAGAATGTGCTGCGGCATGGTGAGCTGATCACCGCGGTCGAGATCCCGCTGCTTCCGGGAGGAGCACGGTCCCACTACCTCAAGGTCCGTGACCGTGTTTCGTACGAGTTCGCGCTGACCTCGGCCGGTGTGGCTCTCGTGATCGAAGAGGGCGTCATTCAGGAGGCGCGCGTGGCGCTGGGCGGGGTGGGCACCATCCCCTGGCGCGCCTGGGACGCGGAGGACATCCTGCAGGGGGCACACGCGAACTCCGACTCCTTCCGCAGCGCGGCGGAGGCGGCCGTCGAGGGCGCCAGGCCGCTGCCTGGAACCGCGTTCAAGGTGGAGCTGGCCAAACGCACTCTCGTGCGCACTCTTGAGACCGTTGCAGGGGCGCTGTCATGACGACTCTCGAAGCCGGCAAGATCGTCGGTGCGGGCCTTGACCGCGTGGACGCCCCGCTGAAGGTGACCGGAGCGGCCCAGTACCCCAACGACTTCTCCTTCCCTGGTATGGCGCACGCCGCCTTGGTGGGCAGCACCATCGCCGCGGGGCGCATCCGCGGCATCGATGTGACCGATGCCCTGGCGGCGTCCGGTGTGCTGACCGTAATCACGCATCTGAACGCGCCGAAGCTGGAACGTGGCCCGATGACTCTGCTGGGCGGATCGCCTCCGGCTCCGCTGCAGGACGATCGCATCCTGCATTACGGTCAGCACGTCGCGGTCGTGGTGGCCGAGAGCGCGGAGGAGGCCCGGCACGCCGCACGGCTGGTACGCGTCCAGTACGAAGAGGCCGAGGCTCTGCTCGACGTGGACGATCCTCGGGCCGAGATCGTCGTCAATCCCTGGGGAATGGACACCGAGCGCGGTGACGTCGCGGCCGGGTTCGTCCAGGCGGACGTTGTCGTCGAGGGGACCTTCACCACCCCCGACAACACCAACAACCCACTTGGCCTCATGTCCACCGTCGCGTACTGGCACGGCGATTCGCTCACGGTGCACGACTCCACCCAGTGGCCGCACAATGTGCGTACCTCGCTCGCCACGGTCTTCGGGATCCCGGAGAGCGGCATCCGGGTCGTGGCCCCGTTCGTCGGGGGCGGCTTCGGCGCCGGCCTGCGGATGTGGCCGCACGTGATCCTCACCGTGCTGGCGGCCCGTGAGGTCAATCGCCCGGTCAAGCTGGTACTGACCCGGCCCGAGATGTTCACCTCCGTGGGGCACCGGCCCAACAGCGTCCAGCAGATCAAGATCGGCGCCACCCGCGACGGGGACCTCGTCGCCATCGAGCATCACGGCATCTCATCTGTCGCGATGGAGGACGACGACTACGAACCGGTCTCCGTCGGTTCCGCCGTCTCCTACGCCTGCCTCAACGTCCTGACCCGCGACCGGCAGGCGCGCCTGAACATCCCCTGCCCGGGCTCCATGCGCGCGCCGGCCGAAGGCCAGGGCAACTTCGCCCTGGAGTCCGCGATCGACGAAGTCGCCTACGCCGTGGGCCTGGACCCCCTCGAGTTCCGTCTGCGCAACTACGCGGAACAGCACCCGATTCTCAACCTTCCCTGGTCGAGCAAGGCACTGCGGGAGTGCTTCCTCGAAGGCTCCGAGCGGTTCGGCTGGTCGCGGCGCACGCAGGAACCGGGCTCCATGCGTGACGGCCGCTGGCTCGTCGGCTACGGCCTGGCGGGCGTCTCCTACCCGTTCTACCAGGTACCGTGCCAGGCACGCGCCTCCGTGCGCCGCGACGGCTCGGCGTATGTGCGCAGCGCCGCCACCGACATCGGAACCGGCACCTACACGGTCATGACCCAACTGGCGGCGGAGCTTCTGGGGCTCGACGTCACCCGGGTGCGTTTCGACCTCGGCGACTCCGACATGCCGTACTCACCCCAGGCCGGCGGATCCGGTCTCACCGGGGCCCTCGGCAACGCGGTCCACGCCGCCTGCCGGCGCCTGGTGCGGGAATTCCTCGACGTGGTGCGCGACGACGCGCAATCCCCGCTGCGCGGAGCCGCCGACGATGACGTGACGGTCACCGACGGACGCATCCACCGCGTCGGTGATCCGGTGCAGGGAGAGTCCTACGTCGACATCCTGGCCCGTCACGGCCTGGAAGAACTCAGCGCCGACGGCAGAAGCACGCCGCCTCGGACCGATGACCTGGGGATGGCCATGGCGGGCGCCTTCGGTGCGAAGTTCGTCGAAGTGCGCATCGATCCCGAACTGGGTCTGCTGCGGGTGGCACGCGTGGTCTCTGCCATCGACGGCGGGCGCATCCTCAACGAGAAGACGGCCACCAGCCAGATCATCGGCGGCACGGTCGGCGGTATCAGCCAGGCGATGTTCGAGGAGACGGCCACCGACCAGGGCACCGGGCGCATCGCCAACGCCACCTTCGGTGACTACCTCATGCCGGTGAACGCCGACGTTCGCGACATGGACGTGATCTTTGTCGGCGGGCCCGACCGGGCAACCGCCATCGGAACGAAGGGAGTCGGCGAAATCGGGCTGGTCGGCCTGGCCGCGGCCATCGGCAACGCCGTCTACCACGCCACAGGGCGCCGCATCCGCTCCCTGCCCATCACCATCGACCAGCTCATGCTCTGACATCCGGCGCTGGGTGACGCGGCAGACAGGACGCGCAGACCGGTCTGCCGCGCCGCGCCATCGCCCGGTGCCGTACCGCAGCGCCGTGGTCAGGGGCCAGGGGAGAAAACAGATGCTGGACATTGCAGAAGAGTTGTGCCGGTGGATCGAGCAAGGCCGTGACTTCGCCGTCGCCACCGTGGTCACGGTCAGCGGCAGCGCCCTGCGTGCGCCTGGTGCTGCCCTTGCCGTGGATGAGGATGGCACGGCCATCGGCTCGGTCTCCGGCGGTTGTGTGGAGGGCGCGGTTTACGACCTGTGTCCGCAAGCGCTGAAAGACGGCGAGACGCCCGACGGCCGGGCGGCAACCGTCGCCGCCGACGGCAACGTGCCCTGGCGGACCTGGCGTCGGTGGACGCGTTCGCGCGGGCCTGGCGCGGGCCGCTCGACATCCTCGTGGCCAACGCGGGGATCATGGCGCTTCCGGAGCGAACCGTCACCGACGCGGGCTGGGAGATGCAGCTCGCCACCAACTTCCTCGGGCACTTCGCCCTGGCCGGCGCCCTGCATGGCGCGCTGCGTGAGGCGGGCTCGGCCCGCATCGTGGTCGTCAGCTCCGGCGCCCACCGCTGGGCGCCCTTCGACTTCGACGACCCGCACTTCGAGCGGCGTCCCTACGACCCGTGGGCGGCCTACGGGCAGTCCAAGACCGCCGACGTCCTGTTCGCCGTGGGCGCCCGCCGTTGGGCGGTCGACGGCATCACCGCCAATGCGCTCAACCCCGGGTTCATCCTCACCAACCTCCAGCGGCATCTCGACGACGACACCATGCGCGCGTTCGGCGTGATGGACGAGGACGGGAACCTCACCCCGCTGCCGCACTACAAGACTCCTGCGCAGGGTGCTGCGACGTCCGTGCTGCTCGCCGCGTCGCCGCTGTTGGATGGCGTGACCGGACAGTACTTCGAGAACAACCAGGAGGCGGAGGTCGTACGGGCAGACGCGGAAGGAGGCGGCGTCGCAGCACATGCTCTCGACCCGGCAGCGGCGGACAGACTCTGGGAGTATGCGGGAGACGCCGTCCGTGCCTGGTCGAGAGTAATTGTCAAGAGTTGTGGGTCAGCAGCGGCTCACCATGATTCGCGGCCCAGGTGCACGAGACCTTGGATGGTGCCCAGGCGGGTGTGCAGGGTGGGCTCTGGGGCCGGGGTGTCGGTGAGCAAGAGGACCCGGACCGCCGGGTGTTCCGGGGTGTAGAGGTCGTCCTGGCCGTCATCGCCGGGGATGGCGTTCGGCTGGATCTCGATGCGTCCGTAGGTGCCCTGGGCGAGGTGGTAGACGCCCCGGTAGTCACTTTCGCGCTCGGTGAAGACCACATCGAGGTGGCCGGTGACGAGGCGGACCAGTTCACTCGCGGTGTGTGTGCTGGTGCCGTAGGTGTCGTAGTCGGTCATGGTGGTCTGACCTTATGCCGCGAGCGTCTCGGGGCGTTCGAGGAGCTCGCCGCGTTCGAAGCGGGCTCCGGCCCTCACCAGGGCGACGAGGTGGGGTGCGTTGACGGCTCGCCATCGTGCCTGGGCGGACTCGACGAGCTTGAACACCCCAGGGCGGCCGCGCGGGAGCCGGCACCCTTGGTGACCTTCGTCCGCAGCCGCACGGTCGCGAAGGTCGACTCGATCGGGTTCGTGGTCCGCAGATGGACCCAGTGCTCGGCGGGGAAGTCGTAGAAGGCCAGCAGCTCGGCCTCATCATCCGTGATCTTCTTGACGGCCTTGGGGAACTTCGCCTTGTACTGTTTCTCGAAGGCCTTGACCGCCCTGGCCGCGTGCTCCTTGTCCTCGGCGTTGTAGATGTCCTGGATGGCCTTCTTCGCCGCGGGCTGGGCCGACTTGGGCAGGCTGTCGAGGACGTTGGCCATCTTGTGAACCCAAAACCTTTGGTGGCGGGTTTCGGGGAAGACCTCGTGAAGCGCATTCCAGAAGCCGAGGGCGCCGTCGCCGACGGCGAGGACGGGAGCGCGCATGCCCCGCCGGGCAGCATCCCGCAGCAGGCTCGCCCAGGACTCCGCGGATTCTCGGTAGCCGTCGGCCATGGCGATCAGTTCCTTGGTGCCGTCCGCGCGCACGCCCATCACAACCAGGACGGCGGCCTTGGCCTCCTCCAGGCGTATGCGCAGGTGGATGCCGTCGGCCCAGACGTAGACGTAGTCCGTGGCGGACAGGTCGCGCTCGCCGAACGCCTTGTGGTCGGCCTGCCACTGGGTGGTCAGCCGGGTCACGGTGGCCGGGGAAAGGCCGGCGGAGGATCCGAGGAACTGCTCGAGCGCGGGCACGAAGTCGCCGCTGGACAGGCCGTGCAGGTAGAGAAGCGGCAACACCTCGCTGATCTTCGGGGACTTCCTGGCCCAGGGCGGCAGGATCGCCGAGGAGAACCGCTTGCGCTCGCCCGTCTCCTCGTCGATGCGCTTGTCGTTAACGCGTGGAGCCTTGACCTCGACCGTCCCGGCCGCGGTGGTCACGTTCCGGGGCTGGTGGTGTCCGTTGCGGACCACGAGCCGCCGCCCGCGCTCGTCCTTCTCCTCGGCCAACTCGGCTTTGTAGGCGTCAACTTCGGCCTCCAGCGCGGCGGCCAGCATCCGCCTGGCGCCCTCCCGGACGATCTCGTCGATCAGGGACCCGCCTCGCGTCGAGCCGTCCTCCGTGACTACCGTGAGCATGGGCGTACCTTCCCAGCCGACGGGCCAACGTCGGCCTACTCGATTCCAGTCAATCGATCACCCGGGAAGGTACGCTCTTCGCGTCCAACCCGGCGCCGATCCACAGGTCTTGAGCATTGCTCCCGGCGAGGACGAGCCGGTCGGTGGTGGCGCCGCGGGGACGGTGGGTGGCCAGCCAGGCGAGTTCGTTGATGCGCAGGGTGCCGCTGCTGGTGGTTTTGGGAGTGAGGTCGAGGACGAGGAGCTGGCCGAGGGGAACGTTGGTGTTGGTGTACTCGGCTTCCTGGGCGAGGTACTTGCCCTCGATGTGGGTGCAGCTGTTGTCGTCGCTGTCCTGCTTCATCTCTGTGAGGTAGCGCAGCGGTCCGAAGTAGACCATGACGTCGGCGGCCCATGCCGATGTTGATGGGTTCGAGCTGTTCGACGCTGTGCAGGGGGCCGGCGCGCGAGGACACCCACCGGTAGCTGCGGACCGTCGTGTATGCCAGGCCGACGTCTTCTGCGAACATCCGGATGGCCTCGCTGACGGTGAACAAGTCGTCCTTCCCGGACGGATTCGCACCCCCATACGAGCGCATCGGCTCGATCTCCATCGCCGCGTCGCCAAGACGCCACTGGGCGCTGCTCATCGTGGCCACCCAGTCCCGCCCCAGCTTGACCAGTTCGTCGTAGCGATCCCGGGTCACACTGCCGACGTTTCCAGACATCCGCACCCACCCCCACAACGGCGGCCCGGCATCACGGTCATCCGTGATCACGACCAGCCGCAGCCGGGCCGCCCCATCCCTGCCCATGCCTTCACCGTACGACCGATCGAACGCTCACCAGAGCCACTCGGCAAGGGCCGGCGCGCGCAGACGGCCTTTCTGATGGCGAGCCGCGCCCCTCCACCGTACGGGTGCAGACGGCAATCAGGGGGTGAGCGAAGAATCAGCCGTCCGAAGTTCAGGCCAAGATGATCGGGTTGCTGAGCGCTGCCATGTGGTCGTTCGCGTCGCGAACCTCGGTGCGAATGAATGCCGACTCCCCGGCGCTGATGTGCCACTCCACGGTGCCCGATCCTGTGTCGGGCACCGATTCGCCGTACACCTTTCCCTTCTCGGTGTGGAGGCTGACAGTGCCGCCGGGCAGGGCGCGTACGTCAACTCGCGCGATGGCTGGCTCATCGCCGATCTTCAACCGCTCACCGATCCCAGCACGACGATCACCGGCAGAGACGGTGAACGACAGCTCGATGGCGTCCGAGGCGGCGATCCAGCTGTGGCCAGCGCGGATACCGGCAAGGATCGCGTTGACACTCAGCTCGTCCGCCAGCACGACGGTGTGCGGGCTGCCGATCTGGTTCTCCAGGTGGGTGTCGCTGTTCCCTATCGCAGGCCGCCACCGTCCGGCGCAGATCTCCGCGGCCAGACTGCGTCCCCACTCGGCCAAGGCCGCCTCATTGTCCGCCTGCCATGGCACATCCGAACTCCACTGCCCGTTCCACACCTCAACGACGTCGAAGCCCTGATACGGGTACATGAACGTGCCCGAGGCGTACGGCGCGTGCGGATGAGCCGCCGCACAGAGCCCACCGGACCGGTGAACCTCATCCAGATGCCGGTCGACCACGTTGTCCCGCACGCCATAGCGCCAGTCAACTATCTGACCTGGGCGGACCCCCAGCGCGAGCCAGTGTCCGGTCCGCGTGACGACCTCTTGGCCCAAGATCACCAGCAGATCGTCGCCGATGTGCTGGCTCCAGGCGCCATACGTCTGGGCAGCGTTGTGCTCCGTGGTCGCAAGGAAGTCAAGTCCCGCCGCACGGGCACCTGCCACAAGCTGTGCTGGCGTCAGCTCGCCGCTGTCCGAGGACACCGAATGCACATGGCAGTCACCTCGGTACCAGTCACGCCCCCGATCGGCCACGCGCATCGGCGGGAACTGAGACACCTGAAGACCTCTTCCCGCTTTGTCACCCGTATCCATTCCAGCAGCCTAGTTCTGCCAGCGGGCACCCTGGCGACGCGTCCACCAGCAGACGCCATAACGCTGTGACCTGCAGAAAGAGGATGTTACACAGCTTCGGGGGGACTCGGCTCCGGCCGTAGCGGGCCGGGGCAGAGCCTGCCGCAGATCGGCATACAGGCGAAGCCGCGCGCCGGGCTGGCCCGGGGTCCCGGGTGGTGCGGTCGGCGATCGAGGTCGCCCACGTCTGGGCAACGGCCTTCTGGAAGGCGAACACGGTCTCGTCGTCCAGGCCTGCCACATCGATGACCAGCAGGCCAGGGTCGGCCACATGCGTTTCTTGGATCGGTTCCACGTCTGTCTGTACGCGCGCGTCTGCGCCGAGGTTCTGCGCGTGCGCCGGATTCACCAGACCGAGTCGGGCCACCTCTCGAACCGTAATGCGATATGCGTATAGAACATGAGTGTTGGGTGGTAAAGTCGGCGTCATGAGCATGAATCTCGACGAGCGCGTACGGTCCGCGGTGGCAGCGCTCCTGCACGCGGCCGGCGAGTCGCAGACCGATCTCGCTGCCGCCTTGGGGGTGAGTCAGGCCCAGGTGAGTCGCCGTCAGTCCGGCACCGCCGCATGGAGCCTGGCTGACTGCGACGCGGTGGCCGCGCACTACGGCATCGACGCGCTCGACCTCCTGGCGGGCCCCACCCGGGCCACGGAGTCACTGCCCCCGGAACGCCGCCGCGTTCCCGGCCGCCATGCCAACGGCGCACGCCCTGCGGCCGTGCAGGACGGGGGCGAGTGATGACGGACTTCGACGCAATCGATGCCCTGCTTGCCGCAGCCAAGAAGGACGTCCCGCTGCCGCCCGCCGAGGAGCGGCGCGCACTGCGCGAGGGGCTGAACCTCTCGCGCGCACAGCTCGCGAAGGCCCTGAACGTCAGCCCGACTACGGTCGGGGGCTGGGAGTCCGGACGGGACCCGAGCGGCGAGGTACGGGAGAAGTACGCGTACTTCCTCGAGGGAGCACGCACCAAGTTGGCCGCCGCCACGGCTGAGGAGGCACCGGCCGAGGAGCCCGGGGACGACGACCCAGCGGAAGCTGACCAGAACGTCGACCAGGACGACGTCGAAGCTCTTCCCGCGCCCCAGGCCTGCGTACTGTGCGGACAGCCCGCCCGCCACCAGGTCGCCGGATTCCCGCAGCACCTGGACCCTGCCGAATGCGGCACGACCAAGCCCGCACAGCTTGAGAAGCCCGCACCTCAAGAAGAGCCACGGCAGCCGGTGTCCGCCGGCAGACAGGGTGGGGCGGCCCGCGGGGTCAAGGTCGTGCCTGTCGGCCGCCGTCTGCAGACCGCCGACACCCCGGACCTGATCGGCTCCGCTGTCGCGGCCGCGCTCGCCCAGCACGCCGGCGACGTCGAGGCAGCGACCGCCGCGCTGATCAAGCGGGCGATCCCGGACGCGATGGCACTGCTCGACGAAACGCGCAAGGGCGGCCGCTACGACATCGTCGCCCACCCGTGGCTGCCCGACATCCTGCGCAAGCAGACCTCCCGCGGCGCCGACCAGATCTGGGAGGCCCGCCCCAAGTGGGCCAGGCCCGAACTACCCGTGGGCGAGCACGAGGTGACCGCGCTCGACATCAACGGCGCCTACCTGTCCGCGCTCAAGACCCACCTGCCGATCGGCCAGCTGGAACACTCCACCGGCAACCACCACGACCGCCGCCGCGCCGGCGTCCACCTGATCACCCCGCCCGCCTGGGACCACGACGCCTACCTCCCGAACCCGACCGGCAGCCGGGACGAGCCGGGCCCACTGTGGGTGACCGAACCAACCCTGCGCCTGCTGCTACGTGTTTCGGGACCCAAGTACGGCCTGTGCGACCCCCCGGAGATCCACGAGTCCTGGACCTCCGGGGCCACGGAAGGACTGCTGGAGAAGTTCCGGGTCGCCCTGAAGGCCGCCCGGGACCAGGCGATCGCCGAGGACGACGAGGTGACGCTGGAGTACGTCAAAGCCATGTACTCCAAGTTCGTCTCCACACTGGGGGAGTCGAACTACAACCGGGAGCTGTACCGCACCGACTGGATGCACCTCATCCGCTCCCAGGCCTTCGCCAACCTGTGGTGGAAGGCCCACCGCGCCTACGACCAGGGCCTGATGGTCGTCCGCGCCATGGGCACCGACGAACTCCACGTCATCGGCGACTGGCGCGCGGTGTTCCCCGAGGGCCGCGGCGTCACCGAGGTGAAGCTCAAGGACGTCTACACCGTCGGCACGCCCGACCCGCACGACCAACCGGCGGACTGAACCGAAGAACCGAACATCTCCGACGAGGGCCTGAGATGACCAAAGCCACAGCCCAGGTCCGCCACTTCTCCTACTGGGGCAAGGTACCGGCCAACACGTACATGGACGAAGACCCAGTTAAAGGATCTCGACCTGCCGCGCCAGCCGGGCGGACCGGTCCGCGCCACGGTGGAGGGCCGCGACGGCGCCGGCCGCCGCGACACGTTCGACCTCTACCTGATCAGCGAGTCGGTGCCGACCTCCGCGAGCACCGCTCAGCTGGCTGCGGCCGCCGCCCGCCGTACGACCGGGACCCGCGTGTGCGAGCAGTGCGGCTCCCGCCCCGAACTGCCCTGCACGCAGGTGGAGTCGTGGCTGCTGTGCCAGGCCTGCGCCCACATCGAACGGCTCCGTGCCGCCCAGCGTCAGGCCGGCGAAGCGCGCGCCCACGTCCAGCGCAGGGCCGCTCGGCTGCTGGACGACGGCGACCTTGCCGTCGTTCACGTCACCTACACCGACCGTGGCATCACCGAGGCCGGCAAGCGGCGCACGCCGTCGGCCGCTCATGTGACCGCGCTCGGCGCCGACGGCACGGTCCTGGTCGACGTCGAGCTGCGCATCGTCTCGCCCCGGTCGAAAGGCATCCCGGACGGCGCGGTCGACCCGGACCAGGCCGCCGAGGCCATCCGTAGGGTGCTCGCCGACAAGACGGTGCTCGTGTGGGCGAGCGATGTCCTCAAGGACCTCATCCAGGGCCTGGTCGGCCTGGGTATCTCCTGGCCGTTCCCGTCCGGCTACGACCGGCGGCACGAGTTGCGCCAGATGGTCATGACTTGGCGGGGCGACCTCAACCCGAAGACCGGAACGGTCCGCATGCCGATCCCTCCCGGCCGCGCCGACCGGATGCTCTACCAGCTGCAGCAGATCGCCGTTGCCGACGGGCACTACCTTGGCCAGGCGCCGCTCGAACAGAAGTGACGCTGTCGGGCCCCCGAAGACGGTACGGCTGTTCGGCCCACCGGAGATCCACGCGGCGTTCACCTCGGGCGCGACTCCCTACCGACCGCCGCGTCCCCGCGTTGGCCGCTGTGACAAAGAATCTTGGATTGGTAGGCAGCGCTTCGGGGGGCTCGTTCGATCTGGTGGTGTGAAGGTCGATTCGGGAAGTTGGACGGGCTGGCTGGGTTGGCTGTGGCCTGTGGTCGCACAGCCCGGGTCCTGGGTGGTGCTGTGCCTGATTGCGGTTCTGGTAGCAGTCGGGTCTGGCCTGGCTGAATGGCAGCGCAGGTCCACCTTGCTGGCGCTGGTGCGCCACGCACCTGCAGGCACCGTGGTCGTGCAGGAAGAAGGCAGGGGCGGGCCGGCCATGAGGGTTCAGGTCGGAGGATCGGCGATTCGGGAGGATCAGGACGGGGGCAGCGGGTGACACGGCCGCAACTGACGCGAGAGACCGCCGGACAGTTGGCGGAGTTATGGGACCGGGAAGCCGAGGGGCTCCGCAAATACACCACGGTGATCACCAACAACGCGGCCGAGGCGGGCGATCTGGTCCAGCGCGCCTTCGAGGCAGCAGCCCTGAGCTGGGACAAGGTGGGCCAGCGCGGGCCGGAGGAGCAGCGTGCCTGGCTGCGCCGGGCCTGTCGGAACATGTGGATCGACAGCGTGCGGCGCTCCAAACGGCTCGGCGAACTGCGGCCTGACCTCGCCGAGCGCTATCACCGTACGGAGCCTGATCCGGCGAGTCTGGTCCTGACCCGGGCGGCGGTGGACCACTGCCTGCGCGTGATCAACGGGTTCCCGAAGGCACGCCGCCGCGTCGCGCTGCTGTACTTCCTCGAGGAGCACTCCGCGCTGATGATTGCCGAGCTCCTGGGGATCACGGCGTCCGGCGTCCGCGTGCACGTGTCCAAGGCCCGCAGACAACTCCGAGAAGAGCTTGCAGAGTTCGTCGCCAGCCCGAACGAGCAGCGCACCGCATTGGGAGAGGAGGCACGAGCATGAGCAAGAAGTCGAGGCGCGATCGTTCCGATGGACTGGACGCCCTGCTCTCCGGCGCACTGCAGCAGGCCGAAGCCGCCGTCGTGGTGGACCAGGATGACCTCGCACGCCGCCGCGAGGCGTTCCTGGGCTGGGTGGCGGAGCGTGTCGACTCCACCTCTGAGACCTGTGAGGCGGAGGAAGCCGAGCCGACCGCCCCGCAGAGCGAGCCGCGCCTTACCGAGAAGACGCCGACGCACACCAGTTCGCCAGCCGCACCGTCGGACATCCAGGCCAGCGAGTGGCCTGTGGGGGAGGCCTTCCTGACCGTGGCCGAAGTGGCCCGGATCATGAGGGTGTCGAAGATGACGGTCTACCGCCTGGTGCACAGCGGTCATCTGCCGTCGATCCGCGTCGGGCGCTCGTACCGGGTGACGGCGCAGGCCGTACGCGAGTACCTCGGCGAGCGCGTGAGGGTGACCGACGGCCGGTGAACGCCTGCGGCAACGGTTTCCGTGATCGGCCTGCTGAACCCCGCCTTCGGCAGCACCTGAGAGGTCACGGAGACCCGACGATGGTGGGGGCCGCTGGACCGGTGCGACGAGTCGTGGCGGAAGCGGTAGTCGAGGCCAGGCTCTCCATCACCGCCGGATGATGCGGGCTACGACGCCAGCGATGGCGGCCAGCGCGCTCATGACGGCAGCGCCGACGCCCAGGAGCTGCGCGAGTGTCGGATGCACGCGGGCGAGGAGGAGCACCACCAGGCGCAGTTCCCGGTGGTCGCGTTCCTCTGGACAGGGCGCGTCGGGTGTCCGACCGGGAGCGGCCCCCCTCCGTACCGACGGCTGTCCGGCCGCCGGTACGGAGATAGTGCCGCCTTACGCGGTCTGGGGACCGGGTCAGGCGTGCCATCCGTGACGCATCGGATAGGGCGCGAAGGCTCAGGAGATCTCACCGAAGAGCGGAACCGCAGCCATATCCAGGTCTTCGCGTACCCGCAGGAAGCGCACGGGGTGGCGGTAGCGGCCGTCGTCGACCGCGGTGTCCGCGAGGAACTCCACCACGACCTCGGGGTGTACAGGATGGAACTCCAGCTCGCCGCGGGTGCCCCAGCTTGCGTTGAAGTGGCGCCCGTGCCAGGGATGGTCAGGACCGGCAGGCCGCAGCTGGGCCCCAGGTCCCGCCGGACGGCGGTGGCGAGCGGGGTGGTGCGGGCGATCAGCCGGAGGCTCCCGGCAGCGTCGTACCGGGCCAGCAGCAGAGTGCTCGGTGACCTCGTCGCCCCAGTTACTCCGCCGATCAGCGCTTCGGACGTGGTGTGGGCGCACTGGTGGAGTGTCGGTATTCGAGAGTTGCAGTATTCGCCCGCAGGGCGAGCAGCCCCGCACCCGGCCCGGTCACGTCAGCGGTGACAAGGCGTACAGCTCTCGCCGCAACAGGCGCTGTCTGCGAAGACGCCGGATCAAGCACACGATCCCGGGTGTGAGTAGTTGAAGTACAGGAAATCCCGGTGAGATTGATCTTGCTGGGGTTCCGCTACTCCGCAGGGGGTTCGGGCTTGCTGGGTCCGGGGCAGCGTTCCCTTCTTCGGACTCCGCCGGGTCGGACCAGGGGCCGAAGGGACCGTGTTATCCGTCCGGCGGCGCCGAGGATGTTGGAGCCCTTCCAGCGGTGCGGCAGCATGGGGATCACTGGGAGTATCCGTTCCGGGCCTGCGCGAGCAACTGGGCCACCACGTCGTCGGTTGCTGCGCGCACCGAACTCGGCCCGGTCGGCGAACGGCACCCCGAGCAACTCGCAGATCACCAGTGAAGGCACCGGTAACGCGAACGCGGAAACCAGATCGACGGGCGGACCGGCGGCCTACGTCACCGACGCGCGTCGCCCGGCGTAAGCAGACTACTGACTTCGGCTCGTTAACTCCCTCTCCCCTCCGGCGATCTCGCTCACTCGGTCGGCTCCTGGCCGATGAGCAGGTCGAGCAGGCTGGCGGGGGCGTTGTCGCCGAAGATGAGCTGGTGATTCTTGTCGGATTCGGCGGCGAACTGGGCACTGCGGGGGAAAAGGGCCTGCTCGTACTCCGCAAGGGCGGCTTCGATGTCGTCGGGATGTGCGGCGATGGCTTTGCCGAGTTCGGCGCCGTCGAACATGGCGAGGTTGGCGCCCTCCCCGGCGAACGGTGACATGAGGTGGGCGGCGTCGCCCAGCAGCGTCACTCCGGGGACGCGGTCCCAGCGGTGGCCGATCGGCAGGGCGTTGATCGGGCGCGGGGCGAGGGCGGTTTCCCCGTCAGTGATGAGTGCGGTGAGTTCAGGCGCCCATCCGGTGAATTCTGCCGCGACCTGGGCCGCCGCTGTTTCGGGGCTGGCGAGGGTGGCGGTGATCCAGTCCTGCGGCTTGTTGAGCGCGACGTAGGTGTGAAGAACGGCGTCGGCCTCTCGGTGGCCAAGGATCCCCTTGCCGGCTGTGACGGCGAACAGGGAACCGTCGCCGGCGGCCTTGGCCGCTGCGGGGTGGCGCTGGTCGGCGTCGTACAGGTAGGTCTCGATGAACGACGTGCCGACGTACTCGGGCTTCGCGTCGGAGAGCAGCGGCCGGATCCTCGACCAGGCGCCGTCCGCGCCGACGAGGAGGCCGGTCGTCACGGTTGGCCCGTCGGCGAAGGTCAGCTCGTGCCTGCCGTCTCCGAGGGGGCGGACACTGGTGACCTTGTGTCCCCACTGGATCATCTCGTCGGGCAGCGAGTTGATCAGAATCCGACGCAGGTCTCCGCGGAGCACCTCAGGGCGACCGCCGGTGCCGTCGTCGGGCTGGTCGAGCAGTACCGCGCCGTGCTGGTCGAGCACGCGCAGGGCCTCGCCGCCTTCGTGGATGATCGCGCGGAACTCGTCGGTGAGGCCGGCCGCTTCGAGGGCGAGCTGCCCGTTGTACTCGTGGATGTCGAGCTGACCGCCCTGCGTGCGGGCGTCCGCCGATATCTCGGCTTCGTAGATGGTCGCGGGGATGCCGTGCAGGTGCAGGACCCGTGCGAGGGTCAGGCCGCCGAGCCCGGCGCCGACGATCGTGACGGGAGTGGTCATGGTGGTTTCCCTTTCGCTTGGACACCGCTCTACTGCGATACAGTGTTCGCAGTACCGGCGCCACGATAGCATTACTGCGAACAGTGAGCGCAGTAGTGGGGAGGAAAACCGATGGACGACGCTCACACGGTGATCTGGAACCGGCCGGAGCGGGCCGCGAAAGGCCCCGCGCCGTCACGCACGCGGGCGGAGATCACCAGCGCTGCTATCGCGATCGCCGACGCCGAGGGCATCGAGGCGCTGTCCATGCGGCGCGTCGCCAAGGAGCTGGGAACGGGCACAGCCTCGCTCTACCGCTACCTGGCGTCCAAGGACGACCTGCTCGACCTCATGCTCGACGCCGTAGCGGCCGAAGACGGCGGCCCGCCTGCCCCCACCGGCGACTGGCGCAGCGACCTGCGAGGCCTGGCCCATCGTTCCCGGGCCGCCTTCCACCGGCATCCCTGGATGACCTCCCTCGCAGCAGGGCGCCCATCACTTGGACCGAACTCCCTCGATGCCATCGAACACGCACTCGCCGCCCTCGATCCCCTCGGCTTCGATATCGACGTCATGATCACCGTCGTCGACACGCTGCAGGCCTTCGTCCGCGGCTACGCCATCGGCGAGCTCGCCCAACAGGAAGCCGTCCGACGCTCCGGAGTCGGCATCCAGCAATGGATGGACGCCCATGCGCCCTACCTCGACAAAGTCGTCAAGAGCGGGCGCCATCCACTCCTCGCCCGGGTCATTCGTGATGCCGAGCTTCCCCACGCGGCCGACAGCGCCGAGCGCGGGTTCGAACTGGGACTCGAACGACTCCTCGACGGCTGGGAGGCCAACCTCCCGGTCCGGCCCTGACGATCCGGCAGCGTCAACTGGCGGTTCGTCGGGGAACTCCACACCCCGACGCCGGCCTCCGCGCGCCGAACCCCCGACGCAACGCGATTCCCCGATCGGAGACATCCAGAAGTGGCGTCCCGCCCAGCGCGTTCCCGACTCCGTCCTCACGCGGGTACGGAGCCCGTTCCTAGCGCGTGGCGTACGCGCGGATGAACGCGTGGGCTCCGTCGGTGGTCTGGCGGACCTTTTCCGGGTCGGCGGTGGCGGGGATCGGTTGCCGTTCGTAGGCCAGCAGGACGGTCAGGGCGCTGAAGTGGTCGGCGGCCAGGCGTGGGTTGTCCGTGTCCGCGAGTCCGGCGCCGGCGAAGTGGGCGATGCGGTCCGCCAGGTCCTGCGACGCCGCGTCCGTCGCGAGATCGTCCGTGGTCGTCGGCGTCTGCAAGCGCTGCCGGGCGACGAGGGCGAAGGCGGCGGCGTAGTCGGCGGAGCCGACGATCGACGTGCCCTCTGTAGGGAGATGGTCAGCCGGTCGACGCGTTGTTGAACGCCAGCAGGTTCGGCTGCCCACTGGCAGATCGAGCAGGCGGTCGGGGACAGCCAGAATGGTGATGGCCTCTCCGACGGTCGCGGGGGTCAGATCCTTCGACGTGGAGAGCAGGTAGGCGGCGAGTCCCGCCACGTGTGCCGCGGCCTGCGAGGTGCCGACGACCGTTGTGTGCACCCTATGGTCCCTCGGCTCCGGGATCGGGGCGTGAGTAGTTGAGGTACAGGAAATCCCGGTGAGATTGATCTGCACACCGGCGATCCGCGTTTGTGAGCCGCAGGCGTCGGTCTGGCCGCCTCCACGGCCAGCACCCGCACGGACAAGCCGCTGCTGACGTTCAAGCAGATCGCCGTGGTGGTCGCGTGGACCGTGGACGTATGGGTGAAGCGGCCGGACGGCGCCGACTACGACGCTCCGCACATGGCCAGCGCGGTTCGCGCCAGCCCGCGCAG
>NZ_JBIAVS010000057.1:0-18128 GCF_042894545.1 Streptomyces sp. NPDC001530
GTCGCCTTCGACGGCCCGTTCGGCGGCTTCAAGGCCAGCGGCATCGGCCGCGAGTACGGCGCGGTCGGCCTCGGCACCTACACCGAGTACAAGACCATCACCGTCTGACCCCCGGCCGGACGCGCACGACACACAACTACTGCCGACGGCGGCAGGTGGCTCGACCATCTGCCGCCGGCGTGGCGTTCCCGGCTACCGACCGGCGCCCCTGACCCATGACGGCTCAGAGCACCGCGTTGTCCGCGGCCCCCGGAAAGTCCGTGCTGAACGCCAGCTCCCTGCCGGCCTCGAACTCGGCCCGCAGCTGGTCGAGCTTGACACCGATGCGCCGCTGGGCGTCGCTGCCCAGGACGACCCAGTGGGCCAACTCCGGGGCGTTGACGGCCTGGTGGATCGCCTCGGCGGCGCGCTCCGGGTCACCGGGGAACATCTCCGGCGTGAGGTTGCTCATCATGGCGCGGAAGGCCCCGGCCGTGGCGGCGTAGTCCTCGATGCCCTCGCCGGACACCTTCGTCCGGTTCTCGATGCCGGTGCGGAAGGAACCGGGCTGGACGATCATCGCGTGCAGGCCGATGGGCTCGATCTCCTGCCACAGGGCCTCGGTGAAGCCCTCCAGCGCGAACTTGCTGGCGGAGTAGTAGCCGTTGGCGGGCAGACTCGCCAGTCCGTCCATGGAGGAGACGTTGACAATGATGCCGCTGCGCCGGCCGCGCATGCCGGGCAGCACCGCCCGGGTGAGGGCGACCGCGCCGAAGAAGTTGACCTCGAACAGCCTGCGGTAGTCGCTCTCCTCCTGCTCCTCCAGGGCGCCGACGAAGTCGATGGCGGCGTTGTTGACGAGGACGTCGATGCCGCCGAAGCGTTCCTCGGCGGCACGCATCGCGGCCTCGCGGTCCGCGGGCTCGGTGACATCGAGCCTGACCGCAAGTGCGGTCTCCGGATAGCGCGCGGCCAGTTCAGTGGTGGCCTGTGTCGAGCTGGCCGTCGCCACCACCTGGTCGCCGTGGGCCAGGACGTGTTCGGCGAGGGCCTTGCCCAGTCCACTGGAGGCGCCGGTGATGAGCCAGGTCTTGCGAGACATGAGTGATCTCCTTCGGATCGGGTGAGAGAGGTGTTCTGGGAGAGGTGTTGTAGGGGAGGGTGAGATGTCGGGGCGGAAGGGGGGAATACGGCCCGGCCGGCGCGCCTACTCCCCGGCCGGGAAGTCCGCGGCGCCGCTGGCCTCGGCCCACTTCCTCGTTTCCGCGGCCCGCGCCTCGCCCGCCTCCAGGGCCATGGTCACGGCCTGGGCACCGAGCAGGAGCCGGCGCGGCGGGTCGTCGTGGTGGACGACGTCGACGAGGACCTTGGCCGCGCGGACCGGGTCGCCGGGCTGCGTGCCGTTGTTCTCCGCCCGGTACTTGTTCATGGCGCCGACGGTCTCCTCGTAGTCGGCACCCACGGCGTGCAGCTCCATCGACGAGCCCTGCCAGTCCGTCCGGAAGGCACCTGGCTCGACGATGACCACCTTCACCCCGAAGGGGGTGACCTCGTTGGCCAGGACCTCGGAGAAGCCCTCCACGGCGAACTTCGCGCTCTGGTAGGCACCCATGCCCGGCGTGCCGCCGACCCGGCCGCCGAGCGAGGAGAACTGCACGAACGTCCCCGCCCGCTGTCCGCGCAGCACCGGCAGCGCGGCCCGGGTGACGTGGACGACGCCGAAGAAGTTCGCCTCGAACTGGGCGCGGAAGTCGTCCTGCGCCATCTCCTCGATCGGAGCGCTGTTGGCGTACCCGGCGTTGTTCACCACCACGTCCAGACGGCCGAAGGCGTCGACGCCCGCCCGTACCGCGTTCTGGGCGGCGACGGGGTCGGTGACGTCCAGGGCCACCGCCCGCACCCGGTCGCCGTGGCGGGAGACCAGATCCGCCAGTTGCTCCGGGCGCCGGGCGGTCGCCACCAGCTGGTCACCGGCCTGCAAAACCTCTTCCGCCAAGGCGCGCCCGAACCCTCGGGACGCGCCGGTGATCAACCACGTAGCAGCCATTAGATTGCCCTTCTTGTCGCTTCCCAGCCGTACTGGGATGAAAGTTGGCGAGACCTCTCTCACTCTCGTCGTCGTGTCGACACCAGGCCTCCGTCGATTGGCTGCCCGTTTGCGTTGCCTCGGGCGGGCGAGAAGCCGTGACACGTAAGTCATTGGACTGAGCGTCGCCGGACACACACCCGGCCGCGCCCGGCATCGCGCCGAGCGAGGGCGGCTGCGGCGCGGGACACACGTGCGTGCGTGACCCTTAAGGTTGTTCGGTGACGAGTGGCAACGCGACCCGTTCCCCTGTCCTCGACGGCAGCCGCCCGATGAGTTCACATGTCTCGATCCGGCACGGGCGTACCGCGTCGCGAAGGCGATGAACTGGCTGGAACCGGTGCTCGTCGCCGTCCTGGCCGGGACAATCCGCTTCTGGCACCTCGGCCGGCCGCGAGACCTCGTCTTCGACGAGACCTACTACGCCAAGGACGCCTGGTCCCTGCTGCGGCTCGGCTACGAGGGCACCTGGCCGGACCGCGAGATCGCCGACCCGCAGATCCTGGCCGACCCTCAGGTGATCCCGCTCTCCGACACCGGGGCCTTCGTCGCGCACCCGCCGGCGGGCAAGTGGGTGATCGCCCTTGTGAGTGGATGTTCGGCCTGACCCCGTTCGGCTGGCGCTTTACGACGGCGGTCCTGGGCACGCTGTCGGTGCTGATGCTGTGCCGAATAAGCCGCCGCCTGTTCCGCTCGACACTGCTGGGCTGCCTGGCCGGCGCGCTGATGGCGGTGGAGGTCTGCACGTGGTGATGAGCCGTAGCGCGCTGCTGGACCTCGTCGTCATGTTCTTCGCACTGGCGGCGTTCGGATGCCTGCTGATCGACCGGGACAGTGCGCGGGCCCGGCTCGCGGCGTCCTTACCGGTCGACGAGGACGGCCGCGTACGCCCGGACGGACACCGGTGACCATGCGGGTACGGGAGCGCGTCCCTGGCGGCTCGCAGCCGGCCTCTTCCTGGGACTGGCGGCCTCGACCAAATGGAACGGCCTGTACTTCCTCGCCTTCTTCGTGATCCTCACCCTGCTGTGGGAGGTCGGCGCTCGACGCGTAGCGGGGGCACACCGCCCCTACCGCGCGGTGCTGCGCAAGGACCTCGGCTGGTCAGTCCTGTCCCTGGTTCCGGTTGCTGTCGTGACGTATCTGGCGACGTGGACCGGCTGGTTCCTGTCCGACAACGGCTACGGACGCCACTGGGCCGACGGCCGCGGCGGCACCTGGTCGTGGATTCCCGCTCCGCTCCGCAGCCTGTGGCACTACGAGTACGGGGTGTACCAGTTCAATGTGGGGCTGGACACGCCCCACAAGTACGAGTCCACCCCCTGGAGTTGGCTGGTCCTCGGCCGCCCTGTGCTGTTCCAGTAGCACGCCGGTGATCCTCCAGCACGGCTGGCCCTTCAGTCCTGTCGGCTCCTACGCCGAGGTGGCGTCCGCGCTCGCCCGGCGCGGATACCGCTGCTACATCCCCTACCTGCGTGGCCACGGCGGGACCCGGTTCCTCCGTGCGGACACCCTCCGGTCCGGCGAGCAGGCGGCGCTCGGCGCGGACCTGATCGCCTTCGTGGACGCCCTGCGTCTTCCCCGGGCCCTGTTCGCCGGATACGACTGGGGCGGGCCGGTGACGTTGCTGCGGCACGGTGGCCGGAGCGCTGCACCGGCGTGGTCTCCGTGAACGGCTACCTCATCCAGAACCTCGCCGTCGCCCAGGAGCCGCTGTCACCCGCGATCGAGGAGGGCTACTGGTACTTCTTCTCCTTCCTCACCGAGCGCGGGCGGAAGGGGCTCCAGCGCAATCGGGAGGACCTGGCACGGGTTGTCTGGCACCGCAACTCACCCCAATGGGACTTCACCGAGGCCGAGTTCGCGCAGGCGGGGTGGACCAACCCGGACTACGTCGACGTCGTGATCCACAGCTACCGGCACCGTCTGGCCGCGGCCCCCGGCGATCCCCGGTACGCGGACCTGGAGAAGCGGTTGCTGGAGCAGCCGAAGATCACCGTTCCCGACGTCACGCTGGACGGGCAGGCCGACGGTGTCATCCCGCCGACCGACGGGAGCGACTACGCCGCCCACTTCTCGGGCCCCTGGAAGCACGACGTCGTCACGGGGGCCGGCCACAACCTCCCTCAGGAGCAGCCGGAGGCCTTCACCGCCGCGATCCTCGAAGTCGACGCCATGGGGTGACCGGTCTGCACCCGGCGATCGTCACCGTCTTGACAGGTGACGCACGGAGGGGCATGCTGATATTCGTCCAGGACAACAACCAGGACGCCATCCACGATCGACGAAGTGGAGCACGGTCATGAACAAGGAACTCACGGCGGAGGCCGCCGCGGCGGCGGTACGGCACGCGCGATACGGCAGGCTTCCCGAGCGCATCCGCTTCGAGGACATGACCGAAGAGGTCGAGGCCGTGCCCGGCGGGGCGAATACTTCGTACGACCCCGAAGGCTCGTGGAAGTTCTACTCCTGCCTCGCCCTCGATCTGGGACTGTAGACATCCGCACAGCATGCCGGGACCACACCCACCAGCACGTGGACACCGTTTGTGCGGATGATTGCATACGCTGCAGAGCCACGTGTTGACATGACCGGTTGGTGCGTCCGGCGCAAGGGTTCCATGTCAGCGAAGCCCTTGGAGACAGCAGCCCGATGAACAACCTGGACCGCCCGGCCTGCCCTGCCCCAGCAAGGCTGGTCGGGCGGGACAACGATCTCGACTTCATACAGTCCCACTTCACCGGCTCCGCGGTGCATGGCGCGGCCCTCCTGCTGACCGGCGAGGCCGGCATAGGCAAGACCGCCCTTCTCGACATGGTCGCGGCCCAAGCCAGGCACGAGGGCGCCCGCGTGCTGCGGGCGGGCGGAGTGCAGTTCGAGGCGGACATCAGCTACGCCGGACTCAATCAACTCCTCGTACCGCTCTTCGACTCCCTCGACCGGCTCGACCCCGCCCACCGTGACGCCCTGCGCGTCGCCGTCGGCATCGGCAGCGGACCGGCCCCCAACCGTCTTCTGACGTCCACCGCGGTCTTGTTGCTGCTGCGCCTGATCGCGCAAGAGACGCCGCTGCTGGTCGTCGTCGACGACCTGCCGTGGCTGGACCGGGCCACGACCTCCGTCCTGGGCTTCGTCGCCAGGCGGCTCGTCGGCAGCCGCATCAGCTTCCTCGCGGCCGCCCGCGTCCCCTCCGACGGCTTCTTCGAGGCCAGTGGCCTCACCGAACACCGGCTCCAACCACTGGACGACGTGTCGTCGTCCGAACTGCTCGCCCGCACCCATCCCGGCATGTCCCTCGCGGTGCGCCGCCGTATCGCTGCGGAGGCGCACGGCAACCCGCTCGCGCTGGTGGAACTGCCCGCCGCGCTGGAGCGCGAACAACACACGGCGGGGACGGCGGTCCCCGCCGTCCTGCCCCTCGGCGAGCGCCTCCAGACACTGTTCGCCTCACGTGTGGCCGATCTGCCGGACCCGAGCCGGGAGTTGTTGCTGCTCGCGGCGCTCGAGGGCACGGGCGACCTCACCGTACTGGAGGCGGCCGCAGCCGGCCGACCCGTCATCGACATCCTCGAACCCGCCGAGCGCGACCGGCTGGTCGCGATCACCGCCCCGTCCCGGCGGCTGTCCTTCCGGCACCCGCTGATCGGCTCCGCGGTGGTGGCGCGGGCAACGGCCGCGGACCGCCGCAAGGCACACCAGGCGCTCGCCGCCGTGCTCACCGACCAGCCGGAGCGCCGCGCCTGGCACCTCGGAGAAGCGGCGGCCGGCCCGGACGAGACGGTCGCCGCCCTCCTGGAACAGGCCGCCCGGCTGCGCCTGGCCCGCGGGGACGCCCTGGGCGCGGTGGCCGCGCTCACCCGTGCCGCGGGACTCAGCCCGGCACCCGCCGACGAGAGCCGGCGTCTGGCGGAGGCCGCCTACATCGGCACCGACGCCAGCGGCGAACTGGCAGACGCCTCACGCCTGCTGGCCGGAGCCCGGCGGTGCGACCCGACCTCCCAGGAATCGCTGTACGCGGCAGCGACCTCCGCCCTCCTCGTGATCACCAAGGAAGGCGACATTGACACCGCGCACCGGCTGCTGGTCGACGCCATCGAGGCAGGGGACCACCGCTACGACGCGTCCGACAGCGCCCTCGTCGAAGCTCTGTTCACCCTGATCATGCTGTGCGGGTACAGCAGCGATCCGCAGAAGTGGCCACCGCTGTTCCGGGCTCTCGACCGGCTGACCCCCGCACCGCCCGACCTGCTGTGGGTGTGCGCCCAGACCTTCGCCGACCCGGCACGCACCGGGCACCGGGCCCTGGAACTCCTCGACGCCCTGCTCGCCGACATGGGCGAGGACCCGACCCACGTCGTCCGCCTCGGCACCTGCTCGTTCTACCTGGACCGCCTGGCGAACTTGCGCCAGGCGTCGCTCCGCCTGGTCGAACAGGGCCGGGCGGGCACTGCGCCCGTCCGCCGGTACCTGCCCGCACTGCTGCACGTGTGCCTGGACTACCACCAGGCGGGCCGCTGGGACGAGGCCGTACGGCTGGCCGATGAGGGACTGGTTCTGTGCGAGGAGTACGGCTACCGCTTCTTCGCCTGCAAACTCCAGTTCGTGCAGGCGCTCGTGGCCGGGGCACGGGGCGACACCGAGACGAGCGCGGCCCTGGCCGAGGAGATCGTCCGCTGGGCGGCTCCCCGCGGCGCCCGCGGCGCTCAGGTCCTCGCCTTCCACGCCAGGGGCCTGAGCGCCCTCGGCGCCGGCGACTTCGAGGCCGCCTACCGGCATGCCGCCGCCCTGAGCCCGCCCGGAACCCTCGCCTCCTACCTTCCGCAAGCCATGGCCGCCGCGATGGACCTGGTGGAGGCGGCCGTCAGAACCGGACGGACCGCCGAAGCGGCCGCACACACGGCGGCCATACGGGAGTCCGCCATGGCCGAACTCTCGCCCCGCCTCCACCTGGCCGTGCTGGCCTGCGAGGCTCTGACCTCACCCACGGACGCCGCCTTCGCCCTGTTCGACCGGGCACTGGCCCTGGCCGGGCCTGACGACTGGCCCTTCGACGTCGCACGGGTGCGCCTCTACTACGGCGAGCGCCTACGCCGTCGGCGTGCGACGAGGGAAGCCCGCGAGCAACTGGCCCAGGCCTTGAAGGCGTTCGAGGAACTGGGGGCAGCACCATGGGCGACCCGTGCCACGGCCGAACTCCGTGCGAGCGGCTACGGCACAGCCACCGCGCAGCCGGGGAAGGGGGCACTGACCGCCCAGGAGTGGGAGATCGCCACGCTGGCGGCCACCGGGCTGACCAACAAGCAGATCGCCGAACGCCTGTTCCTGTCGCATCGGACCATAGGCACGCACCTGTACCAGATCTACCCCAAACTCGGCATCAACTCCCGCGCCGCACTGCGCGACGCTCTGGCCGCTCTCGACCTGGAGGACGTCGGCTGATCCGGCCCGACGACCGCACACCCACAGCGAGTCGGCCCACCGGACTCACCTGGCGGTCAGCAGGACGCCGGCGTACGACAACCCGGCCACCACACCCCAGGACGCCACACCGAGCACCAGCATGCGCCGGCCGGACGTGCCCGCGAGTGTGCTCAGGTTCGCCGCCGCGCCGAGACCGAAGAGAGCCGAGACCAACACGAGGTGCTGCGCTACGGCGGCCCAGTCGAGCACCGCGGTGCCGAGCAGTCCGCTACTGCGCAGCAGGATCATCGCCAGGAATCCGACCACGAAAAGGGGAAGTGCCGGAGGTCGCCGGCCGTCGGCGTCTCCCCGCGTCCCCCGGGACCGGCGGAGGGCGACGGCCGTCCCCGCGGTCAGCGGGGCGAGCAGAGCCACTCTCATCAGCTTGACCAGGACGGCCTCGCGCAGAGCGAGCGGACCGGCGGTCTGCGCGGTGGCGGATCGTGGTGCTGCCCGTGCTGCACACCGCCCTCGGCATGGGCACCGTGACCGCGCCGGCAACGTCGTCCTCCTTGCTCCTGGTCACCTGACCGACCGCGCCGACAGCGGGGGCGCCGCAGATCGCATAACCGGCAGCCACGAGCAACGGGACGTCACCGGGCAGGTTCAACCGCCGACCGAGCCAGTACGTCCCGGCAAGGGTGGCCAGGACGACGCAGAACACCATCACCACCGTGGCCGGGCCGAGCTCCGCCACATCGGCAAGGCCGAGCTGGAGGCCGAGCAGAACCACGCCGACCCGCATCAGCCGCTTCGCCGCCAAGGCCAGTCCGGCCCTGGCCGACGTCCGGACGAACCCCCCGGGTACCGGGCAGGTGGGCGGCCGCAACACCTAACAGCACCGCGGCGGTGAGCGTGGGTAGGACGGGCAGCGCCTCGTGCAGCGCGGTCGCCAGCAGCACGCCGACCGCTGCCAACGCCAGACCGGGCACGACGCGACACCAGGACCACGACCTGAGCACGAGGGGAGGGAGCGATCCGTCCGCGACTCTGCTCACGGCGTCAGCCGCGCTCGCCGTCAGGGCGCTCGTACACGCGTCGCACGCTGCCGCCCAGACGCACCACGTCGGCACCGTAGATGTGAAGGGAGATCGCAGTACCGGCCCCGGAGTTGCGCACCTCGTGAATGTCGCCGGGCGGGGCGAAGCCGCAGACGGAGCCCACCGGATTGGTCACCACCTCCGTGGCCTCCAGACGGGCGGCTCCGCCCCAGGGCAGCAGGCGGTAGCGATGCTCGCTCTCCGTCCCCTGGTGGACACCCGTCACGCACCAGGAGACATGGTCGTGGACCGGGGTGCGCTGACCGGGCAGCCAGACGAGCGCCACCACCGAGAAGCTGCCGTCGGGTTCGGCGTGTACCCGGCCGTCGAGCCATACGCGGGGGATGGCGGATGTTTTCGACTCGGTGTCGCCGGGCGCCAGTTGGTTCCAGAACCGGCTCAGGTCGTCCTGTGCGATGTGCAGCGACCGGGCGTGGATGCTGGGCAACTCCCTTGTGGCGAGACCTGTTCGGCGAACGCCGTGAGCTTGTCCACCGTGCGGGCGGTCGCCGTGCCGGAGGTGCCGACGATCAGTGGCAGCGCGTCCGTGTGCGCATCGTCGTAGCCCTGCGCGAGCAGCGAGGTGACGGCGAACAGCGCCCGGTCCAGGCGGCCTTGGGACACCAGGGGTGAGGCGTCGTCGGAGGGGAGCACCGTCAGGTGCCCGTCCGGTTCGAAGGTGTGGAAGACGATGCCGTCGCGTCCAGGGCCGGGCCGTACCGAGGCCGTCTGCCGGCCGTCCGGGCCCTTGCCCACCGTCACGCTGTCGCCGGTGATGAGGCGGACGGTCGCCTCGTTGCCCGAGGTCCCGGTCGCCGCCATGGTCTGTCGTGGCCCCGGCGGGTCGGCGAACGACGGGGTGACCGCCGCGGCGGCCAGCGCGACGCCTGCTGTGAGCGTCGCCAACAAGCGGATGTGTCTCATCGGTTCCGTGCCTCTACTGGCGCGCTGTGCGCCGTTCATCTGCGCGACAGAATCCGACGGCCGCGAGGTATGTGTCACTCGATACCGGTGGCACACCTGGGACATGTCACAAGGGCGACAGGCGGCATGTGCAGCTCGCGGCGCGCGGGCAACGTGTGCCGCCGGTCGGAGGAGCAGCCACGGAGAATCTCTAATCACCGCCTTGACGGGTGACGAAAGTGACTGCCATGATTACGTCACCGCCTCAACCGGTGACATGAAGGGTGTCCTGGTCAGCAGGCAAGTGAAGACCTTTCGACCCAGATGGGGAGCACAGTCATGGCAGTCAGCTACACCGCCGTTGTCGACGTCGACGGAGAAGGCCGGAACGGCGGTCACGTCCGCTCCTCCGACGGTCTGCTGGAGACCGGCCTCGCCCTCCCCAAGGAGCTCGGCGGCGCGGGCACCGCGACCAACCCCGAGCAGCTCCTTGCCGCCGGCTGGGCCGCCTGTTTCCTCGGCGCCCTGCGCCGCGCCGCCACCACCCGCAAGGTACGGCTGACCAGCACCACCATCACCGCCGAGATCACCCTCACCCACGGCGACGACGGCGAGTTCTCCCTCTCCGCAGTTCTCAGCCCCGTTCTCGGCGGTGTCGACCAGGCCACCGCCGAGGAGCTCGCGCACGCCGCCCACCAGATCTGCCCGTACTCCAAGGCCACGCGCGACAACATCCCGGTCACCATCAACGCCGGCGCCGCCGCCTGATCCGTCCCCCCTCGACCGCGGGTCCCGTGTTCCCCCTGCACGGGACCCGCCACCCCCTCAGCCGTACCCACACCGCCGACCGAAGAGCGAGGGCAGGACATGGCCTCCATCACGCACACACACGTACGGACCGCCCCGCAAGCTCGCCCGGACCTCGACCGTGTCTCCGACGAGCGGCCGTCCCGAGGCGCGGCAAGCCCCGCGGACCGTGACTGGCCGACGGACACGCAGGTGTGGAACTGGGCGGAGAGCGTGGCGTTGTCGGGGTACGGCCCGGCGGCCTCGAGCTTCCTGTGACGGGCGGCGACCACACGAAGGACCGGCCCGGCACCGGATCGTGCCGGACCGGTCACCTCGCTACGAAGGGAACGTCAGCGGTGCCGACCGTGACGCGTGAGAACACGGGCGACGGCGGTGGCCATCACGTTCTCACCCGTGGCGTTGGGGTGCACCGGCGCAGCCGGCCGCTCGCCGGTCGGCTTGGACAGGTCGTGGCCGAGGGTCGGCGTGTACGTGTTCACGTACTCCGTCCCACCATGCCGGGCCTGGCGGGCCAGCATCGCGTTGAGGTCCTTCTCCTTGTCGCGGAGCCAGGCGAAGTCGCCCGCGGCCAGCGGCACCTTGCTGCTGGTGCAACCCACTGCGTCCTCAGGGAAGAGATCGGGGTAGCCGACCACCACGACACGGGCGTGCGGCGCGCGGCGGTGGATGCCGCGAAGCACCTGTGCGACCTTCGGCGCGGTCCGGGCGATCGCGTCCGTGACCTGGTCCGCGCCGGTGCCCGCGTAGTGGGACCGGCACGGGGCGCCCGCGGGGTCGCCGGACGTGAGGTGGGCGCAGGTGCCGAGCACGGTCGAGAAGCCGATGTCGTTGCCGCCGATGGTGACGGTGACCAGGTCGGTGCCCCGGTCGAGGGCGTCGAACTGCGCCAGCACGCCGTCGGTCTGCGGGGCCGTCATGTCGTCGGTGGTGGCGCCCGCGCAGCTGACGTCCGTCAGCGTCGCGGACCGCGACCGCGCCACCAGCGAGGGGTAGTTCTGGTCGGAACGCAGGCAGGTCGCGTCCACCTGGGTGGGCATGAGCGGCGCAAAGGCGTACGAGTCACCGAGGGCGACGTAGTCCACCTTGTGCCGGCTCTCCGGGGCCGTGCTCGCCGCAGCCGTTCCGGCCGGGGCGAGGGCGGTTCCGGCGGAGAGCAGTGCGGCACCCACCGTCAGGCGCGGCCGGCGCGGGAGGTGGGAAAAATCTTCTCAAGATCTGTCCTTCCGTGATCGGTCGATGGCCTCCGCCGCGCGTGCACACCTGTCTGAGGGCGGAGCACCCACCATTCACACGTATCCGGACGCCGTCAGGTGCTCTGGCTTCGGTAACGAATTGAAAGCGAGATCACAGCCATGGACATGAAGCTCGAAGTCGTCATCCTGCCCGTCTCCGACGTGGACCGGGCCAAGGGCTTCTACGTGGAGCAGCTCGGCTGGCGCCTCGACGCCGACTTCCCGATCAACGACGGCTACCGGATCGTGCAGGTGACCCCGCCCGGCTCCGAGTGCTCGATCATCTTCGGCCAGGGCCTCACCCGGCAGGAGGCGGGCACGCTCCACGGCCTCCAGCTGACCGTCACCGACATCGTCAAGGCCCAGGAGGAGCTGACCTCCCGCGGTGTGGAGGTCTCCGGCCCGTTCCGCGACGAGACGGGCGCCTTCCACCACGCCGGTGACTCCCACCGGGTTCCCGGCCTGCACCCCGAGCGGTCCAGCTACGGCACCTTCGCCGCCTTCAAGGACCTCGACGGCAACGAGTGGTTCCTCCAGGAGGTCACCGAGCGCGCCCCCGGCCGCTGAGAGCTGGTCCCGGCGCGGCTGCCCTCCCCGCCGCGCCGGGACCGCCATCCCACCAGGGATCACGACATGCATCCGACCAACACCTACCGACCGGCACGTGCCGACCGGCATCCAGCCACCGGAGGACACATGACGACCGAGAACATCCGCACGTACGACGTCATAGTGATCGGCGCAGGTCCGGTCGGCGAGAACGTCGCGGACCGCACCAGCGCCGCGGGACTGAGCACCGTCATCGTGGAGAGCGAACTGGCCGGCGGCGAGTGCTCGTACTGGGCCTGCGAACCCAGCAAGGCCCTGCTGCGCCCCGCCCTGCTCCGCGCCGACGCCATGCACGTCCCGGGTCTCGACCCCGCCGTCAAGAACCCGCTGGACGTCGAGGCCGTCCTGGCGCACCGCAACCGCATGTCCGCCGACTGGAAGGACGACGGCCAGGCCGAGTGGATCAAGTCGGCCGGTATCGACCTGCTGCGCGGTCACGGACGGCTGGCGGGGGAGCGCGAGGCTTCCGTGGAGACCCCCGAGGGTGACACCGTCCGCCTGCGGGCCCGGCACGCCGTCGCCGTGTGCACCGGCAGCCGCGCGGCCCTGCCCCCGCTGCCCGGGATCGAGAACCTGCGGCCCTGGACCAGCCGGGAGGCGACCAGCGCCGAGCAGCCGCCGCAGCGCCTGGTGATCGTCGGCGCCGGTGTGGTGGGCGTCGAGATGGCCACCGCCTGGCAGGCCCTGGGCAGCCGGGTGACCCTGCTCGCCCGGGAGGACGGGCTGTTGCCCCGGATGGAGCCCTTCGCGGGCGAGTTGGTCACCGAGCGCCTGCGGGAGGCCGGTGCGGACGTACGGTTCGGCATCTCCGTCGTCGGCGCGGAGCGTGTGGACGACGGGGAGGGCGAGGTCCGTGTCAGCCTGTCGGACGGCGGTGAGATCACCGCCGACGAGATCCTCTTCGCCACCGGCCGCGCCCCGCGCTCGGAGGACATCGGGCTCGACACCGTGGGACTGAATCCGGGGGACTGGCTCGCCACCGACGACAGCCTGACCGTCACCGCCGTCCGCGGGAACTGGCTGTACGCCGTCGGCGACGTCAATCGCCGGGCCCTGTTCACCCACCAGGGCAAGTACCAGGCACGCATCGCCGGTTCCGTGATCGTCGGCCGGGTCCGGGGTGAGCAGCTGGACACCGGACGCTGGGCTCCGCACAGCAGTACGGCCGACATCGAGGCCGTCCCCGGCGTCGTGTTCACCGACCCCGAGGTCGCCTCCGTGGGCCTGACCATCCGCGAGGCCGAGCGCACCGGCCGGGGCGTCGAGGTCGTCGACTACGAGATCGGGCACCTCGCGGGCGCCGTCCAGTACCGCCCCGACTACCGGGGCAGGGCCCGAATCCTCATCGACCGGGACCGTCAGGTCGTCGTCGGCGCCACCTTCGTTGGACCGGGCGTCGCCGAGCTTCTGTACTCGGCCACCGTCGCCATCACCGGGGAGGTGCCGGTCGAGCGTCTCTGGCACGCCGTACCCGCCTTCCCCACCATCAGCGAGGTGTGGCTGCGCCTGCTGGAGACGAGGCGGGACTCATGACCACCGCACGGGACCTCGCGCTCGTCGCCCTGGGCATGCCGTCCGACCGGCCCGTGGCACAGGGCGACCTGTCCCTCGCGCTCGCGGGGGCCGAGGCGGTCGATCTCCTGGAGAACGGGGCGCTGAGCCTGGACGGCGACCGCATGGTGCCCGGCCCTCGGGTGGCGACGGGTGACCGTCTGCTGGACCAGGCGGACGCCTCGCTCACCCGGCGGCAGCCGTACTCGACGGTCGACGACTGGCTGTGGCGCCGCGGCAGCGTGCTCGCCGCGGCCTACGTCGACGACCTGGAGCGGGCGGGGCTCGTCACCCACCTACGCGGGCTCCGGCTGCGGTCCGCGCGTACCGTCCTGGCCGATTCGCCGGCACGCCGCAGTGCGGAGGAACGCAGGGCGTCCGGCGAGCCCGTCCTCGCCGCCCTGCTGGCAGCCGCGGGCAACGGGGCGGACCCGGCCGAGGCCCGCGAGAGCCTCATCGGGGACGCGGTCACGACGGTGCTGGCCGCCGTCGGCGACGCGATAACGCAGCTGGAGGCCGTACGACTGCGACGGGACGTCGAGAACGCCGCGTTCGACAACGTGTGGCGGGCATAGGGCCGCTGAAGCGGGCGTGCTCACACCTGTGAATGAGGCTTTCACACCTGCCTCATGGGAAAGGACGGCGATGGCCGGACCGGGGCCCGATGACGACATAGTGTCGGCCGGACCGTCCTGGGGCGTCTCGAGACTTCGCTGCCGGGTGAACCTTTTCCCCTTGGAGATCCGTGGAGGTAAAGGGAACAGAGGAAGCCCGGGCGGGATCTTTTCGCCCGTCGGCCCGGGTATCGAGCTCCCCCACCAGATCCGCGATGTCCGGTCCGACGCCGCCCCGACCTGGGCCAGGGCGTCGGAGGAGGCCGTGTTTCAGCTCGCTCGGGCGCACCTCGACGCGGTCTTCGGCGGGTGGCTCACCCTCGGCCTCGGACTGGGCGGACGAGCCGACGACTTCGCGGTGGACGACACCGGCCCGTCGGCGTCGGCCACGGCCGTCGGCCCGGCCTTCGCCCTGGGCGACGAGGGCCCAGGCCGTGCCAACGTCTACGACCACTACCGCTCGGCCGGACCGGACGGGGCCCGGGCGAGGGCCGCAAAGTTGGGCGGGGGAGCCGATGCCGTATGGGCGATGGTCGAGGCCTTCGAGGAGCTCGGCGGCGACGAACTCATGCTTAACCCGACCGTCGACGACCTCGACCAGGTGGCACGGCTGGCGGATGTGGCTCCGTAGGGAGAAACCCTTGGCGCACGCCCTGAAGCGCATCCGTCCCGCGTGGTGGGTTGTGTCGCACGAGGTGCACAGCAGTGCCCGGTTGCGGACCACCGCCCGCAGGACGTGCGTGGGCGTCAGTCGGAGCTGTCCGCCTCGCCCCGCTTCACCAGGGTGTACATGACGGAACGCTGCTGCTTGTGACGCCTGATACGTCCCTTGGCGACCAGGGATTCGAGGGTGTTCCGTACCACCTGCGGTGTGGGGTTGCGGTCCGGGTGCTTCTCGAGGAGTTCGTCCCGCAGCTCCTTCGCCAGACGCGGCTCGTCGTACTGGCGAAGCAGGTCCGCAAGCAGGTCACCGAGCAGAGGCTGGTGCGACTTCCCCTTCGCGCCGGCCTTCGTTGTCGTGCTGGCCGGAGAGGTCTTGGCCGACGCGGAGCGCCGTGCAGCAGCTCTGGCAGGGGCCCGCTTCGCCTTTGCGGCGACGGGCTCGTCCTGCAACTGCTCGGGCAGACGGGACGCGTCCGCGAAACCCTCGTACTGCTCGGCGAGGTTGATGATGTCTGCCAGGAGGGCTTCCTCCTGCTGCAACACCTTGATGTTCTCCGCCAGCTCCTGCTGTCGACGACGGTTCTCCTCCAGGTCCGACGCGGCTTGTGCCACGTATCGCGATCGGACCGTGGCGGCTGATTGGCTGGTCACACCGTTCACTCCCTCGGTATGGATGACGCTGCGCATGGTACCCACGCCGAGGGTCCCGTGCGGATAAGTGTCGACGCCAGATGGTTCATCTGGCATGTCCACTCTTCACGATAGGCGCTGATGTGCCCGCGCATAGAGGAAGTGTGGACCTTCTTCGACCTCCCGAGGGTTCCACGACGTCACTTGCACGAGGATCTCTCCGCACATACTGCCCGGTAAGTATGTTGTTACCGCCGCCCTGATGACCCTAGGTGGGCCGATGTACGTGTGGGACCGTGTTGCGCCGTCCGGGGGGACGAGTGCGGGTGTCGGGCCCGCCCCTCGGATCCCGGTCCGTCCGTCACCTGGCGGCATGCTCGCGGGCCGTCAGAACGGCCTCCTTGGCCGACCCTCGGTGCACGGGTCCGTGGCCGGGCAGGATGAGACCCGCGTCCAGGTCCTCGATCACGGCCAGGGAATCGAGAGCCCGGGCACGGTCGGTGTGGAACATGTCGGGCAACAGCTGCGGTCCGCTGATCCGCGACGTCGGGTGCGCGGTCACCAGAGCGTCGCCGGTGACCAGGATGCCGCTCCCGGGTAGGTGGTAGGCGCAGTGGCCCTTGGTATGTCCCGGTGTGTGCACGGGCACCGGCGCACCGGGCAGGTCCAGCGCTCCCGGCGCGGGGAATGCCTGCGGCTCGCAGACGGGAACATGGGTGGTTCCTCCGGCTCGGAGGGCGTGGACGGCCCATGGGAGCACACCGGACACCATGCCTGCGCGAGCACCTGCCCTACGGACACCTGGTCGAGGAAGTCGCGGCGGGCGTGCGGCACCTCCTCCTGGTGCATGAGGACCGGCACGTCGTACGCGGCGCGCAGGTGTTCGGCCGCGCCGATGTGGTCGTTGTGCGCGTGCGTGACAAATCGACGACGAGGAGCGGTTGCACCAGATCAACACCTCGACGGAGTATCTGGCCAGGTGATCGCCGACCGCCTGGTCGAGGCGATCCACGCAGGGGAGCTGGGGGAGGGCGCCCGGGGGATCCGGGAAGTCGTCGTGACGTTGCATGAGTCGCACATCGCGTGGGCCAGTTACGAGCGCAGCGTGTGACCCACACTCAGCCGCGCACCGTGACCGGGGGAGTGTTGTACCCCTCGACCCGCAGCTTCGGCCGACCCGAGGGCAGGGCGGAGGCGGGCCAGGACAACGTCACCATGCGTGTCTCACCGGGCAGCAGCCACAGGTAGTTGTCGTCGTAGAGCGTCGGCAGGACGCGCGCGCCGTCCTCGTCCAGCAGGGAGAGCCGGACCATCGCGGCGACCATGGACCCGCGGTTGCGGACCGTGGCGGTCACCGTCCGGCGGTCCCCGTCGCGCGACACCTGCGTGAGTGAGGCCGACAGCCTTGCCTGCGGGACCTGGTCGAGGGCACGCAGCGCCTCGGGGGTGCGGCAGCGCCAGTAGGTGTTGCGCGACAGCACCTCGCCCCTGTCGTCCGTCAGGGCCAGCCGCAGCAGGTGCAGGTCCGGCAGGTCGTCCGCAGGCGCCGCGGTGAACGCCGCCGCCGAGGCCGCGGGGTCCACGTCCACCCGCGCCCGCCGGGTGCGCGCGATCGGGCGGCCGGACAGGTCGTACGTCTCCGCTGTGACCGTCGCGCCCTTGACCGCCATACGGGTGTGGTTGACCGCGATGACCTGCCAGTTCACCGGGTCGGCCTGGACGTGCAGGGGCTCGCAGGCGCTCCGGCAGCCGAAGTAGGCGCCGTTGACGTCGAAGTCGTAGTCGTACGTCTGCCAGACGGTGCTGTGCCAGGCCGGGTGGGACATCCACAGCATCAACCCGCTGGCGTTGTCCCACAGGTTGGCGTTCCAGGCCTCGAACATGGCCCGGAAGTTCTCGTAGTTGACGAACTGCGCCTTGCGCGTGAAGTCGTCCAGGTCGCGGGCCGGGCCGAGGCGGGTCTCGATGGCGGCCTTGTAGTTGTGCGGCGCCTGGTTGCCGCGCTCGCTCCAGTCGTGGTGGTACCAGGCACCGCCGATCGGCCACTCCGGTCCGTCCTCGCCCACCATGGCGCGGGTGCTCGCGGCGGTGGAGACGACGGGCATGCCGATCTCGGTGTGGAAGCCGAAGTCCTTGCTGCCGTACGTCGAGGGGTCGAAGTACCGCTCCGGCTCGACCCAGCCGTAGGGTCCGCCGCCGGTGACGACGCCACCGGCCGAGTTGTTCTGGTAGAGCACCCGGGGTGCCTGGCTCTCGACCGCCTTGCGCAGGCCCTCGTCGACCGCGGCCGGCGGATTGCCCTCGTTGGCGCCGCACCACACGGCCACGCTCGGGTGGATGCGGTAGCGCAGTACGGTGTCCCGGGCCACCGACAGGAACGCCTCGTGGTCTGGCGGGTCCATGCTCCAGGCGGTGGGGAAGTCGTTCCACACCAGGATGCCGTGCTCGTCGCAACTGGCGTAGAACTCCTCGCGGTTGCTGCTGCCGACCCAGTTGCGGATCATCGTGAAGTTCATGGCCCGGTGCATGCGCACCGCCGCGTCCATCCGCT
>NZ_JBIAVS010000058.1:0-17979 GCF_042894545.1 Streptomyces sp. NPDC001530
CCGTCAGTCCGCCGCCCTGCGCGTACCGCATACAACCGGCCTACCGCAGGGATCAGTACACGTCACCCCCGACAACACTCCGACGAGATCAGTAGGGGTAACGGCACGCGGGACGAGGCCGGTTGACACAATGTCCCGCGTGGGGGATCTCGAGGTTGCACTGATCGCTGCCGGGTCTGCGCTCGCGGGTAGCGCCTTGACGGGTTGGTTCACGATTCTTGCGGGCCGGCGGCAGGCGGCTGCGCCGCCCGCAGGCCCACCCGCCGCAAGACGAGCACCGAACTGGTGCTCGTCCGCCCGGTGGCCTGCTGAATCACCCTCCAGCCGAACCGCCAGGCCAGCACACCCCGTGATCAATCGCGGGGCAGCCCGTAAGCTCTTGCGTTCAGCGTCTGTTGCGGGTTGATCCCCGACGGGAGAACAGTCTCCGTGATGAACTGCGTGCGGGGGGAGACTCTCGTTCAAGGCGCTCAACGCTATCCCTGTCTACCACGACTCTTCTGATAGGAGGCCGGCGCACGAAGCGCGGAGAAGCCCCCTGATCGAGGTCGAACGTGGCGTCGTACTCCATGGCGACACCGCTCACACCCCGAATTGCTCCGGAGATTGTGTAGGCGCGGCGAGACGGGTGGGTGCGTGCGATCTCCAGAAGGCCGAAGTTGCGGTCGCTGAGGAACTCGGAGTCGAACTCTCCCTGGAACTGGCCGTCCTGACTGGAACCCAGGTAGAAGTCGCCCAAGGCGCGGGACCGTTCCAGGAGGCTGACAACGCCTTCCTCAGTGGGGGCGTTGGAGATGGGTGAGGAAGTGAACTGCCAGATCACCGGGTTCCGGGCGTGGCGGGGGGACGTGGAGCGGATGCGGTGGACGGCGCCCAGGTGTACGTCACCGCCCAGCACGATGACCGCCCGGGGCCGCGTTCCATCGTTCGCCAGATCGAACAGAAGGTTGAGCACGTACGAGGCGTCGGAAAGATTATCTTCGTCACCCCAGTGATCAGCCAGGTCCGGTTCCACCACCTCCCCTTTCCAAATGCGGATGTCGCGCTCGATGACCTCATCAGCGATCGCGTCAGCGGCGGCCCACCCCAAGACGCCGCCGGCCACGGCGCCAACAGGACCGAGGGTAACTGCGCCGATGCCTGCGCCGATGACTGCTCCTACAGCGGAAGCGGCTTCATCTGCCCGACGGATGGCGTCGGCAGCAAGTTCGACGTCTGCGAAGGCGATGGGCACGGCGGTTGCGAGCACAATGACGTCAGCATCGCGTGCTTCTCGGCTGGTGGCCCACTGGCGAAGGCGCTCGCGCTGGGCAGTACCGAGAATGGGTGACCCGGCTCTGGCGCGGCCGCGCTGCGTCCGGCCATCAAGGACGTAGAAGGCGACAGGGCCCCGGCGAAATGAGTAGTCGACTGCTGTGTTGATCGCCTCACGGTTTCGCCCGATGGGGCTGTGAGCCTGTTGGAAGGCTTGGTATGCCTTGAGCGCGCCTTGGACTTGGGACGGCTGGGGAATGCCTGGAGGGTCGATGGTGAGATCAGGAAAGGAGATGTGCATCGAATTGGGGCCGTCGATGGTGAAGAGGGTGCCGAAGTCGTCCGCCACGTCGTGATCGTCGAGCATCATGTAGACGGGGTGGTGACGTAGCACGTTGCGTACGGGCCGGTCGCTCCAGAACTTCAGGTAGCGGCGAGCATAGCTGTCGAACCACGTTTCTCCTGGCCGCTTGCGGATGCCGTCTCCGTAGATTTGGTCTCCCATCAGCAGGACCAGGTCGGGCCGAGCGAGGCTGAGCTGGTTCCACGCTTCGTTCGAAGCTGGCTGCAGGGGCTTGTGGCAGGAGGCGAAACCGATACGCAAGTTGGTGGGCGTGGTGGAAGCGGTACGGAAGGACCCAGAGGTGAGGGGGTCTCGCTTGCCGTCACGATGGATGACCAAGAGCCTGTACTGGTAGGCAGTGTCTTCGGTGAGACCGCGCGCCGTTACGGTTGCGGTGTCGGCCCATCCTGCGTCGAAGCTGACCTCTGTCGTGAAATCGGGTGGCGTGGATGGCGTATCCACGATGATCCCGCTGTCGCGCGTGGCCTCGCGCACCTCGCACACATACCGGCTGCCTCGGTTGAGATTTCCCAGGTGAGTACGGAACCACAACGTAGCCGCCGTCTCGGTGGTATGGCCCACGATTGCCTCGGCCAGGTCGAAATAGACATCTGCGGTAACCGTTTCGTCCTCACGCGCCCGCTGCGGCAGGTTCGTGGAGTCGACGCGATCGCCGAGAGGGCTCTGAACTTGGAAAGTAGCGAAAACTGAGACAACGGGATTCCCTGGACGCTGCAGACGGGCACGGCGAAATGCCTCTGCCAGCGGCGAACCGGGCGTATTGGGCCAGTCGAAGATTGCGTGCCCCAGCGCGTCGGTCCGCATGGTGATCGGCTGCAATGCCTCTCGTTCGCGGTGCGTGACGACCTCACGGCGTCGCCCAGCTCTGTCACGCCTGGGCGCTGTTCTCCCGTGGCCGTCCGGCTGATACAGCCCGGCCGGCTCCACAAGCTCGAACACAGGCTCGATCTGGTCCCACTCCGCGACGACGATCAGGGTAACCGTCAACTCCGCATCAACTCTGGGCAAGGGCTCGACGTAATCTCGGGCCCTCAAAGCCAACATCGTCATCGCTATGCCTTCTGTCTCGCAGCCTCACCGTTCTGGTGCTGAGCGTCATGAGGTTTCCGGCGACAGAATGGCGTCCTCCGCGTGCCGCACATGGCGCATGCTTCTAGGCTGAGGCGCATGAGAGCCCGACACCTGCTGGGTTGCTCCATATGGAGGATTGCTCCTGTCTGGTGCACGCACATTCCGCCTGGCATGTGATGGTCTGCGAGGGAGTGTCGGTTGAACGTCATCGTCTGGGCGTCAGTGGCGCAGGTGCGGTGATCTGGTCGTTGACGCTGACGGGTGGTGCTCACTCGTTGCTGGCATGAGTGACGAAGGGCCATGTCATTCTCACGCCGACCACCAGCTGCTGCATGCAGCGCCCCGGCCCATGCTGCTTGCTGCTCGGCTCACCCTCCGAGTTTCCCCTCCGGGGGAACGATGTACGCGCTGCCGGAGCACCGTGTGTAGCCGCTGGCTGTTTTGCTCCTCCAGAACAACCCGGTTTACCTGGTGTTACCAGACGCTGCTGCTCGCCGTGCAGCGCCAGCCTCGTGTAGTGCCGCGCGTTTGTTCTGCTGCTCCAGAACGATCCGGTTTACCTAGTGCTACCGACATGGCGGCGGGCACGAAGAAGGCGCCGCACCAGGGGTGCGGCGCCGTGGGATTGCTCGAGCGGTGACGAGCATGCTGTGTCGTCTGCCGCGCTGTAGACGACAGAACTGCTCCAGCAAGAGTAAAGACGTGGACCCGCTTCCTGGAGCGGAGTCCGATTACTGTAGGTCGCCGGGTGGTCCTGCCGCGGCTTGACGCCGACGGACAGCGAAGCCTTGAAAGGAGCGCGTCGTGCACGCAACCTGCGGAATCGACTGGGCTGAGGACCACCACGACGTCGCGGTGGTCGACTCCGATGCCCGGCTGCTCGGCAAACTCAGGATCAGCGACGACGCGGCGGGTTTCCAGGACCTGCTGCATCTGCTCGCCGAGCACGGTGACAGCCCGGACGATCCCATCCCGGTGGCGATCGAGACCTCCCGCGGACTCCTGGTTGCCTGCCCGCGGGCCTCCGGACGCCGGGTCTATGCGATCAATCCGATGGCCGTCGCCCGATACCGCGACCGGCACGCCGTCTCCCGGAAGAAGTCCGACCACCAGGACGCCGTCGTCCTGGCGAACATCCTGCGCACGGACACCGAGTTCCACCGCCCGCTGCCGACCGACTCCGACCTGGTCAGGGCCATTGCCGTCCTCGCGCGAGCTCAGCAGGACGCGGTCTGGGACCGCACCCGCGCCCACAACCGGCTCCGGTCACACCTGCGCGAGTACTACCCCGCGATCCTCGAGGCGTTCGCAGCCAAGCGTGAGCGGCTGCTGTCCCGGGAGGCCCGCACGATCCTGGCGATCGCGCCCACTCCGGCCGAGGCCGCCCGGCTGGCCCGAGGACGGCTGCGGACCGCGGTTACCCGAGCAGGACGTCAACGCCGCATCGAGGCCGAGACCGACCGGTTGCTTCAGGTGTTCCGCCGGACCTGGCTCCGCCAGCCCGCCCTGGTCGAGCAGGCGATGGGACGGCAGACACTCGCCCTCCTTGCGCAGCTCGACGCAGCCTGCCAGGCATGCGATGACCTCGCATCCGACACAGAGGGGCTGTTCCTGCAGCATCCCGACGCGGAGATCATCACGAGCTTCCCCGGCCTGGCTGTGCTCACCGGAGCGCGGATACTCGCCGAGATCGGCGACGACCACAGCCGGTTCACCCAGGCCGGCCATCTGAAGGCCTATGCCGGAAGCGCACCGGTGACCCGGCAGTCCGGCAAGAGCCGCCACGTCGTCCACCGCCGGATCAAAAACAGCCGTCTGGCCGCGACCGGCCGGCACTGGGCATTCGCCGCATTGACCGCCTCACCCGGCGCCCACGCCCACTACAACCGCCGACGGGACACCGGTGACCACTACCACGCGGCCCTCCGCAACCTGTTCAACCGCATGCTCGGCCAGCTCCACCACTGCCTGACCAACCGCCAGAAGTTCGACGAAGCGATCGCCTTCCGCACACCGGCACCAGCCCCGCTTGCGGCAGCTGCTTGACCCGACAGCTGCATGGGGTGTCTTGTCCGCGAAGGTCATCACGTCAGCGTTGGTCAACGCGGCGATGATGCCGTGGGTTCGCGCAGCAGTCAGGTCGTGTGCCGAGCCGGGAAGTGCCGCCGACGCCCAGACGAGGCGTCCGGCCGCATCCGCGATTACCTGCACGTTCATCCCGTGCCGTCGGTGTTTTCCGGAGTAGTACGGCTTCTGATCGTGCACGCGGTCGATCGGGATCAGCGTGCCGTCGAGGATGACGTAGGCCAGCAGCTGGATCCTGGTCATCGCCTGGTGCAGGTCGTTGGCGGTCGCGGCGAGCAAGGTGATCGCCTCGCGGATACAGCGCCAGGCGGTGGCAACCCCGACCTTGAATCCGGCGGCCAGGCGGGTGAGGGTGTCGCCGTTGCGCAGGTGGGCCAGGGCGAGCAGGGCCTGCCGGCCGGGGTCGAGTCGGCGCCAGCGGGATCGGCGCTGGTGGCGGTGGGTGCGGATTAGGCCGGCGAGGTGGTTCAGCGATCGGGTGGACAGGGGGATCGAGGCGGGGTAAGGCAGCAACGAGGCTCCCGGTAGGGGCGTCTTCCTTGGTCGATTGCTTGTCTTACCGGGAGCCTCGCCTGACCCGGCTACCGACCTTCACCACGCCACTGACCTGCGCCATCAGGTTGGAAATGGCTCACTGTTTCGGGGCCTCCTCCCGATCCTCACCCCGCCGTCCCCACCGAGTTCGGCCGGGTGGCCGGGTTGCGTCAGCCGGTCGGCGGGGTGGTTCCGGACAGTCGGCGGATGTTGCAGCGGGAGGTTTCCAGCGACGCTGGAGCACAGGAGTCACGACATGGCGCCGGGTGTGTCATCCGCTGCCGGGTCAGACGGCTCCGCCTCACGCTCGTCCTCGACAGGGCGGTTGATCGGTGTCGATTCCGTTGGCCTCCCGGTCTTCCTTGAAACCGCCACCACACCAGCCCGACTGATCAAGCAACCGTCGCGTGGTCTCGAACCATCCGGAATCATGTCGGGCCAAGAAGGAGGTCGGTCCTATGACGATCCGCCTGACGTTTCTGTGTGCGCCCGGCGGTGACGCCACCCTGGATCCACTCCTCGGTGACGCTCCCCTGAGTGAGCGCAGCCTGCGTATGGCAGGCGCCGCGGGAGTAGTGCTCCCTCCCCACGAGCTGGCCGTCCGGGCGCCCTCGATCCGCTGCTCACAGACCGCTGACGCACTCGGCCTGGCGGCAGCATCCGAGCCTGCGCTGCGCGATCTCGACCTCGGTATATGGTGCGGTCGCACTGTCGACGATGTCGCCGCAACCGATCCCGACGGGTTCAAGGCCTGGCTCACCGACCCGGATGCCGCACCACACGAAGGTGAGTCCGTACGCCAGCTCTGCCGCCGAACGGCGGACTGGCTGAGCAGCGTGGCGCCCGACACGGGCCCCGCAGTGGCCATCACCGAAGCCGCCGTGGTCCGGGCCCTGCTCATCCATGCTCTGGGCGTACCGGCAAGAGCGTTCTGGCATCTCACTGTGCCGCCCCTGTCCGAGGTCGCCCTCACCTGGCGAGGTGGCCACTGGGACGTTCGGCTCGGCTATGTCGTCACCCCGCGGGAGGCCCGGCGAGGGTTCCTCTCGCAATCAGCGACGCCTGTCCACCAGGGCGGCGGGAAACGATCAAGTCCATCCCAGGAAACGATCTTCGTCAGCTGCGGGTAGGTCCTGCCGCAGCGCATTCCGTCGGTTCCCCAGCTTCCTCATAAAGTCCTGGGCAAACCAAACCCGGCGGTAGCCCTACCTCTCTTGCTGCTGCTTCCACTCTCTGTCGAGAGCGACGGCCAAATGCAGGGCCGTCTGCACCGGCATCGACACTACGATTGCGCGGCCTGCGTCATGGGCGGTCATCTCGTGGCGCAGGCCGTGGAGCAGCAGTTTCGAGTGCACAAACTCGGCAGTGCTCAGCGTGAGGTCCTCACCCGTGGCCTCCTCAGCGTCATCCTGTGCATCGCACAGGAGCTCGGCCAAGGTTCGCTCCGGGGGATCGTAAGAGAACTTCGCCATGCCCTGCTAACGAGCCACCGCACGAAGCGGCGCCAGCAACTAGGCCCAGGGTTGGAAACAGATGCTCTTCGTCGGGCTGGGCTGCGGGCCGCGCGTGGAGGGGCGGGACGGTTCCGGGCCCCGCGCCATGCCCGGCTCGGTGGCCGGCTGGCGCAGGGCCCGGGGGCGGTTGCAGGGCGTCAGTTGCCGGTCTTGCGGAGCTCGTGGCCCTGGCACAGGACGGAGCCGATCAAGATGCCGATCTTGTGCACCGTCCACCGGTAGTTGGTGAGCGGGCCCGGCGCGACCTCGTCGACGATCTTTCCCTTCCTGCCGGCCGCGCAGGGGGCGTCCGCACAGGAGACGATCAGTACCGCTTCCCCTGCCTTGAACATGGCGCCAGCTCCTTCCTTGATCATGGGAATCGGGTTGTCTTTGCCTGACGATCGGCGACCTCTGGCTCAGGGCGCCTGGGGTGCGGTTCGGGTCAGGTCGTTGCGGCAGTTCTCGTACAGCCACGCGCGGGTGCCGACGAGGGAGGCGCGGGGCGTCTGGGGGTCGAATCCGAGGGCTTCGGCGATGCGGGGGTTGTGCCTGAGTCCGAAGCGGTTGAGGTAGTCGGCAACCGCGTCGAGCTCCCGCTCGGTGCGCTGCGCCCAGGCCGGGCGGACGAGGTCGGGGTGGGCGTCGACGGCCTCGTGCATGTTGACGAGTTCCGGGCGGCGGCCGCGCGGCGGGTGCTGGTAGCGGGTGCAGGCGGCCTGGTTGTCGAGGGCGGCGCTGGCGGACTCGGCGGACCAGTCCCTGGTGTCGGTGCCGGGCACGGGCAGCAGGTTGGCCAGCAGGGTCTCGGCGAGCGGGGCTACCTCGTGTGCGAAGGCGTTGCCGTGGTCGAGCGTGAGGTAGGGACGTTCCGCGATCAGGATCCCGCTGTCGATGGTCCAGGAGATGACATCTGGGACCGTCAGCCAGTGGAAGACGGCGAAGGGAGTGGTCTTCGGGGCCGGCGGGTGCATCTGGCGCGGTACTCGCCAGTCCTCGCCGTGGAAGAACATGTTCCTTCGCACGGAGGTCCAGCACGATCTGCTGAAAGTGGCCGGCCTTCGCGTCCTGGGGGCGCGCGCGTAGTTGTGCGGGTTGGCGAAGTACGCGCGGTAGGTCTCCGGGTCGGGCAGGGGCGCGGGGCCTGCTCGGCGGTCGTCTCGCGGACGGTCAGCTGCACGGGGCTGCTCTCTTGGCTCGCTGCGCGGTCCGGGTGGCTGGTCGCTCGGTTCATCGGTCCTCTCGCTGGCCAGGAGGGGGCGAGCAGGGCCAGGGCGCGGTCGAGGCGGTCGCCCGTGTCGTCCTGGGCGTAGGCCTGGGCCTCGTCGAGGAATTCGACGACGTCGTCGATGACCTTGTGGTCGGTCTCGGTGATGGACAGGGTGATGGTGCTGATGACGTCGGCGACGGCCGCCAAGACGCCGTTCTCCGGGTTGTGGTGGTCGTGCACGGCCCGGAGCGCGGCCACGTGCGGGCCCAGGGCCTCGGTGCGCGTTGCGGCGTCGCGCAGCCGGTCCGGGCCCCGTGGTCAAGGGCCAGCGCAGCGTCGCCGAACTCGTCGACAAGCACAAGCTCCGCAACCAGGACGTCCGAGACCTGCTGATCGACTACATCAGCCGCCGTTCCGTCGAGGTCGACTACTCCACCCTCCAGGCCCTGGTCTCCAACCTCGTCCGGCTGTTCTGGAAGGTGATCGAGGACTTCAACCCGGACCAGGCCGACCTGCGGCTGTCGCCCGAGGCGGTCGCGCACTGGAAGGAGAGCCTGCTCGTCTGCCCCAACGGCAAGCCCCGCCTGCACCTGGACGGCCCCTTCATGGTGGTCCGCGCCTTCTACCTTGACCTGCACACCTGGGCCGTCGCCGAGCCGGAGCGCTGGGCCCAGTGGGTGGCACCCTGCCCGATCCGGGACGAAGACCTGCGCTGGTTCCACGTCCGCCGACGACGCCTCCAGGAGCGGATGGCCAACCGCACCCGGGAACGCCAGCCGCTGCTGCCGATCCGGTCCCGGCACGTCACCGACCAGTGGCAGCGCCAGCGCACGCTGCTGGAGGCCGCCCGCGCGGTCGCGCTCGGAGAACACTTCATCGTCGACGACGTCGAATGGCAGCGGGTGTCCGCCAAGATGGACGCCCAGCGGCTGGACCCCACCACTGCGCCGATCCGGGCCGTGAACCGGTCCACCGGCAAGTTGGTACAGCTCACGAATGCCGAGAATCAGGCGTTCTGGCAGTGGGCGATCGTCGAAACGCTCCGCCTGGCCGGCCTGCGCGCCGAGGAGCTGACCGAGCTCACCCATCTCAGCGTGCGCAACTACCAGCGGCCCAGCGGGGAAGTCGTCGCCCTCCTCGTGATCACCCCGTCCAAGAGCGACCGCGAACGGGTGATCCCGATGTCCGCGGAGCTGTTCCACGTCATCGCCCAGATCATCCGCCGCCACATCAGCGCGCACGGCACCGTTCGGGTCTGCATCCGCTACGACCTGCACGAAAAGGTCTGGAGCGAGCCGCTGCCCTACCTGTTCCAGAACGTTCACGGCGGCGGACTGCGGGCGATGTCCACCACGACGATGTGGCGCATGATCCGCCGGGCCGCCGAGGGCCTGGTCGCCACCGACCCCCGCTTCGCCGAGGTGAAGTTCGCCGCTCACGACTTCCGCAGGCTCTTCGCGACCGAGCTGGTCAACAACGGCCTGCCCATCCACATCGGCGCCGCTTTGCTCGGCCACCTGAATATCCAGACCACCCGTGGCTACGTCGCGGTCTTCGACGACGACGTGGCGCGCCACTACCAGCAGTTCCTCGACCGCCGAAGGGCCCAGCGGCCCGAGAGCGAGTACCGCAAGCCGACCGAGACGGAGTGGTCGGAATTCAACGAGCACTTCGACAAACGCCGCGTCGAACTCGGCTCCTGCGGACGGCCCTACGGCACCCCCTGCCAGCACGAACACGCCTGTATCCGCTGCCCGATGCTGAGCATCAACCCGAAGATGCTGCCCCGCCTGGACGAGCTGGAGGAGGACCTCCTCGCCCGCCACGAACGCGCCATCGCCGAAGACTGGCGGGGTGAGATCGACGGACTCGACCTCACCCTCACCTTCCTGCGCAGCAAACGCGAGCAGGGCAGACGCTTCCAACGCATCGGACCCGTCTCCCTGGGCATGCCCGTTCTGCCTCACCCACGAGATGCCGGATAAGCAGCAGGGCCCCGAAAACGGGGCGAGTACAGATGCCCCGCAACCTACGATGCGGCCATGACGATCACGTATGAGTGGCGCGGTGATTTCGACAACGCAGCCGTCAACGCTCGTCATGCGGAGGCGTTCGGCCACGGCCAGACGCCCACCGACTGGCACGCACAAGTGCATCGTCACAGCCTCGGCTGGGTCTGCGCACGAAAGGCCGGCAGGCTGGTTGGGTTCGTCAACGTCGCCTGGGATGGCGGCGCCCATGCCTTCATCCTCGACACGATGGTCGCTCAGGACCTGCGCAAAACCGGCGTCGGCACCGAACTCGTGGCCACCGCAGCCCGAGGTGCCCGTCTGGCGAGGGGTCCCCGTAGTAATCGCCGCAAAAACAACGGATTGTGCGACATCCCCAGTTCCCGTTTAGCTGCCGCCAGCTGACAGGTGGCTACCTGTAGTCAGAGTGACGCTCGGTCAGGATGAGCGAGCCGGAGTCCGGGGGCTTCGCCGCCGTGGAGCCCGTTGATAGATAAGCGGATGCGACGACCTGGGCGCCTCCGAGCCGACGGAGTGAGTGCGTGCGCCTCCTGGACGCGCGTATCCGGAGACTACGCCGACGACCGAACCCGCCCCGCACCTCTGGGACCCGACCGCTGCATGCTCCACTGCGCGAGCGGCAACAGGGCCTTCACCAGTGCCTGGCCGTCCGGGGCCAGCTGATAGCGGATCTGTACGGGCGTGGTGGGGATGACGGTGCGCTCGATGAGGCCCGCGGCCTCGAGTTCCTTCAGGCGCTGGGAGAGCAGCCGGTCGGAGATGCCGTCGATCATCGCCCGGTACTCGCCGAAGCGCCGGGCGCCCTGGCCGGCGGCCTTCAGTATCGAACCCGTCCAGCGGCGTCCGATCAGTTCGAGGGTGCCCTCGAAACTCGGGCAGGTGTCATCATGAATGGAGTCCACTTACAAAAGATTAGCACCTTACCCATCGTTTTGCTAGCGGGGCGGTCCGGCCCACCCTGGACTCATGACCGACTACGGACGCCAACTCTCCTTCGGAGTGAGCCTCGACCCCTCCGCCGGGGCATGGGCCCAGACCCGGCGCCTCGCACGGACGGCGGAGGACTCGGGCCTGGACCACCTCGCCGTTCAGGATCACCCGTACCAGCCCGGCCACCTCGACACCTGGACCCTGATCACCCATCTGTCCGCGGCCACCGACCGCATCTCCTTCCTCACCGACGTCGCCGACCTGCAGCTGCGCCCGCCGGTGATGCTCGCCAAGGCCGCCGCATCGCTGAGCGTGTTCACCGACGGACGAATCCAGCTCGGCGTCGGCGGGGGCGGCATCCCCGACGCCATCGCCTCGATGGGCGGCCCGGCGCGACGCGGCCAGGACATGGTGGCGTTCACCGAGGAGTCCCTGGGGCTCCTGCGCACGGCCCTGGCCGGGGACGTCGTACGACTGCACAGCCCGTACCACTCCGTCGACGGATATCGTGCCGGACCGGTGCCCCCGAAGCCCGTCGAGCTCTGGCTCGGCGCCCAGAAGCCCAGGATGCTCGCCGTCACCGGCCGGGCGGCCGACGGCTGGATCTCCCCGCTGAACATCTACGTCCCACCGCAGGAGGTACCCTCGCGGCAGCGGATCATCGACGAGGCGGCCACCGACGCGGGCCGCGACCCGAGCACACTGCGGCGCGTCTACAACGTGATCGGCGTGATCGGCGACCACGGGGACGGATCCGGGCTCGTCGGCGATGTGCGGCGGTGGGCAGACACCCTCACCGAGTGGGCCGTGGAACTAGGCTTCGACACCTTCGTCTTCTGGCCCGCCACCGACCTCGAACGGCAGCTCGCACGCTTCGCCGGCGAGGTCGTGCCCGCGGTGCGCGAGCGCGTCGACGCCATCCGGAGCGGGCGATGAACCGCGCCCTCTCCACCGTGCCGGCCGAGCTCACGGGCAAGGTGGTCACGCCCGACGACCCGCGCTACCGGCCGCTCCGCTCCACCTACACCACCGTCGGCCACCCGGCCGCCGTCGTCCTGCCCGAGTCCGCGGGCGACGTCGCGGCGGCGCTGCGGCTCGCGCGGGAGACGGGGCTTCGGGTGGCCGTCCGTAGCGGCGGACACGGCCTGTCCGGCAGCGGCACCAACGACGGCGGGCTCGTCATCGACCTGAGCGCGCTGCACCGGGTCGACGTCCTCGACCGGGGCTCCCGACTGGTCCGCGTCGAGGCGGGAGCGCGCTGGGCCCAGGTCGCCCAGGCGCTCGCCCCGCACGGGCTCGCCATCAGCTCGGGCGACCACGGCAACGTCGGCGTCGGCGGTATCGCCACCGGGGGCGGCGTCGGCTGGCTCGTACGCCGGTACGGGCTCACCGTCGACCACATCCGTGCCGTCGAGGTCGTCCTGCCCGACGGGACGTACGTGCGCGCCGACGCGGAGGCCGAGCCCGACCTGCTGTGGGTGATGCGCGGGGCCGGCGCGGGTGCCGGGATCGCGGTGGCCTTCGAGATCGAGGCCATGGAGCTTCGTGACGTCGGCCACGCACAGCTGGTCGCCGCGGTGGACCCTGCCGGTCAGACGCTGCGCCGCTGGGCCGACGTCATGGCGCAGGCGCCGCGCGAGCTGTCGACGGCGGTGATGCTGTCCTCGCAGGGCACCACCACCGCCGCGTTCATCACCGCGGTCGTGGCCTCGGACCGCCCGTCCGTCATCCGCGACGCCGTCGAACCGCTCCTCGGCATCGGCGACGTGAGGGCCCAGCAGGCCCACGTCGTCCCCTACCCGGAGCTGGTCCCACCGCACCATCTGCACGCCAACTCCGGCCAGATGCCCGCCAGCACGACCAACGGACTGCATACCGCCATGACCCCGGACACCGCCCGCGCGCTGGTCACCGCGTCGGCCGGCCCCGACCCGGTCCTGATCCAGCTGCGTTCACTCGGCGGCGCGACCCACGGCCCGGCCCCCTCGGCCACGGCGTTCGCGCACCGCCACCAGAACACCCTCGTCGTCGCCTCGGCGTTCCCGCCGGACGACCGCGCCACGCTGGCCGCCGCCTGGCGCCCCCTCGCCCCGCACGCCGACGGCTCCTACGTGAACTTCGAGAGCGCCCCCGACGAGGAGACGTTCGCCCGCGCCTACCCGGGACCGACCCGCACCCGCGTCACCGACCTGTGGAAGCGCTACGACCCCGACGGCGTCCTGCGCCCCCGGCCACCGGCCTGACCGCGGCCCCATTCACCTCACCGACCACGAGCCCGCGGCACCCGCCGCAGGCGCCCGCTCTTTCCAAGTCACCCCTTACCGGAGATACTCCATGGCCACGTTGCTGCACATCGACTCGTCCGTGTTCCCGGGCGGCGCCTCCGCCTCCCGCGCCGTGACGGAGACCTTCCGCACAACCTGGGAGGAGCAGCACCCGGAGGGCACGGTGATCTACCGCGACCTCTCCGCCCACCCCGTCCCACACATCACCGCCGACGCGCACACCGCGGGCTTCGCCGATCCGAACGCCCACACGCCCGAGCAGGCCGCCGCCTTCGCTCAACGCCTCGAGCTGATCGAGGAACTGGAGCAGGCAGACGCGGTGCTGATCGGCGCCCCGATGTACAACTACTCGATCCCGTCGACCCTCAAGGCATGGCTGGACAACGTGATCCTCTTCGGCCGCACCTCGGGCGAGAACCCCTCCGCCAACGGCACCCCGGTCACCGTCGTCGCCAGCCGCGGCGGCTCCTACGCGCCCGGCACTCCGAAGGAGGGCTACGAGTACGTGCAGAACTACCTGACGGCGACCCTCGCCGACATGCTCGCCCTCGACCTCGACTTCATCGTCCCGGAACTCACCATGGCCCCGCACGTCCCGGCCATGGCTGAGCTGGTGCCGCTCTTCGAAACCTCCCGCGACCGCGCTCTGCAGGACGCGGCCACCAATGCCAAGGCCCTCGCCGAACGCCTCGCCGCGTAAACACGAGAACGCCGTGTGCGTCCCTGCTAGGACATCGCACGGCGTACTGGATTCGCACAACAGCGTCCACGGGAATGAAGGTCGTCTTCGATGCCGACACCCGGCTCATCGTCGCCGTCGCTCGGCCGGTGGCGCCCCGTGGGTGGACCAGTGCCTCATCCGGGTGCGATCACGCACCGGGCCGGGCCCAGGCCCGCATCCTGGACGTCACTGACCACGACCAAGTCACCGCCGTCGTCAACGAAGTGACGCAGACCGTGGGCCCCGTCGACGTGCTGGTCAATAACGCCGGTTACGGCGTGGAGGGCCTCCCCATTGCTGGAGCTGTCTGTGCGTCGTCCAGTGCCTGCGTGACGCACTGCCCGATGGAAACCGGGGCCACGTCAATCGTGGGCCGGCGTACGGGAGCGGCTCCGTCTACGAACAACGGTAGATCTCAACTCCGGTGCCGAAAGCTGGGGACACCTGGATGCGGTCAAGCATCATCAGAACCACCAACAAGAGGAATGACATGACCTTCAACGTATCGATCCCGGACAAGAATGACCCGCGCTGGACCCAGCGAAACGGTATTTTCGTACGACGCGGCGAGGGCATCACCAAGTGGCTCATCGGTGATACGACTACCGTGAAGATCTCAGCCGCACAGACGGATGGCCGACTTGGCGTGCTCGAGACCTCCGTCCCGCCCGGTGGGGGAGCCGTGGCGCACTCGCACGGAAGGGAGGACGAAGCTTTCTATATCCTCACGGGTGACTTCGAGTTCATCAATGGGGATGAAGTCCTCGCCGCCGGTCCCGGCGACTTCATCTGGATTCCCCGCGGAAATCGACATGGATTCAAGAACGTGGGGGCGCTTCCCGCCACTCTGCCCACGTTCCTTTTCCCGGGCGGCCACGAGCAGTTCTGGATCGACAACGGGATAGACCCGGTACCCGGAGAGCAGGCACCGAAGTGGGGGCCGGAGGAGTTCGCGCCGCTTGTCGAGGAGCTCACACGACACCACGTGACCCTGCTCCCGGACGACCCCAAGTAGCCATGCGCTCAGTGTGGCTTCCGTCGGCCGCGGCACTGCCCAGCGTCATGAAGGCCTGAGCAGCGCGTGAGGCGCAAGGGCCCATGGCCGACAACGCGGACGTGGCTCTCTCCCGTGCGGCAACTGGGAACTGATCCGGACAGCCGGATCGCGGTGGCCGCCGGCATCCTCACGGTGCTGGCGGCCGCAGCCGAGACCAGGGCGGCGATGCCGGTGGCGGCCTGGACCGTGGCGCCGACCAGCTGGCCGGTATCAGGGCTGTCCAGCAGCCAGACCAGCGGTGTCGACACGACGCCGGCCGCCGCAGCCACCATGACCGTGATCTTCCAACCTGGCGACACGCTCACCCCTCCCCGTCCATCCCCGACAGCTCATCAGCCCACAGCGTCGCGTGGGCCCTTCACTGATAGCAAGAACTGATACCCGCGGCTATCGGTTTCGGCGACCTTCCCTCGCGGACGGCAGACGTTACCGCTGGATGGCGTCAGGCCGTTCCGGGCGGCGGGGCCGCAGCGGCCGGTAGCCGGCCGGGTCGAGCTTGGCGGGCTCGGTGTCGACTTCCACGTAGATCGTGCCGAAGAAGTTCACGTTCTCGCTGTGGGCCGGGGAGATGTGCGCCAACAGCTCGTCGTCGACCCTCCAGGGACTGGAGCGGTCAGCCTTCGCCCGATCGTCGCCAGGAACCGGCGCCGCTCCGCGGGCAGACTTGTCAGGTCGAGGGTGTGAGCGTCCATGCCGCGCAGGAAGCCGAGCTTGTCCAGTTCGGCCCTCACCGCGTTCGCCGAGTCCCCGGTCGCGCCCTTGCACAGCCAGTTCAGCCGTGTCGTCCCGGTCGCCGAGTCCACGGCCAGCAGCCCGTCGAGCTCGCCCATCAGCTTCGGCGTCAGCAGATGCCGCACCCGCTGGTACGTCTCTCGCCCGGCCTCGGCCCGCGCCTTGGCCACCCGTTCCAGCAGTTTCACCACCCCGGGCCGCACCACCCGCGAGGACGCCAGGTGCTCGCAGGCCAGGCGGAACAGTAGGGACGGGGAGTCGTGTTCCATCGCGCGGGCGAGCAGGAACTCGTCCAGCTCCTTCAGCTCCAGCGTTTTCGCGGGCTTCCAGTTCAGGTACCGGGTCACCTCACGTAGGTGTTCGGTGCGGGTCTGCTTCCGCTCGCCGTAGAACCGCAGCTCACCCACGGGGATCTGTAGATGTTCGGAGAGTCGGGCGACCGCCGCCGGGGGCGCCCAGGCGACGTCGTCCGGGACGAACCCGAGCCAGGGCAGTGTGCACAGCTGGACCGCCAGTCCCAGCCGGTCCTTCGGGCTACGGCCGCGGCCCGGGTCGATGAAGCCCACGTCCGCGGACATCAGGATGAAGAACCGGATCAGCTCTTCCTTGTTGATCTCCGGAAAGCCGCGCAGCCGCGTCAGCTCGTCGTCCGCGAACACACGGCTCGCCACCGAGAACCCCCACCACAAGCAGTCGCATACGGCGACCTGTGGTATCGACGGCTTACCGCATTGCATGGTGAACGACCCGGCCGCTCCTCAAGACACGGTGCACAGGGGCTACTGATCCCGCCGTCAGCGGATCCGAGTGGCCGGTGGGTGCCCGACCGCCTGGGCGGAGATTACCCAAGACACGTCACGGCAGCTCAGAAGCCGTTGCAGCCATATCCGTTGTTTTTGCGGCGATTACTACGGGGATCCCGGCGAACTGCGAGTGGCTCCACGTTGATTTCGAAGAGCACTTGCGCCCCTTCTACTTCAGCGCCTGCGGCTTCAGATCGACGGACAGGACTCATCGCTCTGCACTGAACCGGCTTCGTCCCCCTACCTGAGTTGGTGCAGAGAAGGTCGAGGGCGTACGCGCCCGTGCCGAGCGTCGGGGCGTATTCGCCCTTGGCGGTCGCCGGGTGCGCGGGGTGATCGGGCGTTCCGAGGGAGTAGAACTCGCTCTTGCCGCAGTGGTGGGCGTGTATCGGTAGGTTCGGATATCCGTCTGTGCGGAATAGGGCTTCAGGTGGTGTCAGTGGTCAAGGGCAGACTGATCACATGACCGCATCTCGCAACGTCTCTCGTCACGTCCATGCTGATCTCGCTTGGGTGCAGTCGATGGGTGGCCCGTTGATCGTTATCCCCGTCTCTTCGCTGGACCAGTGGGGCGGATGCACGGAAGACGGAGTGATCGTCGGCGGCACCGACGTTCCGGATGACTACGACCGTGCATGTGATGTCGAGGGCTGGGCTGGGATCGTCGAGGTCGGCACCGAGGGATCCGGGTTGGTGCTGGCCGACGAGCCCGCCACGACCTGCTACCTCCCTGAGCAGAACATCTTCCTGCGATGGCTTGCCGCCGACTCTGATGCCGAGCTCCTTGAAGCTGCCAAGGCCGTCATGGAGGACCCCGCAACCGACTGGGAAGACTGTGAGGTCTGGGAGACCGATGGGGCAGCGGTCCTCCTGGACTCCGCTGTAGCCGGAGCTGACCTGGCCGTTGAGTACCCGGATCAGGGAGGCTTGCCAGAGCAGGCCCACGTTTCCGTGCCGGCAGGGCGCTGGAGCGTTCGTGCGTTTCACAAGACGGGCGACTTTCCGTGGGTGGGGATCGTCTCCTTCCTGCGTAATCGGTCTCAGCCGTCTGATCGGCGGGCCACCTCGGCTGCGTATGCGGTCCTGACAGCCCCGGCGGCCCAGCGCTCGGCAGCTGAGGGGCTGATGCCGAGCAGACGCTGAAGGACTGCTGGCGGCATCTGTGTGCAGAGATCAAGCAGGAGGGCCGCGGATCGTCCGGCTTCGGCAGGGAGTCCGATCTTGCGGAGGCGCCGGCTGAGTTGTTTGCTGCCCAGTGGCTTGCCAGGCCTCTGAGTCGGAAAGAGCCAGGGTGCATTGAGGTCGTTCGACATCAGTCGCGTGGACCGTGGACGTATGGGTGAAGCGGCCGGACGGCGCCGACTACGACGCTCCGCACATGGCCAGCGCGGTTCGCGCCAGCCCGCGCAG
>NZ_JBIAVS010000059.1:0-14018 GCF_042894545.1 Streptomyces sp. NPDC001530
GTCACTGTTACGGCGCGGCCCGCTGGCCAACACCGCCTTCACCGATGACGACCACCTCGAACGCACCCTCCGCCGAGGCCTGCGCCACATCCAGCTCCGGCCCGACCTCATCGACGGCTGTCTTGCCGGCACCGGACTCACCCTCACCCGCCACCCGACAACAATCCGACGAGCTCAGTAGACACTCACTGGCTGGGGCGCTCGATGCTCCACCCCTGCTCAGGAGCGGGCCCGCTACATCCTCGTACCCACCTGACTGTCAACGGTCCTTGCCGAGAGTGGGAAGGCCGCCACGGAAGGGGCGGTATGCGGAGCCGTTCGCGCGAGGTGTGATGCCGAGCTTCTTCTTCAGCGCGGCCAGGTGCTCTGCGTCCGCGGCCGCCTGCTTAGCCTCGTCCTCGGCGGCCCGTAGCCGTGCGGCCTCCGTGTCGGAGACGATCCGCTTGGCCTTCCCCGTGTTGATGTCCTCTGTCTCTAGGAGGAACCCGAGTCCCCACAGTCGGTGCCGTTCGACCGGCGCGTAGGGTGCCGGCGTGATCGCGATGCCAAAGGAGTTCGCACGGGGCACCGTCGACCGCGAGGGGGAGGCCGGGGCGGCTCGCCGAGCGTCGGCCCCGGCTGGACGTCTCCTCGCAGCGGGCTGAAGTCGACGTCCAGGTGCGGGTCGTACGCCCTGGACACAAGGCTTTCTTCGCCACGTCCTGCGCCTTGTTGCCGTTGGGGTCGTAGGCGTAGGTGTGATCATCCTGGCTCTGTTCTGCCGCTCCAGAATGCCGTCGGATTGCCGCCCCGCAGCACGTCATTGCCCCCGTGCCGTCTCCGGCAGGAGCAGCCAGGCCCACATGGATGGCAGTACCAACTTCCTTGCTATGTAGGGCTGTTACGTGCTGCGCGACGCAACCCCTACTGTCTTACCAGCCAGTAGGGGTTGCGCCCTGCATGACGGCAGCCCTACTGTCTCACGCACCCGCCAGCCTGTTAGGAAACTTTCCTAACCATCTATCTGCAGCGTCACCGGCTCAGACCGAGCCGTCCACGCGCATCGTCACCGGTTCGGACCGAGCCGGGAGTTCCCGCAGCCGTCCCCGTGCGGCGCCGTACGGGCGCCCGCCGCGCCGTTGCCCCCCTTCCCCTCCTCCTGGACTGCTTCCTGAACGGAAAGGGCACAGCCATGCGTAGAAACACCATGCTCTGGCAGGCGATCACCGCGACCGTCCTCACTGGTGGTCTGGTCGTCGGCTACGTCGGACTCACGCCCGCGTCCGCCGCCGGTACGAACCTCGCCCTCGGCAAGACCGTCACGGCCTCCTCGACGGAGGGCGCCGGCTTCGAGCCCACCAAGGCCGTCGACGGTTCCACCTCCACCCGTTGGGCCAGCCTCGAAGGAGTCGACAACCAGTGGATCCAGATCGACCTGGGCTCGGTGACCGACGTCGGCCAGGTTGTGCTCAAGTGGGAGGCCGCCTACGCCAAGTCCTACCGCGTCGAGGTGTCCGACGACGCCTCCACCTGGCGCCAGGTCTACAGCACGACCACCGGTGACGGTGGCACGGACAACCTCACCGTCACCGGCTCCGGGCGCTACCTGCGCGTGTACGGCACCCAGCGCGCAACCGCATACGGCTACTCCCTCTACGAGGTCGAGGTCTACGGCGGGTCGGCCACGAGTCCCAGCCCCACCACGCCGCCGGACAGTACGACCAACCTGCTCGCCGGGCGGCCGACGTCGGTCTCCTCGGTCGAGGGCGCCGGCTTCGAGGGCGGCAAGGCCGTCGACGGCTCGACCAGCACCCGCTGGGCCAGTGCCGAAGGAGTCGACCCGCAGTGGCTCCGCGTCGACATGGGCAGTACGAAAACCGTCGGCCGGGTCGTTCTCAAGTGGGAGGCGGCGTACGCGAAGTCCTACCGAGTGGAGCTGTCCGACGACGGCTCCACCTGGCGTCAGGTGTACAGCACGACCACCGGTGACGGCGGCACCGACGACCTCACGGTCAGCGGCTCGGGGCGCTACCTGCGTGTCTACGGCACCCAGCGTGCAACCGCGTACGGCTACTCCCTCTACGAGGTCGAGGCGTACGGCAGCGGCTCGACCACGAGCCCCAGCCCCAGCCCCACCACACCACCGCCGTCCAGCACCGCGAACCTGGATGACCCGTACAAGAAGGAGAACGCCATGAAACTGGTGTCCTCCTTCGAGAACTCATCCCTGGACTGGCGGGCGCAGTTCGCCTACATCGAGGACATCGGTGACGGACGCGGCTACACCGCTGGGATCATCGGCTTCTGTTCCGGCACCGGCGACATGCTCGACCTCGTCGAGCGCTACACCCAGAAGAAGCCCAGTAACCCGCTGGCGCCCTACCTGCCGGCGCTGCGCGAGGTCAACGGCACCGATTCGCATGACGGGTTGGGCACGTCCTTCGAGAATGCCTGGCGCACCGCCGCCCAGGACTCCGTCTTCACCAAGACGCAGGAGGAGGAGCGTGACCGGGTCTACTTCAACCCGGCGGTCGGCCAGGCCAAGACGGACGGCCTGAAGGCGCTGGGCCAGTTCGCCTACTACGACGCCGCGGTCATGCACGGCGAGGAGGGCTTCCGCGCGATCCGCTCGCGGGCTGTCTCCCGGGTGAGGCCGCCGTCGCAGGGCGGCAACGAGGTCACGTTCCTGCACGCCTTCCTCGACGAGCGGGAGGAGGAGATGCGCAAGGAGGAGGCGCACAGCGACACCACACGGGTCAGCACCGCGCAGCGCAGGTTCCTGAACGAGGGCAACCTCCACCTCAACACCCCGCTGTACTGGAGCGTCTACGGGGACTCCTACTCCATCACCTCCTGACAGCGACGCGCCTTCCAGTCCGCCCGGGGGCGCCCTCCCCTCCCCGCCGCCCGGGCAGTCACGGCCACCCTGGCCGTCCGTCCCATACGCCCCGCTCGGACGGCCCGGGTGGCACGGACCCTGCACGCCTCCCCCACTGCCAGGCCACGTTGCCCGCAGACGGTCGTTCCTCTCCCCTGATGTGCCGTCATCCCCGAAGCCGGGACGAGATCCCCCGTGCCCGAGGAGAACACGTGCGTCTCACACCACAACACACGCTGCGCTGGGTCACCCCGGCGATCGGCGCCATGCTCCTGTTCGTGTCCGGCACGGGCCCGCCTCCGCGGTCCCGATCGGCGAGTCCCGGACGGGCAAGATGACCTGGTACGACGACACGGGCTACGGCGCGTGCGGCACGCAGATCAACGCCGCCACCGAGGACCTGGTCGCCGTGTCGTACGCGTGGTGGACCACCGCCAACCCCAACGCGGACCCGCTGTGCAACGGCATCTCCGTCCAGGTCACCTACAACGGCCGGACGATCACCGTGCCGGTGAAGGACAAGTGCCCGGGGTGCCCCGCCGAGCACATCGACCTGAGCAAGTCGGCCTTCCAGAAGCTCGCCCCCCTCGATGTCGGTGTGGTCAACGGGATCACCTGGAAGTTCGTCTCCACCAGCGGTGGTGGTGGCAGCGACACGCAGGCGCCCAGCGCACCAAGTGGCCTGTACTCCCCGAGCAGGACGTCCTCCAGTGTGTCCCTGGCCTGGAACGCGTCCTCCGACAACATCGGTGTCACCGGCTACGACGTGTACCGCGGCACCACCAAGGTCAGCACCGTAACCGGGACCACCGCGACGGTGAGCGGCCTGTCCCCGAGCACGAGCTACGCCTTCACGGTGAAGGCCCGTGACGCCGCGGGCAACGTCTCCGCCGCCTCCAACAGCCTGCCGGTGACGACCAGCGCCGGCAGCGGCGGTGGGGGGACCTGCCCCACGGCGTGGACCTCCACCCAGTCGTACGTGCCAGGTGACGTGGTCTCGTACGCGGGCCACAAGTACACCGCCACCTACTACTCCACCGGCGCGGTCCCCAACGACCCGACGTCCTGGGCCGTCTGGCGCGACGACGGCGCCTGCTGACACACCCCCGCCCCAGAAACCTCCTCCCCTCCCAGCAACATCACCTGCACCTGACAGCCTCACGAAGGGACTGACACATGAAATACAGACGTAGGTTGGCGGCTCTCGCGGCCGCATTCGGCCTGGGCCTGCTCGGCCTGGGCGTGCCCTCCACCCCCGCCGAGGCGGCTCCGACCTGGACGCTGCGCTGGGCGCCCGATCCGACGGTCCAGGGTCTCGGTGCCTTCGAGACCCTGGAAGACGACCGCGCCGACTCGCACACGAGTTTCGGGCCGCACATCAAGGTGGCGGGCGACGCCTACCGGTTCGACATGCACATGGTCGACCGGGACACCTCCACCGACCGGCAGCGCCACGAGGTCACCGGCAACCGGACCTCGTCCTCCTCCTACCTCCAGTGGAAGCTCGGGGAGACCTGGCGGGTCACGTACTCGATGTATATCCCCAGCTCCCTGATGGCCACGACCACATTCACGCACATCATGCAGACCAAGCAGCCGGGCCCCGGCACGTCCCCGATCACCGTGACCTCGCTGCGCCGCGTGAACGGCGTGCAGACCATCGAGCACAAGGTCATCGCGGGCGACGTCACGGTCGGCCGGACCAACCTCGAACCGCTGCAGAACAAGTGGATCGACATCGAGTACGAGATGAAGATCGGCGACGGCACGGCGGGCTCCGTCCGCTGGGTCGTCAAGAGCGCCGGGACCACGATCGTCGACGCGACCAAGACCGGCGTCGACACCTTCCTCGCCGACCGGGTCCGCCCCAAGTGGGGCATCTACCGCTCCCTCGGCGACACCTCCGGCTCCCTGCGCGACACCTACCTGCTGCTGCGCAACATGCGCGCGTACGAGCTCACCGCCGGCACCCCGGGCGACACCCAGGCGCCCACGGTCCCGGACGGTCTGCGCTCGACCGGCACCACTGCCTCCAGCGTCTCCCTGGCCTGGAACGCGTCCTCCGACGACACCGGCGTCACCGGCTACGACGTCTACCGCGACGGCACCAAGGCCAGCACGGTGAGTGGGACCAGCGCGACGGTGAGCGGGCTGGCCGCGAGCACGAGCTACTCCTTCACGGTCAGGGCCCGTGACGCCGCCGGCAACGTCTCCGCCGCCTCCAACAGCCTGCCAGTGACGACCAGCGCCGGCAGCGGCGGGACTGACACGCAGGCGCCCAGCGCGCCCAGTGGCCTGTACTCCCCGAGCAAGACGTCGTCCAGTGTGTCCCTGGCCTGGAACGCCTCCTCGGACAACGTCGGTGTCACCGGTTACGACGTGTACCGCGGTACCACCAAGGTCAGCACCGTGACCGGGACGAGTGCGACGGTGAGCGGGCTGTCGGCGAGCACGGGCTACTCCTTCACGGTGAAGGCCCGTGACGCGGCGGGCAATGTGTCCGCCTCTTCCAACAGCGTGTCGGTGACGACCGACGCCGCCGGCGGGGGGAACTGCCCCACGGCGTGGTCCTCCACCCAGTCGTACGTGCCAGATGACGTGGTCTCGTACGCGGGCCACAAGTACACCGCCACCTACTACTCCACCGGCGCGGTCCCCAACGACCCGACGTCCTGGGCCGTCTGGCGCGACGACGGCGCCTGCTGACACACCCCCGCGTCGCCGCCACGCGCCGCCACGCGTGGCGGCAACACCGACGCCTCGCCCACCCCTTCCTACCAGCAGACAGCTCTTAGCTGCCGGAGCGTCATCCGGTGGCCGTCTGACCCCCCATGTCCCACGAACAACGCACCCAGCCCCCCGGACACCGGGAGGATCACCAATGCGCACAGGGCAGCGAAGACTCAGAGCACTCACCGCGGCGGTCACCGCGGCCCTCATCCTCCTCGCCGGCGGCTGGACCGACCGCGTCGGCACAGGGGCGCACGACGACCCGACGAAGGAAGTCACGATCGCCGTCTGGCACGGCTGGACCGAGGAGAGCGAAGAGCAGGCCGTCGCCGACAACATCGCACGGTTCGAGCGCGTCCACCCCAACATCCATGTGGACACCGTCGGCGGCGTCACCGACGCCCAGATCGACAAGGCGATGCTGTCCCGCGGCCCCGACTCCCCGGACGTGATCTCGTCGTTCAGCCCCGACAACGTCGGACGGTTCTGCCACAGCGGAGGATGGGCGGACCTGGACCCCGCCGTCCACCGCGGCTGCCTGTCCGCCGCTGTACCTGAATCCGAACCTGCCGCACACCACTCAGTTGGGGAAAACGTTCAGGCAAGTACCCCAACCGCTACAGCGGCCGCCACCGTGAGCGCCGCGGCCGACCTCCTACGGATGTCGGTGGCCCGCGCCATTCCGTGGTCGGGGCCCGCCCGGCTGGCCCCGCCGTGCCAGGCGCCACCGGTGCTCTGCGCGACACCACCACCGTCCTCGCCTCCCTCTCCCGATGGGGGGAGACCAGCGGCGAGCAGGGGGAGGTGATCGTGGTCGACAACGCCTCCACCGACGCCACCGCCGACATGGCTGCCTCCTTCGGCGTCCGCGTGATCCGCGAAGGCATCCGCAGCATCGGCCGGGTCCGCAACAGCGGCGCGGCCGCCACCGACAGCCGGCGGCTGTTCTTCACCGACGCCGACGTCGCCCTGCCCGTGGAAGCAATCGGCGCCGCAGCTGCGGCGATGGACGCAGGGGCTGTCGGCGGCGCCATCCCGCCCCTCTACACCCCCAAGCGGCTCGGGGCACGGCTGCTGTGCGCGTACTGGGACCACTACCGCACCGCCCATGGCGGGGCTCAGGGCGTCGCTCAGTTCGTCACCGCTGCGGCCTTCAAGGAGGTGGGCGGCTACCGCAACGACCTGTTCATGAGCGAAGACGTCGACTTCTTCGCTCGCTTGACCGCCCATGGCCGTGCAACCGACGCCCCGGTCGCGATCCTGGACGACCTGCGCGTACGCCCTTCCACCCGCCGCTACGACCAGTGGTCCAGCCTCCGGATGCTGTGGTGGCAGAACCCCGTGACCGCCCGTCTGCGACTGGGCTCCGCGCGCATGTGGCGCCACTGGTACGAGACGGCCTCGTTGTCGCCGCTCTCGAGTGCCTCGCGCTGCTGCGCTTCGTAGTGTCGGGCCATGTCGACGCAGAAGGTGTGCCGGCTTCTACCGATCCACGTCTTCCCAGACATGGTGTTGTCGCTGGCTCCCATGCTCCCCCCTCGACGCCTGTGTGACGGATCGTAGGCGCCTGACGGTTAGAGCGGGAGACTTTCGTGGAGCTGCGTGAAGCAAGCTTGGTTGGACCGGGGGCTCGTTCGGGCTGCCAGCGACGGCGGATGCCTGCCAATGCCCTCGACCAGAGCGAGCCGCGGCGGCCGGCCGCGAGCCCTCAGCTTGGGAAGCTGCGAGCATTTGCGGACGGCTGGTTCGCTGACCTGGGCAAACAGCCGGGGCGGGGCCTCTCCGGGCTGGGTTGACTTCACCGTGATTCCCCGGTGCTTCCCGCTCCATCTGGTGCGGTTGTGGTGCAGGGCTGCGGCTTAGTCAATCGGTCCGTCTGAACGGCTCATTGGACGTCAGAGGGCTGCCAACCCGGAGGTGTCTTCGGGAGGCCGATTAGGACGTCCATGTTCAAGTACTCCTTGAGCAGCGCCTTCAGGTTGCGTCCGTTGATGAGTTGCATCCTGCCCGTTCGGTGAGCGAAGTCGTCGCTTGCTTTTCCGAACCATGAGGTCGTCACCAGGACTCCACGGCTTGCAGCCTTGTCGTGCATCACTCCTGCCAACGCGCGGACTGTCTCAACGGGCACGGCGTTCTTCGACCGCTTCGCCTGGATGGCGAAGACCGTGGTCCCCACCGGGTCACGCTGTACAGCTACAGCGTCCACACCATCATCCCGAGAACCCTGAGTCCGCCAGGTCTCGAAGCCCATCGCTTCGAACAGTTCGCGTACGAGCCGCTCGAAAGCGTAGGGGTCCATCTGCAGGAGGTCAGGTCGGCTGTCGAGCCCTGCCACGGCGCCGGCATCCGCGGTGATGCGGTACCTCGACAGGTCGATCTCCACGACCGGGGGCACGGGCTCCAGATCGTGCGGATGGCGGGAGACGACAGCGCCCAGGTATTTAAGGCACTCCTGCGCATCGAGCTGAGGTTCGTCCAGTACAAGTTCGTCGAAGTCTTCGCGCCGGGCGACCACGCTCACAAGGCAGGGGTGCACTGGACGGCCGGTCGCGCGGTCCTTGGCACTCACATGCCCGTTGAACACCACAGTGGTGACGAGACCGGGTGGGGTGGTCGAGAACGCTTCGTCCAATGCCCGCAAGGCGAGGCGTGCGACCAGAGTGCGGTAAGTCTCCTTGGTCTCGGCCTCTTTACGCGGCTGGGCGACGATTTCGGTCCGCTGGACCATAACCCTGTACGCAGCCACGGTCGGCACCACCTCATGCTGCGGCAGCTCGACCTCAATGAGGAGTTGCTGAGCCTCCGGAACATAAGCCGCTCCCGCACCCGTGCGGCATCCTTCGGGCACAGACGAGCCATTAAGCACTTCCTCCACAGCGTCTGCCACGCCCTGCGGGCCCCGCTCAGCGAGTGCCTGCTCGACATACGGGTGCCAACTCGTCAGTCTTCTGGGCCGGTCCGTCAGCACCGCCTGGAGTTCCGCCAGGCGCTCTTGGGCCTGGAGCGTGCGTTGTTCTGCCTCATCCTTCAACTGCGCCAATCGAGTTTCGCGCGCCTGCTTCTGCCGCTCCTTCTCCGAGCGGGCCTGCTCTCGTTCCCGCTGCTCTGCAGCGCGCTGCCGCTCGGCCTGGCGCTTAGCCAACTCCCGCTCGATACGGGCAACCTCGCGTGCCTGTGCAGCTTGTTCCCGGTCGAGGTGCTTCTCCCCTGCGGCTAACAGACGGGCATGCTCGGTCTCGACCTTGGCGGCTTCCCGCTTCTGACGGCGCCGACGCTCCTCAGCAGCCTTCGCTACCCGCTGCTCCTTCTGCTGGCCACGCTTCAACTCAGCAGCCTTGGCCTGTTGCTTCGCCTTGTACGCCTCGGCGAGCACTTGCATCACTGTCTTGCGGCGCGCCATGAGTCCCCCACCTGCACCTGTACTCACGCAACCTTCTAAAGCTGCACTCACAAAACGACTCGCCCCGCCGGGGCACCCCTCAGCGATACCCAGGTCTGTTGAACGGGAATCGTTGTCCATCATCCTCGGTCTGGCCACCGCAAGGCCATGAGCTTGGGAAGCTGAGGTGATCTAGGAGCCGTTGCTGGGCTGACCTGCGGCGGAGCCGCGACCGTGCGAGGGTTGGCGCCGAATCTTTGCCCGGTGTTCCCCGTGGTTCCCCGCAGGATCTGGCACGGTTCTGGCACGACACGTAACTCTGTGGCCGCAGCGCGGCGTCACGCCCGATGATTGGGGCCATGGATGCTGTCGTTCAGCGGGTGTGCACGTCGGGGACGAAGAAGTCGCGTGGCGGTTCTGAAGCTGCGCGCAGAAATGCCGCCCCTACGGCCTTCTTGCTGCCTGCGGGCTTGAGTGCTGCCCTCCACGAGGTCGCCATGTGGGAGTCCGATTCCTTCGAGCCGCGTATGCAGGTGCGGAACCTGTCGGCGCCCGGGACGATCCTCCGCGAGGTCGATGGGCTACTGCGCGTGGATCCTCCAGAGGTGAGCATGTTTGCCATGCCACGACGCAATCGGCGCCCGCCTGCCGTTCGTCTGACTCCCGGCCAGTGGCTGCAGTGGCAGATCAACTACCGGTTCGTCGGCAGTTGTGGCGGGGCCTGGTCCTATCGGTTGGAGACGTTCAACATCCTTTATGGCTCTGCGATACCCGACGTGTTCCTGGGGGTGCCAGCACGCCACGTAGACGAGCGGCGGTCCCTACGCTGAACTTCGCGGCACCAAAACCGCAACGGCTCCGCCCCCACCGGCCTCAGCCACGCTACGAACCCGTGTCGTCGACCGAAGCCAGACGTGATGGCCGGCCGCGTGCGCTGGCAACCCTCGACGGCACCCCTGGCGCTGAACGGTTCGTGGAGCGGCTGCATCATGTTGACGCTGGCGAGCCGTCGAAGGGTCGGTCATCGAGCGACCAGTCCTCCAACATAGCTGCACAGGACGCAGAAGCCGTGCGGTAATGGCTGCCGTGGATCAGAACTCGCTGCGGAAGCTCGTGGAGGGGCAGCTCCTTCGGCTTGAGGGAAATGCCTTTCAGGACTGCATGGATCGGCTCGGCCTGGAGCTGTACCCCGGCGAATACCAACCCGTGCGGGCGGCCGGGCCGAAGGGCGACACCAAGAACGACGGCTACTGCCCGAAGGCGCGGGTCTTCTTCGCGGCGCACGCGACACGCGGCGAGCGGATCGACAAGACCAAGGCGAAGATCCACGGTGACTTGGAGGGCTGCCTCCAGGAGCACCGCGATGTAAGGGCGGACGTGGTCGGTAGCGGAAACGTCGAGGTCACTCCGGTTGTAGGGCCAGCCCAGCTCATCAGCGCATCTCGACTGTGGTGAGCCGCCGTTGACCGTGGTTGACCGCACGATGTGGCACGACTGTGGCACACGCAGAGCGACTACGGGCTGGCCGTGCTTCTCCTGTTCTATCGTTCCGGCCCACTTACGCGGAGCAGGACATCCATGGCGCTGCGTGCTGCTGCCACGAAGGCCTCGAGGCGGTCATTCAGGCGGGAGTGGATCTGGAACCACGAATCGACGGGCGTCTCCTCGCCCGGGTCGCCGCGGCTTCCGTCCTGCCGCCAACGCCGCAGCATGTTGAGCGTGGGAGGCAGCTGATACAGGCACAGCATGACCTCATCAGCCAGTTGCGATACCGCTTCGGGCCCCTCCAGCTGCACCTTATGCACCGAGCCGCCGGCCGTTCTGATTGCTGCGTCGACTTCTGCAGCTAGGGCGTCGATGTCACCGACCGCCTCGTAGCGGGAGCGCATGATCATGTCGCCAAGCCTGTCGCCATCGTGGTTGACCGCATGGGCGTCGGCTAGAAACTGCTGATACACCTGCCGACGGTGATCGATCTGCAGCTCTCGTAGCTGTCGACGCTCCTCGGCTTGCAGTAGGCGCGCCTGCTGGTGTTCAGCAGACAGGAGCTGTAATCGTTGCTGCTCCGCGAGGACTACATCTTTGCGCCGTTCTGACCGGAATGTAACTGCTGCGGTCAATCCGCCGCCGGCAAGTGTCCCTAGGACACTTACGGCCGCCACAACTAGCGAGTCCGACATGGCCCCATGCTGCCAGCAGGACAATCCCTGCGTCTGAGAATTGATCACTAGAAGGGCTCCCCAGATCGGCGTCCAGACGGAGGCCCGCGGCATCGACCAGTAGCCGAAGAAGTGCCGGGCCGGGTTCCTGACCTGCACCCTTGTTGATGATCAACGCTGCGACCTGCGACTTAGCCGTCGGTGGTTGTCAGCGTTGGTCGTCGTTGTGCGCCCTCGGACGGCCCAGGGACGGCCCGGTGACAGTTGGAGTCGGTCAGAGGGGCCGTGCCAACCTCTTGTGCTTCTCGTGTGCTCCAGGTGGCATCGGCATACCGATCCGACTCATCAGCATCGCCTTCGTGGCGAGCGTCAGCGCATCGCCGAGAGCGGATTTCTCGTCGATGAGGATGACCCACTCCCGCTCGTCGGTTGGCAACGTCGCTGGCAAGGTCAAGATCCCTCGGTTCCGCAGCCCTCCGGTCATTTGCTTGCAGAGGGCCGCACCGAGCCGATCGCGGTACGGAGCCAACTGCTGCTTGATGGTCAACATGGAGAAGCGCTTGACGCCTCCATCCAGCCTGACCGCACCCACAATCTCCGCATATCCCATGGCACCGCAGGCTACTGAGGTAGTAACTCGATTGTCTGTCGAGTTGCTACGGCTCGGTGGACCTGGTAAGAGCGGCCTGCTGGCGCATGGTGAGGTCGGCGGAGCGGCTTTGGGCTGGAGCTGCTTTGGGGTGAGTGATCATGGCCCCGTAAGCTTCCGGCGCGTCGGGCAGTCTGTAAAGCTGCTGGTCGACTCTGCTGGACCTGCTCATGTGGCGGTTGGCTGAGCTGTTGCTGCGGTGAGCCCTGACGAACAACTGGGTGCAGTCGTGATGACACGAGCCGGCATTCCATCCCTGATGGTCGATCGCAGGCAATCTTGGGGCATGCCAGACAATGTCGCCCGGATCATCGCAGGGGCCAGTGCAACGTTCACCGCATCCAGTATGGCGATCTCGTACGCCACCTATCGGAGAGTTCGTCCTAGATTGAAAGTGCGGGCCTACTTCACCATCGAGGTGCCGCACCACCTGAAGGTCAGAGTGCGCAACCATGGGCAGACGGCGGTGAAAGTTACAAAGGTCGCCGTGCAATTTCGAGAGATCCTCTACAAGGATCTCTACAAACGCCTCAGAATGCGTCTCCCTATCGGGGAATATTCATACACATATAAGCACACCTGGTATCCGCGGCTCCAAGAGGGCGCTGCGATGGATATCGCTGCCTTCGGCGGAGCGCAGTGGGACGTGAAGCTGAGTGATAAGAACTTGTGGATCCTTGCGAAAAGCAGGAGGTATCTACGCGTAAGTCTTGAGCTGCCGTCCGGGGCGGTCGTTTACAACCGATGGCGCCGCAAGCCGGGCTGGTTGGAGGATTACGCGGAGTGCGAGGCACCGACAGGAGGCCAATCGCAGGAACCCTGAGTAGCACAGCAGCGGTGTGCAGCGGCCAGAACTAGATGAACTGGGGCAGGCAGCTTAACCGGGACTGCCGTCGGATGTGTGGCAAAATGTTTGCTGATCATAGCGAGCCCACCTCATGGCGCCCGGGGTATTTGTGGGGCGCCGGTACGCCAAGCGGCCGAGAGCCCAGGTCACACACGACCCGTCGAGCGGTCTGTAAATCTGCCGGCTCAGCCTTCCCAGGTTCGAATCCTGGCGCCGCCACGCTAGTGGGATCGGCCCCTGACCAGCCAGTTTGGTCAGGGGCCGATCTCGTTCCTGGCTCCCGCCACTACCCGCTGTTCCCCGGTGTTCCCCGCCCCTTCTGGCACGGTTGTGGCACGTGTAGTGGTGACCTTGATCACGAGGTCGGTGAAGTCTCATCGACGGCCCGGCGGGATGAGGCTGAGCATGCTGCGGGAGGCCACGAGCTTCATCGAGGACACTGCCGCTGCTTAGCATCATCCGCATGGGTCACGAAGCAAGCGAGACGCAAGCAGGATCGGCGGTTGAGGCCAGCATCAAGGCGTCAACCGGTGTGATCGTCGCGACAGTTGGGATGTTCAACCCCGTAGCTGGCGTGGCGCTTGGGGCACTCAAGGAGTACGTCGACGCCCCGATCCTGCAACTCATCGAGAGGGAGCGCGCGCGTCGCGAGGAACGAGCGGCACGAGCGCTCCAAGCAGGCTCCGAGGAGGCACAGAGGTCTCTAGACCGGCTTGTGCAGACGATCGAGACCAGCCCAGATCTGCTGGCTTTGATGTCGGAGACGGTTCAGGCCGCTATGGAGACACCTCTAGCAGAGAAGATCGTTGCTCTCGGCAGGTGCTTGGGACGAGGGGTGCGCGACGAGGCCACAGTCGACGCAGAGCGTCTCCGCGTGCGGGGCCTCGCAGCGATCGAGGCCCCGGAGGTCAAGCTCCTTGAAGTCCTCGCCAAGGAGACACACTCGACGCCAGAAGGTTGGTACCAAGAGCGGTTCCCCGGGTGGAGGCAGCCGGAGATCCTCGCTGAACTTCCTGGGTTCGCCAAGGTGCTGGACGCCTCTATCGCTCGCCTCGCCGCAGAGGGAATCGTTAGGGACGATGGTCTAGGCAGAGTGGCTGTGAGTGAAGACGATCCAGTCGAGATGTGGATTCTGACGGACTTCGGAAACGATTGCCTTTCCTTGCTCCGGGCGGTTTCTGCGGGCGAGTAGACGCAGGGCCGCACCGTACATCCAAGGTCGGCGGAGCGACTTTGGACTGGAGCTGCTTTGGGGCGAGTGATCACGGCCCCGTAAGCTGATGGCGCGTCGGGCAGTCTGTGGACCTACTGAGCTCGTCGGATTGTTGTCGGGTGGCGGGTGAGGGTGAGTCCGGTGCCGGCAAGACAGCCGTCGATGAGGTCGGGGCGTTGCTGGA
>NZ_JBIAVS010000060.1:0-13655 GCF_042894545.1 Streptomyces sp. NPDC001530
CGGCCCGCGGGCCCTCCCCCCCCGGCCCCCGGCCCGCCCCCGCCCGGGGGGTTTTTTTTTTTTTGGGGGGGGGGGGGGGGGGGGGGGGGCGGGGGGGGGGGGGGGGGGGCCCCCCCCCACGGCTCTTCGCAGGACCGCCCAGCTGCCGACGGCACTCCTGAACGGCATCTCGTTCACTGAATCCGGAACAGTTCTCCACCGGCTTCGACGCCGCTTGCCTGATCTCTGGAGTCCTGTGCGCCCTGGCCGGCGTGCTCGCCGCTGCCACAATCCACAACCCAGATCGACCAGTTCACGCAGGTTCCTCTCGCGAGGGTGCCGCGCGAGCGACACTCCTTGCATTGCACTCTGGACGGCCCACCTGCCACAACATGTGGACGGCCGACGGAAACCGGCGTCCGCTGCTCGCAGCCTGTCGTGGGATGCGCCGATGATGACCTCTACCAGCGCGCTCACGACCTCGCGGCGTGCAGGATCGCGGCAGATGATGCGGCGATCCGGTCAAGCACGAACAGCGCCGCGATGCAAAGAGCGATCCAGACCGACAGCACCACAACACCGCTGACCAGCCCGTCGTGGTGGAAGTAGGCGATCCCGCCCAGTGCGCGGACGCCGACGCCCGGAGGCATCACCGAGGTGAGGGGTTTCAGCCAGCCAGGCAGAAATTCGGGCGGCAGCACCCCACCGCTGCTGGCGTTCCCCATCACGATCATAAAAATCGACGCCAACAGAACTCCGACCGCGCCGAAGATCCGGATCAAGAGTACGGTCGCTGCCGCTATAGCCCCCGCCATCAGCGCCACAATCCCCGCGATGCCCAGAAAGGGACCGGGTATGGCCCCGAAGGCCGTACTCGCAATGAGTGCTGTCGCCAGTCCGCCGACGACCGCGAACAGCACCAGACTGCTCACGCGCTGCCCGAAGGAGAGGCGCGGTGCCACTTGGTAGGTCATTTGGCCGAAGAGAAACCCTGCCAGCACCAGCCCGAATGACGCATAGAAGACCGATAGACCCCTGCTGTCCCCACTCGAGAGCGGAAGAATGTCGGTGACGGGCCATTTCTCTGCCGGCCGACAGCCCGGGGCACACAGACTGGCGAGCGGCGCCACCAGCGCGGACACCGCGGGACCGTTCGCACCCGCGTACACGATCTTGGGATCACCGCCGTCGGCCAACAGCGCGGCATACGCCTGGCGGTGCTCAACCGCCGAACGGGCCGAGGCATTGTCCGGGTACCGGTCGACTTGGAAGCCGTCCGGCGCGACACGCTGCAGCCGCACGTCGAAAAGTGCCGCGGTCTTGTCGGATGCGGCGACGGCGACCGGCAGCCGGTGCGCCTGGGGGGTATGGAAGGCGGCGAGGAAAACGCTGACGAAGACCAGGCCGATGGTCAGCACAGTGATCACGGGCTTGAGCACCGCCTGCGGCCCGGTCAGCCCTGGCCGTTCGGGCGGGGCGTCACTCTGCGGACCCGGATGGTGGCGGTGTCGCCCCGGCCCCGGGTCGGCGTCAGGGGAATCACTTTGACTTGCGGACACAGTGCTGGGCATGGTTCCTCGACCTTCAAGGTGTAAGGTGACTTGTATAAGCTACCTTATACATGGAGGAGCATCAGTGGCGGTGAAGGATCCCAGCGAGCGCATCGGCTACCTGCTCTGGCAGCTCTCACAGGCATACACGCAGCGCCTCGAACGGGCATTGCGCCCACTCGGACTGACCCAGGCGCAACTCAGCACGCTCGTCCGACTGAGCCGGGACGGGACTCTGTCCAGTGCCGAACTCGCCCGCCGCTGCGGCGTCACCGCCCAGTCCATGGGCACAGCGCTGCGGGGTCTGGTCGAGCGTGGGCTAGTGGAGCGGCGCCCTCACCCCACTCACGGAAAAATCATCGAAATGTGCATCACGGCCGCGGGCGAGGCACTGGCACTGCAGGGCGAGACCGCGCTCGAACCGTGCGAGCAGGAGGCCCTGGAATCGCTGCTGCCCCAGGAACAGGAACAGGTGCGCACCCACCTCCGTCGCATGCTCGGCGCCCTCAACGCCCAGGCGCTCGGACCGGGCTACGGGAATCAGCACGACGACGGGACGTGAGTGGCGCATGGCTCAGCGCTGGGGCACGGGGAGAAGTCGATCTCCCGGCCGCCTGCTCGCCCTGCTGTGCTCCAAAGCAAGGGCGCAACGGGTCGGCATCTCGATGTACGACTCGGTCCGGTTCTCCACATGGGTAAGTCGCAATCTGCCATGACATGAACCGCAGTGCAGTGCCGCGAGGAGCCACGACACGTGGCTCAGGGCGACTGGACGCTTTGGCCTGCCTCCTCCCCCGAAAACGGTGGGGCCTACGGCGTGCCGACCGTCCGCGCTCCGCCCAACCAACCGGACATGTGGAGGCGACGCCTTGCCCGGGGCCGTCCTGGAAATGTGTCACATGAGCGAGAGCCTTCCTGTCTTAGCAGTAAAAGGACGAGTCACTGCATCCGGACGCAACTCGCCGCCCCCCTTGGTGATCACCGGCCAGACCGCGGTGCACCTCGCCCGAGAGGAAGACTGATGAACGCACGCATCGTGTCAGTAGCTGAAGGCCCGCGTCTGGCCCGCTCCATTACGGTCGGTCCTCATACGCTGGCTGCGGACGAACCCCAGCCCATCAGCACCGATACGGGACCCACACCCGGAGAACTGCTCCTGGCCGCGCTTGGTTCGTGTACTTCCATGACCGTCCGGGCCTTTGCGGACAGGCACGGCTGGCCGCTCGACCAAGTCGATGTAGCTGTGCGGTTCGATCCGCAAGGACAGATCGTCAAGAACATCCGGCTGACCGGCGATCTGGAGCCTGCCCACATAAAGCAGCTACTGGCAGCTGCCGGGCGCTGTCCTGTGCAACGTCTCCTGACCAGGGAGGCCTCGGTCGTCACCGTGCCCACTGTTCTGGCCAGGCCCCACGCGTCGTCCCGCAGCCAGACACTGCCGCAATGACCCGACCCTGCGCGGTTCGGCCCCCCGCCGCCCCCTGGGACGGGTGTCCTGTCAGGCGGGGAACCACAGGTCGGCGTCAGCAGCCTCTTCCTTGCGGATGCTGAAGAGAGCGATGTCCCTCTTGTGCGAACTCTGCGGTGGCAACTGGGCGATCAGACGGTGATCGCCGTCAAGGACGAACGGCTCGCCCTGCTGCCTCAAGGACGTCTCGAAGTACTCGGCGTTGATGGTTGTGTACTGCGCCCAGTGCTGTGGGACGTCCTCCTCATAGAAGATGCCCTCGACCGGGCAGACCGGCTCGCACGCGGCAGTCCACGCACTCGGAGGGGTTGATGTAGAGCGTCCGGTTGCCCTCATAGATGCAGTCAACAGGACACTCGGTGAGGCAGGCTCTATCCTTGACGTCGACGCAAGGCTGTGCAATGACGTACGTCATCTTCTCCTCATTCGTCCGATGGAGTCCGATGGAGATGGTCAGCGTCAGACGGGCCTGCGGCAGGCAGTCTTCCGGCTGGAGGTATGACCATGAGGCCCATGATGTTGTGACAGTTGGCGCGTATCCCGCCTGGGCAGTCACTGAAGTTGTCACAGGATGAAGGGCTACGCGGTCTGATGGGTGACCCTCCCCACATGACTCGCGGCATGCGACATCTGAGATGAGAAACCCTGTGAATACTCTCGTGATCGTCGGTGGCGGTCTGGCCGCGGCCAAGGCGGCGGAGGCACTGCGGGAACACGGCCACAGCGGTCCGCTCATCGTCATCGGCGACGAGCGTGAGAGGCCGTACGTTCGGCCGCCGCTTTCCAAGGGATACCTGCTGGGCAAGGAGAAGCGCGATTCGATCTTCGTGCATCCTGATGACTGGTACCGGGAGCACGATGTCGACCTGCTGCTGGACACGCGTGCGCGCGCGGTCGATTGGCGGGCACGGACGGTGGAACTGGACGACAGGCGTCAGGTTCCCTACACCAAGCTGCTGCTGGCCACTGGCTCCTCTCCACGTCATCTGTCCCTCCCGGGGGCCGACCTCGACAACGTCCTGTATCTGCGCCGTGTGGGAGACAGTGAACGGCTCAAGTCCGCCTTCAGCGCGGGGGCGAAGATCGTCGTCATCGGTGCCGGATGGATCGGTCTTGAGACCGCCGCGGCCGCCCGGATGGCCGGCGCTGAGGTAACAATGCTCGAACACTCGGAGCTTCCCCTGCTGGAGGTGCTCGGGCGCGAGGCGGCTGAGGTGTTCGCCGCTCTCCACGCTGATCACGGCGTCAAGCTGCTGCCCAACGTGCAGGTGGAGTCCATCACCGGCACACACGGCCGTGTGGACGGGGTGCGGCTCGCTGATGGCAGCCACCTTGCCGCGGACGCCGTCGTCGTGGGCGTCGGCATCACCCCCAATGTCCAACTCGCCCAAGAGGCGGGCCTGGACGTGCAGAACGGCATCGTGACCGACGAGCATCTGCAGACTTCAGTGGCCGACATTTACGCTGCAGGCGACGTCGCCAACGCCTACCACCCGCTGCTCGACCGTCACCTCAGGGTCGAACACTGGGCCAATGCACTGCATCAGCCGGAGGTGGCGGCGCTCAGCATGCTCGGCAAGGACGCTGTCTACGACAGGCTGCCGTACTTCTACACAGATCAATACGACCTCGGAATGGAGTACATGGGTTACACGGAACCAGGGGGCGACGACCGCGTCGTCTTCCGCGGTGAGCCGTCCGAACGACGGTTCATCGCGTTCTGGATGGCGGGGAACCGCGTGCTGGCTGGCATGAGTGTCAACGTGTGGGATGTCATGGACCCGATCCGGTCCCTCATCACATCCGGGTCGGACATCGACGACGGGCTCCTCTCCGACCCGAACGTACCCCTGGAGCGCATCCTGCCGTGACTCCCGGCCCGGGCGAGAGTGGGCCGTATTGCACATCGTCTCTCACCCTCGTTGGTGTCAGTGGGGCTTCACCACGGGTTTACGGGCCCATCGGCAGCAGATGGGTGTCACAGATCCCGGGACGGCCTGGTCGTACTGAGTGACACCCCAGGCGATCGGAGTAGACCGTGGCTATCAGTGAACAACGTCTTTCCACCATGGTGCTGGTGATCGGCACCGGAGGAGCTGGGCTGCGAGCAGCAATCGAACTGGCTGAGGCCGGCATCGACGTCCTCGCGGTCGGCAAGCGTCCAAAGGAGGACGCCCATACGGCACTTGCTGCCGGAGGAATCAACGCGGCCCTGGCCACCATGGATCCCGAGGACAGCTGGCAGCAGCATGCAGCCGACACTCTCAAGGAGAGTTATCTGCTCGCCGACCCTCGCACCGCTCAGATCGTCACCCAGGGCGCCGCCCGGGGCATCGACGACCTGGAACGCTACGGCATGGCCTTCGCCAGGGAAGAGGACGGCCGCATCTCCCAGCGGTTCTTCGGCGCGCACAAGTTCCGGCGGACTGCGTTCGCAGGCGACTACACCGGTCTGGAGATCCAGCGCACGCTCGTCAGGCGCGCGGACCAGCTCAAAATCCCCGTGCTCGACGGTGTCTACATCACCCGGCTCCTGGTGCATGACGGCGCCGTCTTCGGTGCCTACGGCTTCGACCTCACAGACGGAAAGCGCTACCTGATCCACGCGGACGCCGTCATTCTCGCCGCGGGTGGCCACACCCGTATCTGGCGGCGCACGTCCTCACGGCGCGACGAGAACACGGGTGACTCCTTCCGCCTGGCCGTGGAGGCCGGAGCCCGCCTGCGCGACCCTGAGCTGGTCCAGTTCCACCCTTCCGGGATCATCGAGCCGGAGAACGCGGCCGGCACCCTGGTCAGCGAGGCCGCCCGAGGTGAAGGCGGGATCCTGCGCAACGCGCTCGGGGAACGGTTCATGAACCGCTACGACCCCGCCCGGATGGAACTGTCCACCCGCGACCGTGTGGCCCTGGCCTCCTACACGGAGATCAAGGAAGGGCGCGGGACCCCCAAGGGCGGCGTGTGGCTCGACGTCTCCCACCTGCCACGGCAGACGATCATGACGCGGCTCCCCCGGGTCTATCAGACTCTTCTGGACCTGCAGATGCTGGACATCACCCGCGAGCCGATCGAGATCGCGCCCACTGCGCACTACTCGATGGGCGGGGTGTGGGTGCGTCCCGAGGACCACAGCACTGACGTACGTGGCCTGTACGCCATCGGCGAGGCGTCGAGCGGGCTGCACGGCGCCAATCGCCTTGGTGGGAACAGTCTCATAGAGCTGCTGGTCTTCGGCCGCATCACAGGCCAGGCTGCCGCCGCCTACTCGCAGTCCCTGACCGCGCAGCCGCGGTCGGCGTCGGCAATCGCGCAGGCTCGCGCGGAGATCGACGATCTTCTCGCCGCCGACGGACCGGAGAACGTACGCGCCCTGCAGCGCGCCATCCGCAACACCATGACCGAGCATGCGGGAGTCCTACGCGACGAAGAGGGCCTGGGCGCCGGACTGGCAGAGCTCAGCGTGATCGAGAAGAGGATGGGGGACGTCGGCATCCATCCCGACATCGCCGGCTACCAGGATCTCGCGCACGCCTTCGACCTCAAGTCCGCCGCTCTGGCAGCCCGGGCCACGCTCGAAGCAGCGCTTGAGCGTCGTGAGACCCGGGGCTGCCACAACCGCAGCGACTATCCGGACATGGATCCCGCTCTGCAGGTCAATCTCGTGTGGTCCCCGACGACTGGGATCACCCGCGAGAGCATTCCGGCGATCCCGGACGAGATTGCCTCTCTGATGCAGGAGGTCTCGACCGATGGAAAGCTCGCCGAATGACCTCGTGTAACTCTGCGAGGCGCGCAATGGCGTCACACCCGTCTGCTCTCCTTCAAGCACGCCATGTGACCACGGGCGGGATCGTGACGCGCAATGAAAAGCCGCGCTGCCTTGTGCAACCAGGCCCCCGAGGGCCGCATCGGGAAAGAATTTTCTCGATGCCTGCGAACCCCTGTCACAAGTAGATCCGCTGTCCTGTCTCTTCTAGTGCAGACAGAATTTTTTCAGTACCGGCGAGCAGCTCATGCAGGATGCGCGCGGCACCATGAAAACCTCCGAGAGGAATCCGTTATGAAGATCGTAGTGATCGGTGGAACCGGGCTCATCGGCTCGAAGCTGGTCGGCAAGCTCAACGAGCACGGTCACGAGGCGGTCGCGGCCTCGCCCAACACCGGAGTCAACACTGTGACGGGCGAGGGTCTGGCCGAGGTTCTGCAGGGTGCGTCGGTCGTGATCGACGTGTCGAACTCCCCCTCGTGGGCGGACGAGGACGTCATGAACTTCTTCCGCACCTCCACGGCCAACCTCCTGAAGGCGGAGGCCGAGGCCGGCGTGACGCACCACGTGGCTCTGTCCGTGGTCGGCACCGACCGGCTCCAGGAGAGCGGTTACTTCCGTGCCAAGCAGGCGCAGGAAGAACTGATCAAGGCGTCCGGCATCCCGTACTCCATCGTCCACGCCACGCAGTTCTTCGAGTTCGTGAAGGGGATCGCGGACATCTCGACCGAGGGCGACACCGTGCGTCTGGCCCCCGTCAAGTTCCAGCCCATCTACTCTGACGACGTGGCCGCGGCCGTCGGCCGCACAGCGGTCGGCACCCCGGTCAACGGTGTGGTGGAGATCGCCGGCCCCGACGTGTTCCAGCTCGATGAGCTCCTCCGCAAGGTACTCGCCGACGGGAACGACCCCCGCACCGTCGTCACGGACCCGCAGGCCCCGTACTCCGGTGCCGAGCTGCAGGAGACCACACTCGTGCCGGGTCCCGGCGCGCACCTCGCCGAGACCCGCCTCGCCGACTGGCTCGCGCAGCAGCGGTAAGTCCTGCGGGTGGCCCCTGTCGGCAGGGGCCACCCCTGTGCTCCGGCCGCAGGTTCTTTCGGTTGAACATGGCGAGCCGGTTCCTTCGTGCGAGGATCTCAAATAGGGGCGAATTCTGGCACACTGCGGCCGTACAGTCGAATTCAGGGCTGCTTTTCGAGCGAAGCGCTGCCGGTCATGAACGTCGAAGCCTGGACCCACGAGAGATGAAGAAACGGATCGTCCTGGCAAGGAAGGCCAAGGCAGTGGCTGTGTATGCGGTGGAGTGACGCGAGCTCTTGCGCTGCAGGCTCAAGAACGGGCTTAGTCATAACTGCAACTCCTTGGGTCGGCAGGCTCCTTCCTGCTTGCACCTCATGACGCACCTGCTGAAGTTGTGACACACGCCAAGGAAAGGGCAGGCGACACCGATATCCAGATCATGGAGCGCACCGCTGCAGGGTACTGGTGATTCGAGCACAGGATGCCCGGGCGGGCAGAAAGGAACGCGCATTCAAAACGTGTGTCTTCCTGGTCATCACTCGTCGGGGACTACGCGCAGTGTTCGCAGGCGCGGCGGCGGCAGGAGGGCGAGAGAACCACGCTCCTCGCATCCGGCAGCGCCAAGGCACGCCGTCTGGCCGGGGAGATCATGGAGCGCGCGACCAGTCACCATGGCTGCGTCGATCTGCGGCTACGGGCGCTATTCGGCCCTGAGACCGGGTAACCGGCGTATGTGTGACACGTAGCCGAGTTCCGCGAGGCGCTGAAGGGGATGATCCGCAGAGGATGGTGTGGCCGGGGCGCGGCCCGCGGGGGCTAGTCACGCTGGTACAACGACGCGGTGGTCACGCCCCGCGGGCCGCGACAACGTGGGGCAGGCGGCGCGGTCCCGGCAGCGGGCTGCGGTCATGATGGCCGAGCGGATGTTGGTGTGAAGGCTCCGCAAACCGAGGGTCACTGCTGTGGTGCTGCGATCGCTGGGCGGGGTGGACTCCAGCGTGCATCGACGGCGCAGACGTGTTCTGGCGAACTGCCCATTCCTGGCGGGACATCCTGCGTCGGCACAGCGCGCGCTGAGGGCCCATGGCAAAAGGACAGTGCCCGAGGCCTCGGGATCAGGCGTGGAAGCTCATGTCACAAGATCCATGCCTGCCCGGTCTAACAGGTTGAGCGGAGAAGTGAAAGAGGTGTGCCATGCGCGAGGATTCAGCCATCGACTACTGCAGCCGCCTCCCCGGGCACAGGGGTGTGCCTGGTGACATCCTGCCATCGGTACGTCGATACCGGTGAAGCCCTTCTGAACTGCGGCGACGTTGATGCGTGCGGCGCGTTGTGTGGTGCCGTGCGAGAGGGAGGATGCCGTATGGACCATGCTGACGCGGTGCCGATCGCGGAGCTGCTGGATGAGCGTCGGTCCCTGCTGGATGTCGCCTACTGGATGCTGGGCAGTGCCGGTGAGGCGGAGAGCGTTGTCGATGAGACCTACCGCCGGTGGTACGGGCTGTCCGACGCCGCGCGCCAGCAGATCACGGCGCCCCGGTCCTGGCTGGCGAAGACCGCGGGCGGCATCGGTCTGGACCGCCTCGCCCTACCCGACCGGGGTGCGGCAGGCCAGAGGGAGGGTTACCGCACGCAGACGGGAGACGCCGAGGGGGCGCGGGCGAGGCTGGCGGAGGAGGTCAGTCGGGTTCTGCTGACTGCGCTGGACTCCCTGTCGCCTGCCGAGCGGGCGGCGTTCGTGCTCAACGACGTCTTCGGGATGACCCCCGATACGGTCGCTGACATCGTGGGACGCACCGAGCCGGAGTGCGCCGAACTCGCCGACCGGGCGCGCCACAGCCTTCGGGTGCAGCGCTCACGCCCCACGACACCGGAACAGCACGATGCCCTCGCCCGCGCCGTCCGCCAGGCCTGCCTGAGCGAGGACGCCGAGCTGCTGGCATCGCTGCTCTCCCCGGACGCCACGGCGTTCTTCGACGGCGGCGGCAAGGTCCGGGCACTCATCAGGCCCGTCCACGGCAGCCGGCAGGTCGCCCACAGCCTGCTGACACTCCTGGCCCGCCGCCCGCGCACCACACTGACCACCCACTCCGTCAACGGCCGCACCGGCCTCGTCGCCCGCTACCACCACCAGGTCGCCGCCGTCATCAGCCTCAACATCGCCGACCACCACGTCGCACAAGTCTGGGTCACACTCAACCCCGACAAACTACGCTCCTGGAACCTGCCCCCCACCCCCGATGGCCCCGGCTCACACCAGAGCCCGTCACAGCAGGGCGACGGCTGGTCCTGATCACCGGCGCTTCATGCCAGCACCCCACGTCCGCACAGAAATAGCTCCAAGCGCCTCGGCCGGTCCCGTGAACATGGGGCGCTTACTCACCGCATGGGGCCCGCAGACAGGTCCCGGGTCGGTGAGTGTCCACTTCCCCCGTCGTCCGCGCCCCCCTCGGGGAGGCCGGCTGCATCAGGGGCCATGCGTGACCTCGCGCGTGCGGGCTCACCGGTCTGCCAGTAGCCCGGGGCAGACGCTGTCGGGTGCCTTCGTTGATCGCGCGATGACTGCCTCGTCACAGTGTCGCGGTCACACACCGCCCGACGCAGGGCCGAGAGCAGCTGCGAAGCGGGAACGCGAATCAAGGATCGCGGCGATCTTGCTCGGGTTGAACACCCACATCACCTTGTAAATGCCTTCCTTCGAGGCGGCCATCGTCATGAACGCGATGGGTTGGCCATCTCGGTAGACCATCACGCCCGTACAGCCGTTGGCGTCCACCAACCTGGGCTCCGCTTCCTGCCAGAGCCGCGGATAGGTCGCCAGCTTGGCCACACGTGCACAGCCCAGCACAGGTATACGAGCGCAGGCCCGCATACCGTTGCCGTCGGACAGACTGACGGCATCGGGGGTGAGAAGGGCCTCCAATGAAGCCACATCCCCCGTTTGAGCCGCCGAGACGAAGACGTTGAGAAGGCGTCGGTGCTCCGCCGTGTCCACGCTCTCCCGCTGCTCTTCCGACAGATGCTTGCGAGCACGGCTTACGATCTTGCGCACGTTGACGAGGCTGAGTTGAAGGATCTCAGCGATCTCGGGATAGGCGTAATCGAATGCCTCGCGCAGTACGTACGCGGCGCGTTCAGTGGGGCTCAGCTTCTCCAGCACCAACAGCAGCGCCAGTTCGAGAGCCTCCGCGCGCTGCGCGCCTACCTCCGGGTCCGAGCTCGTGTCGATGGGCTCGGGCAGCCATGGTCCGATGTAGGTTTCCCGGCGCACGCGCGCCGATTGCGCGACGTTGATGGCCAAGCGAGTCGTCGTACTCGAGAGGAAGGCCACCGGGCTGACCACCACGGAGCGGTCGGTCTTCTGCCAACGCAGCCACACTTCCTGGACCACGTCTTCAGCCTCGACCGCGCTGCCAAGCACTCGGTAGGCGATTCCGAAGAGACGTGTCCGGTGTTGCACAAAAACAGCAACAGCCTCTTCAAGGGTACTTGTCGTGGGGGACGGCTCGAGATCCATGATCCTGCGGTCTCCGTTCCTCCGGTTGCGGCTGTCTAGGGGCGGGACCACGCGGCTACCGCGTGGTGTTGAACGGCGCCGACCAGCGGTCGCAGGACACGATCCTGAACGCCGGTGTGCTGCCGGGTATGAGGCGCTGCATGGCTTGTTTGGGTGCCGCAGGAACCGTGATCACGAAAGTCGCGACACATCCCTGAAAGTCATGACTGCTCCCATCGCATCTCTCCCGTTGGACCGGCATCGGCCGTTCCCGTGACAGGACGGGGGCAGAAGGGTTCCGCCGGCTGCTGCCGGAGGAGCCGATCCCAGGAAGTCACACAGTGTTTTTGCGGGCTCACAGCCCGACCATTGATCACATCACACTTCTGAGCAAAGGGCCCATATAGGTAGCGGGCCGCGCACAGTTCCCCGGCCCAAGACCGTGGAACCGTTCCCAACGGCGCCATTAAAGCATTGACACGTTGTTGATAAGTGGGTGGGTCGTTCTGCGTCCCGGTGAGGGCTGGATGAGCCCGCAGCAGCGTATTCACGCCACCGGCAGGAGTCACACCCTGAAGAAACCGGCGGCCGCATCGTGACGATGCGTGTCACAGCGATGGGCCGGTAACACCGTTCGAGTAGAGACGACGGCGGCTGACCGGCATCCGGATGATCCCCCATCGGCCCTTGCCGACACGATACTTACGATTCCACGGTCAGTGCACCGTCACCGAGTCGGACTCGTACACCAGCCCGACTCGGTGGTTGTACAGAATGGCGTCCTCACGGGTTGTACAACCACGCCTTGCTGCCGCTGTACCAGCGTGAGGGCAAGCACCGGCCGGCTTTCGGGTCTCTGTCCTGCCAGGGCAGCAGCAGTATCGACGTGCACTCAAGAGGCTTGTGGCAGGGCTTACTTGCCCCGTAGTGACTCAGCTGATGCCCCGATTCTCCGCGGTGCTGGTCTGTGCCAGCGTGGCTATGTCGGGTTGGGGGGTGGGGGGCTGGTTCCAGGAGCGTAGTTTGTCGGGGTTGAGTGTGACCCAGACTTGTGCGACGTGGTGGTCGGCGATGTTGAGGCTGATGACGGCGGCGACCTGGTGGTGGTAGCGGGCGACGAGGCCGGTGCGGCCGTTGACGGAGTGGGTGGTCAGTGTGGTGCGCGGTCGACACCCGAGTGGCGCAGCGACAGCGCGTGGGCGTGGCCCTGGCTGCCGTAGCCGATGACCGCGACCTTGCGGCCCTGGATGATGGACAGGTCGGCGTCAGCGTCGTAGAACAGCTCGGCCATGGGAAACACCCTTTCGCTCACGGTGGAAGAAGGTCCCGAGGCGGCACCTGTGCCAGGTCTGCTGTGGAGGAGGCGCTGCGCCTTGGGGAGGGGGGAACGCAGGAGAACAATGGACAAGACAGCGTGTGTCCATGCTTGATGCTGCTTTCGCGGGCTTGCCGGGCGTCTCCGCAACTGAGCCTGTCCGGCCGGCACTGGGTCTGTCCGGCCCGCCGGGCACACGTCACGGGACCAACTCCGGCTGGCGTGCCCGTTGTTGATCCACCGCAAAACACTATCCCACGTCTTGCTGTGATGACCTGGTGAACGGCTCAACCATGCGTGTGGCCGTGGCCTAAGGTGAGTCGCGCGCCGGTCGCTATGCGTCGGAGAAAGCACCGTGTGACTCGATTGAGCGGACGCTGATCTGCGTGAGCCCGGCCCGACAATCACCACACCTCACCACGAAATGGAAGAGAGCATGCGCAATCTGTCACGTATAGGCGCTGTTGGTGCCCTACTTGCCGGTTTATACCTCCCCGCCGGGTTCGCGCACGCGACCCCGGCCGGTCCCGGGGTGACCGGCAAGGTCATCGCCCAGTCCACCGTGGGCGGGAGCGACTACATCCTGCGGGAGGTCACCATTCCTCCGGGTCAGGGGACCGGATGGCACTACCACGACGGCACCCTGTACGCGTATGTCAAGCAGGGGACCCTGAGTCACTTCGATTCCACGTGCAAGTCCGACGGTGTGTACTCCAAGGGCAGCTTCGTGGAGGAACCGCCCGGTGCCGGCCACGTGCACATCGGCCAGAATCTCGGTGCTACGGACCTCGTCCTGGAGGTTCTCTACGTCCTGCCGCACGGCGCCCCCTTCTCCCAGGACGCCCCCAACCCCGGCTGTGACTTCCAGTAGTCCTTCTCGGGGGCTCCGCCAGTGCTTGTGCCCAAGGCACGCGACTGATCAGCACTGGCTTTGTGCACCGAGCCGGGGGGGGGGGGGGGGGGGGGGGGGGGGGGCCCGCCCGCGGGGCGGGGGGGGGGGGGGGCGGCGCGGGGGGGGGGGGCGGGGGGCGGCGCCGCGGGGGGGGGGGGGCGCGCAG
>NZ_JBIAVS010000061.1:0-12960 GCF_042894545.1 Streptomyces sp. NPDC001530
GTCCGCCAAGACCGCCCCTGACACGCCATCAGCCAACTACACTCCGGACGACGCCTCTGACCAGGCCAGATAGCGAAACGCTGCTGGAGTACTAGATTTGCCCCGCCCTTCCAGTCTGCGTCGGCTACGGGTTGCAGTGGGCTGCTCTGACGGCAGGAGGGCTGCCACACCCGTCGATTCGGACGCACACCTCTGGGAGAGGCCATGACGACAACTCCTGGCGGGGAACCCATTCCCCCCGTCGCTCACGATCCGGCCAGCCGTCGCAGCTTCCTGAAGTACTCGGCACTGGCAGCGTCGGTACCCGCGCTGCAGTCCGTACTCGCAAACCCCGCTGCGGCCGCTGCCGCACCGGGCGCGTACGCGCCCGTTCCGCCCACCGCAATCGGTCCGCAGATCCCCGCGAAGGGCTATCTGGTCCAGGAGATCGGCGAGCGGCTGTACTGGCTGACGGACGGCTTCTACCAGATCATGTTCCTGGTGACCAAACGTCACCAGGACAAGAAGCAGCGTGTCATCGTCGTGGACGCTCCCCCGACGCTGGGGGGCAACATCCTCCGCGCGATCGAGGAGGTGGCACCGGGTGCCCGTATCAGCCACCTGGTGTACTCCCACTACCACGCGGACCACATCGGCGCGGCGGACAAGCTCCGCGACGCGAGCCTCCCGAAGCTAGTGATCATCGCCCACGAGCAGACCGCCCACCTGCTGAAGCAGGTACCCGAGTCCAGCCGGCCGCCGATGCCGAACCGCTCCGTCTCCAGCCGCTACCGTCTGGAGGTGGACGACCAGGTCCTGGAGTTCCACTACAAGGGCCCCAACCACAGCCAGGACAACCTGTTCATCTACGCGCCGCGGCAGAGGGTCCTGAACGTCGTGGACATCGTCTACCCCGGCTGGGTCCCGTTCAGGAACCTCGTCGTGTCCACCAACATCCCCGAAACGCGCACAACCAGCTCCTGGAGTTCGACTTCAAGACCTACATCGGCGGGCACCTGACCCGTCTGGGTACCCGGCAGGACGTCAAGATCCAGCAGGAGTACCTGCGCGACCTGGAGCACTACGGCAGGAAGGCCATCACCGAATTCGTCAACGTGGGACCCCTCTTCGCCAAGTACCCGGGCAACCCCTGGGCCGTGTTCAAGGAGTACCTCGACATCCTCACCCAGACCACGGCCGACGCCGTCACCCCGGCCTGGACCAGCCGGCTCGACGGCGCCGACGTCTTCACCTTCGACAACGCCTGGACCATGGTCGAATCCCTGCGGCTCGACCACAAAGTCCTCGGCCCCTTCGGCACCCTCCCCTGAGCCCGACTCTGCCAGGGATCGCGGCGTTCCCCGGTGCGACCGCGTGATCAGCGGGCATGCTCGGGGCTGTTCCGCAGGCCGAGTGCAGCTGTCGAGGTGCCCGTTGTCGCTCCGTCCTCGTTCCGGTGAGCAAGTCACGTCTTTGACGAGCAGATCACGCCGGCGAGCAACCCGGCTGGTACGGCGGCGATGTGGGTGAGAGGGCTTCCGCCTTCCGCACGTGATCGCCGGATTTGTGCTGGTCGGGCATGAGCTCTGCTTGAAGCAGCGGAAGCCGCGCTTCAGCGGCTGGCCGAGTCCAGTGAGACGGTGGCCGAGGTGCTGGCGAAGCACCCGACGGGCAGGCGGGCCGGATCCGGGCCACGGTGACGGGCTCCATCGTGCCCGAGCAGGCCAAGGGTGCCGGTCTCGAAGGACTACGCCCGAGCCCTCTCCGGCGCGCTGGACGCCCTGGTCGACCGGCGGAGCCCGGCGGTGCGGCCGAAGAAGGCGGCCGAGCAGGCCGAGCTGGAGCGGCTGCGCAAGAACGTCGAGCTCGCGTCGGCATCACGGCCCTCGGGCACCGCCTGGGACGCATCCTTGCGAACCCACGTCCCCAAAGACTCGGCGGTGACACCGAGGTCCGCGGCCACGGCCGCAGCGGTTCGATGTAGTGCGGCTACGGGTCGTGGACGAGCAGCGCCGCCAGCGCTGGCTCGATAACCCCACGACGGCCGCGGCACGCGAACCACGGCAGACACCCCCAATAGGCCCAGCACTACACCGTCCATGCCGAGATCCAGATCATGGCAGACGGAGTCGCCCCCAGATTGCAGCGCAGGTCACAGACCTAACGCAACGGTGTTGATACAACTGTCCCTCGCCGGTGGCGTGTTCGGTGATGTCGGCGAGCCACAGGCGGTTCGGGCCATTCGCGGTGAAGTCACGGCGGACCAGGTCGTCGTGCACCGGCGGACCGGCCTTTTTCATCCTGCCGCGCCTTTTCCCGAACACGCTCCACCAGCGGTTGTCCCGGCAGATCTGCCACGCGGTCCGGTCGGCCGTGACTGACCCGGCGTCGCGGGCTTCATCGGCCAGGAAGCGGTAGCCGAACTCCGGATCCGCACGATGGGCGTCGAACAACGCGTTCGCGCGGTAAGCCTCCTCCAGCACGGCATCGGTCACCGGTCGGTCGAGCCAGCGGTAGTAGGGCTGTCTGGCGAGCTGGAGGACCCGGCACGTGACCGTGACGGGAACCCCGCACACGGCCGGCTCCTTCACGAGCGGGTAGATCCTTTTCCCGGCAGATTCGCCTGTGGCAGGTAAGCCGCGGCCCGGCGCAGGACCTCGTTCTCCTGCTCCAGCAGCTTGATCCGCTGACGCGCGGCCCGTAGTTCCGCGTTCTCCTGCGTGGTCGTCCCGGGCTTCACCCCGTCGTCCACGTCCGCGCGGCGCATCCACTTCGACAGCGTCACCGCGTGGACGCCGAAGTCGACGGCCACCTGCTCGAGTGTCACGCCCGGACCGCGGTTCCTCGCGACCCGCACGACGTCCTCGCGGAACTCTTCGGGATAAGGCTTGGGCACAGCGACATCCTTCCCACCCGCCCCACAGGGCAAGCCAGTTCAGATGTCACCCGATCGTGCAGCAGACGCAACAGCCAGGGCAGGCCCTGGCTGTATTCGCGCAGGCGGTTACACAGGTCACGGGCGAGGGGCGTATCGAGGGCCTTCTCCAGCTGCGCGGCACACTCGCCGGCAGCACCTGCCCTCGACCAGCGGCCGGCCTTTCCAACACCCCAGGCCAGGGGGCCTCTTGCGCGTGGTTGGGATAGCGCAGGAGGTGCGCTCGTTTCGCGCGTCCCCGCGCGAAATTACCCGCCTCCGGCGGGGCATTATAGAATTGACCTCCGGCCAAATTCCATAACGGGCGCACCTCCGGCACGAAAAGAGGCTAGATTTGATTTGTGGGTGGGGAGTTGGGGTTTCAGTTGAGGGTTTGCCATATTCGTTGTGCGGGTGGCTCCTTTGGGGAATCTCCGATTCCCTTGGAAGTGTGAGGATTTGGGGAATCTCCGATTCCCTGAGAGACGAGGGGATTTGATTAGTATTCCGTGGAGAAGAGTTAACCACGGAATACCTGAGACGGGAAGTCGGGCCCCTCCGGAGACCAACCTCTGTGTGGGGTGGGGGGTTGAGCCTGTCTCCGGCAGCGACCAGGGCGAGGGCGAACACTACCTGACACACGAACTACCCTCCCCAACAGCGAAACCCTGGACCGGAGTTCCGTGCTTCGCACCGGGGGCGACCTGGTTTCACGCAGAGGCTACCCATAGCCTTCGGACGGGTCCGCTTCGAATCGAACATCCCCGAGAGGCTCAAGCGGACCCCTCATAATCCACCCAACTACACGTCGCTCCGTCACATATTAATATTCAACTGAATTTATACCTGTTGCCACGACCCGTGCAGAGTCGTACGTTTGAAGCGTCGCCCGCGTTCCATCTCTCCATCCAGCTGGCTTCTCTAGTAGCAGCCATCAAACTACCTCCCGCCCTGGAGGCCAAAATGAGTGAGTTTAACGAACAGGTTCGGATAAACACGCCGGATAACGCAGTTGCCCTGGTAGTGAAGGCAAACGCCACGGCAGTCTCAGGCGTGAGCGCAGAGGGATTCGGGGTCGAGGGGAGAGCTCACGGAACTGGAGTGGTCGGAGTGAGCGAAGCCTGGCTCGGCGTTTACGGGGAGTCCACAGGAGGCATCGGCGCAGACGCCGTACGTGGGCAAGGCAAAGGAGACACTTGCGGAGTCGCAGGGCATAGCGAACACGGCATCGGTGTCTACGGTAAAGGAGGGGTACTGGCTGGCAAGTTCGAAGGCAAAGTAAAAATTACAGGTCCGCTGGAGGGCAATCAAATCGAAGGGCAAACTGGAAATTTCTTCGGAGAAGTGAGGGCTGTGAGGTTCACTCCCAGTGGAGGGGACTACGCAGAGACCTTTGCGTCAAAAGACAATTTCGAACCAGGCACGGTTCTCGTCATCGGAGACGACGGCCTGCTCAGCCCCTGCAACACACAATATGACTCGCGCGCAACTGGAGTTGTGTCAGGAGCTGGCGGTCTCAACCCGGGAACCGTCATGGAAAGCAATCCCGAATCCGCACATCATGTGACACTCGCACTCGCAGGACAGGTCTACGTCAAAGCAGACCCCCAGTACGGGCCGATCTCCGCCGGCGACCTCCTCACAACCTCACCCACCGAAGGGTGCGCAATGCGCGTATCCGACCGCGGCAGCGCAATTGGCGCCATCCTCGGAAAAGCCATGGCATCCCTGCAAGGCGAACCCGGACTTCTTCGCATGCTAGTGACACCATCTTGAACCTCAGCCGACCCCGCGCCTCAGGGCCGCCGCCAACCGGATCCTGCCATGCCACTTGTGCGGCAACTTGCAGGCGAGATTGACATTGGGCTGCGCAGAGGGGTGGACTACTCGCCGAGGTCGACGATGAGTGACGCCGATAGTGGAACTACATAGTTTCCGACCAACCTGCACAACCAGGCCCGGCCCCATCTCGTCGTTGGCGAGGAGTCAGGCGACCACATGGTGTTCGGCAGCCGCAGCAGCAGTGTCGAGCGGTGGGTGCGGGTGTCGACGGCCACGAGGGCCTTCTCCATGCCCTGCCCGGTCGGGCCGGCGAGCAGGACGGTGTGCCCGCCGACGGCCAGCGCTGTTTGCGAGGTGAGCGGGGCGGACTCGGCCCACCGGTCGCTGGGGCAGTGCAGGCCCTCCTCGAGGCGGGTGGTGACGTCACGACCGCTGCCCGCCAGGGAGAGGGTGCCCGCCCGAGTCAGTGCGGCCTGGTGGACTCCGCCGGCGAGTGTGTCGCCCAGCCGGGTCAGCGTGTGCCCGCCATACCGTTCGCCGGTTCGGGGGTCGTGAACGCCCAGGCGGTGTGGTCCGGGCCGGACATCAGCCAGCCATGCCCCTTCAACCCGCCGCCCACCACGTGCACCTGATCGTCCGTCATCCGCAGGACTGCTTCCTCGTTGTGAAGGAGGGTGCCACTGTCGGGCGTCACGAGGGCCGACCCTTTGCAGAGGACGGGACCCGAAGTCCAGGAGCTGCGGCCCGTTGCTGCATCGAGGCGCAGCATGCCGGACATGGTCGTCCACAGCAACCCACTTCCGCCGGTGTGCGCGAGGCCGCTGATCTCCCCCTCCGTCCAGGTGCCGTCGGCGGTCAGCACATGTGTGACCGTGACGCCCGGTTCGGGGATCGCGGGGAATCCGTTGATGCCCTGCGCCGAGGACCGCAGGAATGATGGTGGCGGCCCCACGTCGGGTTCCGGCAGCAGGCCCGCCAGCGACACGTACGAGCCATCGCGCTGGCCGGTGACGGCCAGGTACCGATGGAAGAGGAACTCGGCGCTGATCAGCCCGGACGCCATGGCCGCGACGTGCGAGTGATCCAGCAACACCACGCTCGCATGGAAGTCCGCGGAGTTGCGCACTGGTGCGGTGAAACCAGACATGGACACCAGGACGGCACGGGCACTCGGCGGCCGGCTCTCCAGCCTCTCCTTGATCTTGGCCCGTGCCGTGGCATCGACCGGCTTGCGCTGCCACTTGGCCTCGAGGATGTAGGGGGGTGTGGTCGAGCATGAACGACACATCGGTCTCGTCCCGGCCGTCCAGCCCGCGCTGGTCGCTGACCACATCCTGCAGGCCGCCCCAGCGCAGCACCTCGGCCAGGAACGCGTTGAACCGCCGCCCGCGCGCCGCCTCCTGGCCCGGCGCGTACCGGTGCAACTCCTGGTAGTCGGCCATGAGTTGTGTCAGTCGGGCGGGCACCAAAGAGCCGGATACGGCGTGCGCTGTCACGCCGCCGACGGTAGCCGGTCACACGGGGATCCCGCGGCGTACGTCCGGAGAACGCTGATGCGGTGCAACCCAGACAACAGCACGCAGCCCCCTGGCCGCTACTGGAATTCTCAACATAACGGCGGGATTCTCATCAGGCTTGCGGCACCGCAGGCCAAGACCCCGATCGACGCGCAAGAAGCACACCACGGCGCCTCTCAGTCATCTGTATCCTCGCAGGTCAAAGCGATCTCTCTACCGCACCAAGAGTGAGAACTCCCTCGAACGCCCGGGAGACACCGGTGGCGAGGATGAGGGACCCCGTGATCTGGAGCAGCACCGTCAACCGGTACGGGACGTTGCCGCAGATGCGTGCGGCGGACCAGGACGCTGTGCAGGGCCGGGGTCTTCTCCTCGTGGATGCGGTTGCCGACCGGTGGGGCTACGACGTCATGGGCTCCGTCTCGCAGCCATGGGGTAAGCGTGTGTGGGCCGAGTTGACGGTGACCCCGTGAGGTTCCGCAGGACCGTGGTCGTCGAGACCGTGCTCCTGGTACTCGTCGCTGGGTCCCTCGTCTGCGTGCTGGTGAACGGCGCCCGCGAACAGGGCACCCCGCACATGGCTGAGGTGATCCGGACCCTCTCCCTCTGCCTTACCCGCGACGGTGCCGCGCGAGCTCGCCGCTCGGAAGGCGGGTCTTACGGGGTGAGGCCGGCCTTCTTGCAAGCGGACCGGAATTCGGGGGTGCAGATCTGGTCGATCGTGTGCACGCCATCCTTGACGACGGTGCCCTTGATGTTGTCGGCGGTCACCGAGACCGGAGTGAGCAGAACGGCTGGGATGTCCTTGGTGGTGGGGCTGCTGACCCTGTCCTTGGCGATCGCGCCGAGCTTTTCGCCCCGCCCCAGGGCGACGGCCATCTCCGCGGCGGTGCTCGCCTCGGGCCTGAAGGGTTTGTAGACGGTCATGTACTGGTCCCCGCTGACGATGCGCTGCACGGCCCTGAGGTCGGCGTCCTGGCCGGTGACCGGGGGAAGTGGCTTGATTTTGGCGGCCTTGAGGGCGGCGATGACACCGGAGGCAAGGTTGTCGTTGGCGGCGTAGACACCATCGATATTGTCGGCACCCAGGGCGGCGATGGCCCCGACCATGTTGTTGTAGGCGTTCTGCGCCCGCCACTCGACGGTGTCGTACGACCTGCCGATCTTCACCTTGCCCTTGAGGACGGACAGCGCGCCGTGCTTGAACCAGCCCGCGTTGGGGTCGGTCGTCGCGCCGTTCATCATGACGATCTGACCGCCGTGCGCCTTGGCGCCCATTGACTTGAGGAGCGCCTCGGCCTGAATCCTGCCGACCCGCGCACCGTCGAAGGTGACATAGCCCGAGATCGGGCCTTCGGCGAGCCGGTCGTAGGCGACGACCGGGATACCGGCCTGGCGCGCCGCTTCGACTGAGGAGCGCATCGCCTTGGGGTCGACGGCTTCGAGGATCAGGACATCGACCCCCTTGGTGATCATGGAGTCGATCTGCTGCCGCTGGGTCGCTGCGTCATCCCTGGCGTTGGCGTACTGCATCGAGCAGTTGCCGCACAGCTCCTTGATCTTCGCCTCGGTCAGAGACCTGTCCTGGTGCTCCCGGCCGCCCGCCCCAGGGAGCAGCAGGCCGATCGTGAAGGCGCCCTCGCGGGAGGCGCCCGGCCCATCGGCCTCGCCGCAGGCAGTAAGCCCAACAGCCGCGGTCACCACAGCCGCAGCGACGGCACGACACACATGGGCGTTCATTTAGGGGGTGCCTCCATGACTCGGTCACCGCCGCCCGTCCGTGGCGCCTGGATCTCCCCGGACATTCGAGTCTAATCAGACAGCGTCCGCCCTTCCTGGAGATGTATGCCGCATCGAGCCGATGATCTTCTCCACCATGGCCCGTGCCTCCCCGTGATTCCCCGCCGGACGTGGGCGCGACTGCGGCTGCGGCAGGCATCGGCCCGCATGCCCGCGTCGCCTCGCCCTGGCGGCGGTGTCCCTGGCTACGGGTCTCGCCGCCGGCGAAAGGGCCGGCTGGCTTCGTTGATCTCTAGGCACAGCGTTTGGCGACCGGTTCCGGAGGCAGTTGGTGATCACCTGGCTCACGGATCTCGATGAGAAACGACGGCACTGTCGTGTCCACGAACGTGGGACAGCCAGCCTCTCGTCACAGTGGCTGGCCGTCGAAGGGGTCGCCGGAGCCGGGCTTGAACGTCGTGCCGAGGTTGTACTGCGCGATCCCAAGGTTGAAAATCGGCATCGGCAAGGACGCGGTAGAGGAACTCCGAGGTGGACATGTCGTACCGGTGCCATGCGCCGACGTCATTGGCCCGCGCGAGGACGGGGTACTCGCCCGGCCGCTCGGCATCGATCAGCCAGAAGTACTCGTCGGCCCGTTCGGTGGAGCCCCACTCAACCAGCCCCTTGCTGCCCGGCGCGTAGATCGCATAGGGCTCGACGGCAGAGACGTTTCCGAGCTTGCTGTCCTGGTCGACCGACAGGGAGACCCGCCACTGTGTCAGGAAGTCGAACGCGGGGCCTTCGTCGCGCCCCAGAAAGTAGAGGGAATCACTGAAGACGCCGCCGCCGAACACCTCGTAGAGCTCCTTGTAGTCCGCCGGCAGCGGAACCCCCAGCTCTCCCTCGATCGCCGCCCAGTCGACGGAGATCCCGAGCGGCCCCCACCCGGTCAGTTCGATCACTTGCTGAACCCACATACCCGGACACCGACCGCCACCTCGCCGACTTCATCACCAGCCAGTACGCCGACAAGACCGGAGCCCTCGTCTTCGCCTGCCTGCTCCACCTGGCCGGCGACAGCAACGGCGCCCGCTTCTGGTGGCGCTTCGCCGCCGGAGTCGGGCACCACGTCGCCGAGTACTGCCTCTTCCTCGAACACGCCCACAGCGGCGAGTACGACGACGCCGACTACTGGCGCACCCACCTCGTGCGCCACCACTTCGAACCCGCCCTCATGTGCGGTGACCGCGCCACCGCTCCCCTGGTCGTCCCCGAATTCATCGACGACGTCCGGACCCACATCACCCGTCCCCACCACCCCGAGATCGGCGCTGTCCCCCTCCCCCAGCCACCCCTTATCCGGCAACTGCGCCACCTCACCTCCGCGCTGTAGGCCAGCGCGTATCCGCCCGGGGCAAGGCGGCGCACGACGAAACCGCCCGAACCTTCCGCCGCGAGGCGACCGCCTTTCGCCCACCAGAACGCCTGGCCCCGCCTGGCCTCCTCAACCAGTCGGGGCCACGCCCTGTCACGCCCGCAACGACTGACAATGCCGGGATGACCCGACCCAGAATCCGTGTCGCCGCATACGTGATCCGGCATCGCGCCGTCCCCGAGCTGCTGGTGTTCGACCACATCGGTATGCCGGAGGCCGGCACCCAGGCCCCTGCAGGAGGAGTCAACTCATGCGAAGGACTCGAAGAAGCGGTCCTTCGAGAGGACGCCGAGGAGACCGGTCTGCAGACAGCCACCGTGCTCCGGCAGATCGCCGTGGATGATGAAGATCTTTGAAAACGGCCAGGGCTGCTCTTCGTTGCCCACTCGGTTGCTGTGGGCAACGAGGGTCGGAGCCGCCCGCTCGTGGAGTGTGCGGGCCATGTCGAGCGGTCAAGGACGCCTCCGGTGGCGTCACCAGGCAGCAGGATGGGTGAACACGCTCATCGGTCGACAACGATGAGGCTCGCATCACACCGCGACCGCCCCTTGGTCTTGCTGGGGGCTGGGCTGCGTCCTGCTATTACCGGCCGATCTTGTCCAACTCGGCGAGCTCCTCGTCGGAGAGCGAGAGTCCCGCGCCGGCGACATTCTCGCGCAGGTGCGCCTCCGACGAGGTGCCGGGAATCAGCAGGATGTTCGGGGACCGCCGCAGCAGCCAAGCCAGGGCGACCGACATCGGCGTCGAATCCAGCCGGGTGGCTACGGCAGAAAGGGCCGTGGACTGCAGCGGGGTGAAGCCTCCGAGCGGGAAGAAAGGCACGTAGGCGATGCCCTTGTCGGCGAGATCGTCGATCAGCTCGTCGTCCTGACGGTAGGCGAGGTTGTACATGTTCTGCACGCACACGATCGGCGCGATCGCCTGCGCCTCGGCGACCTGTTCCGCCGTCGCGTTACTCACTCCGAGGTGCCGGACCAGGCCCTGCTGCTGGAGTTCGACGAGGGTCTCGAAGGGCTCGGCGAGCGAGCCGGGCTGGGGACCCTGAGCGTCACCGAGCCGGAGATTGACCACGTCGAGCGAATCGAGGCCGAGGTCCTGAAGGTTCTCGTGGACGGCGCGGCGCAGGTCCTCGGGCTGCCGGGCAGGGGGCCAGCCGCCCTGCTGATCGCGGACCGCGCCGACCTTGGTCACGATGTGCAGCGATTCGGCATAGGGGTGCAGCGCTTCACGGATCAGCTGGTTGGTCACACGTGGTCCGTATGCACTGGCGGTGTCGATATGGGTGATCCCCAAACCGGCGGCCTCGCGCAGGACGGCGAGCGCGCCGTCGTGGTGAGAAGGCGGGCCCATGACCCCGGGGCCGGCGAGCTGCATGGCGCCGTAGCCGAAGCGGGTGACGGTCAGATCGCCCAGGGTCCAGGTGCCGCCGGGCAGTGACGCTGAGGGTGTGTTCATTCGGTGTGCCTTTCCTGCCGAGCTGGATAGTGCGGAGGGCTGCCTGTTCGCGCCGGTCACCAGCGCGATCTTCGTTTCGCTCATGCTCGCTCGCGGACCAGCGGCGCATCCAACACCGATACGGTGTCCTGTCATACCCGGTAGGTATCACCCAGCTACGCTGGGGCCGTGGACGACTTGGAGACCCGCGAGCTGAGGTACTTCATGGCTGTCGCCGAGGAACTGCACTTCGGCCGCGCCGCCGAGCGCCTCGGCATGGCCCAGCCACCGCTGTCCCGGGCAATCCAGCAACTCGAGCGGCGCCTCGGCGTCTCTTTGCTGGAACGCAACCGCCGCGGCGTCTCCCTGACCGGCGCCGGAGAGGTACTGCTGCACGAGGGCCGCGCAGCCCTCGACGCGACCACCGCCGCCGCTCGCCGCACCCGTCGTGCCGGTGGCGCCGACGGTCCGGGTGGCCCCCGCAGCCGCTTGGTCCTGGCGGTGAAGGCCAGCGCGTCCCACGAACTGCTGCACAAGCTCCTCGACGCCTATGCGGCCGAGCCCGACGCCGCCGAGATCGAGGTGCTGCCGAGCGGCACGTGTGAACAGGAAGAGATGCTGCGCGATGGCCGCGCTGATGTAGCGCTCATGCACAAGCCGTTCAACTCCCTCGCCGGGTTCGACAGCGAGGAGCTGATGACCGAGGGGCAGATCGCCATCCTGCCCACCGGGCACCCCCTCGCCGCGCACAAGGCTCTGACCGTGGCCGACGTCAGCGACATCCCCGACCTTCCGCTCGCCCGCTGGTCCCGCCACGGCACCTACCCACCCGGCCCGGGCCCCGAGATCCACGACCAGACGCAGCTGGCCCAGCTGATCGCCCTCGGACGCACCGTAGCCGTCTTCCCCGACTCCGCCCGCGCCTGGCTATGGGCCGAGCACACCGCTGTTCCCCTGACCGACGCACCACCCGTCGTCACCCACATCGCCTGGCCCGCGCACAGCCGCTCCCTCGCCCTCGCCGGGCTGATCCGCACGGCCACACGGCTATGACCCGCCCTCGCCTTCCGTCGCCGCGACACACCGCCTGACCGCCGCTGCCCACGGGCACCACCGTGATTCCGTGCACTGCCGACCTTCGCGCCGGCAGAGTTGTGCCGGGCCGCCCACGGGACGGGCGGGTCCGCGAAGCCATTACGGCCCCAGCGGGCGAGACGGCTCCTCTGGGTGGGGAATTTCAGCAAGCAGGTCTGTCCCACCCCCGAGCGGCGCGTGGGGAAATTCAGAGAGCCTCATCATGGAGGACAAGCCTCACCCCGACACGGGACAGCCACGACGGACCAGCTTCTTCTACCTCCAGGCACCCGCAGACACCCCCGATGCATGGGAGCACCACGTCCACGGCGACGGAGACGACGCCGGCCTCACCTTCGCCTGCCGGTTCCTCCCACTTCCCCTGAAGCAGCCGTTGGCAGACGATCAAGACACATGGCTGAGCCGCATCGACCCGCCCTGGACCACCGTTACCGGCAACAGTCAGTAATCAGCCGCCGAACCCGCACACCGAATACACTCCCTCAATATGCGAGCTCACCAGTCCCAAGGGGCGCAGCAGCCGCATTCGAAACCCGGGTTTGCGGGCGAGCGTGACGGTGATCGGCTTGTTGGGGCAGCGGCTGAGCGTCTCGGAGAGCGCGGCTTCCTCGCTCGGGTCGACGGACAGCTGGTAGCGGGTCTTGTCGGCGACCCAGTCGGTGACGTACTGGGGCCTGACGGTGCTCGTCGCCGTCCATGCGCCAGCCCTCATCCGGCCGGCGCTCCCCCTGGGCCTGGCCGCGTGGGCCGCGCTGTACGCGTTCGTGCGGCTGTGAACCCGTCCGGTCGGCGAGCCTGCCGCGCCAACTGCCCGTGGGGAGGGAGTTGGCGCGGCAGGCTCGCCGCACCGGCTCTAGCCGGGACCGAACTCCGCACCCTGACCGCACCGGAGCCGAGCAGCAGGATCGCCGAAAACGGCGCGCGAACGACCTGAGCACGCTGGGACGATTGAGGCGTGGCTGAACAACTACCCCCTTCGGCAGGAGAGGGGTCGGGTGGCCCGGGGGAATCGCACCCCCGGGCTCCCACAGAACGGAGCGTGACAGTCTCCCGTCACTCCGCTCTTGTCATCCTGGTCACCA
>NZ_JBIAVS010000062.1:0-1125 GCF_042894545.1 Streptomyces sp. NPDC001530
CCACGCCACGAGCCCGGGAAGACCGTGAAACGAGTCGAAACCCTCACCGAGCATGTCCGCTTGAAACAACAGCGAGGTTAAACATCAAGCTGAGAAGCCGTTGTCGTACCGATCGGGGCAGTTGGTCGGTCGAGCAGGGTTCTGGTTCGGATGATGTCGTGGTGGTCGGGGCACGAAGGGGGAGAAATTTGGGAGAAGGTCTTCTCCCAACACCCACCAAATGCTTGTTGAGGCCAATGCACAGCAACCGGCTGACCTGCTCGAACGACCTGCGGCTCAGGTGTGGATCTTGCCCGGGTTCGGGGAAGAGGTCGTGACGGCAGACTCTGACGGCAACGTCAGCAAACTGGATCGGTCTTGGGCGCCTCCCGGGGTACTCACGGAGCTCTGTCACAAGCTCGGTCCCAGACGGCAGGCTCAGTTGATCGAACGTACGGATAGATGGTCAGGTGCCTGGTGGTGGCATTTCGGCGTTTGTGCGGGATGCGGCTGCCGCTTCGTTGTCACCGGCGCGGGTATAGGCCGTAGCGGACTGTTCCCATGCCTCCCGAACCCGGGACGGTTCGGCACCGGATGCCGTCAGGGTGGTGGCGAACTCACCCCACGCTTCTCCAGCGTGCACCCAGTTCTCCTCCTGAGTCAGCATTTCGACCGCTTTCTCTCCTGCCTCGATTGCCTCCGTGTACTGCTGAAGACCGCGGCAGGCCATGCCGAGGTTGTTCCAGGCCGTGGCTTGGCCGTGGGTGTCGCCGGTCTGCTGGAAGAGGTCGAGGGCGGTCTGATTAGCCTCGCGTGCCTCGTCGTAGCGCCGCAGCTCGCCCAGCGCACTGCCGAGGTTGTTCCAGGCCGTGGCTTGGCTGTGGGTGTCGCCGGTCTGCTGGTAGAGGTCGAGGGCGGTCTGGTGAGCTTCGTGTGCTTCAGCGTGACGTTCGAGCTCCTGAAGTGCAGTGCCGAGGTTGTTCCAGGCGCTGGCTTGGCTGTGGGTGTCGCCGGTCTGCTGGTAGAGGTCGAGGGCGGTCTGGTGAGCTTCGCGTGCCTCGTCGTAGCGCCGCAGCGCGCCCAGTGCAGTACCGAGGTTGTTCCAGGCGCTGGCTTGGCCGTGGGTGTCGCCGGTCTGCTGGAAGA
>NZ_JBIAVS010000062.1:1222-12800 GCF_042894545.1 Streptomyces sp. NPDC001530
AGAGGTCGAGGGCGGTCTGGTGAGCGTCGTGTGCCTCGTCGTAGCGCCGGAGCCCCCGGAGTGCAGTGCCGAGGTTGTTCCAGGCGCTGGCTTGGCCGTGGGTGTCGCCGGTCTGCTGGAAGAGGTCGAGGGCGGTCTGGTGAGCTTCGCGTGCCTCGTCGTGGCGCCGCAGGTCGCCCAGTGCACAGCCGAGGTTGTTCCAGGCGCTGGCTTGGCGGTGGGCGTCGTCGGTCTGCTGGTAGAGGTCGAGGGCGGTCTGGTGAGCGTCGTGTGCCTCGTCGTAGCGCCGGAGCCCCCGGAGTGCAGTGCCGAGGTTGTTCCAGGCGCTGGCTTGGCTGTGGGTGTCGCCGGTCTGCTGGTAGAGGTCGAGGGCGGTCTGGTGAGCTTCGCGTGCCTCGTCGTAGCGCCGCAGCGCGCCCAGTGCAGTGCCGAGGTTGTTCCAGGCCGTGGCTTGGCCGTGGGTGTCGCCGGTCTGCTGGAAGACGTCGAGGGCGGTCTGGTGAGCTTCGCGTGCCTCGTCGTAGCGCCGCAGCGCGCCCAGCGCACTGCCGAGGTTGTTCCAGGCGCTGGCTTGGCGGTGGCTGTCGCCGTTCTGCTGGAAGAGGTCGAGGGCGGTCTGGTGAGCGTCGACAGCTTCGGTGTGGCGTCGCAGCTTTGCGAGTGCACTGCCGAGGTTGCTCCAGGCGCCAGCCTGGTTGAGAGTGTCGCCGAGTGTCTGGCAGGCTTCAAGAGCGTGCGCGCGGACTGTGATCAGGTCTTGGAGCCGCCGTCGCCTTTCCAGGTAGCGACCGAGGGCGAACCCGAGGTCCAGGGCCGTCTGGGTGCGGGCATAGGTGTGCGTGGTGGCGAGGAGGTTCTCGCGTTCCGCATCGAACCACGCCAGCGCCTGTTCCCGTCCGGCGAACAGCGGCGACACGGCCTCGCCGGGCGGCCGGAGGTGGGTGTCGGCTGCTTCCGCGTGGCGGACGTAATAGTCGGTGAGTCGGGTGCGGGCCTGCTCATAGCGCCGACGGGGGACACGGCCACGGTCCATGGTGATACGGGCCTGCTCCTGCGCGTGAACGCGCAGGAGATCGTGCATGGACCAGCGGTCGCGTGACTGGCTGTTCTGGATAAGCAGGCGCGCCTGGACAAGCTGCCGCAGCAACGGCGCGACTTTGTCGGCCGGCTGGTCGGTGAGGGCCGCGACGCCGGGGGTGGAGATGTCCGGGCCGGGGTGGAGGCCTAAGAGGCGGTAGAGGTCGGCCTGCTGGTGGGTGAGGCGGGTGAGGCATTCGTCGAAGACGGCGCGCAGGTTGCGCTCGCCGTCGTCGAGACCGCCGAGGCGGCTGCCGGCGTCGGTGAGCATCCGCACCCGCTCGGACAGCGGCTGGTCGGGGTCGTCGACGAGAAGGGCAGCGGCGATCTGCAGGGCCAGGGGCAGGTAGCCGCAGAGTGCGGCGAGTTCCTCCGCGGCCGCGGGCTCGTCCTGGACGCGCCTGTCGTCGGGGTCGGCGACCTCCAGCCTCTGGTGCAGGAGGTCGACGGCGGCATCCGGCTGGAGAGGGTGGAGGTTGAACAGGCGGGCGCCGAGTCCGGGCAGGGTGTGCCGGGAGGTCACGAGCACCGCGTGGTGACGTGCCGGCAGCAGCGACCGGACCTGGTCCGAGGTTGAGGCATTGTCCGCCAGGATCAGAACCCGCTGCCCCTCACCTGCCAGGGCGTCGAGTTGGGACCGGTATAGCGCCTCCCGTTCGTCCAGCGTGGGCGGGATGTGATCGGCCGCGACGCCAAGGGCTCGCAGCAGCGCTTCCAGGGCGTCCTCCGGCGGGACAGGGGTCGGGTCGTAGCCGCGCAGGTTCACCATCTGCACGCCCGTGAACCAGCCCTTGTTGAGCGCGGCATGCCCCACGGCATGAGCGAGCGTGGTCTTGCCCACGCCCGGCAGCCCCGCGACCGACCCCACCGCCGCAACCGCACCGCTCCCGGGGTCGAGTAGGGACAGAACCTTGGTGATCTCGTCCTCGCGGCCGGTGAACTCCTGTGGCAGACCCGGCAGAGCGTTCAGCGCGGTCGGCACCGCCGCGTACGCCTGCACGTTGATCTTCGTGGTCTGCGTTCCGCTGCCGAGCACCTGACTGCGCTCGAACGACGCCCCCGCGAAACTGCTACCGGCCCGTTGTCCCTGCCCGGGACGCTTGTCCCTTTTACCGCCGCTCTTACGCTTGCCGGACGTCTTCTTCGCCCCCATGCCCGCCGCCCGCGCCTCTACCGGTTGATCGTGTTGTTCTGCGTGCCGCTCGCGAGAACCTGGCTGTCGGTGAACGTCGCATTGCTGAAGTCGTTGTGCGTGCTCTGCACCGGGGCCTGGGCCTGCGCCTGCTGGACCAGAGCCTGCAACTCAGCCGCCACCTGCTGACGCTCCTCGTCCGGAAGTTGCTCCAGAAGCATCTCCAGACGGGTCTGCCAGCGGGTCACCAGAACGGTCTGCACCCGCTCCGCCCCCGCGCCGTCACCGGCCGACTCCAGCTCGGCCCGGGTCTGATCGAGCCGCTCGAGCTCGGCCTGCTCCCGCCCTGCCTCGCCGCGACTGAGGATCCGCGCGACACCGCTGCGGATCCCGGCCCATGCGTCCGTCCCCGCCGCTTGCACGATCGCCCCGCCACCGGCCGCCGCCGCCGCGATCAGTCCCTCGACCAACACGACAACACCCCCACGAATCAACGGACAAGAAGCCCAGCGTAGGACGAGACCACCCACCCAATCAGCCGAAACACCAACCTCGCCCCGACTGCCACGGCGTCGGCAGCCGAGAAGCCACCAAGTCGCCCGATCCGGACGATGCTGTGTCCTGGGGCCTACTGCAGTACGCAAGCGGGCGTGAGCTCAATCGTGGTCTCAAACCGCCTTCGATCCGGACGCATCCGTCGGCGTCCACAGAGCTTCGGAAAGGGCTGTGAGCAGGTTTGACGCCCGGCTCCTGGACTTCGGCGGATGTCCTCAGATCGAGATCAGACAACTCGAAGTACGCGAGTCTCGGGCTGGAACCTCGAAGACCGAACACGACGGCAACTTGCGCCTGGCGAGCGGGTCACCTCGACACCGATGGGCAGAGAGGGTCGCAGGTCCGAGCCTTTCGGCTGACGGCACTGTTTGGCGGCAACACAGGTGCACATTGCCGTACTACGGGGACTAGCCCTGCACCACGCACGGCAGGCAGGAAAGCGGTAGCCCTGGCCGGTGGATCGTTGGGGTGAACTTACAAAGCAGCACTCACCCGGTGCCCCGACGGAGACTGCCGGCGGCGGGGCCGACGGGCAGAGGCCTGGACTGTCATGGCATGGACATTGCCAGAGGATGCAGAAAGGCCGCTGTCCCGAGGTCCTTGCTGCCCAAATTGTGGGCGCGCGCCGAGAAGTGGGACAGCCGACTCCGTTCCGCTTGGCTTCAGCTTGTCCAGCCATATCGGGCGCTTTTCAGCCAAAATTTGACGCCTTGCGGAAGGGTGATTTGGGTGTTTCGTATAGATCGTCCAGCCGAAGCATGCTGTTCTGGCATATGCCGAACTACTACGTCTGGACGCTTCTGGCATATGCCATCAGCATATGCCCAGCTCAGCTCGCTTCACGTTAGCTTGGGTTTTTCAAATTGCTTTGTCTCTCAGGGCGCACCAAATGAGCCGAGACAAAATCTGAATCCGGCGTGCGGAGCCCGCGTCCGGCCGTGACTCGCTGCTACTTTCGCTCGCCGTAAGAGCCCCGCCCCAGTCCGGCAAGACTCAGAGGGCGGGGCGCGGTCGACCTGAGCCCAAGTGGGCAGCCGACAGTAAGGAGCCTTTGCGGCAATGCCTGACACCCCTACCGAGCCCGAGCCTAGTGACCAACGCCGAGGCGTCAACTCCCGCACCATCGCAGCGATCTTGGTAGGGGTAGGCACCCTGCTCACCGGGATCGGGGCTGTCATCGCTGCTCTGCGGTGACTAGCCCTTCAACTGGCAACCTCCTTGCGCGGATGCTTGCGGTACAGCACTGATGTACAGCAACCACAGCAATCGGACCGTGCTCGGCAGTGCTCTTCAAGGGCACAAGGCGAACCTGTATGACCGCTCCTGACTGATCCACATAGAGCTACGGATCAGAAGGCGTCGTGCCACAGTCGTGCCCGATCGAGCGGGGAACATCGGTGAACCGCGGGCACTCAGGGCAGCATGCGACGCAACGACCCCTGACCGACTTACCTGGTCAGGGGCCGTCAACCTGCGCGGTGGGTGTGGGATTTGAACCCACGGTGACTCGCACTTTCAAGAGCGTCACCGTTTTGAGCCCGCTGCGCCGCCCTGACCTGCTGGAGTTGACGGGGGCATGTGCTCCGCGTACTCACTGGCCCGCAGATGGCCCTCTGACCCACAGCTGGGTGGTCTAGGACGATGGCGGGAATGGGTAGCCGCCGCATGGGCCACGCTCGACCGACAGCCAGGCCCACCTGTCCGGCGGATCTTCGTGGGACACCAGGACCTGAAGCGGGAAGGAGCTAGCTCAGGGCGACGCTGTCCCCTGACGCGGTCGCGCCGCTCGTCGTCCCCGTACCGGCGAACTTCCACCGCCAGGTCCCCGAGTAGCTCGCGGTGACCGTCGTCTTCAGCTTGCCGCCGCTGTCGGTGGTCACGTTCTTGACCGTGGTGTACGTCGAGGATCCGGACTTCTTGAACTGAAGGGCCACCGTCTGGCTGCCGTACCCCGCGTAGACGTTGGTGTCCCAGTTGGCCCGGGTGAGCGCCCCGGACACGGTGAGCGTGCCGCCCTTGGTGACTGGCTCGGGCGTGGCCTGGGTGGTCGCCAGCTTCGCGTACCGCTTCACCTTGAACGGCGCGCCGGTGTCCAGGGTGAAATAATCCTGGTCGTAGGCGGCGGCCTCGGCATTGAAGTGCCAGGTGCCCGCCGAGCTGTTCTTGAGGTCGAAGTAGTCGGTGCGATCGGGTTCGAGCGTGTACGTGTACGTGCACTTCATGGTCGTCGACGTGGGCCGGGTGCAGGTGGCGGAGTCCGCGTAGATGAGCCGACTGTCGGAACTGACGAGCTTGCCGCCGTAGATGCCCTTGATCCCTGAGCCGTCCTTGGCGGTGGCCGTCACGGTGAGGCTCTGCGCCGCGCTGACGCCGACGTTGACGGTCGTCTTACTGAAGGTCACGGAGGTGAAGACGGTGTCGCCCTTGCTCGAGTCCGCATGGGCGGCGGGCGTCACGAACGAGAGCAGTGCCAGGGTGCCGACGGTGGCGGCCGCGGCTGTACGCATACGCATGGTTCTCCAAGAACGGTGAGCCGGAACCGTGTCCGGGCGCGTAGGAGACCTTCGGCGAGCGGGATTGGTTGTACGGTCGACATCCGCCTCGTCATGGCGGACGACCGCCAGGAGCCTGACAGCTCAGGCACCGCCTTGCGGTCCGGGCGTCACACAATCACGGCCCTGACGCGGTCGGGTGTGCGTGCTTCGACCAGGTCGCGCATGAGCTGGGCGAAGAAGGCTACGCGCCTCAGTGGGCCACGCGTTCCCTCAAACCGAGTTCGAATCTCTACGGATCGCGATGGGGGCGCTGCCTCGGACGCGGACACAGCCTGGCGCGCCAGCCCCGCTCCAGATCGCCTGTGTCGAATACGCTGCGAAGGCGTCCAACCTGGCGTCCTTGGTAGCGCGTACGCACAAGGGAATGCCGCCTGGCGGCGGCCCTTCACGTCGGCCCGGATGGCGCAACTGCCGGATGCAGGAAGGGGTGTGCCATGAGGTCCCCAGGCGTGCACCTACGGGAGATCACCGACGACAACCGGGATGCCGTTCGTGCCCTCCGCGTCCGACGTGACCAGAAGCAGTTCGTCGCCTCAGTGTCCAAGTCGCTCAAGGAGGCGGCAAAGACGCCGGAGGCCAATCCCTGGTACCGCGCCGTGTACCGTGGCGACGAGCCAGTCGGCTTCGTGATGCTGTCGTGGAAACCGCCGGCTGGTCCTTTCAAAGGGCAGCACTTCCTCTGGCGCCTCCTCGTCGACAAGCGGTACCAGAGGCGAGGAATCGGCCGAGAGGCGCTCACGCAGATCGCCGCCCTGGTTCGGGCGGACGGCGCCACCGAGCTGCTGACCAGCTACGAGCCCGGCGACGGCGAACCATGGCCCTTCTACCAGAAGTTCGGGTTCGAGCCCACCGGGGAGATCGACGACGGCGAGATCGTTCTGCGGCTCACCTTCCCCGCTCAGTGAGCTCATACGGGAAGCGGCATGGGAGCTGCCCGCTCTCGGGGCCCGCGTCGAGGGTGAGGTCTTCTGGCACGCGCACAACCACCAGGTGAGTGTCCGGCTCTACGAGTGGAAGACGGCGAGTGATCGTCTCCGGGCCGTCCCCGGGCCGTGCGAGTTCGCCCGGCGGCGACCGACGGCGACAACCAGTGACAGGTTCGCTACCGGCGCGGTCGGTGAACGGCCAGGTCGCGGGCCCCTGACGAGACTGGTTTCCCCCCAGGCCTAGCCGTCGGGCAAGATGGGGCGCTTCTTTCCGCCGGACAGTGGCACTGTCCGGCGTGCCCTGGGGGGACTTCAGTGATCATCGCGGTTTCGGACGGGCACGACCCGACCTATCAGCTCCAGACAAGCCTGCTCACGCTGGTCTTTGGTATTGCGCTTATCAGCGTCGGACGGATACTGCGGCGGACCGGACGGCTACCTGCGTATCTGGACCTCAGGCGAAAGGCTCTGGGCTCGCTGGTGGCACAAGAGGGCAGGAGTGCCGGCGTCGCCAGGCTCGGCACAGCCCTGATTGCCATGGGCGGCTTCTTCCTCTTCGGTACCGCGTGCCTACTACTCGGCGCGCTGGGCGTCCTCGGTCCCTAGTGGCCGGGCCACGGGAGCTTGCCAGGACCCAACCGGCCGACTGCCTCTGCGGAGCGTGGCCAAGTCCTGCTGAGTAAGAGCCGTGCCCCGCGACTCCAGTACGCGGCCTGGAGAAGACCAGGCCATCGCGAAGGGCTGATTGGCGAAGATGCGGCGGGCCCACCGGGGTGGGCCCGCCGCCGACCGTTAGTGGCGGGTCTCCCACCACAGGATGAGCAGGGTCACGGCACCGCTGCCGAGCTTGTACGACGCGCCATGCAGGAACTCGCCCGGGGCGCTTCGCCCCTGTTGGCCGATCCATTTTCGCAGGTGACGGATAGTTTCGGCGCGTCGCCTGTCCCGGCGGGGCGGGTGTTTGGGCTGGCGTTTCGCGTTACTCTCCTCCATACGGAGTTCCTCTCGTTGACATGCGTGCTGGAGCACCGCGCAAGGAGCCCGCCCAACTCAGAGGCCTAGGAAACCTGTTGGGACTGCGGGCTCCTTCTGCGTGTCGCCCCGATGACTGTGTCGGAGCGTACGCGGCGGTGCGCCGCCTGTCCTCCGCGATGCCTTTGGTGGACCCCAGATCCTGGACTTTTGACGCGTCAGCCCAGGTCATAGCGGCACGTGGATACGATCAGTTTGCGAGTAGCCGGTCCTGTTGAGGAGGTCCGTCTCGTCCCTGGAGGCTCTGATCACCACGGGCAGACCACAGCGGTGGCCACGCAGGACTTGGACGTCGAACACCCGCATTCGATCAAGCGTTCTTCTGGCGCCCGCGCAGCTGGTGATCGAATTGGCGATCCCACGGCCCGGCTGGCCAACTATGGCTGAGCGGAGTGGCCATCTGGGGCTGAGTGCATGCCGTCGATCTGCCGTTCTGTCGAGTTGAGTGGCCACGCATCCCTGAGAGTTACATCGGGCAGCTGGTCAGCATCAGGACCTCCCCGACGCCGCCCACGGCATGCACGTCGAGGGCCCGAAGCGGTACGCCGAGATCGTGATCGGACTGATCGCCGCCCTCCAATAGCGCGGTCAGGGCGAATGCCCAGGCGACCCCACCGTCTCAGTTTCCGTCTCATTCAGCCCCGTTCACGGACGTTCAGACGAGACCAGAGGCCGAGTCCTGCACATGGACCAGCCGTCCATGAACGCAGGTGAACGCCCCTGCACAGAGCCCAGGACCCCACCAACACAGTTGGAAAGCGTGTTGGTGGAGGTGAACCGAAGCTGACGCAGGGTGGTGATGATGTCAGCCCCCTCTGAGAGTGTGTCGGCATGGAGACACCCACTGCCCCTGGCGACCGAGAGCACGCTGTCATCGCCCACTTCCAGCTTGCCGCCGAGGGCTTCGGCGACGCCGACCAGCGGAAGCTGGTCTACCAAGCAGAGCAAGCGCTGGCAGCAGCGACCACGGAAACCGGCGTCGGCGAGGTCGACGGCAACGAGTTCGGAGGAGGCAAAGCAGTGGTGTACGCCTACGGACCGGATGCCGATGCTCTCTTCAAGGTCATGGAGCCAACCCTGCGCAGTCTGCCGTTCCGGCCGGCGCACGTCGTTCTCCGACGGAGCGACAACGAGTCACGCGTGGACCTGTGAGACTCATCGGGTGGCTACGGCGGGCCTGTTGAGCCACGTGGGGCAGGGACGAGGCGCACCACAACCGCACCAGATCGAGCGGGGAACAGCGGGGAATCACGGTGAAAGCAGGCGCCGCCGACCAAGCCGCAGCCCCACCGTTCGCCCGGTCAGCGTCCCAACCGGTCAGAAATGATCTCGGCTTCCCAAGCTGATGGCGCGAGTCGATTGTCGTCGCCCGCTCCAAGATTGTAGGCCCAAGTCATGGCCCTGGCATTTCCACTGTGTGTGGTGATCAGTTGTCGCGCGCCCGCCCTCGACCGGACGTGGTGGCCGCCCTCATCCCCCACACTCAGGACATCAGTAGGAATCGTCGCTCTCGCCGCCGGCGGTGTCTGCTCCACTCCTCGTGTCTCGCCAGTTGAGGCGCGGGGACGCGAGGAAGCTGCCCTGGATAGACCGGAACCTTCGGCCCGTCCAGGGCAGCTCGATCGGCGGTCGGCGGTACGGTCCGCAGCGTGCGCCCAACGGTGGAGCGCTCAGCGGCGCAACCTCCTACGGGCCCACAGGAACCCGATCACGCCACCCACGACCACCAGGTACGCCGTCAGTGGCCCATCGTTCAAGGCGAGACCGGGCAGGGCCACGATGGTCACGATCAAGAGCCATCCGCATCCGGCCACAACGAGGTCAGCCGAATCAGGGCGACGCCGCTCGTTCTCCACCCGTTCTCCATTCACCGGCTGGGGTGGGGCGGTACGTCACTTCGATAGCTGACATGCGCGACCTCACTGCCTCCAACCGTAGGCTGATCGATCAGGTCAGTTGCAACGACTGCGGGCTGTCACCCGAGCACCGCTTGAAGGCTGGGCTACGCACAATGGATGGTGGCCGTCTAGGAGAAGACGTTGTCGTCTCCCCAGTACCCGTTGCCGTTGCGCAGCGTCGCGCTGCACCAGCAACCAGCCATGCCCGGCGGCCACTCTGAGGGATCGAACGGCGAGCTCTATGACCCCCGTTGACCAACCTTTGTAGAACTACGGTTCAAAAGAGGGCCCGGAGCGGGCTCGGACCGAACTCCTAAAGCGGGTGTCGCAGGTTCGAATCCTGCCGGGGGCACAGAGAAACACCAGGTCAGGGGCCCTTCCGTCCGGCGGACGGGAGGGCACATATCTGCTCCTACTCGTGCCGGTTCAACCGGCACGAGTAGCAGAGGTGGCGAGGTCGCATCACGCGACGGCGGTCCCCTCAAGCTCGACCATCTGGCCGGGGATCGCCAGCCGCGTCACCCCGAGCATCGTGGTGGTCGGCGCCACCCCGGCGGCGCCCAACCGCGCCGCCAGCACGCCGTAGTGCCGGAAAAGCAGATCGACGTCGGTCGTGTAGACGTTGAGCCGGACGAGGTTCGCGAGAGACATGCCGGCCTCGCCGAGCACGGCCTCCAGGTTGTCGATGCTCAGCGCCAACTGCGCCGCCATGTCACCGTCATGCTGGGGCTTGCCGTCGCCGCTCATCGCGGTCTGCCCCGAGATGTACAGGGTCCGGGTGTGCCCGGAGACGACCTCACCCTGGTTGAATCCCATCTCCACCGACCATGTCACCGGGTTGACCGCCGTTCGTTCCATTGCCACGTCAGCTCCATTCGATTCATTGGGTGTACGTACGGCCATCGGCTCGGTAGCCGTCGGCTTCGACGTCGCGTCAACGAGCCTCGCAACAAATCACGACATCCTTGGTCATGTATTTCGATAGAGTTCTCGTATGCGCGCCGACCGGTTGGTCTCGCTGGTGCTGCTGCTGCGTCAGCGCGGTCGGCTGACTGCGGACACACTGGCCCGGGAGCTGGAGGTATCCACCCGCACCGTGCTGCGCGACATCGAGGCGCTGTCCGCGGCCGGCGTCCCGGTCTACGCCGAACGCGGCCGGCACGGCGGTTTCGCGTTGTCGCCCGGTTTCCGCACCGAGCTCACCGGTCTGAACCACGACGAGGCCCTTGCCTTGCTGACCGCCGGATCGGGGCGCGGCGAGCTGGTGTTCGGCCTCGGCTCGGCGCTCGCTTCGGCCATGCGGAAGGTGGTCGACGCGCTGCCCGAAAGCCATCGGGCCGCCGCGAGCGACGCGGCCCAGCGATTTCTCGTCGACCCGGAGACCGACCTGCTCTCACGTCGGCTGGTCACTGAGGAGGTACCCGACACCGTAATGATCGAGGTCCGGCGCGCGGTGCTCGCCGGACACAAGCTGCGCATCCACTACGCGGCCACAGGCCGGACACCACAGTGGCGCACGGTGGACCCGATCGGCCTGGTCACCGTACGCGACCGGGGCTACTTGCTGGCCACGAGATCTGGCACGGACCGCACCTACCGGCTGTCGCGGGTGTTGGCCGCCGAGGAACTCCCCGAAACGGCACAGCGACCGAACCGGGTCGATCTGGACCGGATCTGGCGGGAACGCTCCGCACAGTTTCTCTCCGGCGGCGACCACATCACCGTGCTGGTCCGGGTGAACCCGGCGCGGCGGGAGGACCTGCTGGACACCGCGCTGGCCGTCCGCGCAGAAGAACCCGACGCGGACGGCTGGCTGCGGCTGAAGGTGACCTTCCAGGATTCACGACACGCCGAATGGGCGCTGTGGCAGCTCAGCATGGACGCGGAAGCGCGTCGTTTGAGGGGAAGTCCCACATTACGCCGTGCCCGCCGGTGTAGAAGATCGCGGCATACCTGGCCGGGTCGATGTCGGCCGCCTTGCTGGTGCGGTCCAGGCTCGACATGAACGCGCGATCGTTCATGTAGTCGCGTACCGCCTTGTCGGCCCATCTGGTGCTGCGCGGATCCAGCGGCACCGGTCCACCTTCTGGACTGACGAGGTCGACCTCGAAGCCGGCCCGGCGGACCCCGGCGTGGAAGTGAACCAGCTCTCCGATCCACAGTCCGGTCCGATGGGGGCTCGTCCCGTAGGTCGCCTGGTTGGTTACCACGGCGAGGATCCGCCTCATCGCCATCACGACTCCTTGCTTGTCTCGGAGTTGGCCCCGGTGTTGGTGTTCAGGCCTGCTCGGTGGGGCGTACGAGCAGCTCGGCGACGGCCACGTGCCGGGGGCGGGTGACGATGTAGCCGACGGTGTCGGCGATGTCCTGGCTCTGCAGCCGCTCGATGTCGCCGAGGGCGGC
>NZ_JBIAVS010000063.1:0-10204 GCF_042894545.1 Streptomyces sp. NPDC001530
AGGAGACCCTCCGGCGCACAGCGGAACAACCGCATCCAGCCCCAGCACTCACTCACACTCACCAGAAGTCGCTCCTGCTCACTATCCCGGCAGCAACTCCCAACCCCCTCTAGACGATCAAGTCCTATGTGGTCAGTGATCGAATGCGACCAGCGACCGCGTGGTCGGTGCGCGGCGGCTTCCGCCGGTCTTTGGAGCCTCCTGGCAGACCGTGCACCGGCGCTTCACCGACTGGTCGGCGGCCCGGGTACGGGCCAGGCTGCACCGCGTGGTGCTGGACCGGCTCGGCGCGAGCGGCGAGCTGGACTGGTCACGGTGTGCGATCGACTCGGTCAGTGTCCGGGCGGTCAAAGGGGGCCCTTGGCCGGACCGAATCCGACCGATCGCGGCAAGCTCGGGTCGAAGATCCATGTCCTCTGCGATCGGAACGGGCTGCCGATCTCGGTCGGTATCTGCGGTGCCAACCTCCACGACAGCCAGGCCCTGATCCCGCTGATGCGTGGTATCCCGCCGATCCGCTCCCGCTGCGAGCCAAGGCGCCGCCGCCCGGTGAAACTGCACGCGGACAAGGGCTACGCGACTTCGATCACCTGCGCAACTGGCTGCGACGTCGGCAGATCGTGCCGCGCATCGCTCGCCGAGGTGTCGAAATGTCCAGCCGCCTCGGCAGAGACCGCTGGGTCATCAAGCGAACGGTGTCCTGGCTGCACGGGTGCCGTCGGCTGCACCGCCGCTACGAGCGCAAGGCCGAGCGCTTCCTGGCCTTCGTCGGCTTGGCCAGTGCCCTGATCTGCTACCGGCGTTTCACCCGATCAGGACATTCTTGGAGTCCTCAGGGGATGGCCAGGTAGCGGGATGCGCGTCTAAGGCGCAGGGATGAGCGTGACGTGGGCGGCGACGGCACTGGAATCGGGGCGGTTCTGTGCGGTGGAGAGAGGTTCGGACGTCAGGGAGTTGGCGGATCACTTCAACGAACTGCGCTCCCGTGGCCAGGGGTGCCTTGAAGTCCGACTGCCAGGCGGTGCGTTTCCCCGGCTGGCTCTGGGCTTTCAAGGTGATCAAGCGGTCATCCATCTGTTCGATGACGCTGAGAGGTCGTGGCTGCTCGCTGGAGACGGCATCGCCGCGGAGGATGCCGTGGTCGACGTCCCGGTCATGGATGACCTGGCTGCGTTCAGTGGCAACTTCATCCTGACTGTCGATCGCGCATGGGCCCTCGTGCGCGACTTCATCCAGACGGGGGTGCCTGGCGAACTGGGCGAGTGGTGTGAGTTGTCACCGCGGCACGATCGCCAATCGAGACACCCATTAACATCAGCGGAAAAAACCCGCGGACGACCATGCTCAGGATGTGCGGAACACACACAGGGACCAGCGGAGAAAAAAGCCGCCACACTCTCCCAACTCCCCGCAGAAATACCCGAGTTGCGATATCCTGAAAGCCCCGTAAACCCGCAGCGGCAGCAAACACACGGAAGGGCAGGATCGAAATGCCGGAGAGAACCATCGACTTCGGTAAATTCGGCGCCCGCGGCATCAAGGCCTACGAAGCAGTCGCCCGCCGGCTGGATGCCCTCGCCGGCTACATCGCCACCCCCGTCACCACCCGCCGCGGCCTGCTCGCCAGACTTCACTACCTCACCCGCACCCCCCACGCCCGCCGGGCCGCCCGCGAGGCCGGCCTGACCGTCACCGACCGCACCCTCAGCGCATGGCTGAAGGGCACACGCTCCCCGACGAGAAAAAACCTCGACCGCATCGAAACCGCCTACACGACGGTGCGCCGCCACAACGTGGCCCGCTACCTGCTCAGCCGCCTCAACGCGGACGGCCGGGGCACACGCGTGGAGATCCACCCCCTGAACCAGTCCCGGGTGCCCCGGCCACGCCAGCGGGTGGTGGAATACCGCAGCTTCAACGTGCGGCACTGGGACCGTGTCGTGGAAGCCTGGGCCAACGACGACACCCAGGCACTCGACGACGCCTGGGTCGAGAAGATCGTGGACCTGGGCAGCCAATGGGGCCAGTACGAATACGTCACCAACATCGGGTTCGCCGCCTGAACACCTCCGCACGAGCACAACCCGAAGGCTCATACGGTGCCGAAGCACGAGGAGGTGACACAGAGGCAGGCTCGTGGTCACCAAGATCCTTGGCGTGCGCGTTGCCTCCCTGAGGGCGGCCGCCCGCGCCGATGAGCCGATCGGTCGGCAGAGCTGCCCGGGAGCTGTGCTGTTTGTGTTCCCGGGACCGGCTCGGCGTAAGGGTGCAGTGACGCTCTTGCCGTCCGGCGCGCAGAAAGAATCATGAGCGTCGTGGAACTGATCCCCCGGGCCGGCGAGCGAGGCCTGGATGCCGGCCCTCGGGCTTGTGAGGACCGTGGTGCGTTGCCGCCGGCCGACGGCCGCGGACGACGGCGTGGCCATCCGCTGCGGTGGGACACCGCAGGCGCTGCCGGGACGGCCGGCCGAGCCGGGGGGCGTGGCTGAGGGTTTGGCGCGTCCCTGCGTTCCTGGTTGATCCTCGCCGTGCCCGTCGTGGGCCTGTTGGCACTGACGTATTCCTCTGCAACGCCCCAGCGGCGCGCCTTTGTACAATGGCAGGCCCCTGCCGGGCCGTTGCGAGATGGTCCGCTCCCCGGCGGCGGCACGGCCCAACTCTCCAAGTGCTCGGTGGACGACTGGCCGCGGCCGGCACCACGGGGGAAAGGCGAGCGGAGCAAGGACCCGCAGCTGGTGCTCACCAGCTGGGACGCCTACGGCCCGGGGCCGAAGTCGCCGGGCACCCCCCGCTTCACCGTCCACGCGGCCCTCCGCACAGGCGAGCGGCCCATGGTGCTCGACGCACCGCTGGCCCAAGGCCGGGTCACGCTCGATCTCTACGGCCCGCACGGTGAGGGCCACCGCGCCTCCGCCCGCGCCCTCACCGCGACTGTCGTGGACGGCAGTTACCCGGGCAAGCCTGTCGAAATCCCGGCGTCCGGCAGCTTCCGCGTCGCTCCTGGCAAGGAGCTGCTCCTGGACGTGGATCTGCCGGCCGGGGCCGTGTGTCCTGGCCACAACCTGCTCGACATCATCAAGTGCTCGCCCCAGGACACCAACGACGCCGCGGACTGCCCGGTGCTGACGCTCACCCTCGCCGACCCGGCGATCCGTGCGTACCGCGCCGAGACGACAGGTGGCAGCGCCGCCGGCTCCCTCAGCGACCGGCTGGTCGCGGTTTCCCTGGAACCGGACACCTCCCAGGCATGAGCAGCCCCAACGGGTGTCTCTTCCTGGATTGTCATCAGCCCCCCACCATGACCGTGAAAAGGCCCAAGGCGCGCGTGATCTCGACCAGCCGGGTCACCACGGGCGGCAGCAGACGCCGCTGGTGACAAGCAGCGCGCCGATCCGGTGACAAGCACCGTGCCCCGTTGATAAGAGATCAGCAGGCCGGGGTGACCTATTGGTGACCCATATCGCGCTGCGGCACCGATACGTTCCTGCCCCCCAACCCGGCAGTCGTGAGGAGCCGTTCAGCCTCGCCGCATCCGGCCCGATGTGTTCCGCCCGCTTGCGGTGAGCGGCGGTGAGCGGCGGTGAGCGGCGGTGACGGCCGGTCCGTGATGCCCCGTCATGCCCGGCCGGCGCGCGTGCGGGGCGGGCCGGCGGCGGGCGCGGCCGGTGGCGGGGGTGCGGATGGTGGTGGGGGGTGCGCTATGCTTGATCTTGAGCAGGCCGCCCGGTAACTGGGGGCGGCAGGCTGTGCGTTGGTGGTCCAAGGAAAGACGTCCCGCTTCCTGCGGGGAGATGCAGGTGCAAGGCCTGCCCGGCGCTCCATCACAGCAACCCCGCCCCCGGCCCTTCAAAGGCGGGGTTTGCTGCGTTTGCCGCCCCTTCCAGGACTGTGCGCCGGGGGACTGCCGGCAGCGGCGTGTGGAGTCACCTGCCGAAGGACCTGTACGCCCCCACGGGCGACGGGGGCGGACAGGTGAAAGCCCCGGCTGGACGGGGGAGGCCAGCCGGGGCCGCGGGTGGGGGCGGAGGGCGGTCGCCTCTCGGCGGACGGCTCCATGGGGCTTTTGCCGGACGATCGTCCCCCTGGGCCAGGGGTGAGGCCCGGGGACACTGTCCCCTCCGCAGCCACACACGGTTGAACGGCCAACCGCCCTTGGCTGTTCCCCTGTTGACGCTGCTCGCCGTGTGAGCCGGGACACGCCTGCTGCCCTGACGGGCCGCCCTGCCAGGGCGCCCTGGACCGATCTGATCGGCAGGGCGGCCGACACCAGGCCAACCCGCCCGCCGGGTGATCTGGCGGCGCAGCAGGGGCTGGCGTCCCGTCAGGTCAGCGGCCCGCGGCGCCGCCGCCGGCCACACAGGGCCCCTCGCGCCACCGCGCCCAGAGGAGCTCCGCACCGCAGACCGCGGAAGCAGGGACGTGGTACACGGCCCCCTGCGCGGTGGGCGCCCCCCGGCGGGTCTCAGCTCGCCGCCGTCGAGATGAGCTCGCCGATGTGTGCCTCGGTGGCGGCGGTCAGCTTTGTCAGGGCGTAGGCGGTGGGCCACATGGTGCCGTCGTCGAGGTGCGCCTGGTCGCTGAAGCCGAGCGTGGCGTACCTGGTCTTGAACTTCTGCGCGCTCTGGAAGAAGCAGACGACCTTGCCGGCCCTGGCGTACGCGGGCATCCCGTACCAGAGCTTCGGCGCGAGGTCCGGCGCGGCCGATTGGACGATCTCGTGGAGCCGCTCGGCCAGGACGCGGTCCGCGTCCGCCATCTCGGCGATCTTCGCGAGCACGTCGCGTTCCCCGTCCGCCTTGGCCGTGCGCGGGCTGCGGCGCGCGGACGCCTTCAGCTCCTGGGCGTGCTCCTTCATCGCGGCGCGTTCCTCGGCCGTGAACCCGTCGAACTTCTTCTGGGCCGCGGTGCTGCTCCGGGCGGACTTCTGCGTGTTGGTCATGGCAGGTTTCCTTGTCTGCATCGTCTGATCGGGATCTCGTGCGGGGGATCCGCCGCGGCGGCTTCTGGGAACTGATCGGTTGTCGTTCGGGTGAGACCAGCGACGGCGGTGAGGCGGAGGCCGACGGTCTGACGCCCCCCTGCAACGACACGCCCGAGGGGTGGCGCAGGCCGCGCTCGGCCACTGCGGCAACGGGCTCAGGACAAGCGGCAGCATCGGTGGGGCACGGGCATGCGGCGGCGTGCCATCGCCTGGGAGTGCCGGCGGCCGGAGGCGAAACCCGCTGCGAAAACCAAGGTATTGCTCGCCTGCCTCGACGCCGGGCCGGCGCAAGCACCGTGCCCGCGAGCACCGTGCCCGCGAGCACCCGCTGCTCCCCACCTGCACCTGCACCGCCTGCCGGACGGGGCGGGTGTGTTCACCCGCGGCGCTCAGGCAAGCCAGCGGCCCTCGCGCATGAGCTCGCGTCCTGGCAACTCGTCCGCCTCGCGCCAGGCCCGGATACGGCGCGGGGTGATACGGAACCAGCGGTACGGCGTGGCCGGCGTGCGCGGGTCGAAGCCGGTGCGTGCGGCAAACCGGTCACCCCGCTGCTGCGGCAGCGCGGCGAGGTCGAGGACCTCGACCTCGCCCTCGATCATGGACACGTCGCGGGTGTGACCCAGCCCCAGCCGCGTGGCCCGGGTGGCGGCCAGGTTCTGGCCGGTCGGGCTGTCGGCCAAGGTGGCCACCAGCAGCGTCTCGCCGTCCCAGTCGAAGGACAGCGGCACCAGATACGGCGCGCCGCCCGCCGAGGCACTGGCCACCCAGACATCGACGTCATGGGCGAGCCGGTGCTCGGTGTCGCGACGGCGCTGAGCGCGGGGGCGTGGGCCGGCACTCGTGTGGTCCTGCAGCAGGCCGAGGACGTTGCCGTCGGGGTCGGTGACGGTGGCCACCAGACGGCCGCCACCGACATCGTGCGCGCCTTCTTTCACGGTGGCGCCCGCGGCGGTCAGCTCGGCCAGCTTCGCCTCGATGTCCGGCACGTGCCAGCAGGCCAGCGAGGAGGCCAGGCCCTGCGGTCCACCGCCCGGCACAAGTCCGATGTGCTGGCCCGCGGCCTCGAAGCCGACGTAGGAGGACTCCTCGATCCGCGGCGCGACACCGAGCAGGGCGGTGTACACCGCCGTGGCCGCCGCCAGGTCGGACACGGGATGCAGCACCGTCCTGCATCCCTGGGGGGAAGAACCGGTCATGGTCACTCCTGTAGTCATGGGTGACGATCAGTCATGGGTGACGATCGGCCCGGTGTGTCCTGCCGGGCTTGATCGCTGTGGTCACAGCCTCTCCCGCCGGGGGTACGGTCCACCTCCGTGCCGGCCACGGAAACCACCACGGAAACCACCACGGAAACCACCACGGAGACCGCCACGGAGGAACGGATAATGAGCCGGTGTCCCATCCAGTGATCTCTGCTCGGGAAGCCGACGTGCTCGCGCTGCTCGGGGAGCACCTCAGCAACGCGGAGATCTCCGCGCAGCTGTTCATCTCCGTCCGCACGGTCGAGTCACACGTCTCCGCACTGCTGCGCAAGCTTCAGGTGCCGGACCGGCGGGCGCTGTCCCGGCACGCGGCCGAACGCCACCGCGCCGAGCCGTCGCGCCCGCTACCCGCCCTCCCGGCACCGCTGACAGCGTTCATCGGCCGGGTACGGGAGCGCGCGGAGCTGGCCGAGGCGGTGAAGACGCGCCGGCAGGTGACCGCGGTCGGCCCGGGCGGGGTGGGCAAGACCCGGCTCGCGCTGGCGGTGGCAGCCGAGGCGGCCGGCGACTTCGCCGACGGGGTGTGGTTCGTCGACCTGGCCCCCATCACCGATCCGGGGCGGGTGGGGGCGGCCATCGCGGCGGCCGTGGGGGTGGGCGAGCAGCCCGGGCGCGGTATCGACGAGGCGGTGCTGGCCGCGCTGGCGGACCGTCAGGCGCTGTTGGTGCTGGACAACTGCGAGCAGATACGCGACGCGGTGGCGCCGTTCGTGGAACGGCTGCTGGTGGCCTGCCCGCACTTGCGGGTGCTCGCCACGAGCCGGGCCCGGATGATGGTGCCCTTCGAGTGGGTCTTCCCGGTGGGGCCGCTGTCCTGGGCCGGCGGCGAGTCGGAGGCCGTGACCCTGTTCATGGAACGGGCGGCAGCGGTCGGCGTACCGCCGGATCCCGCGGTCCGCGAGCAGATCGCGGCCATCTGCGAACGGCTCGACGGCATGGCGCTGGCCATCGAGCTGGCGGCGGCACGCTGGCCCACGCTCGGACTGGACGGTCTCACCGCCGGCCTCGGCGACCAGCTGCGCATCCTCGCCGGCGGAGGCCGCGCGGACCAGCGGCACCGGTCGGTGCGGGCGGCGCTGGACTGGAGCCATGACCTGCTTCAGCCGCAGGACCGGGCGCTGCTGCGCCGGATGTCGGTGTTCGTCATGCCGTTCACCGCGAAGGCGGCCACCGCGGTGGCCGCCTTCGCCCCGCTGGATCCGGCCGCGGTCGCCGACGGGCTCGCCAGGCTTGCCGAACAGAGCCTGCTCACCGCGACACCGTCCCAGGCCGGCACCCGCTACCAGGCACTGGAGACCATCCGCCAGTACGGCACGGAGCGGCTCGCCGACACCGGGGAACTGACCACCGTACGAGCCCGCCACCTGGACTGGTGCCTGACCGGCGCGAGTGCTCTCACGGCGGCCGAAGGCGCCAACTGGCGCGCGCGGTTCGACGCGATGGCAGAGGACCTGCGAGCCGCCCTCGCCTTTGCCGCCGGCCGGCCGGAGCAGCGCGCCAACGCCCACCGTCTCGCCCTCGCCTTGGCCGAGCTGACCTTCACCCGCAACCTGCTCGGCGAGGCCCAGCAGCGGTACGAGCAGGCGGCCGCGCTCGCCGATGACGCCGGCGGCCAGACCGGCGCCGCCGGCGCCGCGGCGCTGCGCCAGGCCGCCGCAGTGGCCGGCTGCCGCAAACTGGGCGACGACATGTTCCGCCTGCACCGCGGCGCCGCCCAGGCCGCCCGCCTGGCCGGCGACAGCGCCGGCGCCGGCCGCGACCTGGCGGCGGCCGCCACCGTCGCGTACCGCTTCTCCAGTGAGTTCACCCAGGTCCCCGCCGTGGACGAGGTGACCGCCCTGCTCGCGCAGGCGCGAGAGCTGTCCGACGACGGCGACCTGGCTGCCCAGGCCGCACGCGCGCTGGCTGAGGCGGCGGTGACCGTGGATGCCTTCGGCGCGGTCCAGGCAGACGCGGACAACACCGCGCGGGAGACGGTCAGATGCGCCGAGCGAGCCGTCGAACTCGCCCGGCGGACGGGCGACCCGGTGGCCGAGTCCGCCGCCCTCGACGCGCTCTCCGGCGCCCGCACGTGGGCCGGTGAACCCTTCGGCGCCGCCGGTGCCGCCCGGCGCCGGATCGACATCCTGGCCTCGGCACCGCGCACCCCCGCCAGTACGCACGAGCAGATGGACGCCCTCGCCATGGCCGCGGGAACCGCCCTCAGCGTGGGCGAGCTGACGCAGGCCCGCCGGTGGGGCAGGCAGCTCGCCGACCACCCGCTGTTCGCCGAGGTGGAACACCACGCCACATCCTGGCTCCTGGTCACGGACGCCTTCGCGGGCCATGCCGACGACGTGCTCACCGGCAGCGTGCGATTCCTCGACGCATGGCAGCGCAGCGGCCGGCAGCGGTCGTTCTCGCTCGGCCCGGCCGCCGCGTCGGTCGCGATGATCCACGGCCTGCGCGGCGACCACCACGCCCGGGCCACCTGGCTCGCGATCGTCGACCAGGCGGGCACCGCAGCGGAACACCGCCACGGCTACGGTGCGGTCTTCGACGCCACGGTCCTGCTCCACCACGGAGACACGGACGCGGCCCTGGAGCGGATGGCTCCGGAGCCGGATCAGGTGTGGAAGTGGGTCTCCTGGATCTGGCTGCACTGGTATGCGGCGCTTAGAGCGGAGGCTTCGGTGCTCGCCGGCCACCCGGACGCGCGGGACCGCCTCGACGCCGCCCGGAGCCTGGTCGCCGGCAACCCGGTCGCCACCGCCCAACTGGACCGGGCACAGGCACTGCTGGACGGCGACCTGACACGGCAGCTCGCCGCCGCAGCGGCCTTCGACACGGCGGGCTGCCACTACCAGTCGGCGCGCACACTGCTGCTCGCCGGGAACGGCCACGCCGCCGCCGGCACGGCGGCACTCGCCGACCTGGGCCTTGCTCCTACCGCTGGATGAAACACCCACCGTTCCTGTGGACTGAGCAGGAGTGAGCCCACTCAGCCGCACGCCCCGAACGGTCTTGGGCGCACTGGTCCCCGGCGTACTCGACCCCGGGGCAGCGACACGCATCCTGTACGTGGTCCGATCCCGGGAGGCCAGTTCCCTGCGCGACCTGGCCATAGGGGCGCGGCCAGAGGCGACGGGGAGGCCCTGAACCATCACTCCGGTGGAGCAGGGGCCCCGCACGCCGGCACCGTACCCGGCGTCCCAGATCGCACGATCACCGTAGCCCGAACGGCCCAGGGCACCGCAAGCCCGGAAGTCGACCATCACACGATCGAGTTAAACCGCCCTCGTGCATGCTCCCCGGCGAGCAGCCGGCAACCCCGGACGGCACTGTCCGGGCGCGGGCCGACCGGCCGGTGACTTACAGGAACTGCTTCGCGCCGTTGAATCACGGCAGGTGACACGCTGCCCGAAGCGGGTGCGGCGGTGCTGGATGCCGGCCCCGATCAGGGCCGATGCGGTGGACTGGTCCGGGGCGGAGGCCGGCGCAAGGGGTGAGGGTGCGTCAGGTACAGAGCTGACTGGCGGTCACGGCACAGAGCCCGAGCCGCTCCAGTGCGTCCAGCACGGCCGGAAGGGCGTCGATGGTGCTCTGGTGGCCCATGTGGAGGGCGGCCACGCAGCCGCCGCGGACCGACCGGAGCAGTCGGCGCCGGAGCAGGACGGTCTGAGCCGAGTTCAGGATCACACGAAGGCCGCCTCGCGGTCCGGGAAACCACCCGCTACCTGGACGCCACCGTCACCGCGCTGCTCGCCGGGCGGCGCGAGCACGAGGCGGTCCAGAACGCGCCATCACCTCGCAGAGGTTGCCTCTGCGAGGTGATGAACTCCTGCTGATCAGCCCTGGGTGCCGCCCTGGGTGTTGCCGGTGCCGCCGCCCTGGGTGCCGCCCTGGGTGTTGCCGGTGCCGCCGCCCTGGGTGCCGCCCTGGGTGTTGCCGGTGCCGCCGCCCTGGGTGCCGCCCTGGGTGT
>NZ_JBIAVS010000064.1:0-9872 GCF_042894545.1 Streptomyces sp. NPDC001530
ACCGCGACCATCGCACCACCGGAGGGGAGTGCCTGCATCAGCCGGCCACGCGCCGCCACCAACCGCGCCGCATCCCCCAGCGACAACACCCCCGCGCCATGCGCCGCAGCGAGTTCGCCGATCGAATGCCCGGCAAGGAAGTCGGGCCGCACACCCCACGACTCCACCAACCGGAACAACGCCACTTCCAGCGCGAACAGACCCGCCTGCGTGAACACCGTCTGACTCAGCAGACCGGCATCCTCACCCCACACCACCTCCCGCAACGACCGGTCCAGGTGCCGATCCAGCTCCACGGTCACCGCATCGAAGGCCTCGGCGAACATCGGGAACGCGGCATACAACTCCCGCCCCATCCCCAACCGCTGAGCCCCCTGACCCGTGAACAAGAACGCGGTCAGACCACGGCTTGCTTCGCCGCTGACGACACCGGGCGCACTGCGCCCCTCGGCCAGCGCCGCCAGACCCGCGACCAGCTCCTCCCGGCCGCCGCCGACCACCACACCCCGGTGCTCGAACGCCACCCGCGACGTCGCCGCCGAAAACGCCACATCCACCGGCCGCAACTCCACCCGGCCCTCGACCCGCGCCAGCAGTGCCGCCGCCTGCCCGGCCAACGCCTCCGCACTCTTCCCGGAGACCACCACCGGCACCACCGGCAGCCCAGAACCCCCCTCGACCACGGCAGCATCCACCGGAACCTGCTCGATGATCACATGCGCATTCGTGCCACTGATCCCGAACGACGACACACCCGCCCGCCGCGGCCGACCCGCCTCCACGGGCCACTCCCGCGCCTCGGTCAGCAGCCGAACATTGCCCTCCGACCAGTCCACCTGCGGCGTCGGCTCATCCACATGCAGCGTCCTGGGCAGCACCCCATGCCGCATCGCCTCCACCATCTTGATCACACCGGCCACACCCGCCGCCGCCTGCGTATGACCGATGTTCGACTTCAACGACCCCAACCACAACGGCCGCTCCCCCGGCCGATCCTGCCCATACGTCGCCAACAACGCCTGCGCCTCAATCGGATCACCCAGCGTCGTCCCCGTACCGTGCGCCTCCACCACATCCACATCCGCCGCCGACACACCCGCATTCGCCAACGCCTGACGAATCACCCGCCGCTGCGACGGACCATTCGGCGCCGAGAAACCATTGCTCGCACCGTCCTGGTTGACGGAGGAACCCCGCACCACGGCGAGGACCGGATGACCGTTCCTCCGCGCATCCGACAGTCGCTCCAGGAGCAGCACGCCGGCGCCCTCACCCCAGCCGGTGCCGTCGGCGGCTCCGGCGAAGGACTTGCAACGGCCGTCGGGCGCGAGGCCCCGCTGCCGCGAGAACTCCACGATCATGCCCGGGGTGGCCATCACGGCGACGCCGCCGGCCACCGCCAGGGAGCACTCCCCCGACCGCAGCGACTGCGCGGCCAGGTGCAGGGCCACCAGCGACGACGAGCACGCCGTGTCCACCGTGACCGAGGGGCCTTCCAGACCGAAGACATAGGAGGTGCGTCCCGACACCAGACTGCCGCCGCTGGCCATCGCGGCTTCGACGCCGAGCCCGTAGTCGTGGTACATCAGCCCGGCGAACACACCGGTCCTGCTGCCCTTCAGCGACGCCGGGTCGATGCCCGCCCGCTCGAACGCCTCCCACGTGGACTCCAACAGCAGCCGCTGCTGCGGATCCATGAGCAACGCCTCGTTCGGGCTGATCCCGAAGAACGCCGGGTCGAACTCGCCCGCGTCGTGCAGGAATGCTCCCCGGTGCGTGTAGGACTTGCCAGGGACGCCGGGCTCGGGGTCGTACACGCCCTCGTCCCAGCCGCGGTCGGCCGGGAAGTCCGAGACCGCGTCGACACCGCCGGCCACCAGGTCCCACAGGCCCTCCGGCGTGGTCACACCGCCCGGATACCGGCAGCTCATCGCCACGATCGCGATCGGATCGTCGTCCGTCACCCGCGCGGCGGCCACCGGCGCCGCGTCGGCCGCCGTGCCGACGAAGGTGGCGACGATGTGCTCGGCCACGGCCCGTGCGTTCGGGTAGTCGAAGATCAGAGTGGCCGGAAGCCGCAGCCCCGTGGCCGTGTTGAGCTGGTTGCGCAGCTCCACTGCCGCGAGCGAGTCGAAGCCGAGCTCCTGGAAGGCCCGGTCGGGTTCGACCGCGTCGACCGAGGCGTGCCCCAGCACCGCGGCGACCTGTCCGCGCACCAGCTCGAGTACGACCCCTTCGCGTTCGTCCTCAGGCAGTCCGGCGAGCCGCTGTCCGAGCTCGGAGGCGCCGGAGGCCCCGGCTCGCGCCGTCTGGCGGGCGGGGACCCGCACCAGACCACGGAGCAGAGCCGGAATCTCGTCGCCGCGCGCCCTGATCACCGCGGGATCGATGCGCAGCGGCACCGTGACCGCCTCGTCGCAGCGCAGGGACGCGTCGAACATCGCCAGCGCCTCGTCGGCCGGAAGGGCCGGCATGCCCAGCGACTTCATGCGCTGCTCGGCTTCGTCGAGCTGTGTGGTCAGGCCGGTGCTGACACCCCACAGTCCAAACGCCATGGACGTCGCGGCCAGGCCTCGGGAGCGGCGGTGCCAGGCCAGCGCGTCCAGGAAGACGTTCGCGGCAGAGTAGTTCGCCTGTCCGGCGGCGAGCACCATGCCGCCCGCCGAGGAGAACATCACGAACGCCGCGAGCGGTTGGTCCTTCGTCAGCTCGTGCAGGTGCCAGGCAGCATCGGCCTTGGGCCGCAGCACCGAGTCCACGCGCTCGGGAGTGAGGGAGCCGACGAGGCCGTTGTCGGTGACTCCGGCCACGTGCACCACCGCGGTCAGCGGATGCGCGGCCGGAATGGCGGCGAGCGCTGCCGCCACCGCATCGCGGTCGGCGACGTCGCAGGCGGTGATGGACACCTCGGCGCCCAGCCCGGTCAGTTCGGACCTGAGTTCCTCGGCACCGGGGGCGTCCGCACCGCGTCGGCTGGTCAACAGCAGGTGGCGTACTCCGTGTTCGACCACCAGGTGCCGGGCCACCAGGGCGCCGAGTCCGCCCGTACCGCCAGTGACGAGGACCGTTCCTTCGGGGTCCAGCGGGGTGTCGGCGCCTTCCCCCGAGGGTGTCGTGGCGGTGATCCGGGCCAGCCGGGGCACGAACACCTCGCCGGACCGCACGGCCAGCTCGGGTTCGCCGGTGGCCAGCGCCGCGGTCAGGGCCCGCGCGGACTCCGCATGGTTGTCGAGGTCCACCAGCACGAACCGGCCGGGGTTCTCCTGCTGCGCCGAGCGCACCAGGCCCCACACCGGGGTCTGGCCGAGCTCCACATCGGCGCCCTCGGTGGTGGCAACGACGTTCCTGGTCACCACCGCCAGCTTCGCCGCGGACCACCGGTCGTCGGCGAGCCACCGCTGAACGGCGTCCAGCACGTGGTGCGTCTGCGCCCGTACGTCCGCCTGGGTGTCGCCCGTCGTGGGCGCGCATTCCAGCAGTACGACATCAGGTACGGCGTCGCCGTCGGCGAGCGTGTCCCAGGCGGGCCACGCTGCCTCTGCCGACAGGGCCGAGGAGAGGGGGAGGCGGTTCCAGCCAATCCGGAAGAGCGGCTCGTCGCGCCCACCGGAAGCGGCCTTGATCTGCTCGCTGGAGACCGGCCGGCCCACCAGGGACCGCACGGACAGCACCGGACAGCCGGTCGCGTCGGCGACGGACAGCACGATGTTGTCGTACGAGGGCCTGGTGATGCGCACTCTCAGCGCGCTCGCGCCCGCTGCGTGGAGGGCAACTCCGTTCCAGGAAAAGGGGAGGATCGTCTCGTCCCCGCCCGGCCCCTCGGCATTGATCAACGATCCGTGCATCGCGGCGTCGAGCAGCGCCGGGTGCAGGCCGAAGCGCGCGGCCTCGTCGTGGGACTGCTCGGGCAGGGTGATCTCCGCGAAGACCTCACCCTCTCGTCGCCAGGCGGCTTTCATCCCCTGGAAGACCGGGCCGTAGCCGTAGCCGCGGTCCAGCAGCTGTTCGTAGGCGTCCGACACGTCGACGGCCTCGGCGCCCGCCGGCGGCCACTGGGTGAAGTCGAACGACGGTGCCGGGGCGCCGGTGGCCAGCACGCCGTCGGCGTGCAGCGTCCACGGCAGGTCGGGGGCTTCTTCGCCCCGCGAGTAGATCCGCAGCGAACGGCGACCGGAAGCGTCCGGCGCGTCCACGACCAACTGCAGTGCCACACCCCCGTTTTCGGGCAGTACGAGGGGAGCCTGAAGCGTGAGTTCCTCGACCAGATCGCAGCCGACCTGGTCACCGGCCCGGATCGCCAGCTCCACGAACCCGGTACCGGGAAGCAGGACGCTGCCCAGCACGTCGTGATCGGCGATCCACTGCTGAGTGCCGATCGACAGCCGGCCGGTGAGGACGACCGTGTCCGCGTCCGGAGCGGTCACCACCGCGCCGAGCATGGGATGTTCGGCGTCCCTCAGCCCTGCGGAGGTGACTCCGCCCAGCTCCCCCCCGATCCAGGAGTCGGCCAGGTATGCCCGAGTGTCCATCCAGAACCGCTGGCGCTGGAAGGCGTACGTCGGCAGGTCGACGCGCTGCGCTCCGCTCCCGGCGAAGAAGGCCGGCCAGTCCACCACCGCACCGGCGACATGCAGCCGGCCGAGCGCCGATACCAGAGCCTCGGGCTCCGAGCGGTCCCTGCGCAACGCCGGGACCAACACCGCGTCCTCGACGGTCAGTTCAGCCATGCCGGTCAGCACGCCGTCCGGGCCCAGCTCGATGAAGGTGCTCACGCCTTGGTCGACGAGGGTGCGGATGCCGTCCGCGAACCGCACGGCCTCACGGACATGGCGCACCCAGTACTCGGGCGAACCCAGCTCCCCCGCCAACTCTCCAGTGACGTTCGAGACCACCGGAATCGATGGCTCTCCGTACGTCAACTCCTCGGCCACCGCACGGAATTCGGCAAGCATCGGCTCCATCAGGGAAGAGTGGAAGGCGTGCGAGACCGCCAGGCGCTTCGTCTTACGGCCCAGCCCAGCCAGTTGCTCCGACACCTTGAGTACGGCGTCCTCGGCGCCGGAAATGACCAGCGATGTCGGCCCGTTGACCGCGGCGATGTCCACGCCCTCGACCAGGAGCGGACGTACCTCGTCTTCCGTGGCCTGGACCGCGACCATCCCACCACCGGAGGGGAGTGCCTGCATCAGCCGGCCACGCGCCGCCACCAACCGCGCCGCATCCCCCAGCGACAACACCCCCGCGACATGCGCCGCAGCCAGCTCGCCGATCGAATGCCCGGCAAGGAAGTCGGGCCGCACACCCCACGACTCCACCAACCGGAACAACGCCACTTCCAGCGCGAACAGACCCGCCTGCGTGAACACCGTCTGACTCAGCAGACCGGCATCCTCACCCCACACCACATCCCGCAACGACCGGTCCAGATGCCGGTCCAACTCCACGGTCACCGCATCGAAGGCCTCGGCGAACATCGGGAACGCGGCATACAACTCCCGCCCCATCCCCAACCGCTGAGCCCCCTGACCCGTGAACAGGAACGCAGTCAGACCACGGCTTGCTTCGCCGCTGACGACACCGGGCGCGCTACGCCCCTCGGCCAGCGCCGCCAGACCCGCGACCAGCTCCTCCCGGCCGCCGCCGACCACCACACCCCGGTGCTCGAACGCCACCCGCGACGTCGCCGCCGAAAACGCCACATCCACCGGCCGCAACTCCACCCGGCCCTCGACCCGCGCCAGCAGTGCCGCCGCCTGCCCGGCCAACGCCTCCGCACTCTTCCCGGAGACCACCACCGGCACCACCGGCAGCCCAGAACCCCCCTCGACCACGGCAGCATCCACCGGAACCTGCTCGATGATCACATGCGCATTCGTGCCACTGATCCCGAACGACGACACACCCGCCCGCCGCGGCCGATCCGCCTCCACGGGCCACTCCCGCGCCTCGGTCAGCAGCCGAACATTGCCCTCCGACCAGTCCACCTGCGGCGTCGGCTCATCCACATGCAGCGTCTTGGGCAGCACCCCGTGCCGCATCGCCTCGACCATCTTGATCACACCGGCCACACCCGCCGCCGCCTGCGTATGACCGATGTTCGACTTCAACGACCCCAACCACAACGGCCGCTCCCCCGGCCGATCCTGCCCATACGTCGCCAACAACGCCTGCGCCTCGATCGGATCACCCAGCGTCGTCCCCGTGCCGTGCGCCTCCACCACATCCACATCCGCCGCCGACACACCCGCATTCGCCAACGCCTGACGAATCACCCGCCGCTGCGACGGACCATTCGGCGCCGTCAGCCCATTCGACGCACCGTCCTGATTCACCGCACTGCCCCGCACCACCGCCAGCACCGGGTGACCATTCCTCCGCGCATCCGACAGCCGCTCCAGCAGCAGCACGCCGACACCCTCACCCCAACCCGTGCCGTCCGTCGACGCCGCGAAGGACTTGCAACGACCGTCCTTGGCCAGACCCCGCTGGCGCGAGAACTCCACGAAGACTTCGGGGGTGGCCATCACGGCGACGCCGCCGGCCAGCGCCAGGGAGCACTCCCCCGACCGCAGCGACTGCGCGGCCAGGTGCAGGGTCACCAGTGACGACGAGCACGCCGTGTCCACCGTGACCGAGGGGCCTTCCAGACCGAGTACGTACGAGACCCTGCCGGAGGCGATGGCGCCCGTGCTGCTGTTGTAGGCGTAGTCGTGGTACATCATCCCGGCGAAGACGCCGGTCGAGCTGCCGCGCAGGGTCGCGGGGTCGATGCCCGCCCGTTCCAGCGCTTCCCAGGAGGACTCCAGCAGCAGGTACTGCTGGGGGTCCATGACCGCCGCCTCGTTGGGGCTGATGCCGAAGAACGCCGGGTCGAACTCGCCCGCGTCGTGCAGGAATCCGCCCTCACGGGTGTACGTGGTGTTGATCCGCTGCCCCTCGGGATCGTAGACGCGCTCGAGGTCCCAGCCGCGGTTGGCCGGGAATTCGGTGATCGCGTCGACGCCGCCGGCCACCAGGTCCCACAGCTCCTCCGGTGTGGTCACCTCGCCCGGGTAGCGGCAGCTCATCGCCACGATCGCGATGGGGTCGTCGCTCGCGGCGACCGTCGAGACGACCGTGGTGCCTCGCTCGCCCTCGCCGGAGAGCTCACCGGTGAGGAAGCCGGCCAGAATCGCGGGGGTCGGATAGTCGAAGACGAGGGTGGCCGGGAGACGCATGCCCACCGCTTCGCTCAGCCCGTTGCGGAATTCGACGGCTGAGAGCGAGTCGAAGCCGAGCTCGTTGAAGGCGCGGCTCCGCTCCACCGCGTCGGCTCCCGTGTGCCCCAGCGTCATGGCCGCGTGGGCACGGACCACCTCGAGCAGTTCCTGCTCGCGCTCAGCCGGGGAGAGTCCGCTCAGTCGCTGCCGCATCGAGGCCGCTGCCGCCGATCCGGCCGCGGCCGCGCCCCTTCGGGTCCGGCCGCGGACCAGGCCGCGAAGAACGAGCGGCAGCGTGTCCGAGGCCTGGGCCAAGGTCTTGAGGTCGAGTCGGATGGGCAGCAGCATGGCCGCGTTCACCGTGCCGGCCCGGTCGAAGAGGTCGAGTCCCTGCTCGCCCGTCAGCGCTCCGATCCCCGTACGGCTCATCCGTTCCAGGTCTGTGTCACTGAGCTCGCCCGCCATGCCGTCGCGGTCCGCCCACAGGCCCCAGGCCAGGGACTGCGCCGGGAGTCCGGCGGCCCTCCGGTGCGTGGCCAGCCCGTCCAGGAAGGCGTTCGCCGCCGCGTAGTTGCCCTGCCCCGGTGCACCCAGTACGCCGGTCGCCGAGGAGAACACGACGAACGCCGACAGCTCCCGGTCCGCGGTCAGTTCATGGAGGTTGAGCGCCGCGTCCACCTTCGCACGCAGCACCCGGTCCATCCGCTCTGGCGTCAGCGACTCGATGACACCGTCGTCCAGCACACCCGCCAGATGCACCACAGCCGTCACCCGATGCTCGGCCAACAGCGCCGCCACCGCATCGCGATCCGCCACATCGCACGCCGCGAACACCACCCGCGCGCCCAGACCCGCCAGCTCCGCCCGCAACTCCTGCGAACCCGGGGCACCCACACCGCGACGACTGGCCAACACCAGCTCCCGCACCCCGTACTCGACCACCAGATGCCGCGCGACCAACCGCCCCAGCATCCCCGAAGCACCCGACACCAACACCCTGCTGTCGGCGTCGAAGCCGCCGGTGACCGGCTCCTTCTCGACCGCGACCCGGGCCAGCCGGGCCACATGGGCCACTCCGTCACGAACCACGACCTGGGGTTCGCCCGCGGCGATCGCCGCCCCGACGGCCACGGCGTCGTAGGCGCCGCCGGCGACATCGGCCAGGACCACCCGGCCTGGGTGTTCTGCCTGGGCGGCGCGTACCAGACCCCAGACCGCCGCACCCGCCAGATCCGTCACATCCTCACCCGGCAGAGCCACCGCCCCACCGGTCACCACCAACAACGTCGACGACTCGAACCGCGCCTGCGACAACCACGACTGCAACACCCCCAGCACACGATGCGTCGCCTCCCGCACCTCCGCCGCCGCATTCCCACCACCGCAACGGAGCACGACGACTTCGGGAACCGGCCCGCTGTCGGGGAGCGTGTCCCAGTCCCCGATCGACTCGGCCTCTGCGGGTCCCGCCGCCAACGCGGCGGGAACCAGGGACCAGTCGAGCTGGAACAGGGACTCGTGGAAGCCGCCGCGGGCGGCGGTCAGCTGCTCGCCCGAAATGGGGCGCAGGGTAAGGGACTTTGCCGTCAGGACAGGTCGGCCGCTCTCGTCGTACACGGCCAGCGTGATGGCTCCGGCGCCCGCCGGGGAAAGCCGTACGCGCACACTCGCCGCGCCGGAAGCATGGAGTTCGACACCGGCCCAGGAGAAGGGAAGGACGGCCTGGTCGGTGAAGAGACCGGTGTACGAGGCAGCATGGAGGCAGGCGTCGAGGAGGGCCGGGTGCAGGCCGAAGCGTCCCGCTCCGGAGGCTTCGACAGCCGGCAGCGCGACCTCGGCAAAGACCTCGTCGCTCGACTTCCAGGCCGCCGTGATGCCCTGGAACACCGGGCCGTAGCTCAGACCGGCCTGGGCCAGGTCCGTGTACAGCCCCGCCGTCTCCAGTGGAGTGGCACCCGCCGGCGGCCAGCTTCGGGAATCGGCGGGCGCACCGGTACCCGAGCCGAGGACGCCCTCGGCGTGCAGCGTCCACGGCAGATCGCTCTCGCCCTCGGGACGGGAGTGCACGGTGACGGTCCGCGACCCGGAATCGTCCGCCGCGCCGACCACCACCTGCACCTGAACACCGCCACGCTCCGGCAACACGAGCGGAGCCTGAAGCGTGAGCTCCTCGACCACGTCACAGCCGACCTGGTCACCGGCCCGGATCGCCAGCTCCACAAACCCCGTCCCCGGGAACAGCACCACACCACCGACCCCGTGATCCGCCAGCCACGGCTGCCCGGCCACCGACAACCGCCCGGTCAGCACCACACCGTCCGAGTCCGCCAGCGTCACCGCCGCTCCGAGCAACGGGTGTTCGGCGGCGTCCAGCCCTGCCGCGGCGACATCACCGGTGCCCGGGGCGGCATCGATCCAGTAGCGCCTGCGCTGGAAGGCGTACGTCGGCAGGTCGACGCGCCGCGCTCCGCTCCCGGCGAAGAACGCCGGCCAGTCCACCACCGCACCGGCGACATGCAGCCGGCCCAAGGCGGAGACCAGGGCCTCGGGCTCCGAGCGGTCCCTGCGCAACGCCGGGACCAACACCGCGCCCTCAGCGGTCTCTTCCGCCATACCGGTCAGCACGCCGTCCGGGCCCAGCTCCACGAACCGCGAGACACCCTCGGCCACCAG
>NZ_JBIAVS010000065.1:0-7535 GCF_042894545.1 Streptomyces sp. NPDC001530
AAGCTGCTGGAAGTGCCGGTCTACGACCGCGACGAGTCGGTGGCCTTCATCCGCCGCCGGGCGCCCCGGCTCAGCGAGGCCGAGGCCGACCAGCTCGCCGAGGCCCTGGAGGACCTGCCGCTGCTGCTCGACCAGACGGCGGGCTGGCTCAACGACTCGGACCTCTCCGTCCAGGAGTACATCGCCCTCCTGGAGGGCGGCATCGACCAGGACGTCGTCAAGGTCTCCGCCGACTTCCCGGTCGCCTTCCAGACCGCCTGGTCAATACTGCTGAACAAGCTCCGCGACACCGTCCCGGAGTCCGTCGACCTGCTGCGCCTGTGCACCTTCTTCGCGCCCGGCTTCATCCCCGTTCGCCTTCTGAAGGAGATGCCGCACGACGAGCTGCCCGAACAGATCGCGGGCCTGCTGAACGACCCGCTGCTGTGGAACAAGGCGATCAACCAGCTCCGCCAGTACTCGGTCGTCCGCCTGGAGTCCCACGAGGCCACCGACGAGGCCGCGTCCTCCGGCGAGTCCCTCTACCTGCACCGGATGGTCCACCAGATCGTCCACAAGGACATGCCGGACGAGGACCACCGCGAGTTCATCGACGTGGTGCGGCGGGCGCTGGCGGCGGCCGACCCACGGCGGCCCACGGACACCCGGCTGTGGAGCGGCTACGCGGAGATCGTTCCGCACCTGAAGTACGCGGACGTGCTGAAGAGCAAGGACCCGGCCGTGCAGACCCTGGTCTTCAACTGCCTGCGCTACATGTTCATTTCGGGCGAGTACCGGGCGGGCATCAAGCTCGGCGAACGCGCCCTGAAGGCCTGGCGGACTCTGCTCGGCGAGAACCACCCCCGTATCTGGGAGCTGACCCACCACTACGCCAACGTGCTCCGCGCGGTGGGCGACTACGAGCGCACGGAGGCCATCGAGCGTGCCGCCGTCGAGCATCTGCGTGAACAGCGCGGCGAGCGCGACCTGGACCATCTGCGCGCCGTCAGCGGCCTCGGCGCGGACCTGCGGGGCCTCGGCCGCTACGACGAGGCGCTGGAACTCTCCCAACGGCTGGTCCTGGCCTACCGCGACCTGCTCGGCGAACAGGACTCGCGGACCCTCGGGGCGCAGAACAACCTTGCGGTGTCCCTGCGGCTGCTCGGCCGCTACGAGGAGGCACTGGACATCGACCAGCGGACGATGGAGGCACGCAGGCTGCTGCTGCTCGCACGGCACCCGTGGACGCTCTCCTCCGAAATCCATTACGCCGTCGATCTGCGCCTGCTGGGCCGCTACACCGAGGCCGAGTCCATCCAGACGAAGAACGTGCGTGAGTACCGCCGCGTCATGGGCGCCGATACCCCGCCGACCCTGGAGGCCGAGCACAATCTCGCCCTGTGCCACTACCGCAGCGGCGACCGCGCCGCGGCGGGCGCGCTCCTCACCCGTGTGCTGGAACGCTGTGAGCGCGTGCTGGGCGAGACCGACCCGCAGACACTGAGGTTCGCGGCCACCACGAGCTGCTTCGCGCGGGAGCACGGTGACATCGACCAGGCCCGGGAGCTCGGCGAGTCCGTGGTCGCACGCTATGAAGTGATGCTCGCCGAGGGGCACCCGTTCATCGCCGGTGTGCGGGCCAACCACGCCCTGGTTCTGCGCAGTGTCGGCGAACGGGACCAGGCGCACGTGGTCATCGAACAGTCGCTGGCCGACATGACCGCCGCGGTGGGGGAGAACCATCCCTGGACGCTGGGTTGCGCCATCAACGCCGCCGCGCTGCGCAACCTTGTCGGCGATCCCGAGTCGGCCGCCGCGCTCAGCCATGATGCGGTCACCCGGGCCACCGAGGTCCTCGGCCGCACGCATCCGCTGACGCTCTCGGCACGCATCGCCCTCGCCGCGGACCTGCGAGCCCTCCGGGACCGGCAGCAGGCCGAGAAGGTCGAGCAGGGGGCGCTGACGGACCTCGCCGCGACGCTGGGCCCCCAGCACGTCCACACCATCTCGGCCCGCTCCCGCAACCGCCCCTACTGGGACTTCGAACCCCAGGAGACGTGAGAAGAGGTGCCGGTCCTCGGTGCGCATAACCCCTCGCGCGCCGGGGAATGACCCAGTTCTCTCTCAACAGACGTGCATTACACGGGAGTTGTGCCGGGGGGGCGCGTGGTGATCTTAGTGGGACCTGTCCCGGAGGGTGCGGACGGGCCCATCCCCGTCGAAGTCGACACGGATCTGGACCCTGCCGGGTCCGACGACCTCGATGCCATCTACGGCGACGAGGCGACCAGGGCCGGAGCCGCCCGGCGCCTGGTCGAGACTGCCCAGGACACGTACAGCGACGGACTCGCCCTGGCACGCCGCTGCGCAGCCCTGGCCGCACGGAGATTCGGGGAGCTCGAAGAGCACCTGCGGCCCGACGAGGTCGAGCTGCAGCTCTCCATCAAGGTGGACGCGGGGCTGGCGGTGCTCGTCAAGAGCGGAGCGGAAGCCCAGCTCCAGATCACCTGCCGATGGCAGACCTCCGCCCCGCCGGCAGGGGCGGCGAGCGGTCCGGCCGGGACCACGGGAAGCCCGGAGGGGGCCGCCTCGTGAGCCGTGACGCCGGGGCTGTGCGGATCCTCCCGTACAGCCGTGTCGTAGGACAGGACGACATGAAGCTGGCGCTGGAGCTCAACCACGTCACGCCCCGCATCGGCGGTGTCCTGATGACGGGGGCGCGCGGCACCGCGAAGTCCACTCTCGTACGTTCCTTCGCCCTCATGGTCCACGGGGAACTGCCCGTCACCCTCCCCATCAACGCGACCGCCGACCGGGTCATAGGCGGCTGGGATCTCGACGCGCTGATGCGCGGTGAGGTGCGCCCGCAGCCCGGACTTCTGGAGGAGGCGGGCGACAAGGGACTGCTCTACGTCGACGAGGTGAACCTCCTGGACGACCACCTCGTCAACATCATCCTCGACGTCGCCTCGACGGGCGTGCTGTCTGTCCAACGGGAGGGCCTCGACACGTACCAGCAGCTTTCGTTCGGTCTCGTGGGCACGATGAACCCGGAAGAGGGCGGGCTGCGGCCGCAGTTGCTGGACCGCTTCGGGCTCATGGTCACCGCGAGCGAACTGGACTCCGACGACCGCTACCGGATGATCCGCACGGTGATGGACTTCGAGGAGGAGTTCGGCAAAGAGGGGTCCGCCTGGCGCGCCAAGGCCGAACGGGACAACGCGGCGATCCGCGCCCGGCTGGAGCGCGCCAGGGACAGGGTGCCGCGGACACAGGTTCCCAAGAAGGTCCTCAGATTGTGCGCGGACGCTGCCGCACGGGTGCACGCCGTGGGGCAGCGCGGTGAGATCGTCGCGGTCATGGCGGCCCGCGCGCTCGCCGCACTCGACGGCGCGGACCGGGTCGAGCCGAGCCATGTGCGGCGGGTACTCGCCCTGGCCCTCCGGCACCGGCGGCCCGAGTCGGTGACGGGCGGGACCTTCGACTGGGGGCCGGCCGACCAGGACCGGCTCAAGGATCTTTTCGACGCCCTCTGAGCCGCATCATGCCCATCGATCCGCCGAGCCGCCGCGACGCAGATGCCGCGTCCGCCGCGCCCGAGGAACCGGAAGACCTCGCGCGGCGGCTGGTCCGCGCCCTCGCCTGTTCCGCCGTCGATCCCGCCCTGAGCGGTGTGCTGCTCTTCGACCTGGACCCGCAGTTCGTCGACCCGGTGGCGCGGGTCTTCGCCGAACTCCTCGGAGATCCCTCAGGCCCGCGGGCCACGCCCGTGATGCTGGGTGCCGACAGCCGTGACGAAGGCATGTGGACCCGGCCCGTGCTGCGTCAGGAACGCGACGGCATCACCTTCGCCATCGAGCCCGGTCCTCTCCTCGGCGCCGAAGGCCCAGGAGCCGTGCCGCCCCTGGTAGTGGTGCCGGACCTCGCGAGGCTGAGTGTCGCCGGGATGCGCGCGGCCGTCCAGCTCCTGGGGGCGGACGTCGCCGTGGTGGAGCAGACGGGACTGCGCCGCACAAGCAGGCCGCTGGCGCGCTGGCTGGCCGTCTGCCGATCCGCGGATGCGGGCCGGCTCAGCCGGCATCTGCTGGACCGCTTCGCCATCCGGATACCGGCCGCCGGACTGCGGCTGCCGGCGGACGGCCTGGGCCCCGGGGCTCTCCCCCACGCGTGGCTCGCTGCCGCGGGCGCCCCGGGCGGACCAGCGGTGCGGGCCGCCGTCACCGACGACGCGGTCAGGCGCGTACGGGAACTGCTGGACCCCGACACGGGCAACCGCAGGACACTCTCCCTGCTGAGACTGGCCCGGGCGCTCGCCACGTTGGACGCGGAGCCGGACGCCACACCGGAACACTGCGACGCGGCGGCCCGGCTGATCGGTCTTCCCGTCCCGCAGCCGACGGAACGTACCGATACGGATTCCGGCCCCGCTCAACCCCCCGTCGATCCGGTGCCCCCCGATCCGGGCCCGCACCGCGACGCCCGCGACCGGACGGGTCGTGGCGGGACGCGTCGCTTCGAATCGACCACCGAGCAACTGCTGGAGACCGAACCCGCGGAAGGGATCGGCGGTGCTCCAGGCGGCGCCCTCGACGAGAGCACGAGCCCCTACGCCGAGGACGAGGCGGTGCCGCTGCGGGACTTCGCCCCCCTGCGCAACCCATGGCAGCGCACGGCGGGGCCGGCCTCGACGCGTGGCGTCGTCGTCGGAACGCGACGGGCCCGGGATCTGCGCGACCTCGCCTACGTGCGCACCGCACGAGAAGCCGCGGTGCACCAACGCGTCCGTCGCAGCGAGCGGTTCACCGTCTCGCCCGTCGACCTGCACAGCAACATCCGCGCCGCATCCCCCGAACGCATGCTCGTCCTGCTCCTCGACCACACCTGCCGGGGTGATTGGGACTGGCAGGACGCGCTCACACCCTTCCTTCAGTGGGCGTACGCCGGGCGGGCGGCGGCCCAGGTGATCGAGGTCGGAAGTGTGACGGTGAAGGACGAACTGAGGGCCGAATCCTTCGCCGCGCGCAGCGTCCTCGACCCCCGTATCCTCGACGCGCTGTACCGTCCGGCGGGCCGGGCCACGCCCCTCGCTCATGGCCTCGAACTAGCGAGACAGGCGCTGCTGCGTGCCTTCAGGCAGCACGGGAACGGTCTCGTGGAGGTCTGGCTGGCTGTCATCACCGACGGCCGCGGCAACGTACCCCTGCGCGCCAGTCACACCGGACAGCTGGAGGGACCGGTCGGCGCGGAAGGCGTCGAGGACGCCTTCGTGGCGGCGACGCGCTTCAGCACCATGGACCGGACGAGGCTGCACGTCGCCGTCGTCGACGCGGCCCGCCGGCCCTACGAACACCTGCCGTTCCGGCTGGCCGACAAGCTCGGCGGCACCGTGGTCGAGGGCCGCCTGGCCGAGGAACGCGGAACGCGTGAGGACGGGGGACGCGGTGTGGGGTGAGCCGCGGGGCCAGGCCCGTTGGAGGGAGCAGGCCACGTCCGTGATGCGTCGCGCGCTCATGGCCGATCTGAAGACTGTGCCCCGCCGTGAACCCGCCCCCGACGCCCAACTGCGCCCCCCGCAAGGGCCTCCCGCCGGGATCGGAGGGAACGAGGGCCGACCCTACGACCGTCTGGAGGAAGGCTTCGCCCTGCTCAGCGTCGTACGCGCGGAGCGGGCCGACGGCCAGGACGCCTACGCGCTCAAGGGCTGGTGCGGTGACCTCACGGTGGAGGCCTCGGCCGGATCGACCCGGCTGGGTGCGCCGGACATCAGCCTCCGCAAAGCCATCCGCGGCGGGGAGTTCCCGTCCGAGATCCTGCGTGGCATCCAGCTGTGGTCCGAGAACCAGGTCGAGCTGGCGGCATGGATCAACGAGATCCGCGACCGCCACGGTGCCGCGCTGCGCCTCATCGTGTGGGACGACACGGGTTTCGAACTCCCCTGGGAGCTGTTCTGGGTGCCCGCCGACGAGCAACGCGGGCTGCCGGCCGGACTGTTGGGTGCCCTGCTCGTCATGGCCCGCTGGACGACCCTGCGGGACACCGGTCAGGACCTGCCGCGTGAGACGGGGGACTGTCACGGTCGGGTACTGGGCTATCTGCACGAGGACATGGCCGACGACCGCCACGTCTTCAAGCCCTACGCGCACCACATGCACCTGAGGATGACCTCGTTCCTGGAGGCGCTCAACACCCCCGCCGACCGCATCGGTCTGGTCTACATGGGCTGCCACGGCGACTACGGCGACACGGTCCCCCGTCTCTCGCTCGGTGGCCGCACCTGGGCCGAACTCAACGACCAGACCATGCGCATCCTGCACGCCGACCGGTCCCTGGTCTGTCTCAACGCCTGCCACTCCGGGCTCTTCGTCCGCAACAGCGGACAGGGCGAGCAGGCACTGCGCGGCTTCGCCGAACTCTTCCTGCGCAAAGGAGCGGGCGGCTGCATCGTGGCCGCGGGCCAGGTGGGGGACCAGGAGGCCCGCGCACTGGTTCGGAGCCTGGTGGGCGAGGTGACCGCCCACCCCAACCGTCCGGTCACCGAGACCCTGCGGGCCTTCCGCGCCCGCGCCGTGGCGGAGTTCGGCCCCCTGGCAGCCATCCCGACGGTGCGTAACGATGACGGGCAGGTCGACAAGTTCGGTCAGAAACGGGTTCTGCGGCTGCTGTACGCGTTCATGTTCCACTACTACGGCCACCCGCTCACCACCGTGCGGCTCACCGTGGGCGAGGGGTACGGCGTCCGGGGAGGGGGTGGGTGGTGACCGGCGACGCACCCCGCCTCCTGATCGAACCCGTCGTCGAGTGGCCACGGCACGCCGAGACGGAGTCCGACTACCTCGTCACCATCGACCTGCGCGGTCCGCTCCCGACGGAGGAAGGTGAGGCGCCCTCGTGGCCCTATCCCGACGAGGAATTCACCTTCTCCGTCACACTCGACGGCTCTCCGCACTTCGTGTGCACGGCCCTGAACGAACCGAGCGTGGTGCTGCACCGCTTCGGTGGTACGTACGGAGAGGCCCGCTTCCGGGTGTCGACCGGCGGCGAAACGGGTGCCGCCGCGCTGTGGCTGACAGTCAGCAATCAGTGGGGTGTGCCCGTCCGCAAGGCGGAACTGCGCTCGGAGATCCGCGAGCGCGACTCCGAGGCCACGCGGCGCACGAGGCAGGTGGAGGTGGTGCGGGAACCGCCCCCCGCACCACCTCCCCCGCTGCCTTCCGCACCGCCTCAGCGGTCGGCTCCGCAGACCCCGGAACGTCCTGGACGAGCCCCGGAGGACGAGGAGCGGCCGAGGGAGCGCACTCCGGAGGTCCGGGAACAGCCGGGGGAGAGCACTCCGGAGGTCCGGGAACAGCCGGGGGAGAGCACCCCGGAGGTCCGGGAACAGCCGGGGGAGAGCACCCCGGAAGTTCAGCGGCGGCCGAGGAGGTGGCCGTGGAAGCGGACCGCTGCCCCGCCCGGACGACCGACCGTCACGATCAGCTTCGCCGGTTTCAACCGGGCCTGGGCGGCCTGGATCGGGGACCGTCTGGAGCGACGTGGCCATCGCGTCGTGTACCAGC
>NZ_JBIAVS010000066.1:0-4982 GCF_042894545.1 Streptomyces sp. NPDC001530
GGCGAGCCGTCGATCCCGGTGGTCTCGAACGTCACCGGAGAGTTGGCGCAGGAGCTGGGTTCGCCCGAGTACTGGGTGCGGCATGTCCGTGAGGCCGTGCGGTTCGCGGACGGCATCCGCACCCTCGCCGACCGGGGCGTGACCACCTTCATCGAACTGGGTCCGGACGGCGTGCTGACCGGCATGGCCGAAGAGACGGCTGAGGACGCGGTGTTGGTCCCGGCGTTGCGCAGGGACCGCTCCGAGACCGAGGCCCTGGTCTCCGCCTTGGGGCGTGTCCACGTCAATGGCGTGGTGGTGGGCTGGCCGGCCTTCTTCGCCGGGAGCGGAGCGCAGCACATCGACCTGCCGACGTACCCCTTCCAGCGCAGGCGCTACTGGATGAACGCCGAGTCCGGTACGGGCGACGTCGGTTCCGCGGGCCTGGATGCCGCGGGGCACCCCCTGCTCAGCGCGGTCGTCGAGCTTCCGGACGACGGCGGAGTGGTACTGACCGGACGGCTGTCCCTGGAGTCGCAGCCGTGGCTGGGCGATCACGACCTGCTGGGCACGGTGCTGTTCCCCGGGGCCGGGTTCGTCGAGCTCGCGGCCTTCACGGCGGAACGGCTCGGCTGCGCCGTGGTGCGCGAGCTGACCGCCGAGGTGCCGCTCGTACTGCCGGAGCACGGCGGACTCGCGGTGCGGGTGCTCGCCGGTGCGGCGGACGGGTCCGGTGTACGCAGCTTCAGTGTCCACTCTCGTGGGGCCGACACGGATCTGCCGTGGACGCGCCACGCGACCGGTCTCCTGGCGCAGGAGCCGTCGACCGCGGCGGAGGAACTGGTTCCTTGGCCTCCGGTCGGGGCCACCACCGTCGACGTGGACAGCGCGTACCCGTTCCTGCTCGACCGGGGATTCGCCCTGGGCTCCGTATTCCAGGGGCTCAAGGCGATGTGGCGGCGCGGCGACGAGGTGTTCGCCGAGCTCTCGCTGCCCGAACAGGCCCACGCCGACGCCTCGCAGTACGGTCTCCATCCGGCGCTTCTCGACACCGTGACGCAGGCGGCGGCCGTGGCCGGTCTGCTCGGCGACAACGAGATACTGCCGTCCTCCTGGTCGGGGGTGGAACGGCACGCGACCGGTGTGACGGGGGCGCGGGCCAGGATCACCAGGTCGGCCGACGGAGGCATCGGCGTCCTCGTCTGCGACGAGACGGGCCGGCCCGTGCTGACCATCGCGTCACTGCGTGCCACCCCGGTCTCCGCCGAGCAGCTGGACCAGGCCCGCGGCGGTCGTGGCGAGGCGCTGTACCGGCTGGACTGGACCGCCGTGCCGATCAGCGGCTCCTCCGGAGCGCCCGCCGACGGTGACGTGGCGGTCCTGGGTACGGACGCGTTCGGGCTGAGCGATGCCGTGCCGCTGCACGCCGACCTGGCGGCGCTGAACGAGGCCGTCGAGGCAGGCGGGCCCGTTCCGCAGACCGTACTGTTCGACTGTGCTCCGCTCGCCGGTGACGGGCCCTCGGCCGCCGCCGCGCGATCAGCGGCAGGCGATGTACTGAGTCTTCTGCAGGACTGGTTGAGGAATGAGCACCTCGCTTCCTCCAAGCTGGTCCTCGTCACCCGTGCCGCCGTCGCCGCGGGGGGCACCGCCGCCGATCCGAACCAGGCACCGATCTGGGGTCTGGTGCGGGCGGCCCAGGGGGAGAACCCCGACCGGTTCGTACTGGTGGACACCGACGCCACCGATACGCCGGGCCGACTGCTGCTGTCGGCACTCCAGACGGGCGAGGCGGAACTGACCTTGCGCGGGAGCACAGTCATGGTGCCCCGCCTCGCCCCACCTCTCCCGGACAGGGAGCAGGGCCCCCACTCCTCCCTGTCCGGGGGCACCACCCTCCTCACCGGGGCCGAGCTCGGAGCCGGTGCGTCGCTCGCCCGCCACCTGGTGCGCGCGTACGGCGCCCGGCTGCTGCTCACCGGCGGCGCCACGGCGGAAGCGCTCGGGGAGGAACTGGCCGCACTCGGCGCCGAGGTCACCGTCGTCGACTGCGACCCGGCCGACCGAAGTGCCCTGGCCGAGGTGCTCGCGGACATCCCTGCCGAGCATCCGCTGACCGCCGTCGTGCACGCGGCCGGGACCATGGACAACGCACTGGTCGACGCGATGACCTCCGGGCAACTCGACGTGGTCGTCGCGGCCAAGGCCGAGGCGGCCTGGAATCTGCACGAGCTGACCCGTGACCGGGAGCTTGCGGCCTTCGTGCTGCTTTCCTCCTCCACCGGTGTCACCTACGGCATGGGCCAGGCCAACTTCGCCGCGGCGAACGCCTTCCTGGACGCCCTGTCCTCCTACCGCGGGTCCCTGGGGTTGCCCGCCGTCTCCCTCGCCTTCGGGCCGTGGGCGGCGGAAGGCGAACCGAGCGAGGTCTATCGGGAGCGGATGAGCAGGATCGGCATGCCGGCGCTGTCCGAGGACGAGGGGCTCGCCCTGTTCGACGAAGCGCTGCGAGGCGACGAACCGATGCTGCTGCCGTTCCTCCTCGACCAGGGCGCCCTGCGGTCCAGGGCCGACGAACTGCCCGACGTGCTGCGTGGCGTCGTACGGGTGCCGGCCAGGAAGGGCGGCGGCCGGTCCGGCGCCGACCCGGGGCTGCGCAACCGGCTGGTTGGGCTCGAACCGGACGAACGCGCGCGCCTGTTGCTGGATCTGGTCCGGATGCACGTCGCGGCGACGCTGGGGCACGCGTCGGGGGACTCGATCGGGCCCGACCGGGTCTTCCAGGACCTCGGATTCGATTCCCTCGCCGGAGTCGAACTGCGCAAGCGGCTGAGCGCCGAAACCGGGCTGAAGATCCCCGCGACACTCGTCTTCGACTATCCGACCTCCCGAGCCGCGGCCGAGTACGTCAACGCCGCCCTCGACCCCGGGGACGCGGACGCGACCGCGCCCGTATTCGGGGAGGTGGAGCGCCTGGAGGCGGTCCTGTCGGAATTCTCCCCGGTCGACGGCGAGTTCACCAAGATCACCGCGAGGCTGGAAGCCCTGCTGCGCAAATGGCAGGACACCCACGGCAGTTCACTGCCGGCGGAGCCCGCCGACACCTACGAGACGGCCACCGACGACGAGCTGTTCGAGTTCCTCGACAGCGAGCTCGGGTCGCTCTGACGCCCATGGTCACTGCTTCGCCAACTGCCCGCACTCGGTTCAAGGGTTGAGATGGGAAACGACGAGAAACTCCGGGAATACCTCCGCCGTGCCACCGGCGACCTGCAGCAGACGAAGCGTCGGCTTCGCGAGCTGGAGTCCAAGTCGCGTGAGCCCATCGCCATCGTCTCCATGAGCTGCCGCTACCCGGGTGGCGTCAGCACACCGGAAGAGCTCTGGGAACTCGTGGCCGAGGGACGGGACGGCGTCACCGGCTTCCCCGACAACCGGGACTGGGACGTCGACGGGATCTACGACCCCGAGCCGCAGACCCCGGGCAAGACGTACGCGAACCAGGGTGGATTCCTGCACGACTCGCAGGAGTTCGATCCGGACTTCTTCCGGATGAGCCCGCGCGAGGCACGGGAGACCGACCCGCAGCAGCGGCTGCTCCTGGAGACCGTGTGGGAGGCGCTGGAGCGGGCGGGCATCGACCCGCACTCGCTCAAGGGCAGCCCGACCGGCGTCTTCGCGGGTGTGGTCTACGACGACTACCTCGGCGGCGGAGGCATGGGCAGCATCTCCAGCGTCGCCTCGGGCCGTGTTTCGTACGTCCTCGGACTCGAAGGCCCCGCGGTCAGCGTGGACACGGCGTGCTCCTCGTCCCTGGTCGCCCTGCACTGGGCGCTGCAGGCACTGCGGGCGGGTGAGTGCTCCCTTGCGCTGGCCGGCGGCGTCACCGTGATGGCCACGCCCGGCTCCTTCATCAGCTTCAGCCAGGAACGCGGTCTGGCGCCGGACGGCCGCTGCAAGTCCTTCGCCGGAGCCGCCGATGGCACCGGCTGGGGCGAGGGCGTCGGCATGCTGCTCCTGGAGCGGCTGTCGGACGCGCGGAGGAACGGTCACCCGGTCCTCGCGGTCGTGCGGGGCAGCGCTGTGAACTCCGACGGCGCGTCGAACGGCCTGACCGCGCCGAACGGACCCTCCCAACAGCGCGTCATCGAGGCCGCGTTGGCGAACGCCCAGCTGTCGACGGCGGATGTCGACGTCGTGGAGGCGCACGGTACCGGCACGACGCTCGGTGACCCGATCGAGGCACAGGCGCTGCTGGCGACGTACGGCAAGGCCCGGGCGGAGGATCGCCCGCTGTGGCTCGGCTCCCTGAAGTCCAACATCGGGCACACCCAGGGCGCGGCCGGAGTGGGCGGCATCATCAAGATGGTGCAGGCCATCCAGCATGGTGTGCTGCCCAAGACCCTGCACGTCGATGAGCCGACGCCGGAAGTCGACTGGTCCGCCGGACACGTCGAACTCCTCACCGAGTCACGCGCCTGGCCCGACCACGGCCACCCGCGCCGGGCAGGCATCTCCGCCTTCGGTCTCAGCGGTACCAACGCCCACGTGATCGTGGAGGAAGCTCCGGCAGCGCCTGAGACCGCCGAGCCCGACAACGGTGACGACAACGGCCGCGACCAGGCGATCGGGGCTACGCGCACCGCCGGTCTGCTTCCCCTCCCCGTCTCGGGCAAGACCGCCGAAGCGGTGCGCGCCCAGGCCTCCCGGTTGCTGTCGCATCTGGAGGCGAACCCTGACCAGTCCGTCCTGGACACCGGGTTCTCCCTGGCGACCACCCGCGCGGCGCTGGAGAGCCGAGCTGTCGTGGTCGCGGCCGACCGCACCGAACTCGTCCGTGCGCTGCGCGGCCTCGCCGACGACTCGGCGTCGGTGCCCACGGGAGCCGTACACCCCGATGGTCTGACCGCGTTCTTGTTCACGGGTCAGGGGGCTCAGCGGTTGGGGATGGGGCGGGAGTTGTATGCCGTGTTCCCGGTGTTCGCCGAGGCTTTCGATGCGGT
>NZ_JBIAVS010000067.1:0-4436 GCF_042894545.1 Streptomyces sp. NPDC001530
CGAACGTCACCGGAGAGTTGGCGCAGGAGCTGGGTTCGCCCGAGTACTGGGTGCGGCATGTCCGTGAGGCTGTGCGGTTCGCGGACGGTATTCGCACCCTCGTCGACCGGGGCGTGAGCACCTTCATCGAACTGGGTCCGGACGCGGCGCTTTCCCCCATGGGCGCCGAGTGCCTGGGCGACGACGAGGACGTGGCCTTCGCGTCCCTGCTGCGCCGCGGCCGGGACGAGGAACGGGAACTCCTCTCGGCCGTCGCCCTGGCCTACACCCGTGGTACGGCGGTGGACTGGTCGGCGTTCTACGACGGTCTCGGCCCCCGGCGCGTCACGCTGCCGACCTACGCCTTCCAGCGCCGCCGCTACTGGATGTCACTCGACGAAGAGGAAGGCACCCCGGCGGCCGTCGGCACGCACGGTGGCGATCCGGCAGACGCGGCCTTCTGGGAAGCGGTCGAGAGCGAGGACGGGGCGGCGCTCGCCGAGCGGCTCGGCGTCGACGAGCCCGCCCTCGAGGGAGTGCTGCCCGCTCTGTCGGCATGGCGCCGCAAGCAGCGCGAGCACTCCGTCATCGACTCCTGGCGCTACCGACTGGGCTGGCAGTTGCTCCCGGACCCGGCCACCACGCCGCTGAGCGGCCCCTGGCTGGTGGTGGTACCGGCTCACCACGGCGACTCGCCGCTGATCTCGTCCGTCTTGAAGGGCCTCGCCGCCCGCGGGGTGGAGACCTCACTCATCGAGGTCGACCACGAGGACCGCCACAGGCTCACCGAGACACTGAGGGAGCGGACGGCCGTACGCCCCCCGGCCGGTGTCCTCTCGCTGCTCGCGCTCGACAACCGCCCCCACCCGCGCCACCCCGCGTTGTCCCGCGGTGGCGCCGGCACCGTGACGCTCGTCCAGGCACTGACCGACGCCGCGGTCACCGCGCGGCTGTGGTGCCTGACCTCGGGCGCCGTCGCCGTCGACGCCCCCGGGGAACTCACCGACCCCTTCCAGACCGCGCTGTGGGGCCTGGGCACCAGCCTGGCCCTCGACACCCCCGACACCTGGGGCGGCGTGGTCGATCTGCTCCCGGACGCCGATGAACGGGCCGTGCAGCGACTCTGCGATGTCCTCGCCGCGACCCACGGCGAGGACCATCTGGCCGTCCGGACCGGCGGAGTTCACGGCCGTCGCATGTTCCGTGCCCCCGCCGACGCGGGTACGGCGTCCGGGCGGGGCACCGCGCAAAGCCGCTGGAGCCCCCGTGGGACGACCCTGATCACCGGCGGCACCGGCGGACTGGGCGCCCATGTGGCCAGGATGCTGGCGACCGAGGGCGCCGAGCACCTGGTGCTCACCAGCCGCCGCGGCCGCGCGGCGGACGGCGTCGAGCAACTGGCCGAGGAACTGAGTGCCCTCGGTAGCCGGGTGACCGTAGAAGCCTGCGACGTCGCCGACCGGGAAGCACTGCGCCGACTGCTCGACTCGCTCCCCGCCGAACAGCCACTGACCGCGGTCGTGCACGCGGCCGGGGTGCCGCAGCGCCTCGCGCAACTGTCGGAGCTCACGCTGGAGGAGTTCGCGGAGGTCGGCCACGCCAAGATCACCGGTGCCGTGAACCTCGACGAACTGCTGGCCGACACCCCCCTCGACGCCTTCGTCGTCTTCTCCTCCGGCGCCGCCGTCTGGGGCAGCTTCGGGCAGAGCGCCTACGGCAGCGCCAGTGCCTTCCTGGACGGTCTCGCCGTCCGGCGCCGGGCGCGTGGCCGGGCGGCGACGTCGATCGCCTGGGGCACCTGGGACAGCGGCATGGTCGACGCCGAACTGCGCGAGATCGTCCAGCGCATCGGAGTACCCGCCATGGCGCCGGAACGGGCGGTCACCGCACTGCGGCAGATCCTCGGGGAGGGCGAGGAGCATCTCGTCGTGGCCGAGTTCGACTGGTCCAGGTTCGCACCCACCTATACGCTGTCGCGCCCGCGGCCCCTGCTCGACGGCCTGCCCGAGGTGCGCACCCTCCTGGAAGGCGAGGACGACACCGAGTCGTCCGGCGGCTCGGCGCTCGCGCAGCGGCTGGCCAAGATGCCGGAGGCCGAACAGCGCCGGACCCTGCTCACCCTCGTCCGCACCCACGCCGCCGACCTGCTGGGCTACGACAGTCCGACGGACCTGCAGCCCACGCGTGCCTTCGACGACCTCGGATTCGACTCCGTCGCGGCGGTCGACCTGCGCACCCGGCTCTCCAAGGCAACGGGCAGGAAACTGCCCACCAGCATGATCTTCGACTACGCGAGCCCGGTGGCGCTCGCCGACTATCTGCGCTCGGAACTCTGCCCGGACGACGGCGACGGGGTCCTGCCCGCACTCGCCGAACTGGACCGCCTGGAAGAAGCGGTCTCGGCACTCGGCGCGGAGGAGATCGAGAGCAGCAGGATCACCGGCCGGCTTCAGACACTGCTGGCCAAGCTCAACGAGACCCTCGGCAGCACCGACGGCTCGGACGTGGAGAACAAGCTCGAATCCGCCTCGGCGGACGACGTCTTCGACTTCATCGACAAGGAACTCGGCCTCGCCTGACGCGCCCGGCTGAGCGCGCACACGGCTTTCGGACCAAGGGACGCGTGGGACAGACATGCAGAACGACCAGAAGCTCCTGGACTACCTCAAGCGGGTCACGGCGGACCTGCACCAGACCCGCCGTCGGCTCCAGGAGGTCGAGAGCGAGGAACAGGAGCCCCTCGCGATCGTGGCGATGAGCTGCCGCTACCCGGGAGGGGTGTCCTCTCCGGAGGACCTGTGGCAACTCGTCGCCGAAGGCGGCGACGCCATCTCGGAACTGCCGACCGACCGCGGCTGGAACCTCGAACGACTGCATGCCGACACCCCGGACCAGGCCGGCTCCAGCTATGTCCACCAGGGCGGATTCGTCCGTGACGTCGGCGACTTCGACGCGGACTTCTTCGGCATCAGCCCGAAGGAGGCACTGGCCACCGACCCACAGCAGCGGCTGATGCTCGAGGTGTGCTGGGAGGCCATCGAGCGGGCCGGCATCGACCCGCACTCCCTGCGCGGCTCCGATGTCGGCGTGTTCGCCGGTTCGGGCATCCAGGAGTACGAGTATCTGCTGGACGCGGTGCCCGAGATCGCCGAGGCCTACATGACCACGGCCAACTCGGGAGCCGTGATCTCCGGCCGGGTCGCCTACACCCTCGGTCTCGAGGGGCCCGCGCTGACCGTGGACACGGCGTGCTCGTCCTCGCTGGTCGCGCTCCACCTGGCCGCGCAGGCGCTGCGGTCGGGCGAGTGCTCGATGGCACTGGCCGGCGGCGTCATGGTGATGGCGACACCGTCCGCGTTCATCGCCTTCAGCCGCCAGCGCGGACTCGCGACCGACGGCCGCTGCAAGGCCTTCGCCGAGTCCGCGGACGGCACGGGCTGGTCCGAGGGCGTCGGCGTGCTGCTCCTGGAGCGGCTGTCGGACGCCCGCAAGAACGGCCACCCCGTCCTTGCCGTGGTGCGCGGCAGCGCGATCAACCAGGACGGCGCGAGCAACGGCCTGACCGCGCCGAACGGCCCCTCGCAGCAGCGCGTCATTCGCCAGGCACTCGCCGACTCCGGGCTGTCCCCCGCCCAGGTGGACGTCGTCGAGGGGCACGGTACGGGAACGACGCTGGGCGATCCGATCGAGGCACAGGCGCTGCTGGCGACGTACGGCAAGGCCCGGGCGGAGGACCGACCGCTGTGGCTCGGCTCCCTGAAGTCCAACATCGGCCACGCCCAAGCCGCTTCCGGCGTCGGCGGCATCATCAAGATGGTGCAGGCCATCCAGCATGGTGTGCTGCCCAAGACCCTGCACGTCGACGAGCCGTCCACGCACGTCGACTGGTCGGCCGGCCATGTCCGCCTCCTCACCGAGGCCCAGCCGTGGCCCGAAACCGGAAACCCGCGCCGAGCGGGCGTCTCCTCCTTCGGCCTCAGCGGTACGAACGCCCACGTCATCGTGGAACAGGCTCCGGAAGCCGAGCTCGCGGAGCCCACGGAGCCCACAGAGCCCACGGAGTCCCCCCGCTCCGAGTCCGCGGCCCGATCCACGGGGACAGCTCTGCCCTGGCTCGTCTCCGGGCGCAGCGCCGAGGCCCTGAAGGCCCAGGCCGACCGTCTCCTCCACCACCTCACCGAGCACGACGACATCTCCGCGCTCGACTTCACCTACTCCCTGGCCACGAGCCGCTCGGCACTGGACCACCGCGCCGTGATCCGGGCCGCGGACCACGAGACCGCGCTGAGCGCACTCCGCGCGATCGCCGCGGGCGAGAAGCACGCCGATGTGGTCCGTGGCACGGCCACGGATGGCCTGACGGCGTTCTTGTTCACGGGTCAGGGGGCTCAGCGGTTGGGGATGGGGCGGGAGTTGTATGCCGTGTTCCCGGTGTTCGCCGAGGCCTTTGATGCGGT
>NZ_JBIAVS010000068.1:0-4073 GCF_042894545.1 Streptomyces sp. NPDC001530
GCCGACACACCCGCATTCGCCAACGCCTGACGAATCACCCGCCGCTGCGACGGACCATTCGGCGCCGTCAGCCCATTCGACGCACCGTCCTGATTGATGGAGGAACCCCGGACCACGGCGAGGATGGGGTGACCGTTCTTCTGAGCGTCCGAGAGCCGTTCCACCAGCAGCACTCCGGCGCCCTCGGACCAGCCCGTGCCGTCCGTCGAGGCCGCGAAGGACTTGCAACGACCGTCCTTGGCCAGACCCCGCTGCCGGGAGAACTCGATGAACGTCTCCGGTGTGGCCATCACCGACACGCCGCCGGCCAGCGCCAGGGAGCACTCCCCCGACCGCAGCGACTGCACGGCCAGGTGCAGGGCCACCAGCGACGACGAGCACGCCGTGTCCACCGTGACCGCCGGGCCCTCGAACCCGAAGACGTACGACACCCGTCCGGACGCCACCGAGCCGGCCGCCCCGTTGTACGGGTAGTCGTGGTACATCATCCCGGTGAAAACGCCCACCGAGTGACCCTTCATGTCCGCCGGGTCGATTCCCGCCCGTTCGAAAGCCTCCCAGGAGGACTCGAGCAACAGCCGCTGCTGGGGATCCATCCCCAGGGATTCGTTCGGGCTGATCCCGAAGAAGTCCGGGTCGAACTCACCCGCATCGTGCAGGAAGCCGCCTTCCCGGGCGTACGTCTTTCCCTCCTGGCCAGGCTCCGGGTCATAGATCCGCTCGATGTCCCAACCCCGGTCCGTCGGGAATTCGGTGATCGCGTCGATTCCGCCGGCGACCACGTCCCACAGGCTCTCCGGTGACGACACCCCTCCCGGATAGCGGCAGGCCATTCCGACGATGGCCACCGGTTCGTGCATCGCCGCCGTGAGCCTGCGGTTCTGCGACCGCAGGCGCTCCGTTTCCTTCACCGAGGCACGCAGCGCTTGAAGAAGCTTCTCGTCCGCGTTGGCCATTTCAGTTCCCCGCTTCTCGTATCGCGCCGTCGAGGTCGACTTCGTCAAGTGCCAGGCTGATGAGACTCTCGGCGTCCATCTCGTCGATGGAATCCAGTTCGCCGTGGGTCGCCTCGGCCGCGTCCCATTCCGGCCGGGCGCCGCCGAGTTCGAGCAGACCGGCCAGCATTCCGGCCTTGCGCAGTCGGCTGACCGGAATGGCCTGCAGAATGCGGCGGACCTCTTCCTCCTCCGGGTCCACGTCCTCGTCTCGACCGCCGTCCGGCAACAGCTCGGCCACCAGGTGCTCCGCCAGGGCCTGTGCGTTCGGGTAGTCGAAGACGAGCGTGGCCGGCAGCTTCAGTCCGGTGACCGCGTTGAGTTGGTTGCGGAACTCCACCGCGGTGAGCGAGTCGAAGCCGAGTTCCTTGAACGCCAGGTCCGGCTTGATCGCGTCGGGCCTGGCATGTCCCAGGATCGCCGCGATCTCCGTACGGACCAGGTCCAGCACGACGTCGAGGCACTCCTGCCGGTCGAGTCCGGCGATCCTCTGCTTGAGCAGCGCCTGCTGGGGTGACCGACCCGCCGTAGTCCTCCTGACCCGGCCGCGGACGAGATTCCGCAGGATCGGGGGAAGCTGGCCGGCCGCCTCGGCCAGCGTCCTGAGGTCGAACCGGATCGGCACGAGCAGTGCCTCGTCCGTCGCGCTCGACGCGTCGAACAGGTCGAGTCCCTGCTCGGGAGTGATGGCCTCGATGCCCGAGCGGCTCATGCGCTGGAGTCCGGCCTCGTCCAGCGCGGCCGCCATACCGCTGTCGTTGGCCCACAGGCCCCAGGCCAGGGACTGCGCCGGGAGTCCGGCGGCCCTCCGGCGCGTGGCCAGTCCGTCCAGGAAGGCGTTCGCCGCCGCGTAGTTGGCCTGCCCCGCGTTGCCGAGGACGCCCGCGGCGGAGGAGAAGAGGACGAACGCCGACAGCTCCCGGTCCGCGGTCAGTTCATGGAGGTTGAGCGCCGCGTCCACCTTCGCACGCAGCACCCGGTCCATCCGCTCCGGCGTCAGCGACTCGATGACACCGTCGTCCAGCACACCCGCCAGATGCACCACAGCCGTCACCCGATGCTCGGCCAACAGCGCCGCCACCGCATCGCGATCCGCCACATCGCACGCCGCGAACACCACCCGCGCGCCCAGACCCGCCAGCTCCGCCCGCAACTCCTGCGAACCCGGGGCACCCACACCGCGACGACTGGCCAACACCAGCTCCCGCACCCCGTACTCGACCACCAGATGCCGCGCGACCAACCGGCCCAACATCCCCGAAGCACCCGACACCAACACCCTGCTGTCGGCGTCGAACCGGGATGCGGGCCGCTGCTCCATGACGGGCACCGGCGCAAGCCGCGCGGCGAACAGCGCCCCGCCGCGGGCGACGGCCTGTGGTTCGGCAGCGGCGATCAGTGCCGGGACCGCCGTCGTGTCGTCCACGTCCGCCAGCAGGAACCGGCCAGGGTGGCCCGCCTGGGCGGCGCGTACCAGACCCCAGACCGCCGCACCCGCCAGATCCGTCACATCCTCACCCGGCAGAGCCACCGCCCCACCGGTCACCACCAACAACGTCGACGACTCGAACCGCGCCTGCGACAACCACGACTGCAACACCGCCAGCACACGATGCGTCGCCTCCCGCACCTCCGCCGCCGCATTCCCACCACCGCAACGGAGCACGACGACTTCGGGAACCGTCGCCTCCGTGGCGAGCTCGTCCCACTCCTGCCACGGCAGCGTGCTCGGCTGGGTGTCAGGTACCGGCGTCCAGTCGACGCGGTACAGCGACTCGTGGAACGCCGTCCCACCACTCGCCAGTTGCCCGGCGGGAACGGGGCGCGACGTCAGAGCCCGTACGGCGGCCAATGGCGCACCCGTCTCGTCGGCGATCGCGAGCGCGATGGTGTTCTCGGCCGACGGAGTCACCCGCACTCTGACGGCCGCCGCGCCGACGGCGTACAGCCGCACGCCGGACCAGGAGAACGGCAGCACGGTCTCGGACTCGGTCTCGCTACCGGACTCCCCGGACTTCCCGGACCCCCCGGCGACGAGCGCCGGGTGCAGGCAGGCGTCGAGGAGGGCCGGGTGGAGCCCGAAGCCCGAGGCATCGGACCGCGCCTGCTCCGGCAGAGCGATCTCGGCGAAGATCTCCTCGCCGGACTGCCATGCGGCCCTCAGCCCCTGGAACATCGGACCGTACGCGTAGCCGTGGCCGAGCAGCAGCTCGTACGCGTCCTCGACGTCCATGGCCGAAGTGCCCTGCGGCGGCCACTGACTCAGGTCTACGTACGGTTCCTCCCCCGCCGGAGAGACTCGTCCCTCGGCGTGCGGCGTCCACGGCAGATCGCTCTCGCCCTCGGGACGGGAGTGCACGGTGACGGTCCGCGACCCGGAATCGTCCGCTGCACCGACCACCACCTGCACCTGAACACCGCCGCGCTCCGGCAACACGAGCGGAGCCTGAAGCGTGAGTTCCTCGACCACGTCACAGCCGACCTGGTCACCGGCCCGGATCGCCAGCTCCACAAACCCCGTCCCCGGGAACAGCACCACACCACCGACCACGTGATCCGCCAGCCACGGCTGCCCGGCCACCGACAACCGCCCGGTGAGCACGGCTCCGCCGTCGTCGGGGAGTTCCACGACCGCACTGAGCAACGGGTGCCCGGCGGAGTCCAGGCCCGCCGAACCGATGTCGCTCTGGGGGGACTGGGCGTCCATCCAGTAGCGCCGGCGCTGGAAGGCGTACGTCGGCAGGTCGACGCGCTGCGCTCCACTCCCGGCGAAGAAGGCCGACCAGTCCACCACCGCACCGGCGACATGCAGCCGGCCCAAGGCGGAGACCAGGGCCTCGGGCTCCGAGCGGTCCCTGCGCAACGCCGGAACCAACACCGCGTCCTCGACGGTCAGTTCCGCCATACCGGTCAGCACGCCGTCCGGGCCCAGCTCCACGAACCGCGAGACACCCTCGGCCACCAGCGAGCGAATACCGTCCGAGAACCGCACAGCCTCACGGACATGCCGCACCCAGTACTCGGGCGAACCCAGCTCCTGCGCCAACTCTCCGGTGACGTTCGAGACCACCGGGATCG
>NZ_JBIAVS010000069.1:0-2862 GCF_042894545.1 Streptomyces sp. NPDC001530
TTCCTGCGCGAGTACAAGGACGACCTGGTGCTGTGCGTCCACAACTTCTCCCGCTTCGCCCAGCCCACCGAGCTGGACCTGCGGGCGTTCAACGGGAGGCATCCGGTCGAGCTGATCGGCGGGGTGCGATTCCCGGCCATCGGCGAGCTTCCGTACTTGCTGACCCTCGCAGGCCACGGCTTCTACTGGTTCCGGCTCCGCCGCGCCGTCGCGCCCGGCGCCACCAGGCGATCTTGACCGTGCGACTCCGTGTGATCCCCCAGCGCCTGCCTCTGAAAGGACGTGTCGCCATGGCGAAGACCGCGCTGCACCGTCCGAGCGGCCTCGGCCTCGGCCCCGCTCCGCTGCTGACCTCGCTCGCCGAGCTGCTGCGCGCGTGGCTGCCGCGGCAGCGCTGGTTCGCGGGCAAGGGCAGGCCGGTCACGGATCTGACCCTGGTGTCGACGACCGAACTGTACCCAGGCTGCCTCCACCTGCTGGTCCGCACCGAACACCTCGGCCCGCCCGCCCACGGCGGCCCCGGCACTCCCGCTCCCGAGGACTGCTATCAACTGCTGCTCGGTGTACGGGAAGCCCTGTCGCCACGGCTCGCCCACGCCGCCATCGGCCGGGCGAGCGCGGGCCCGCTGGCCGACATGATCGTGTACGACGCCCTGCACGACCCCCGGGCAGCGGGACTGCTCCTGGAACGCCTCCGCCGGCCGGGCACGGCGGGCCCGCTGCGTTTCGAGCACGACGCACGGGTGACGGTGCCCGTCGGGCTCGCTCCCCGTCTCCTCGACGCCGAGCAGTCCAACTCCTCGCTGGTGTACGGGGATGCGTTCATCCTCAAGGTCTTCCGACGCGTCCAGCCCGGCATCAACCCTGACCTGGAGGTGCCTTGGGCGCTGGCCCGGCAGGGCTGCACCCGCGTGCCCGCTCCCGCCGCGTGGTTTCGGACCTCACGGCCGCAGGAAGCGACGCTCGGAGTGCTTCAGCCGTTCCTGCGCGAGGCCGTGGACGGCTGGACGCTGGCGCTCGAATCCCTCTCTTCGGGGTGGGAGTTCACCGACGAGGCGTACGAACTGGGCCGGGCGACCGCCGAGGTGCACCTGGCACTGGCCCAGGCGTTCCCGGTGAACGTCCCCAGCCCGCCGCAGAACGAGCTGCTTGCCACCGCGATGAGCGAGCGACTGGACGCCGCGGTGCATGCGGTTCCCGAACTCCAGCCCTACGCGGCCGGGCTGCGGTCCGCCTTCGACGCGCTCGCGGCCCTCGAGACGGCGGTCCGTCCCGCACAGCGGATTCACGGCGACCTTCACCTCGGCCAGGTGCTGTGGGCCGGGCAGCAGTGGTCCGTCATCGACTTCGAGGGCGAGCCCGCCCGCCCGCTCACCGAACGCCGGCGCGTCCAGTCTCCCGTACGCGATGTCGCGGGCATGCTGCGCTCCTTCGACTACGCCGCGCGCTCCCGCCAGCCCTGGCGTCCCGAGTGGGCGCAACGCTGCCACGAGGCCTACTGCGCGGGCTATGCCGCCGAGGCGGACTGGGACCCGCGCGAGGAACCCGCGCTGCTGCGCGCGTACGAGACGGACCGGGCCGTGTACGAAGTGCTGTACGAGGCGAGACACCGTCCTGACTGGCTGCCCGTGCCGATGGCGGCGGTCAGGCGTCTCGCCGAACGCTGCTGAAGGCCTTTCACCCGCACCACCCCACCCGCTCCCTATCCCCTTTCGAGGAGGCTGAACCCGTGACAGTCCGCACCGCATCGGTCAACGTACGGCCGCTCACTGCCGCTTCCATGGACGCGACAGACCGCGAGCGCCTGCTGTCGGGGGCACATCACGATCCTCACGCGCTGCTCGGCGCGCACCCGGTGCCAGGCGGCGTCGTGTTCCGCGCGCTGCGTCCCTACGCCCAGGCGGTGGCCGTCGTGGTGAACGGGCTGCGCACGAAGCTGGACGACGTGGGTGACGGCCTCTTCTCCGGCGTACTGCCGCTCGACGCGATGCCCGAGTACACGCTGTCGGTGACGTACGACGGCACCGACTTCGACGTGCAGGACCCGTACCGCTTCCTGCCCGCGCTGGGCGAACTCGATCTGCATCTGATCAGCGAGGGCCGGCACGAGGAGCTGTGGAAGGCGCTCGGCGCGGAGCCGATGGTGCACCAGGGCGTGACCGGCACCCGCTTCACGGTGTGGGCCCCGAACGCGCGCGGCGTCAGGGTCTGTGGGGACTTCTGCCACTGGGACGGCAACACCGGATTTCCGATGCGGTCGCTCGGCTCCTCCGGTGTGTGGGAGCTGTTCCTCCCCGGCATCGGCGAGGGAACGCGCTACAAGTTCGACATCACCCGCCCCGACGGTACGCGCACCCTGCGTGCCGACCCGATGGCCCGCCGCACCGAGGTGCCTCCGGCGACGGCGTCGATCGTGACGGAGTCATCCTATGGGTGGGGAGACTCCGAGTGGATGGCGGGGCGCGCGGAGAGTCGTCCGGTGCACGAGGCTCCGTTTTCCGCCTATGAAGTGCATCTGCCGTCCTGGCGCCCCGGGCTGACGTATCGCCAGCTTGCCGATCAACTCCCCGCGTACGTCTCCGACTTGGGCTTCACCCATGTGCAGCTGATGCCGGTGGCCGAGCATCCCTTCGGCGGGTCGTGGGGCTATCAGGTCACCGGGTTCTACGCGCCGACGGCCCGGCTGGGCACCCCGGACGACTTCAAGTACCTGGTGGACGCCTTGCACCGGGCCGGCATCGGCGTACTGATGGACTGGGTGCCCGCGCACTTCCCGCGCGACGACTGGGCGCTGGCCGAGTTCGACGGACGTCCGCTGTACGAGCACGAGGATCCGCTGCGGGCCGCGCACCCCGACTGGGG
>NZ_JBIAVS010000070.1:0-2684 GCF_042894545.1 Streptomyces sp. NPDC001530
TCTCGTGACTGCGTGCCTTTTGAAGAATGAGCCTGCGAGTTTGCGGTGTGTTGCGAGGTTAACCCGTGTGGGGAAGCCGTAGCGAAAGCGAGTCCGAACAGGGCGGTAGAGTAGCGCGCTCAAGACCCGAAGCGGAGTGATCTAGCCATGGGCAGGTTGAAGCGGCTGTAAGAGGTCGTGGAGGACCGAACCCACCAGGGTTGAAAACCTGGGGGATGACCTGTGGTTAGGGGTGAAAGGCCAATCAAACTCCGTGATAGCTGGTTCTCCCCGAAATGCATTTAGGTGCAGCGTCGTGTGTTTCTTGCCGGAGGTAGAGCACTGGATAGGCGATGGGCCCTACCGGGTTACTGACCTTAGCCAAACTCCGAATGCCGGTAAGTGAGAGCGCGGCAGTGAGACTGTGGGGGATAAGCTCCATGGTCGAGAGGGAAACAGCCCAGAGCATCGACTAAGGCCCCTAAGCGTACGCTAAGTGGGAAAGGATGTGGAGTCGCACAGACAACCAGGAGGTTGGCTTAGAAGCAGCCACCCTTGAAAGAGTGCGTAATAGCTCACTGGTCTAGTGATTCCGCGCCGACAATGTAGCGGGGCTCAAGCGTACCGCCGAAGTCGTGTCATTGCAGCATGAGGGCCAACGCCCGCTGTGATGGGTAGGGGAGCGTCGTGTGCCGGGTGAAGCCGCGCCGGAAGGCAGTGGTGGACGGTTCACGAGTGAGAATGCAGGCATGAGTAGCGATACACACGTGAGAAACGTGTGCGCCGATTGACTAAGGGTTCCTGGGTCAAGCTGATCTGCCCAGGGTAAGTCGGGACCTAAGGCGAGGCCGACAGGCGTAGTCGATGGATAACCGGTTGATATTCCGGTACCCGCTGTGAAGCGTCAAACATCGAACCAGGCGATGCTAAGTCCGTGAAGCCGCCCCGGAGCCTTCGGGCAAGGGGGAGTGGTGGAGCCGACGGACCAGACCTGTAGTAGGTGAGTGATGGGGTGACGCAGGAAGGTAGTCCATCCCGGGCGGTGGTTGTCCCGGGGTAAGGGTGTAGGCCGTGCGACAGGCAAATCCGTCGCACTTGTGGCTGAGACCTGATGCCGAGCCGATTGTGGTGAAGTGGATGATCCTATGCTGTCGAGAAAAGCCTCTAGCGAGTTTCATGGCGGCCCGTACCCTAAACCGACTCAGGTGGTCAGGTAGAGAATACCGAGGCGTTCGGGTGAACTATGGTTAAGGAACTCGGCAAAATGCCCCCGTAACTTCGGGAGAAGGGGGGCCATCACCGGTGACCGGATTTACTCCGTGAGCTGGGGGTGGCCGCAGAGACCAGCGAGAAGCGACTGTTTACTAAAAACACAGGTCCGTGCGAAGCCGTAAGGCGATGTATACGGACTGACGCCTGCCCGGTGCTGGAACGTTAAGGGGACCGGTTAGTCAGGATTCGTCCTGGCGAAGCTGAGAACTTAAGCGCCAGTAAACGGCGGTGGTAACTATAACCATCCTAAGGTAGCGAAATTCCTTGTCGGGTAAGTTCCGACCTGCACGAATGGCGTAACGACTTCTCGACTGTCTCAACCATAGGCCCGGTGAAATTGCACTACGAGTAAAGATGCTCGTTTCGCGCAGCAGGACGGAAAGACCCCGGGACCTTTACTACAGTTTGATATTGGTGTTCGGTTCGGCTTGTGTAGGATAGGTGGGAGACTGTGAAGCTCAAGCGCCAGCTTGGGTGGAGTCGTCGTTGAAATACCACTCTGGTCGTGCTGGATGTCTAACCTGGGTCCGTGATCCGGATCAGGGACAGTGTCTGATGGGTAGTTTAACTGGGGCGGTTGCCTCCCAAAGGGTAACGGAGGCGCCCAAAGGTTCCCTCAGCCTGGTTGGCAATCAGGTGTTGAGTGTAAGTGCACAAGGGAGCTTGACTGTGAGACCGACGGGTCGAGCAGGGACGAAAGTCGGGACTAGTGATCCGGCGGTGGCTTGTGGAAGCGCCGTCGCTCAACGGATAAAAGGTACCCCGGGGATAACAGGCTGATCTTCCCCAAGAGTCCATATCGACGGGATGGTTTGGCACCTCGATGTCGGCTCGTCGCATCCTGGGGCTGGAGTCGGTCCCAAGGGTTGGGCTGTTCGCCCATTAAAGCGGTACGCGAGCTGGGTTTAGAACGTCGTGAGACAGTTCGGTCCCTATCCGCTGCGCGCGCAGGAGTCTTGAGAAGGGCTGTCCCTAGTACGAGAGGACCGGGACGGACGAACCTCTGGTGTGCCAGTTGTCCTGCCAAGGGCATGGCTGGTTGGCTACGTTCGGGAGGGATAACCGCTGAAAGCATCTAAGCGGGAAGCCTGCTTCGAGATGAGGACTCCCACCCACTTGATGGGGTAAGGCTCCCAGTAGACGACTGGGTTGATAGGCCAGATCTGGAAGCACCGCAAGGTGTGGAGGTGACTGGTACTAATAGGCCGAGGGCTTGTCCTCAGTTGCTCGCGTCCACTGTGTTGGTTCTGAAACCACGAACAACCCCATGCCCGGGGCCACCGGGTGTGGTGCGGTAGTTGAGAGTTTCATAGTGTTTCGGTGGTCATAGCGTGAGGGAAACGCCCGGTTACATTCCGAACCCGGAAGCTAAGCCTCACAGCGCCGATGGTACTGCAGGGGGGACCCTGTGGGAGAGTAGGACGCCGCCGAAC
>NZ_JBIAVS010000071.1:0-2090 GCF_042894545.1 Streptomyces sp. NPDC001530
CGTCAGTCCGCCGCCCTGCGCGTACCGCATACAACCGGCCTACCGCAGGGATCAGTACACGTCACCCCCGACAACACTCCGACGAGGTCAGTAACGTCACGTCGCAAAGGGGCAGTTGGGGCGCGTGTGGGGGTGCGGGGGTTGACGGCCATCGAGGCCCCTGGCAGGTCGGATAGCGGTGAGAAATCTGGCCTGTGGAGCCTCGATGTCTTGTCATCGTGTCCCCGCAGCGGGAGCAAACTCCAGGGCCGGGCAGCGGATAGCAGCGGCGCGGGTGGCGACCGGTATCCGGCTTGAGGCGCTGGATGAGTTCATCTCCCCGCAGGCGGTGGAGGAAGCTGTCCGCTCGTGTGGGCGAGGGGAGAAACGCTGGTGTGCATGTCTGCCGGCCAGCGCGGTGGTCTACTTCGTGCTGGCGATGTGCCTGCACTTCAGCGACGGTTATGCGGAGCTCCTGCGCAGGCTGACCGACGGGCTGCGCACCGCGGTTCATGCGGGAGCCTTGCGGGTGGCGGGCACTTCCGCCGTCTCCAAGGCTCGCGCACGACTGGGCTCCGGGCCGTTGAAAGTCCTGTTCGAGCAGGTGCGTGGCCCCTTGACCACACCGCAGTCGCCCGGCGCTTTCGCCTTCGGCCGGCGCCTGCTGATGCTCGCGCTGGACGGCACCGTTCTTGCGGCCGCGCCCACGCCGGCCAATATCAAGGCGTTCGGACCGCCGCCTGGTGGCAGCCACAAGCCCGGGCGCTATCCCCAGGTCAAGCTCGTTCTGCTGATCGCCTGCGGCACCCGCGGCATTCTCGACGCCCGCTTCGGTCCGCGCCGGGACAACGAGGTCGCGCTGGCCAAGCATCTGGCCACAAAGCCGACCCTGTCCGGCGGGCAGCTCGTGCTGATGGACCGGGCCTTTCACGGACACGACATCCTCGCCCAAGTCACCGCCTGCGGCGCCGACTTCATTGTCCGCGCGCACTCCCACCACTGGCTTCCCCACCTGCGCGAACTGGCGGACGGAAGCTTCTTGTCCTGCGTTCCGGACCGGGCCTCCAGCCAGCGCCAGGCCGCCTCCCGCTTCTGCAACCGGCGCATGCCGCCGGGCCACCCGCACGGCGTCGCGGTGCGGGTCGTGGACGCCGACATCACCGCCACCCCCGAACACGACCACCCCGCACCCGCCCACTGCGTGTGATCACCAGCCTGCTGGACCCTGACGAAGCCCCGGCCCAGCAAGTCGCCGCGGCCTATGCGGAACGCTGGAACAGCGAGACCAGCCTGTTCGAAGCCAAGATCCTCCAACGCGATCACCGGCCCCTGTTGCGCTCCCACAGCCCCGACGGCGTCGTGCAGGAGATCTACGGACTGCTCATCACCCACCAATACCTGCAGGCACAGCGCGCCCGCGCTGCCCAGGCCAGCCTGGATCCCACGACCGGCCGGCCACTGGACCCCGATCGCATCTCCTTCACCGCGGTCCTGCGCACCACCCGCCGTCACCTGCACTACCGGCCAGCCGCGGGACAGCCCCCGCTGATCACCCTCGTCCAGGCCGAAGCCCTGGCCCAGCTCATCCCCCGCAGGCCTCACCGCGTCAGGCCCCGGGCCAGACAAGCACCCAATCACCGCGTGCGAGCCCCCGGACCGGTGCCCACCGGCAACGTCACCTACACGATCACTATCTGCCGCCGAGGCGAGACCCCCGCGTCACACCCCAACCACCCGCCAAATAGCGACGCGACGTTAGGTACTGGACCTGCCCGGTAAAGTACGACGTTGGGGCCATGATCTTCGAGGCTCGCCCCAAAGTGGCTGTCTAAAGTCGTGGAGCCAAGTCGTGGAGCCGACCGCCCCAGCCACGACACGTTCTGACCTCATGCCCGTGTGCCTGCCTCTTGGGTGGGAGTGGGCGGTCGGCGGTGCCGAGCGGGGCGGAGACATGAGCGCGGGCGCCGCCGGCCGCCCGCGCCCGCCCGGAGGAGCGAAGCGACGACGGGTGCTTGAAAGCCAGTAGAGAAAGTTGTAACTCGAAGTTGTGCCCTTCTCTGTCCGGTCCCGGGAGATGCTTGACACTTCGGTCCCAGCTGATGGTTGACAGT
>NZ_JBIAVS010000072.1:0-1939 GCF_042894545.1 Streptomyces sp. NPDC001530
GTGTGTCCCGAACGCAAGGAGGAGTTCGATGTAGGTAGAGCACCTTGTTGCGGTGCTGCGTGGAAGATGAAGGACTTTGGCCCTTCGGAGTCGCCCTGCGGGGGGAGGCTTCAAACCACCTCATGCTGCGTTGGCTGAAGACCGTCGTGGTGAGCGATGAGGAAACGGCGCCGTAAGAGGCGTCAGGTGGGGATCAGGAAGACGAGCGCAAGCGAATCGTCATTGATGTGTCGTAACGGAATCAGCTGACATCGAAACCGAGGTTGTGTAACCGGCCCTCGGGATGAGCCTGGCGGGAGCCCGTCTATTGGCCAGGTGGTGTCCGGCATGTAGGCGACGTGAGCCTGATCTGCTGCTTTCACGTGGAACGGGAGAAGGCGTGCCCCGACACTGTCCGTCCTGGTCAGGGCGGCGAGAGGGAGCGTCCCAAGCGGCTGAATCCGTAAGGGACTGAGTACCGTCGCGGGGTGCGCTGGCGGACCGGCCCGTAGTAGTGAGGAAGCCCCTGTAATGGGGGTGGAGCGAAGGGGCCGGGTCATCCGTGGCTGTGTTCGTTTGGTCAACCGGATGCTCTCCGGGAGGAGCCGATGGAGCAGTTGAAATCTTTAGGCAAGCCGTTTGAGATCTCGAAGTGGGAGGTCTGGGAGGCTTTTCAGGATGTGAAGAGGAATCAGGGTGCGCCCGGGGTGGATGGGCAGTCCATTGCTGACTTCGAGTCTGATCTGCGGGGAAACCTGTACAAGATCTGGAATCGGATGTCGTCGGGGACGTACTTTCCCCCTCCGGTGCGTGCGGTGGAAATTCCGAAGCAGCATGGCGGCGGGATGAGGATGCTCGGCATCCCCACCGTCGCCGACAGGGTCGCTCAGACCGTTGTGGCCAAGCACCTGGGGGTTCGCGTGGAACCGGTGTTCCACGAAGACTCCTATGGCTACCGGCCAAGACGGTCGGCCCTGGACGCGGTGGAGCGCTGCCGGACACGGTGTTGGAAGAAGGACTGGGTGATCGATCTCGACATCCAGAAGTTCTTCGACAGCGTCCGGTGGGACCTCATCGTCAAGGCTGTCGAGGCTCACACCGATGCCGTATGGGTGATTTTGTATGTCAAGCGGTGGCTCCAAGCGCCGCTTCAACTGCCCGACGGCACCTTGCAGAAGCGAGATCGGGGAACCCCGCAAGGATCTGCGGTCTCGCCCGTGCTGGCGAACCTGTTCATGCACTACGCGTTCGACACCTGGCTCGCCCGGACCTATCCGGACGTCCAGTTCGAACGTTATGCCGACGACGCGGTCGTGCACTGCGTCAGCGAGCGCCAGGCCCGCAAGGTCCTGACGGAGCTCGGGAACAGGATGGAAGAGGTCGGGCTGCGACTGCATCCCGACAAGACCAAGATCGTGTACTGCAAGGACAGCAACCGCCGGGGCTCTTATGAGCACACGGCGTTCACGTTCCTGGGGTTCACGTTCCGCCCGCGCGGTGCCCGTGCCAAGAGTGGCCGGATGTTTCTGGCCTTCATGCCGGCGGTCAGCAAGGACGCCCTGAACAAGATGAGCGAAGAAGTCCGCCGCTGGCGGCTACATCGCCGTCCCAACTTCACGTTCGTAGGGCTCGCCAAGGAGATCAATCCGATCGTGGCGGGCTGGATGAACTACTACGGCCGGTTCTACCGGTCGGCGTTGTATCCCCTCTTGGCGCGCATCAACGCCTACTTGGTGCGATGGATCCGCCGGAAGTACAAACGGCTCGCGGGGCTGAGAAAGGCCGTCGAGTGTATGCGGGGGATCGCCAAACGCTATCCCCGGCTGTTCGCACAGTGGAAGTGGACGACCGAAGCCTCCATCGCCTGGTGACCAGGATGACAAGAGCGGAGTGACGGGAGACTGTCACGCTCCGTTCTGTGGGAGCCCGGGGGTGCGATTCCCCCGGGCCACCCGACCCC
>NZ_JBIAVS010000073.1:0-1722 GCF_042894545.1 Streptomyces sp. NPDC001530
GGCCCTAGAAGGCTCGTGAAGATCTTGGGTTCTGGCCCTGCCGCGTCAGCGGCAGGGCCAGACTCGTCGTGTGGCGATGGGCGAGTGGGTCGGCGAGACCGTCGGGCCGGACGTGTGGGAGACATGCCGGGACCTGATTCCGGCTGGGAGCGTGTTCGCGTTCCTGGCTGAGCATCGGGGGCGGCTGTTTCCGGCTCAGTTGTTCGCGGACATGTATCCGTCGGCGAACGGGCGGCCCAGTATGCCGCCGCAGATTTTGGCCGCTGCGATCACGCTTCAGGCCCTGCACGGGCTGTCGGACTTCGAGACGGTCCAGGAACTGCGGTGCGACCTGCGGTGGAAGGCCGCGTGCGGGCTCGGCCTGCACGACATGGCGTTCGACCCGTCACTGCTGGCCTACTTCCGCCGCCGACTGGCCCGTTCCACCCGCCCGAACCGGGTCTTCGAGGCTGTGCGCGAGGTCGTGAAAGCTACCGGCGTGCTGAAGGGCAAGCACCGCCGGGCGCTGGACTCCACCGTGCTGGACGACGCGGTCGCCACCCAGGACACCGTCACCCAGCTCATCGCCGCTGTCCGGGCGGTGATCCGCGAGGTCCCCGCAGCAGCCGAGGTGGCAGCGGTGCAGTGCACCGCCCACGACTACACCGACCCGGGCAAGCCCCGCATCGCCTGGAACGACGAGCAGGCCCGCGCCGAGCTGGTCGACGCCCTGGTCACGGACGCGCTGCGGCTGCTGGGCCACCTGCCCGACCAGCAACTCGGCGAGAAAGCCGCCAACGCGGTCGGCATCCTGGCCCTGGTCGCGGGCCAGGACGTCGAGCCGGCCGAGGACTCCGACGGCCGCGACGGCCGCTGGCGCATCACCCAAGGGACCGCCCCAAACCGGATGGTCTCCACCGTCGATCCCGAAGCCCGGCACGTCCACAAGACCCGCAGCCACCAGCAGGACGGCTTCAAGGCTTACCTGGCCATCGAGCCCGAGACCGGCTTATACACCGCCGTTGCTCTGCGGCCCGGCGCCGGGGCCGAGCACCACGAGGCCGCCATGGGACTTGAGCTGCTCGCCGACGAGACCGGGCCGGTGGATGCCTTCGGCGATACCGCCTACTCCACCGGCGACGCCCGCCAAGCCCTCCACCAGGCCGGGCATCGACTGTTCCTCAAGCCCGCCCCGCTGCGGCCCGCCGTCCCCGGCGGCTTCACCCTCGATGACTTCACCATCGACACCACCGCCGCCACCGTGACCTGCCCCCAAGGGCACACCGTTGCCCTGGCCGATCCCAGCGGGCAGCACCACCAGCGCAAAGCGACCTTCGGAAACCTGTGCACCGGATGCTTCCTGCGCGAACGGTGCACCAAGGCCAAGGCCGGACGCATCCTGACCATCCGCCCGCACCACGACCTGCTCGCGGCCGCCCGCCACCAAGCCGCTACCGACCCCGGCTGGCAAGCCGACTACCGACGCTGGAGACCACCGATCGAACGCGCCGTCGCCTGGCTCGTCCACCACGGCAACCGCAGACTCCGCTACCGCGGCACCATCGCCAACGACGCCTGGCTCCACACCCGCGCCGCCGCCCTCAACCTCCGCCGCCTGATCAACCTCGGACTCACCCACACCAGCGGCACCTGGACACTCGCACCGACTGGCACATAGCACCGAAGGGCCGGCCCGGCCTGCAGCCGGACAGCCCCTCAGCAAGATCTTCATGAGCCTTCTAG
>NZ_JBIAVS010000074.1:0-1689 GCF_042894545.1 Streptomyces sp. NPDC001530
GGCGCCGATATGCAGGCGCTTGCGGAGTGTTTCCGCAGAAATCGGCCGCCGGTGGGTCTGCCAGTGCCGGGCATCTTCCGCCCGAGCCCGTTCGAGAAGATCATCGGCGCCGTCGTCCCAGGTGCCGGGTTCGGCCGCCGGCACGCTGCGCAGTCGCCCTGCGGTGGAGCCGGAGCTGCTGCGCGGCAATGTCGGCGCATCGTTAGCGACGGCACGGACACCGCTGATGGCCTGCAGCAGGCCGGGGCCGACCTCGGCCCACCCGATCAGCAGCAGCGGACCCACGGCGTCGAAAGCCGCCCGCCCGTACGCGCCCACGAGCAGCGGTTCGGTGACGTTGAGGGCGAGCGTGAGCAGACTGGCCAGGAGCAGCAGCCTGCGGGCCGGGCGCAGTGCCGCCTCGGGGGCACCGTAGAGGGCGAGATACCGGATCGCCAGCAGTAGCGCCAGGACGGACAGGTCCACGGCGGGTGCGACGAGCGGGGCCACCCAGCCGGACACGCCCAGCCGCAGGGCCAGCGTCCAGACGTTGCCGAAGCCGAAGAGGAAGGCGAGGCCAACCACCACCCCCGTGATCGTGGTGACAGAGCGGAAGGCCAGCTGCTGCTCGCCTACGGCGCCCCGCCGCGCGGGGAGCTCTCCGGGTTCAGACATGATCGCCGACCCCGATCCGCTGGTGGGTTTCCTGGGCGCGTTCGGCGGCGGCGCTGGCGCCGTAGCGGCGGGGCATCTCCTGCGACGTCCAGCCGAGCAGCAGCATCAGGTCGCCGGTGTCGCCGCCGGCGCGCTTCCATTCATGGGCGAAGGTGTGCCGCCACCGGTGCGCGTGGAGCTTGACCAGCCCGACCTCAAGTCCCCGCCGCTTGAGCATGATCTTGATGCCATTGGGGGCGAGCGGCCGAATCCCCCGCTCGGCCAGCCAAAGATCCGGCAGGTCAGCCGCCTTGTGCTTGGCGCGGGCCCGCAGGTAGCGGCTGACGGCCCGCGCGGTCCTCGGCCCGAAGCGCACACGCCGGTCCTTGCTGCCCTTGCCGTGGTAGTGCACCGACTCGGTGCTCATGTCGATGTCGTCGAGCAGGAGGTTGCCGACCTCGGACAGGCGCGCGCCCGTGTTGCAGTACAGGCGAATGATCGCCTCGTCCCGCAGTTGGGCGAACTGCCTGCCCTTGCAGGTGCCGAGGACCTTGGAGGTCTCTTCGTCACGGATGACCGGGACCAGCTTCTGCGGCATCTTCGGCTGCCTGACCCGCTCCATCGGCGACCGGTCGATCTCGCCCTCGTCGAGCATCAGCCATTTGAAGAACTGCTGCAGTGCCTTGTGCTTGTTCAGCGCCGTCGATGCCGACCTCGTCTCGATCATCCACGCCTGGAACGCCTCAATGTGTGCGCGGCTGACGTCGGCCGGATCCTCGGCCGCTTCGTCGGCCTCCGGGTCCGGCGAATACTCGCTCAAGTAGCTGCCCAACTGGGCGGCCGCCAGCAGATAGTTGTAGCGGGTGGTCTCCGGGTAGTTCCCCGATCGCAGCGAGCGGTCCCAGTCCCGCAGAAACCCCGACCAGGTCTTGGACAGACCCGCGGTGATCTTGTCCAGGTCCAGCAGCGGCATCTTCGCAAGCCTCCGAGTAAAGGCGCCGATGAGCGGCGTGCTCAACCTCGAAGACTGGAAACGATCTACGCAAAAGGGCCCCC
>NZ_JBIAVS010000075.1:0-1629 GCF_042894545.1 Streptomyces sp. NPDC001530
GGCCCTGGCTCACATTCGGTGGTGACTGAGCGTGGTGGCGGGTCGTTGGCATGACGTGCGAAATGTTAACGAGCTTGTAGACGTGGTGTTTTCGGGCCTGTCGCCGCTGGTCGTTGAGGAGGTGGCCGACGAGGGTGAGCGGATCCTGGTGTGGGCTCGGACGCCGGATGATCTGGTTCCGTGCCCGGGCTGCGGGGCGCCGTCCGGCCGTGTGCACGGTTATCACAGGCGGACCGTGGCCGATGTGTCGGTGGACGGGCGGCGGGTGGTGGTCCGTGTGCGGGTGCGGCGTCTGGTGTGTCCCACGCGTGGCTGCCGCCATACCTTCCGCGAGCAGGTGCCCGGGGTGCTGGAGCGATACCAACGGCGTACCGCTCGTCTGACCAGGCAAGTCAAGGCGGTGGTCAAGGAGTTAGCAGGCCGGGCAGGGGTGCGTCTGCTGGCGGCACTCGCGGTGGGCTTGTCGCACCACACTGCTCTGCGCACGCTTCTGCGCATACCGCTGCCCGCCCCGCGGGTGCCCCGCGTGATCGGCGTCGACGACTTCGCCCTGCGCCGGCGTCACCGCTATGCCACCGTGGTGATCGACGCCGAGACCCATGAGCGGATCGACGTGCTGCCCGACCGCACGGCCGACACCCTGGAGGCGTGGCTGCGTGCTCATCCGGGCGTCGAGGTCGTGTGCCGTGACGGCTCGGCCACCTATGCCGAGGCCATCCGCCGAGCTCTGCCCGACGCGGTGCAGGTCGCTGATCGCTGGCATGTGTGGCACAACCTGTGCGAAGCCGCCCTGAGCGAGGTGAAGGCGCACAGCAGTTGCTGGGCCACCGTGCTGGATGCGCCCCTGTATGACGGGCCGCGCGCGCGAACCACTCTGGAGCGCTGGCACCAGGTCCACAACCTGCTCGACCAGGGCGTGGGCCTGCTCGAATGCGCCCGCCGCCTGCAACTTGCCCTGAACACCGTCAAACGCTACGCCCGGGCAGACCAGCCCGAGCGGATGCTCCGCGTCCCCAAGTACCGTGCCAGCCTTGTCGATCCCTACCGCGAACACCTGCGAAAACGCCGGGCCGAAGACCCCGCCGTCCCCGTCCTGCATCTCTTCGAAGAGATCAAGGGACTCGGCTTCACGGGCTGTCTCAACCTCCTGCACAAGTACATCAACCAAGGCCGTGCGGACGCCGACCGCAGCCACATCTCCCCGCGCCGCCTCGCCCGGATGCTGCTCAGCAGGCCCGACAACCTCAAGGCCGAGCATCACGACCTCCTGGCCCGGCTCACCGCGGCCTGCCCCGAGATGACCCAACTGGCCGCCCACATCCGGGCCTTCGCCCAGCTCCTGGTACCCGCCCGAGGAAACGCCGTTGCCCTTGAGCGCTGGATTACCGAGGTCCGCCCAGACGATCTGCCCCATATGCACGCCTTCACCCGGGGCCTCGACCGAGACCACGACGCCGTCGTCGCCGCTCTCACGCTGTCGTACAGCAACGGACCCACCGAGGGCGTCAACACGAAGACCAAGCTGATCGCGCGGCAGATGTACGGCAGAGCAGGCTTCACCCTGCTCCGCCACCGAATCCTCCTCGGGTAACGTCACCCTCCGCTACCACCGAATGTGAGCCAGGGTCG
>NZ_JBIAVS010000076.1:0-1586 GCF_042894545.1 Streptomyces sp. NPDC001530
AGCTTGATGTTTAACCTCGCACGTCATCCGACCTGCTGAAGCCTCCCGTTTCCGGGCATGCGTGACGCGGCCGTCCTCCACGCTTCGAGATGTCGAGTAACGAAGTGCGAAGGAACGGCCGCTGACGATGAGTCTGTCCACCGATGCCCCCTCCGTCGAGCCGTTGGACGTGTTGTCCCGCTTTCGAGTTGAGTTCTACGAATGCCTCTACAGCCGCGCGGATGCGCTCTTCGAGCTCACCGACGCCGTGCTGTGCACGGACGGTCCGGTCACCTCGCTGGTCGAGCTGACACTGACAGCTGAGCACCGTCGCGGGCACGGGGCGATGTACGACGCGGTCAATCACGGCTGGCTGGAGCCGCGCCGCCTGCGCAGGCTGCTTGCCTCCACGCCGCTGCCGCGCGCCGCCGACGGGCGGATCGTGCTCGCCGTCGACGTGAGCAACTGGCTGCGTCCCGACGCCCCCACCAGCCCGGAGTTGCTGTTCTGCCACGTCTACGGGCGGGGCCGCAGTGCAGATCAGTTCATCCCCGGCTGGCCCTACTCCTTCGTCGCCGCCCTGGAGACCGGCCGCACGTCCTGGACGGCGCTGCTGGACGCGATCCGGCTCGGGCCGGCGGACGACGCGACCGCAGTGACTGCCGGCCAGCTCCGCGAGGTCGTCACCCGGCTCGTGCGAGCGGGGCAGTGGCGCCCGGGAGACCCCGACATTCTCATCGTCATGGACACCGGCTACGACGTCACCCGCCTCGCCTACGTCCTGTCTGGTCTGCCCGTCGAGCTGGTCGGCCGCCTGCGCTCGGACCGGGTCATGCTCCGCGACGCCGGACCGCGCCGCTCCACCCCGCGCGGCGGGCAGCCCCGCAAGCACGGCGGTGTCCTCACATTCGCCAAACCCGAATCGTGGCACGCCCCCAACGCCGCCACGACCTGCGACACCGCCCGCTACGGCCGGGCCGAAGCCCTCGCCTGGGACCGGATGCACCCCCGCCTGCAGGCCCGCGGCCCCTGGCTCGACCACTGCGGCGAACTCCCCCTGATCCACGGCACGTTGATCCGACTGAAGGTCGAGCACCTGCCTGGCGACCGTGACCCGAAGCCGGTCTGGCTGTGGTCCTCGCGCACCGGCATGACCGGCGACGACGTCGATGTGCGCTGGCAGGCGTTCCTCCGCAGATTCGATCTTGAACATACCTTCCGGCTGTTCAAGCAGACCCTGGGCTGGACCGTGCCGAAGGTCCGCGACCCCGCCACTGCCGACTTGTGGACCTGGCTGATCATCGCCGCTCACACCCAACTCCGCCTCGCCCGGCCCCTCGCCGAGGATCTGCGCCGCCCCTGGGAACGGCCGGCGCAGGCTCGCCGGCTCACCCCCGCCCGGGTCCGCCGGGGGTTCCGTCACCTCCGCGTGAAGACCGCCCGTCCCGCTGGCGTGCCCAAACACTCCCGGCCTGGGCCCGGACGCCCACCGGGCTCGAAGAACCGCAGGTCAGCACCACGCCACGAGCCCGGGAAGACCGTGAAACGAGTCGAAACCCTCACCGAGCATGTCCGCTTGAAACAACAGCGAGGTTAAACATCAAGCT
>NZ_JBIAVS010000077.1:0-1496 GCF_042894545.1 Streptomyces sp. NPDC001530
AGTTGGCTGATGGCGTGTCAGGGGCGGTCTTGGCGGACCGCCCCTCCAACGAGTGCATCGAGCACTGTGTGGGCTGCGATCCGGGCAGCCTCCCAACGTGATCGACGACCTTGCGGACGCGACCTGGGACCGTGAACTCGACGACCTCTTTCTCCGCATCGGCCAGCGCTTTGGCCGCGCCGACCTGCGACGCCGGATGCGGGACTACGTCCGCGCCCTGCTCGGCCCGGTCGGCCGCAAGAACGGCTGGCAGCTGGCCGAATACGCCGGCCACCGCACCCCTGACGGCCTGCAGCGGCTGCTGAACGGGGCCACCTGGAATGCCGACGGCGTCCGCGACGACCTGCAGGCATACGTCGCCGAGAAACTCGGCGAGGACGACGGGGTACTCATCCTCGACGACACCGGCTTCGTCAAGAAGGGCACCACCTCCGCCGGGGTGCAGCGCCAGTACTCCGGCACCGCCGGCCGCACCGAAAACTGCCAGATCGGCGTCTTCGCCGCCTACGCCACCACCCGCGGCCGGGCCCTGGTGGACCGCGAGCTGTATCTGCCCAAGTCCTGGACAAACGACCGCGACCGCTGCCGCGCCGCGAAGATCCCCGACGAGCGGACCTTCGCCACCAAGGGAGAGCTGGCCACCGTGATGGTGCTGCGCGCACTCGCCTCGCCGCTGCCGATCGCCTGGGTGACAGCCGACTCCGCCTACGGCCAGGAATGGCGCTTCCGCCGCCTGCTGGAAGAGACCGCCATCGGCTACGTCCTGGCCGTCCCGAAGTCCCAGCAGGTGCCGCGCTTCGGCCGCATCGACCACCTGTTCACTCAGGCACCGGACGAGGCGTGGGAGAGGCGCTCGTGCGGCGACGGCGCCAAGGGCCCGCGCGTCTACCACTGGGCAGCCGTCCAGCTCCCCGTGAACAAGGACTTCGACGGCGACAGGCCCACACATCAACGCTGGGCGCTGGCCCGCCGCAGCATCAGCAGGCCCGACGAGATCGCCTATTACCTCGGCTATGCCCCGGTGGACACGGGCATCGACCGGCTGGTGCAGGTCGCCGGGCGCCGGTGGGCGATCGAGGAATGCTTCCAGGCCGCGAAGAACGAATGCGGCCTGGACCAGTACGAAGTCCGCCGATACACCGGCTGGATGCGGCACATCACCCTGGCCATGCTCGCCCACGCCTTTCTCGCGGCCACGGCGGCCCAGGCAGCCGCAAAAGGGGATGCAGAAACGGTTCCGGCACCCTGGCTCCGCTCACCGTGGCGGAAGTCCGCCGGCTCCTGGCAACTCGCCCCGCACCCCGGCCCCGCCTACCGCTTCGCATCCACGCAGTGAGCTGGTCGCAATGGCGGCGCAGGCGCCAAGCCGTCGCCCGCCACTGCCACTACCGGCGACGAACCCACTCGTTGGAGGGGCGGTCCGCCAAGACCGCCCCTGACACGCCATCAGCCAACTACACTCCGGACGACGCCTCTGACCAGGCCAGATAGCGAAA
>NZ_JBIAVS010000078.1:0-1463 GCF_042894545.1 Streptomyces sp. NPDC001530
CGAACTTGGTGGCGCTGTAGACGGCGGACATGGCGTAGGCGTTGCGGCCGGCGAGTGAGCCGATGTTGACGATGTCGGCGACCTGACGCGGCTGTTCGGCGGCGGCCTTGACCAGGTGGGGGACGGCCGCGTGGGCGGTGTACATCAGGCCCATGAGGTTGATGTCGATCATGCGCCGCCAGTCGTTCAGGTCCGCACTGGGGGCGGGCCCGAGCAGCATGAGGCCGGCGTTGTTGACCAGGATGTCCAGGCGGCCCAGGTTCTCGACGGTCCGCTCGACCGCTTCCGCGGCGGCCTGGGCGGTGGTGATGTCGGCGGGCACGACCAGGGCCTTGCCGCCGGCGCCGGTGATTTCCGCGGCGAGGTCGGTGAGCCGGTCCTCGCGCCGGCCGACCAGGGCCACGGAGGCGCCCTCGCGGGCAAGCTCCAGGGCGGTGGCGTGCCCGATGCCGCTGGATGCCCCGGTGACCAGGGCGACGGTTCCTTCAAGACGACGAGTCATGGGTTCAAGCCTTTCGATGAACGGCCGCGCTGCTGCGGGCCGTACGGGACAGGGGGAGGACCGCCCTATGGGTGGGGGCCGTATGGGGGTAGAGGCCGCTCAGGGCAGGGCCGAGGGCACAATGGGGAAGTGAGCAGCACTGGGCAGAAGACCACCGACAGCACGCGTCGAGAGATCAAGACCGAGGGAGAACTACCGCCTCGCGAACGCCTGGTCCGGGCCGCGTCGCGGCTGTTCTACTACGAGGGCGTCCGCGCGATCGGGGTGGAGCGGCTGATCGCCGAGGCCGGGGTGACCAAGGCGACCTTCTACCGGCACTTCGCCTCCAAGGACGACCTGGTCGTGGCCTACCTGCTGACCAAGGACGCCTACTACAAGGAGGTGGCCGAACCGCTGGCCGCCGGGCACCCGCCCGCGGAGGCGATCGACCTGATCTTCGAGGCCATCGCCGAGCACGCCCGCGAGCGCGGCTTTCGCGGATCGCCGTTCCTGAACGCGGCCGCCGAGTACCCGGACGCCGGCCATCCGATCCGCGGCCTGGTGACGTCCCACCGGAACTGGATCCGCACCCTCTTCCAGCAGCTGCTCACCCGGCTCGGCCACGCCGACCCGGAGTCGGCCGCCGGTGCGCTGCTGATGCTGTACGACGGCGCGATGGCCGCCGGCTACCTGGACGACTCGACGGCCGCCCACAAGACCCTGCTGAACGCGGTCCGGCTGATCCGGTCTGACGGCTGACCCCATCGGGGCCGCGCGAATCAGCGGCCCTCTGCGGGGCCCCGGCCAGGCCGGGGCGCGGGTTGCTTTCATAGAACTTTTTGATCTCTCTTCGACGTGCACCGGGGATCCCTGGCAGGTTCTCTGCCTGGAGGCAGTCCCGCCCCAGAAGGCCGAGAGGCCATTCCCCAAAGGGTAGGAAGACCGGTCGTTCTCCCTCTCGACGATAGCCCCCTCGGCGTCC
>NZ_JBIAVS010000079.1:0-1264 GCF_042894545.1 Streptomyces sp. NPDC001530
GCCCGCCATGCTCGACCGGCACCAGCCCATCCTGCAGCTCAGGCCCCTCCGTCACCACCTCGGCGGGCACCAGCTCAGCCGACTCCGCGGCAGGAGGCGCCACGACAGGAACCGTCCGCTGCTGCGGGACGAGCGAGAGCACCCCCGGCACCTTCAGGCCGAGCACCTCCCGCTCCTGCTCAGCAACCGGCGTGAACCGGTCCGCCGGGCTCTGCATCTCCAGCGCCTGATGCGGACGCGAGGAGTTGTACTCCTCCACCCACCCATCCAGCGCTCTCTGCGCCGCCTCGATACTCTCGAACGGACCGCAGCCATCGAGGAGTTCACGCCGCAGCGTCTGATGGAACCGCTCGACCTTGCCCGTCGTGGTAGGCGACGCCGGCTGGGTCAGCCGGTGCGCGATCCCGTTCTCCCGGCAGACCCGGTCGAACAAAACCTCACCGCCCTGCCCGAACCGGTCGGTGAACTGCTTGCCGTTGTCCGTCAGCACCTCCTCCGGCACCCCGAACACCCGCAAAGCCTCCACGAACGCCGAACACACCGCCCGCCCCGTCGCCCGGACCACCACCGACGCGATCACGCAATACCGGGAGTGATCGTCCACACCCGTCACGACCTTGGCCTCGGTCAGCTCCCCGGTCAGCAGGTCGACCAGCATCACCCCACCGACGATGTCCATCTGCCACAACTGCATCGGCGCATCCCGCTGCCAGCGCTTGTAATCCGCACGCCGCCGACGCCGAACACCCGGCTCCACCAAGCCATGCCGCACCAAGATCCGATACACCGTCATCCGCGACGGCACCGGCGCCACCGCCCCAGAACGCTCCAGCACATGAGCGATCCGCCGCGGACCCCAGCGGGGATGCTTGCGCCGCAACTCGCACACCGCCGCCTCCACATCCGCAGAGGCCTGATGCGGACACGAGGCCGGCCTACGCGACCGATCCGCCAACCCCGCCAGACCCGAGGCGGCATACCGCGACTTCCACCCACTCACCGTCTGCCTGGACACGCCCAGTTGCGCGGCGACCTCCGTCACCGTCGCACCCGCCAGCACCGCAAGCACAGCCCGGTATCTCTGCTCGACAACCGACAACTCCACCAGCGCCAATCCCGGCCTCCTGCCACACGCCGCAACGACGCGCACAGAAAAGCCGATCACGGCCACTGTCAACCATCAGCTGGGACCGAAGTGTCAAGCATCTCCCGGGACCGGACAGAGAAGGGCACAACTTCGAGTTACAACTTTCTCTACTGGCTT